>JYOD01000009.1:78449-180723 GCA_000955785.1 Burkholderiaceae bacterium 16
CCTTTGACTTTAAGCCTTTGACGTTGACTTTGACGTTAAGCAGTTGCAGTTGCAACCAACAACAAACCCTCACTCAACGACAGCCCCACCCACCACCCCCTTCTCAAACCTAACAAACTCCAACTTGTTCTCCTCCATCCCGCCAGCAAAAACCAACGGCTGCTGCGAAAAGGTGGTCTCGCCAAACAGCGCGGCCTCATCCACCTTCGCCAACCCGGTAGCCAGCCCATTGAAGTCAAACAAATCCGTATCTGCCAGATGCGAAGGCACGACGCTACGCAGCGCGGCAAAGATATTGTCGGTGCGGCCCGGATTCTGCCGCTCCCACTCGACCAGCATCTCCTTGACCTTCTTGCGCTGCAGGTTCTCCTGCGAACCGCACAGATTGCACGGAATAATGGGGTACTCCATGGCGCGCGCGTAGGCGGCGATGTCCTTTTCCGGGCAATAGGCCAGCGGACGGATCACGATATGCTGGCCGTCGTCGGTGGCCAGCTTGGGCGGCATCGCCTTCATCTTGCCGCCGAAGAACAGGTTCAGGAAAAAGGTCTGGATGATGTCGTCGCGGTGGTGGCCCAGCGCGATCTTGTTGGCGCCCAGTTCCTTGGCGGTGCGATAGATCACGCCACGGCGCAGCCGCGAGCACAGCGAGCAGGTGGTCTTGCCCTCGGGCACCTTCTCCTTGACGATGGAATAGGTATCCGCGTCGACGATCACATATTCCACCCCCACCGATTTCAGGTAGGCGGGCAGGATATGCGCGGGGAAGCCCGGCTGCTTCTGGTCAAGGTTCATCGCGATCAGCTTGAACTTGACCGGCGCGCGCTTCTGCAGCGCCATCAGCACCGACAGCATGGTGTACGAGTCCTTGCCGCCAGACAGGCACACCAACACCGTGTCGCCATCCTCGATCATCTTGAAATCGCCGATGGCACGGCCCGTCTGCGACTGGAGATAGGTCTCCAGGCGGAAGAAGTTCTTGGAATGCGTGGTGGCGGTCATGGCAATAGGGCGACGGAGACAACAAAGCAAAGGGGCGAAGCGGCGCGCAGTGCGGCAGTTGCATCACATGCAGGCTGCCGGGGCCGGACAACCTACTATTTTACCGTGGCCGGCCTCCCCGCGCCGGCCGGCTTACTCGCTCTTGATATGGAAAACCTCGACGCCGACGGAATCGCAGTCCGGGTAGACATCCGGCTTTTCGGTCGATACGCGCACGGCGCGCACCTTGGGGTGCTTGAGCATGGCGCGCGCCACGTCGTCGCACAGCGTTTCCTGCAGGTGGACGTGGCCTTGCGCCATGCGCTCGGCCACGGTGTTGCGCATGAAGTCATAGTCCACCACTTCCTGCAGCTTGTCGTCGTGCGGCGTGCTCTGGGCCAGCGGCACGAACAGGTCGATATTGATCAGCACGCGCTGCTCGCCTTTTTTCTCGAATTCGTGCACGCCGATATTGATCTGCACTTCGTAGTTGCGCAGGAACATGCGGCGGCAGTCCTGCAGGCTGGGGTGTGTGAGGGCGGCGAGCATGGTCATGATGGAGAGAGGGGAAAAATTAGGAAAAGGCGCGCGGTCTGGGACGCGCGCCGGATACGTCATTCGGTCAGGAACATCACGTCGCGCGCGAGCGGCATCAGGTGCTGGCCGCCGTCGACGTAAAGCGTGGTGCCGGTCACGGCGCGCGCCTCGGCCAGGTAGGCCACGGCCTGCGCGATGTCCTCGGGAGTGGACGACTGGCCCAGCGGCGTCATGCGGTGGGCGCGCTTGAAGCCGGGGCTCGACTGGTCGCCCGAAACCATGGTGATGCCCGGCGCCACGCCCACCACGCGCAACTTCGGCGCCAGGGCCTGGGCCAGTTGTACCGTGGCGGTCTGCAGCGCCGCCTTGGACAGCGTGTACGACAGGAAATCCGGATTGAGGTTGTCCAGCTTCTGGTCGAGCAGGTTGATCACCACGCCGCGCTGCTTGTCCGACAGCGCCCGATGCATTTCGCGCGCTAGCAGCAGCGGCGCGGCCACATTGGTGCGCATATGCGTGTCGAGCGAGGCATAGGAAAAACTGGTCGCCACGTCGTATTGGAACAGCGAGGCATTGTTGACCAGGCAGGTCGGCACGCCAAGCGCTTCGCTGCAGGCAGCGATCAGTCTGGCTGTGGACGCCTCGTCGGCCAGGTCAGCCTGCAGCACCGCCGCCCGGCGGCCGCCGGCGCGGATCTGCCCGGCCAGCGCCTCGGCCTCGGCCAGCGAGCGGTGGCAGTGGACCGCCACGTCCCAGCCGCGGGCGGCCAGTTCCAGCGCGATCACGCGCCCGAGCCGGCGCGCGGCGCCGGTCACGAGCGCAACGCCGCGCGCGGGGGTAGCGGAGGCTGATGCGGCGGTGGCGCCGGCAGGCGATGCGGAGTCAGGAGATTCGGAAGCTGGCATTGCTACAATCGCGGTATGCACAAAGGCGCTAGTTTACCCCTTCCCCCCGCGGACGCACTCTCGGCGTCCGCCGCGCTGACCGCGCACATCGGCCAGGCCATCGACGACGCAGGCGGCTGGCTCGGTTTCGACCGTTATATGGCGCTTGCGCTATATGCGCCCGGCCTGGGCTACTACAGCGGCGGCGCCGCCAAGTTCGGCCGCGACGCGCGCGACGGCAGCGACTTCATCACCGCCCCCGAACTGAGCCCGTTCTTCGCCCGCACGCTCGCGCGCCAGTTCGCGCCGCTGCTGGCGCAGGGCTTGTCGCAGATGCTGGAATTCGGCGCCGGCACCGGCCGGCTCGCCGCCGACCTGTTGCTGGCCCTGGAGCAGGGAGGCCAGTTGCCTGAGCGCTACGCCATCGTCGAACTGTCCGGCGAGCTGCGCGCGCGCCAGCAGGCCACGCTGGCCGAACGCGCCCCGCACCTGGCGCCGCGCGTGAGCTGGCTGGATACGCTGCCCGGACATTTCGAAGGGATCGTCGTCGGCAATGAAGTGCTCGATGCCATGCCGGTGCGGCTGTTTGCCCGCAGCCATGGCCGCTGGCTGGAGCGCGGCGTAGCCCGCCGGGACGACGATGCCGGTGAAACGGACGCCGCCTTTGTCTTTTCCGACCGCCCGGTGGCGGCCGACGCCCTGCCCGAAGCGCTGCACGCCGTGCCCGGCGACCACGACATCGTCACCGAAACCCACGCCGAGGCGGAGGGCTTCATGCGGGCGGTGGGTACGATGCTGACGCGTGGCGCGGTATTCCTGATCGACTACGGTTTTCCCGCCGCGGAGTATTACCATCCGCAGCGGGTCGGCGGCACGCTGATGTGCCACTACCGCCATCACGCCCACCCGGATCCCTTCCTCTACCCCGGCCTGCAGGACATCACCGCCCACGTCAACTTCAGCGGTATCGCCCACGCCGCCGCCGATGCCGGGCTGACCGTCGCCGGCTTCGCCTCGCAGGCGCGCTTCCTGATGAATGCCGGCATCACCGAGTTGCTGATGGCGCTGGACCCCAACGACACGCGCAATTTCCTGCCTGCGGCCAATGCGGTGCAAAAGCTGCTGTCCGAGGCCGAAATGGGCGAACTGTTCAAGGTCATCGCGCTGACCCGCGACTTCGATGCGGCGCTGCCGCTGGCGGGATTCGCGCGCGGCGACCGCAGCCACGCGCTATAGTCCGGACACTTCACCTCAGGCACGTCAACATGCTGCGCTGGACTTTCACCATCTTCCTGGCCGTTATCGTGCTATCGGCGGCGCTGCCGTGGCTGCAAAAGCTGGGGCTGGGCCGGCTGCCGGGAGATCTGCGGTTCCGGCTGTTCGGACGGGAATTTGTGTTGCCGTTTGCTTCGACAATCTTGTTGTCGATGGTGGCGTTGCTGGTAGGGAAGCTGCTGTAGCGGCCCCCTACTCTCCCAGCCGCGCCGCCACCGCCGCCACCCGCGCCGCGTGCACGCGATCCTTGATCAGGCTGAAGTTGTCAGCGCACTCCCGCGCCACCGCCCCCGCATCCACCGAAGCCGCCGCCTCCAGGGCCATCAATAACCGCGCCGTCTGCGGATACTCCCGGTCCTCGAACCCGAGCCGCCCGCGCGCGTCGGCCTCGCATGCCTGCAGCGCTTGCGCAAAACGCCCCGGCTTGCGCAGCGCATCGCAACGCTCCAGCAGGCGCGTCAATGCCGCCGCGCCGAACGCCTCCGAACGATGGATATTGCCGTGCTCACGCGCCACCACCACCGCCAGATCGCGGCAGTCGGTCGGCACGCGCAGGCGCTTGCAGACGGCTTCGAGCAATTCCACGCTGCGCTGCTCATGCCCGAGATGGCGCGGCAGCACATCATCCGGCGTAGTGCCTTTGCCCAGGTCATGCATCAACGCGGCAAAGCGCACCGCCAGCGAGCCTCCCATCGCGGCGGCGGTATCCACCACCATCATCACGTGCACGCCGGTATCCACCTCGGGATGGTAATCGGCGCGCTGCGGCACGCCCCACAGCCGGTCCAGCTCGGGCAGCAGGCGCGCCAGCGCGCCGCATTCGCGCAGCACCTCGAACATGCGCGAGGGCCGCGCCTCCATCAGGCCGCGCGCGAGTTCCTGCCAGACGCGCTCGGCCACCAGCGCGTCGACCTCGCCTGCCTCCACCATCCGCTGCATCAGCACCAGTGTCTCGGGCGCCACGGTGAAATCGACGAAACGCGCGGCAAAGCGCGCCACGCGCAGGATCCGCACCGGATCTTCGGCAAAGGCGTCCGATACGTGACGGAACTGCCGCGCGGCAAGGTCGCGCTGTCCGCCGTAGGGATCGATCACGGGGCCGGCGAGCGCGCCGTCGTCGTCCACCGCCTGCGCCATGGCGTTGATGGTGAGGTCGCGCCGCACCAGGTCGTCTTCCAGCGTCACGTCCGGCGAGCAGTAGAAGGCAAAGCCCTTGTAACCCGCCGCGGTCTTGCGCTCGGTGCGGGCGAGCGCGTACTCCTCCCTGGTCCGGGGATGGAGAAAGACCGGGAAATCCTTGCCCACCGGCTTGTAGCCGGCGGCTTCCATCTCGGCCGGGGTCGCGCCCACCACGACGTAGTCGCGGTCCTGGCTGGGCTGGCCCAGCAGGGCGTCGCGGATGGCACCGCCTACGGCATACACCTGCATGGACATGCTCAATGGTTGATCACGATCGCGTCGGCGCGATCGGGGGTCAGCCGGTAGGGTTCGTCGGAGGCCAGGAAATCGCGCTCTTCGCGCGCATCGGCGATCCAGGCCTGCATGGCCGGCAGCGCGAGAATGAAGTCCGCGTATTGCTTGGCCGCATCGGGCACGTGGATGCCATAGGTGGCAAAGCGGCTGACCACCGGCGCGAAGTACGCATCGGCAATGGTGAAGGTGCCGAACAGGAACGGACCGTCGGCGGCATGGCGCGCGCGCAGCTCGGACCAGATCGTGGCGATGCGGCTGACATCGCGCTGCACCGCTACGTTCCAGCCGCGGCCCGGCAGCACCGCGGTGACGTTCATCGGCAACTGGCTGCGCAGGTTACCGAAACTCGAATGCATCTCGGCGCAGATCGAGCGCGCGTACGCCCGCTGCGCGCGGTCGGCCGGCCACAGCTGCTTCTCGGGGAAGGATTCGGCCAGGTATTCGGCGATCGACAGCGTATCCCACACGGTGATGTCGCCATCGACCAGCACCGGCACCTTGCCCGTGGGCGAGTGCTGCGCGATGGCTTCCTCAAACCCCGGCGCGAACAGGCGCACCTTGATTTCCTCGAAGGCGATGCCGGCATGCTGCATCAGCAACCAGGGGCGCAGCGACCAGGACGAGTAGTTCTTGTTGCCGATGACGAGCTTCATCGCGAAATCCTTGCAGGAAACATGGGGGAGAGTGAGGCCGGGGCAAACCGCCACGCGATGGGGCGGGCGGGACAGCGCGCCGGCGAACGAACCATTGTAGCCAGCCGCGCCGAGCCCCTCAAAGCGAATTACGCTCGCAGCGATGTGAATCCAGGTCACAAGCGGGCGGCCTGGCCGGGTGCCTGGTCAACCTGCGCCCGGCCGCGCCGGGCGGCTGATGGCTCAGCGATATACGCTACGCCGCAGAACCTGCATATAGCTCTCGTGCCCACGGCCCGCCAGCACGTCGGTCATCACCACTTCGAGCCCCACCGGCTGGCGCAGGCCAAGTTCGGGCGCGATAGGCCCGTGCATGACGTTGTCGAGCCGCATGGAGTCGAGGTTGTCGCGCGACATCACCGGCGCGCCCGGCAAATGTTCCAGCATGGCCGCCTGCACGCGCGCGAGCGCGTCAGGCAGGTGCAGGACCGGGCGCGGGTGGCCGCTGGCGCGGCCGGCATAGCGCACCAGCTCCTCCAGCGTATAGACCTGCGGTCCCGCCAGGTCGTAGGCACGGCCGATGGTAGCCGGCGCGGCCATGGCGTTGACGAAGGCCTGCGCCACGTCCTCCACGTACACCGGCTGGAATTTCGCCTGCGCGCAGGCCAGCGGCACCACCGGCGCCAGTTGCTGCATCTGGGCGAAGAGATTGAGGAAATGATCGTCGGGGCCGAAGATCACGGACGGCCGGAAGATGGTCCAGTCCAGGCCGCTGTCGCGCACGACGCGCTCGCCGTCGCCCTTGCTGCGCAGGTACATCGACGGGCCCGAGCTGTCGGCGCCCAGCGCGCTCATGTGCAACAGCCTGCGGACACCGGTGCGCCTGCAGGATTCCACGATGCGCCGCGGCACCTCCACATGCGCAAAGGCGAAAGCCTCGCCGTAGGGTTCGGCTCGTTCGCCGTGGAGAATCCCGATCAGGTTGACCACGATGCCTTCGGTGCCGAGCGTGCCGATGGCCGCGTCCAGCGCGACATCGTTTCTCACGTCCAGCTCGGTCACCTCCACCCGTGGCAGCAGCAGCAGGTGCTGTGCGTGCTCCGCGTCGCGGGTGGCGGCCACGATGCGTTCAGGGTCGAGGGACGGCTCCACGACGGTGCCGGGCTCCAGCGGCGTGGCCGACGCGGTGGCAACGCCTGCCAGCCGGGCTACCAGATGACTGCCGACGAAGCCGGCCCCTCCGATCACTAGAACATTGCTGATCTGCATGGATTTCTCCGTGGCAAGGCATGACTGGCGCGTTCCCCAGGGCTGGTGAACGCACCGGCAACCGCATTGGCCGGCAGACCGCCCGCCCCCAAAGGCTCAGGGCAGGCTGGTAGTGGTGACCTGCGACGGTGCCACCGTGCCCAGGCGATCCTTGAGCGACTGCGGCCGGTCGCTCATCAATGCAGCATAGTACGTGGCGTTGGACAGCACATTCTTGACGTAGGTCCGGGTCTCCGAAAAAGGAATGGTCTCGGCGAAGATCGCGCCCTCGACCTGGCGCTGCAGGCTGGAGCGCCAGCTCTTGGGTCGGCCAGGACCCGCGTTGTAGGCGGCCGATGCCAGCGTCCAGGAGCTGTCCAGGTCGGTAAAGACCATGCTCATGTAGTTGGTGCCAAGCATGATGTTGACATTGGGATCGCTCATCATCGACGGCGAGAAGTCCGACATGCCGATCTTGCGTGCGACCCACTTGGCGGTGGCCGGCATCACCTGCATCAGCCCGTGGGCGCCCGCCGAGGAGCGCGCGTTCATGATGAAGCGCGATTCCTGGCGCACCAGGCCGTAGGCCCATGCCATGTCCAGGCCCACTTCGTCGGTGGCACGCTGCATGATGTCGCGGTACGGCATCAGGAAGCGCAGCGAGAAATCGTGCTCGGCCTGGGTGCGGTCGGCAGTGTTGACGGCGCGGTCCAGCAGCTCGATGCGGCGGGCGTAGTCGGCGGCGGCCAGCAACTGGCGGTCAGTCATGCCGCGCAGCTCCCAGTTCCACTCGCGGTTGCCCTCGAAGCGCAGGTTGAGATCGTAGAACTTCTGCGCCCGCAGGAAGCCCGGGCGGGTGCGCATGGCGTTGACCTCGGCATCGCTGACCTGGGTGCGGGGCGGCAGCACGATGCGATTGCCCAGTTCCTCGCTGGCCAGCTGGCCGTAGAAGTTGAACTGGCCGGCAATCGACTGGAACTGCTTCTCGGCCTCGGCGCCGCGGTTATCCGCCTTGAGCGCGCGGCCGTACCAGTAGGTCCAGGCCGGATCCTTGGCGCGCAGTTCGGGGCGCATCAGTTCCACCGCCTGGCGCACCTGCTTCCAGTCGCCCTGGCGCAGCGCGGCGCGCACGCGCCACTCCTGGGTTTCGTCGGACAGCCACTGGTTGCCGCCCTGGTCGATCTGGCGGCGGTAGTAGCCGGCGGCTTCGGGCGCCAGCTTCTTAGCCGCGAACTGGCCGATCACGCCCCAGCCGGCGCCCTGCTCGTCGCGCGACAGGCTGCCGGCGTTGGAGCTCAGGTAGGCCGCGGCCTGGGCGGGATCGTTGCGCGCCATCTTGACCACGGTGGCGAGCGTGTTGCTGTCGCCGCGCGTTTCGGGCGCGGTGGCGGCGATGCGCTCGGCCAGCGTCACATAGTTCTGCTCGAGCGCCTGGCGCGCCTGGAAGGCCACGTCGCTGGGCTCGATCTGACGGCTTTGCGCCAGGTAGCCGATCAGGTCGACACAGCCTTCGCCGTAGTACCTCGGATCGCTCAGCGCGGGGCGTGCATCCGCCGCCACGTTCTGGCCCTTGAGCGCACGCGACAACAGCGCATAGCACTCGACCTGCGTATCGTCCTTGAGCACGAACTGCGGGTATTCGACGTCGAAATTGGCCCAGTCGCGCTTCTTGCCCAACACCAGCAGCCAGTCATTGCGCATGCGGTCGGCAATGGCCTCGCCCTTGTAGCGCTGCAGGAAAGCGCGCACCTGGTCGTCGGGGGCGTCGATGCGGGCCAGGCCGCTGGCGTCGAACATCTGCGGCTTGATGCGGAAGTACTCGACGTAGGACGAGATCGGGTAGTCCACCAGGGTGGCCGAGATGGCGTCGGCGCGGACCACGTCGTTCTTGCGTGCGGCTTCGCGCAGCGCCACGAAAGCGTCGTCGGGGTTGCTCGGGATGGTGAGCGACTGCGGTTGCGGTTGCGGCTGGGGCTTCTTCTGCGCAAATACCGGCGTGGCGAGCAGTGCGCACGCGATTGCCGCCAGGGCGGCCTTGGCCGCACGCTGCGGATATACTCCCTTCGGCATTCTTCTTCCTTGTTGTGACGGTCGGGCAACCCCATTCGAGGGCGCTCGTCCGACCGTGCAATGTTTGGTCAACCACAGACATTATCCCACGCAGCCATGCCAAGCGACGACGTTCGCGGCCCCTCCGGCGAGCCCGGAAAGCCTGATCCCGGCGTGCAGCGAGCGGCGCTGCGCCGCCAGCTGCTGGCGCTGCGCGGCGCATTGCCACAGCGCAGCGCCGCAGATGCCGGCATCGAAGCCACGCTGAGCGCACTGCTGGAGCGCCTGCCCGTGCATCGCCTGGGCTTCTACTGGCCAATCCAGCAAGAGTTCGACGCCCGTGCCGTGGTCTCGCGCTGGCTGGCCAGCGCCCCCGGGCGGCAAGCGGCCCTGCCGGTGGTAAGCCGGCCGGGCTCGCCGCTGGATTTCCACCTGTGGGAGCCGGCTACGCCGATGATTGCCGGGCATTACGGCATTCCCGTGCCCGACGGCACGCCGCCCTTGCTGCCAGACGCCCTGCTGATTCCATGTGTCGGTTTCAGCGCGAATAAGTTCCGCCTGGGCTATGGGGGCGGGTTCTATGACCGCACGCTGGCGGCGCTGGCTGCCGGCGGGAACGCGCCGGTTGCGATCGGCATCGGGCACGAGGCCTGCCGGATTGCGTTGGAGCCGCAGGAGCATGATTTGCCGATGGATTGGGTGGTTAGTGAGGGGGGGGTGTTTTGAGGGATTGGGGATGTGTCTTACTGTGGGGGTGGTCGCGGTTTCTTTGAGCGGCGGTGGCTCTTGCGCCCAACGGGCCGTACGACATCCCCCTGTGGGGTTGGTCNNGACCAACCCCACAGGGGGATGTTTGTAAGGCTCTTGGGTCCAAAGGCCATCGCCGATCAAACAAACAAGCCACCAACTAAATCCGCCCCGCAGGCACCAACTCATCCACCAAATCCCTCATATGCCGCCAATGCGACCCCTCCCAAAACACCCTCTGACAGCACCCGCAAGTCACAAACCGCTCCTGCCGCGCAAACACGCCCGCCGGCACGCGGCCATCCACCTCGGCCTTGCCGATCGACCGCAGCGGCACATTGCAATCCAGACACAGCGAGAACGGCCGCGCGCTGCGGGCCAGGTCCAGCCGCGCGAAGATCTCGCGCAACTGCGGCGTGGCCTTGATGGCGCGCACATAGCAGCCGTGGGTGACGCCGCGGCGCTTGAGCAGCTCGCGGTCGCGCGTGAGCACGATGCGTCCCTCACGCATGGCGATGGCCTCGATCTCGCTATCGGCGAAATGGTTGTCGTAGAGGGTGTCGAAGCCGGTCAGCCGCAGCAGGTGGGCCAGCCCGCCCAGATGGGCGTCGGCAACGAAGCACGTGGTGCGTAGCGGCTCGCCGCGCACGCGCAGCAGCGGTGTGACGTCGAAGGCTTCGAACTTGGGATAAACGGACACGCGGTCGCCATCCTGCAGCGGGCGCTCGAATCCACATGATTCGCCGTTCACCAGGATCAGCTCGACCTCGGTGTGCGGTACCCCCAGCGCCTCGATCATGTGCTTGACGGTGGCGGCGCGCGCGCAGGCGCAAACGCAGTCCAGCCCGCGCTGCGCACGCGGCAGGAAGTCGTTCAGTTCCTCGTAAAAACGAAACGTAGCGGTGACTGCGGTGGCCATGAGCCAAAGTATGCCACCGCGCGGCCGGGCGCCGGAATGGGTTCCGGTCCGGCGTTCAGCCGGCCTGGTTGGCCAGCCGCAGGGTGGATTCCACCGACAGCCGCGCCCAGGCCGTCATGGCCTCGGCCGACTCCAGGCAGGCCGGCGGCGCGCTCAGGTAGTGAAGCATGGCGATCTCGCGCCCGGCACGGTTATAGCGGAACGGCTCGCCGCCCTCTGCCTCGAAACGCGCGCGCGTCTTGTCGTCGACTTTCAGGAAGCAGCGCCCGCCCAGGACCAGCGCGAACACCAGGCCGTCGTAGTACAAGGCATGGCCGCCGAACATGCGGCGCGAGGTGATCGGCCCGATGCGCGCTGCCAGCGGCCCCATCAGTTCGAGCAGATGGTCGATGAAGGGATCGGGGCTGCGTGGCATCGCGTCTGGCGCTGAGAGATACCTTAGAGCTTCAGGCGCTGCCAGATCGCCTTGGTCGCGCTGGCCGTGTTGAGCGTATAGAAATGCAGCCCCGGTACGCCGGCCGCCAGCAAACGCTCGCACAGCGCGGTGACCACGTCCAGGCCAAAGGCGCGGATCGATTCGCGGTCGTCGCCAAAGCCTTCCAGCCGCTTGGCCACCCAGCGCGGCACTTCGGCGCCGCACATCTCGGAGAAGCGCATCAGCTGCGAGGAATTGGTGATCGGCATGATGCCCGGCACGATCGGCACTTCCACGCCCATGGCGCGCACGTCGTCGACGAAGCGGAAGTACGCGTCGGCGTTGAAGAAGTACTGGGTGATGGCGGAGTCGGCGCCGGCCTTGACCTTGCGCACGAAATTCTCGAGATCGTGGCGCGGCGACTTGGCCTGCGGGTGGTACTCGGGATAGGCCGCCACTTCGATATTGAACCAGTCGCCGGTCTCGGCGCGGATGAATTCCACCAGCTCATTGGCAAAGCGGAACTCGCCGATCTCGCCCATGCCCGATGGCATGTCGCCGCGCAGCGCCACAATATGGCGGATGCCGCCATCGCGATAGGTTTTGAGGATATCGCGGATGCTCTCGCGCGAGGACCCCACGCACGACAGGTGCGGCGCGGCCTCGATGCCCTCGCGCTGGATTTCCAGCACGGCATCCAGCGTGCCCTGCTGGGTGGTGCCGCCGGCGCCGAACGTCACCGAGATGAACTTGGGATGCAGCGGAGCGAGTTGCGCACGCGTGTTGCGCAGCTTCTCGGCGCCCTCCGCCGTCTTGGGCGGGAAGAATTCGAAGCTGAAGTAGCGGTCTTGCATGATGGTGGCGCGCCGCCTATGGCGCGGCGCGCTGAAAAATTGGCATGGGACGCCAGCAGGCGTCAGGCGCTGCGGCGCTCGCCCAGCAGCAGGCTGGACAGCGCCCAGGAGATCACGCTGTAGAGGATCGAGCCTAGCAAGGCCGCGCCAAAGCCGGTGACCACGAAACCGGCCAGCAGCTTGCCCACGAACAGGAACAGCAGCGCGTTGATCACGAAGATAAACAGGCCAAGCGTCAGCAGCGTCACCGGCAAGGTGAGGATCACCAGGATCGGGCGGATCAAGGTATTCACCAGGCCGAGCACCAGGGCGGCAATCATGGCCGAGCCGAAGCCGCCAAGATGAATCCCATCGATCAGGCTACCCACCAGGAACAGCGCGGCGGCATTGATGATCCAGACGGCCAACAGTCTCATGACGACTCCTTCGCTTGGGTGAAACGGATTCTGGGCAGGACGCCGCGGCGTGGGCACGCCGCGGGTTGACGATCCGGGGATCGGTCAGAGGCAGATCAAAAGCTGATCAGCGGATCAATAGCGGTAGTGATCGGCCTTGTACGGGCCTTCCTTCTTCACGCCGATATAGGCTGCCTGCTGCTCGGTCAGCTCGGACAGTTGCGCGTTGAGCTTCTTCAGCTGCAGGCGCGCGACCTTCTCGTCCAGATGCTTGGGCAGCGTGTAGACGCCGACCGGGTACTTGCCGCTATCGCGTTCCTGCCACAGTTCGATCTGGGCGATGGTCTGGTTGGCGAACGAGCTGCTCATCACGTACGACGGGTGGCCCGTGCCGCAGCCCAGGTTCACCAGGCGGCCCTTGGCCAGGATGATGATCTTCTTGCTGGGTTGATCGCCAACCGCGGGGAACACCACGTGGTCGACCTGCGGCTTGATCTCGTCCCACTCGTACTTTTCCAGCGAGGCGATGTCGATCTCGTTGTCGAAGTGGCCGATGTTGCAGACGATGGCCTGGTCCTTCATCTTGGCCATGTGGTCATGCGTGATGACGTGGTAGTTGCCGGTGCAGGTGACGAAGATGTCGGCCTTGTCGGCAGCGTATTCCATGGTCACCACGCGGTAGCCTTCCATCGCGGCCTGCAGTGCGCAGATTGGGTCGACTTCGGTCACCCACACCTGGGCCGACAGGGCGCGCAGTGCCTGCGCGCTGCCCTTGCCCACGTCGCCGTAGCCCGCCACCAGCGCGACCTTGCCGGCGATCATCACGTCGGTGGCGCGCTTGATGCCGTCCACCAGCGATTCACGGCAGCCATACAGGTTGTCGAACTTGCTCTTGGTCACCGAGTCGTTGACGTTGATGGCGGGGAACTTGAGTTCGCCCTTTTGCGCCATCTGGTACAGGCGGTGCACGCCGGTGGTGGTTTCCTCGGTCACGCCCTTGATGGCGTCCAGGTTGCGGCTGTACCAGGACGGATCCTTGGCCAGCTTTTCCTTGATTGCGGCGAACAGGAAGGTTTCTTCCTCGCTGCCCGGCTTGGCGATCAGCGATGCGTCCTTCTCGGCGCGGGCGCCCAGGTGCAGCAGCAGCGTGGCGTCGCCGCCGTCGTCCAGGATCATGTTGGGGGTGCCGCCATCCGCCCAGTCGAAGATGCGGTGGGTGAAGTCCCAGTATTCCTTCAGCGATTCGCCCTTGAAGGCGAACACCGGCGTGCCCGAGGCGGCGATGGCCGCGGCAGCGTGGTCCTGGGTCGAGAAGATGTTGCACGAAGCCCAGCGCACGTCGGCGCCGAGTGCGGCCAGCGTCTCGATCAGCACGGCGGTCTGGATGGTCATGTGCAGCGAGCCGGCGATGCGCGCGCCCTTCAGGGGCTGGGCGGCGGCGAACTCGTCGCGGATGGCCATCAGGCCGGGCATCTCGGTCTCGGCGATGGCGATTTCCTTGCGGCCCCAGCCTGCGAGGTTGATGTCGGCCACCAGGTAGTCGTTCTTGAGGTCAGTCACTGCGTTCATGTTTCACTCCGATGAAGAGTGGCGACGAAGGACAAGTGCGGGGGATACGGCCGCGCCATGCCGTGGCGGAAAAAGCCACTTTGCATAACGGGCGGATAGGTCGACTCGCCTCCGTGTATGTGCCACGGATCAGCGAGCGCCGTTGAAGACAGTCCGAGCCTGGCGAATGGCACAATGGGGTCCATTCGTTGCAACGCTCCTCGGAGTGGCGGTATTGTAGCCTGCCAAAAGGCGCCGCGCATTGCCGCCAACACGTTTTTTATTTGCCGCCCGTCCGATACATGACCCAGACGACACACCGCCCCCCGCGCACCCTGACCATAGCCGGCTCCGACTCGGGCGGCGGCGCCGGCATCCAGGCCGATCTCAAGACCTTTGCCGCGCTGGGCTGCTTCGGCATGAGCGCGATCACCGCCATCACCGCCCAGAACACCCTGGGCGTGACCGGCGTGCACGCGATCCCGGCCGACATGGTGGCGGCGCAGATCGACGCGGTGGCCAGCGATATCGGGGTGGATGCGGCCAAGACCGGCATGTTGGGCACGGCGGCCATCGTCGAAGCCGTAGCCGCCGCGCTGGACCGCCACGGCATCCGCCGGCTGGTGGTGGACCCCGTGATGATTTCAACCTCCGGGGCCACGCTGGCGGACGACGCCACCACCCGGGCCATGGTCGGCCTGCTGTTCCCGCGCGCCGCGCTGGTCACGCCCAACCTGCCGGAAGCGTCCTATCTGCTGGGCCGCAAGATCACCCGGCGTGACGAAATGGAGCAGGCGGCACGCGACCTGGCCGCGCTGGGCTGCCCGGCGGTGCTGCTCAAGGGCGGGCACTTGGATCCGGAAGATGCCGGCCTGGACGACCTGCTGCTGAGCGCCGACGGCACTGTGCGCGTGTTCTCCCATCCACGCGTGGACACCCGCAACCTGCATGGCACCGGCTGCACGCTGGCGGCGGCCATCGCGGCGCAACTCGCGCGCGGCGATACGCTGGAAGATGCGGTGGAAGTGGCGCTGGATTTTGTGGCCGATGCGATCGTGGCGGGCGCTGACTTTGAGCTTGGGACGGGCAACGGGCCGCTGAACCACGGCTTTGCGCCGCGGGTACTGGGGTGAAACACGAGCAGCCCCCCCAATGCGAAGCGAAGCGAGCCGTGACGGTGTTAGAGGCCGTATGGGGCGCCTCGTGGTCAGGTGAAAAAGAGCGGAAAAGAGGGGGCCATGTTTGAGCATCGCCCTAAGGCGATGTGAGTTTGGCCCCCGGCCGCTCTTTTTTGCCTGACCACGAGGGGGGTCGCCCCATCCGGCGCGCCTTCTTTGCCTACTTTCTTGGCAAGACAAGAAAGTAGGTCGCTCCCCGCAGGGGAGTGAAACTGCCTTTGACTTTGACTTTGACTTTGAGCTTTCAGGCCCTTATCGCACCATGCCCACCCTGACCCACATCGACCTGCGCACCGACCCCGCCGCGGCCCTCTACCAAAAACACGAAGTCGTCCAGGTAGCCTTCGCCAAGGAACCCGGCGAACTCATCAGCCTCGAAGGCCCCAACCGCTACCAGCCCGGCGACGCCATCATTACCGGCTCGACCGGCGACCGCTGGGTCGTATCGCGCGAGCGTTTCGACCCGAAGTATGAAGCGCTGCAAGCCGGCACGCACGGCCAGGACGGCGCCTACCGGAACATCCCGGGCGTCGTGCTCGCCAAACGCATGAACGAAGCCTTCAGCATTGCCCGCTCCACCGGCGGCGACGTACTGCATGGCGCGGCCGGCGACTGGCTGATGCAGTACGCCCCGAACGACTACGGCATCGTCCAGCAGGCGCGCTTCGCCCAGGTCTACCGTCCGGCCAGCGGCAACGCCTGAAGCGTCAGTCGCCGCCGCTGCTCAGCGGCACCAGCTTGAAAGCCGCGCGCGCCACGCACACCACCTCGCCGGCGGCATTCTTCACTTCGCCTTCGCAAAAAGCGATGCGCGCGCCGCGCCGCATGCAGCGCGCTTCCAGGTGCAGTTCACCGCGCGCGGCGGCCAGGAAGTGCGTGGACATATCGATGGTGATCACGCCGGTATCCAGCGGCGCATGCGAGCGCGCCGCGCCGCTGAGCGTGAAATCCAGCGTCGCCATCAAGGTGCCGCCATGTACGTCGCCCCGGCTGTTGACCAGGAACGGGCTGACCGGCAGGCGCGTGCGGCACAGGCCCGCTTCCATCTGCACGGGCTGCAGGCCGAGATGGCGCATCAGCGGCACGTCGATGCCGAAGTAGGGCTTCTCGGGCGTGCCCGGCGCCACCGGGACAATCTGAGCGGGACTTTCCACAACAGGGTTTCCTTGTTCGAGTTCTGCGAATTCCATCACGGCCCGGCCTTCGGCCACGGCATCGCCGGCCGCAATGGTAACGCCAACGCGATGCGCATGGCGCGGAGCTGGCCGTTCACCGCACGCTCTTGTGCCCTACAGGATCTCCCGGACGAACCACGCATTGAAGCGGTAAAGCGCAATGGACGGAATCACGACAAACAAGAACAGGTTGACGACTGCGCGCCGGTTTCTATAGAGATAGAGCGCCATCAGATCGCGCAGCGCGTAGCTGGCAACCAGCACCAGCAGCGGAATGTAGGCCAGCAAGCAAAACAGGAATATCCAGACAAGGGCACCGCCCTGCAACGCGCGGTCAAGAAAACCAACGCCGTCCATCCAGCGCGCATCCCCTGCACTGAATGTGACAAGCAGCATCAACAAGGAAGCGACCAACGTGGGACAGCGCAGCATTCAGGTCGGCTCTTTCGCTTCGCCCGGCTCACCATCGAGCAGCACGCGCAGCATCCGCTCGGGACTGGCCAGGAAATCGCGCGTCACGCGAAAGTGCTCGGTGTCCTGATAGTCGATCCGCGCCACGCCGTCCGGCGAGCAGGTGTTGATCCACGCATTGCGATAGGCCATCAGGATCGGCGAATGCGTGGCGATGATGAACTGCGAGCCGTCTTCCACAAGATCGTGGATGCGCGACAGCACCGCCAGTTGCCGCTGCGGCGATAGCGCGGCCTCGGGTTCGTCGAGCAGGTAGAGCCCGTTGCCGCCGAAGCGATGCATCTCCATCGCGTCCAGCGTGCGCACCGCCGGCAGGCAGAAGGGATGGCGCTCGAAGCTGTCGACGATGTCGCGCCGCAGGCTGACGCGGCTGATGAACTGGGACGAGATCACGGTGTTCGCCGGGGTGGATGACACGGCGCTATCGTAACGCAATGCGGCGCCTACAGCACCAGACGCATGGCAATGCGTTGCCGCAGGCCAAGCCTGGCCTCGTGCGTCAGCGCGGCGGCCAGCCGGGGGCAGAGGCCGGTGTCGTCGAGCCGGCGAAAGCCGAGGCGCGCGTAGAACGGTGCGTTCCACGGGAGGTGGCTGAACGTGGTAAGGCCAAGCGATTGCGCGCCCTGCTGACGGAATGAAACGGCTACGGCGTTCACCAGTGCGCGGCCGAAGCCGCGGCGGGCATGGATGGGATGCACGTCCATCTCGTCGAGGTAGGCGTGATGTCCATGCAGGCTGGCCAGCGCGAAGCCGGCGAGGGTGCCGTCGGGGGCGATGGCGACCCACAGGCGACGCTCGCGCTGCGCGCGCCGGAAGCCTTCGATCGGGGTGACTTGCTCGCGCAGCGGCGGTGGCAGGTCAACCGCGGGGAATAGCGCGGCGGCGGCGCGTTCGATGGCGGGGAGAGCGGATATGTCCGCCGGGGTGGCAAGGCGGACGTCTGCAGGTGGCATGGGTGTTATGGCGGTGGTGGCAGGCCCGGGTTCCCGCCTGGCCACCCTAGGGGCCGGAGGCATTCATGCCTCCGGGAACATTCCCAGCAGATTGCCCACCGCGGCCGGCACATCCGCCGCCTCGGTAATCGCGCGGACCACCGCAGCGCTGCCCACGCCCGCGGCCAGCACCTGCGGCAACCGTGCCGCGTCAACGCCTCCGATGCCCACCAGCGAAGGCACCACGGGCTGCATCAGCCTGACGTATGCATGGAAGCGCCCCAGCCCCTGCGGCGCGGTCGGCATCACCTTGGTGGTGGTCGGGAAGATCGCGCCCAGCGCCAGGTAGCTCGGGCCGATCATCGCCACGCGCAGCATCTCCGCATAGCCGTGCGTGGACACGCCAAGCCGCAGCCCGGAGGCGCGTAGCGCATCGAGGTCTGCTTCGTCGAGATCTTCCTGGCCGAGGTGGATGCCGTAGATGCCGCTGGCCGCGCTGTCGTTGCCGTGGCTGGCGTGATAGTCGATAGCCGCACGCCAGTGGTCGTTGATAAACAGGCGCGACGCGCTGCCACGCGCGGCGTTCGCAGCGCGTCCGATTTCACTGCGCACGGCCTGCGCATCGTCCGACTTGAAGCGCAACTGCACCGTAGGCACCGCCAGCGGCACCAGGCGCTCGATCCACTCGGCACTCGGCACCACCGCGTACAAGCCCAACTGCGGGCACGGCGCGAATGGCTC
Source organism: Burkholderiaceae bacterium 16 (assembly GCA_000955785.1). Classification (GTDB taxonomy): domain Bacteria; phylum Pseudomonadota; class Gammaproteobacteria; order Burkholderiales; family Burkholderiaceae; genus Cupriavidus. The sequence continues at coordinate 96,904 of JYOD01000009.1, forward strand.
GACGCGCAACTCCGGCGCTACCAGCGCGGCATGGCGCACACGTGGGAATCGCGCGAATTCCACCGGCCATTCCTGCGAGCCGGGCTGCCATGCGCGCGCCAGGCAGAGTGCGTCATGCGCGGGAAAATGCAGTGCCAGGCAAGCCAGCAGCACGGCCACGAAGGCCGGCGAGTGCGCGGTGTCGCCGTCGGCATGGGCGTTGAACACCCAGGTGCCCATCGGCGAGCGCACGGTATCGCTCCATTGCCCGCCCTCACGGTCGCTTTCGATGGCGATGGCGCCGGCGGCGCCGATGCGCGCCAGCGTGCCGGCGTCGGCTTCGCCGTCGAACAGCACCACATCGGCATCGCCGAGCGCGGCGGGCACGGCGGCCTGCGTCCATACGCGCCACGTTTTCTCGTTGCTGCCGAAAGTGGCGCCGTAGCGCGCCAGCAGCGCGTCCTGCAGCGCGGCGTCGACGCCGGCCTGGATACCATGGCTCGTCATGCGCGGTCCTCCGCGCCTTCGGCGTGCCAGAACGGCATGCCCACCACCGGTGTGCTCGCCTGCGCGATGTCGCGCTCGGGCATGGGGCCGGCCAGGTAGGCGGTGCGGCCGGCGTCGACGGCCAGCGCGAAAGCGCGGGCCATGTTCACCGGGTAGGCGGCTTGCGCCACGGCGGTGTTCAGCAGCACGCCGTCGTAGCCCCACTCCAGTACCTGGGCTGCATGCGAAGGCAGGCCAAGGCCGGCATCGACGATCAGCGGCGTATCCGGCAGCCGTTCGCGCAGCAGGCGCATGGCGTGCGGGTTGACGGCACCCTTGCCGGTGCCGATCGGCGCGGCCCAGGGCATCAGCGCCTGGCAGCCGACATCAAGCAGCCGGCGGCACAGCACCAGGTCTTCCGTGCAATACGGCAGCACCTTGAAGCCTTCCTTGATCAGCGTCTCGGCCACGGCAGGCAGGTTGAGCGTATCGGGCTGCAGCGTGTAGTCGTCGCCAACCAGCTCGAGCTTGATCCAGTCGGTCTCGAACACCTCGCGCGCCATCATGGCGGTGGTAATGGCTTCCTGCGGCGCCATGCAGCCGGCCGTATTGGGCAATACCGGCACGTCCAGCGACCTGAGCATCTGCCAGAAGGCCTGGCCGCCCTCGCCTTCTCCGATCGCGCCCTGGCGGCGCAGCGCCACCGTCAGCATGGCAGGCTTCGCCACTTCCACCGCGGCCTGCAAGGTGGCGGGAGACGGATAGCGCGCGGTGCCCAGCAGCAGGCGCGAGGCGAATGACTCGCCATAGAGCACGAAGGGATCGCCAAGCAGGTCGCGGCGCGATTCAGCGGTATTGAGGGTCATGTTGGGTCAGCCTCCCGTCACGGGTTGCACAAGGTCGATGCGGTCGCCGGCGGCGAGCGCGGTGGCCGCATGCGCGGCACGCGGCACGAACTGGCCGTTGAGCGCGGCGGCAAAGGGCGGCGCGATGCCGGCGCCGGCCACCGCGTCGGCCAGGGTGGCGTTGTCGGCAAGAGCCAGCGGACGGCCGTTGAGCAGGATATCCATGGGCGTTCTGTTCTGTTCCGTTCAGTGCAGCACCGGCGAGCCGGCAACGGTATCAAGCGCGGCCGCGATCATGCCGGGCCAGCGCAGCGCGGCCGGCACCGCATGGGCGGCGGGGTCGTCATCGAGCAGGGCCCGCACTACCTGGCAGGCCGCCTCGGTGACTGCCGGCGCGATCAGGAAACCGTGCCGGTACAGGCCGTTGAGGCGCACGATGCGGGCATGCTGGTCGACACGGATGGCCGGCAGGTGGTCCGGGCGCGTCGGGCGGCGCTGCACATTGAGTTCCAGCACGCGCGCCTCGCCGAACGCCGGATGCAGCGAATACGCCGCCGACAGCAGTTCCAGCGCCGAGCGCACGCTCATCGGCGAATCGTCCTCGCTTTCGAGTTCGGTGGCGCCGATCACGTACAGATCGTTGGGCTTGGGCGCGATATAGATCGGATAGCGCGGATGCAGCAAGCGCACCGGGCGATGCAGCTTGACTTCGGGCGCGTGCACGCGCACCACTTCGCCGCGCAGCCCGCGCAAACCCGGCATGCTGCCGTGCGCGGCCGGCTGCCCGGGCCACGCCGCGCGCGCGCCAAGGCCGCGGCAATCCAGCACCACACGTGCGCGGATGCCAAGCTCCGGCAGGTCGCCGGCCTCCACTTCGCCGGCTTCCCATACGCAATGCAGGCCACCGGCAACCGCGCAGGCCAGCAATGCGCGCAGCGTGCCGCGATTGTCGAGCTGGCCTTCACCGGCCAGCAGCAGGCCCTGGGAAAAGCGGCCCGCCAGCGCAGGCTCGAGAGCGGCCACGCCGTTGCCGTCGAGCGCGCGCATGCGCTCCGCCACCAGCTCGGGCGGCGCCACCGCGCGCACGCGGCTGGTGAACAGCGACATCTCGCTGCGGTCGCGGGTATGCCAGACCACCAGCGTGCCGTCCTCCTGGAAAAACACCGGCTCCGGCAATTCGGCCACCCAGGCGCGCCACAGGTCGACGCTGGCGGTGCCCAGCTCGACGATGCGGCGCTCGGCAATGGCGGATTCCGCCAGGGGCGCCAGCATCGCCGCCGCCACATGCGCGGCCGAGCCGGCGCCATCGGGGCCAGCGCGTTCGACCAGCGCCACGCGCAGGCCGGCACGTACCAGTTGCCAGGCGGAAAGGCGCCCGGCCAGACCGGCACCGAGCACGGCCACATCAAACGACTGCGTTGTCATGGGGATGATTGTGCCGGTGCTCGCCGCGACTGCGCGGCGGCGCGCCGGCCTCCTTTAAGTCATGGCGTGCCCTGTCCATCGGAAAGGGCACAGAACTTCGCGCGCGGCGCCCACGTTGGCGAGCGCCGCACCCATTGCATTGCCTTACGAGTAGATCTTGCTGCCGCTCTTGACGAACTCGATCGACTTTTCCTGCATGCCCTTCTCGGCTTCCGGCTTGAGCGAAGCGGCGTAGTCGCGCACTTCCTGCGTGATCTTCATCGAGCAGAACTTGGGACCGCACATCGAGCAGAAATGCGCGATCTTGGCGCCTTCGGCTGGCAGCGTGGCGTCGTGGTACGAACGCGCGCGTTCCGGGTCCAGGCCGAGGTTGAACTGGTCTTCCCAGCGGAACTCGAAGCGCGCCTTGGACAGTGCGTTGTCGCGCAGCTGCGCGCCCGGCCAGCCCTTGGCAAGGTCGGCCGCGTGGGCGGCGATCTTGTAGGTGATGATGCCTTCGCGCACGTCTTCCTTGTCCGGCAGACCCAGGTGTTCCTTCGGCGTGACGTAGCACAGCATGGCCGTGCCCATCCAGCCGATATTGGCCGCGCCGATGCCGCTGGTGATGTGGTCGTAGCCGGGGGCGATGTCCGTCACCAGCGGTCCGAGCGTGTAGAACGGCGCTTCGTAGCAGTGCTTCAGCTCTTCATCCATGTTGGCCTGGATGCGCTGCAGCGGCACGTGGCCCGGGCCTTCGATCATGACCTGCACGTCGTGCTTCCAGGCCTTGTCGGTCAGCTCGCCGAGCGTGCGCAGTTCGCCGAACTGGGCGTCGTCGTTGGAGTCGGCGATACAGCCGGGACGCAGGCCATCACCCAGGCTGAACGACACGTCGTACGCCTTCATGATTTCGCAGATCTCGTCGAAGTGCGTGTACAGGAAGTTTTCCTTGTGATGCGCCAGGCACCACTTGGCCATGATCGAACCACCGCGCGAGACGATGCCGGTGACGCGCTCCGCGGTCATCGGCACATAGCGCAGCAGCACGCCGGCGTGGATGGTGAAGTAGTCCACGCCCTGCTCGGCCTGCTCGATCAGCGTGTCGCGGAACATTTCCCAGGTCAGGTCCTCGGCGATGCCGCCGGTCTTGTCCAGCGCCTGGTAGATGGGCACCGTGCCGATGGGCACCGGCGAATTGCGCAGGATCCACTCGCGGGTTTCATGGATGTGCTTGCCGGTGGACAGATCCATGATGGTGTCGGCGCCCCAGCGGATCGACCACACCATCTTTTCCACTTCCTCGGCCAGCGACGACGTCACGGCGGAGTTGCCCAGGTTGCCGTTGATCTTGACGCGGAAATTGCGCCCGATCGCCATCGGCTCCAGTTCGGTGTGGTTGATGTTGGCGGGAATGATGGCGCGGCCGGCGGCGATTTCCTTGCGCACGAATTCCGGCGTCATGTCCTCCGGGCGCAGCGGCAGCGCGGCGCCCAGCGCATTGCCGGGGTGCTGGCGCAGCAGCGCCTTGTATTCGGGCTTGTCGTACAGCGCTTGCAGGTTCAGCGACTCGCGCAGCGCCACGTATTCCATCTCGGGCGTGATGATGCCGCGCCGCGCATAGTGCATCTGCGACACGTTGGCGCCGGCCTTGGCGCGGCGCGGGTTGGTCAGCTGGGCAAAGCGCAGGTGCGCGGTAGCCGGATCGGCGGCGCGTGCCAGGCCATATTCCGACGACAGGCCGGACAGCACTTCGGTGTCACCGCGCTCTTCGATCCACTTGCCGCGTACCGATGGCAGGCCGGCCTTCAGGTCGATATGGATGTCCGGATCGCTGTACGGGCCCGAGGTGTCGTACACGGGAATCGGCGGATTGGACATCTCGCCCTTGTCCGTGCGCGTGGACGTCTGCAGGATCGTGCGCAGCGGCACGCGGATATCCGGGCGGCTGCCGGTCAGGTAGGTCTTGCTGGATGCCGGATAGGCGAACTTTTTGTCGAGATCGGTTTCAAGCGACTCGAAAGATGCGGCGGGGGCGGTATTTGTGCGGGCCATGGGTGTCGTCCTCTCTCTTGCGGGGATGGACGAAACCAGGAGCCCTGTGAGCATGGCCGCGGCGCCGGGGCCGGGATCATGTGCCTTGGAGAAGGCAGGAGCTGTTCGGTAACCATGAAACTTCCCACGCCGGTACTAGCCGGATCGGGTTCGAAGGGACTCTCTCAGCCGCACGGCCCATCCGTACGGCACCCCTGTTTCATCCAACGGGGTGAATTTAAGCACAAGGCTCGGAGCTTGACCACCCCTGTTTCAATCTGGAGTGTCCTGCTTCGTGGTATCGCTGGCGGCCGCGCACCCGCCGGGTCATGGCGCGCACGCCGTTACGCTGCGGCGCACCATGACTTATCGTGCGCGTGCGCCGCCAATCAATCCCACCGCTCCAGCACGATGCGCCGCATCAGCCTATCCAGTGAGGCGGGCTCTCCCTGGGGACGCAACCCCTGCGGGGGGCCGGTGGATCGATGAACGCGCCCGGCCCGCGAGCCCAGCCATGACGGCGCAAAGTGTTGGGGGCCGGACACAGTGCAAGCCCATGCACATAGTGTGCCGCTTGCTCTACCATGCAATCAGACATGCCCATGCGCAACGCTCGCAGAAGACTGCACAGGAGACCTCATGACCGAAGCCGCCACCCACCGCGTGTTCAACCAGGTCCCGGATCTCACCGGCCACAACCTGTTCACCGGCGACCCCGCCTTGCGCGGCGCGCTGGAGCGGCTTGGCGGCGGCTGGCACGCCAGTGCGCTCGATGTCTTCGGAGCGCGCCTGGGCAAACCCGATGTACAGCAGTGGGCGGCCGAGGCCAACCGCCACTCGCCCGAGCTGCGCACGCATAGCCGCACCGGCGAGCGCATCGACGAAGTGGAATTTCCGCCCGCATGGCACGCGTTGCTGGCCCTGCTGCGAAGCCAGCAGTTGCAGGCGCTGCCCTTCGCGCAGCCGCGGGAGGGCGCGTGGGTGGCGCGCGCCGCGGGCTATTTCCTGCAGGCGCAGGCCGAGTCCGGATCCCTGTGTCCGCCCACCATGACCTTCGCCAGCATCCCGGTGCTGCAGAAGGAAGCGGCCCTGTTCGCGGAACTGGGGCCGAAGCTGTTTGCCACCGAGCATGATCCGCGCGACCTGCCCTGGCGCGACAAGCACGCCGTGATGATCGGCATGGGCATGACGGAAAAGCAGGGTGGCTCCGATGTGCGCAGCAACACCACCGTCGCGCGCGCCGTGCGCGGCGAGGGCCGCGGCGCGGAGTACGCGATCACCGGGCACAAGTGGTTTTTCTCCGCGCCGATGTGCGATGCCCACCTGGTGGTGGCGCGCATGGGCGCGGAGGACGGGCCGCTGTCGTGCTTCTTCGTGCCGCGTTTTCGCGACGACGGCAGCAAGAACCCGGTGCAGATCCAGCGTCTCAAGGACAAGCTGGGCAACCGCTCCAACGCCAGCAGTGAAGTGGAATTCCGCGAGGCCACCGGCATCCTGATCGGCGAGGAAGGCCGCGGCATCCCGACCATTATCGAGATGGCCACCTATACCCGGCTGGATTGCGTGATCGGCAGCGCCGCCATCATCCGCGCGGCGCTGGTGCAGGCCATCCACCACACGCGGCATCGCATGGCGTTCGGCCGCCTGCTGGCGGAGCAGCCGTTGATGCGCAACGTGCTGGCCGACCTGGCGCTGGAAAGCCAGGCCGCCACCCTGCTCATGATGGAACTGGCGCATGCTTTCGAGCGGGCCGATGCCGATCCGCTGGCCGCCGCCTGGAAGCGCATCGTCACGCCGGCGGCCAAGTTCTGGGTCTGCAAGCGCGCCATAGAGGTGACGGGCGAAGCCATGGAGGTATGGGGCGGCAACGGCTACGTGGAGGAAGGCCCGATGGCGCGGCTTTACCGCGAGGCGCCGGTCAACTCGATCTGGGAGGGCTCCGGCAACATCATGTGCCTGGACGTGCTGCGCGCGCTCCAGCGCAATCCCGAGGACGCGGGGCGGCTAATGCAGGACCTCGGCCGGCGCGCCGGCGGCCATCCGGCGGTGCGGGCCGAACTCGCCTCGCTGCAGGCGATGCTGCGCGACGCGCCGGATCACCTCGAAGCCGGCGCGCGGCGCTTTGCCCAGGGCCTGGTGCTAACCGCGCAAGCGGCGCTGATGCTCGCCCATGCCGACACCGACGATGCCGAGCGCTTCGTGGCCAGCCGGCTGGGACGCCAGCATGGCCGCGTGTTCGGCACGCTGGAGGGCGACGACGCCGCGCTGGCGGGCGTGGTGGCGCGCGCATGGCCGGCGTGAAGCCGCCGGTGCATCGCTGCGCCTGAACGACCAGAGGCGCCCCGGCAGCTAACACGACCGCGTGCCGTCATGCCGGCGCATGGCGCGACTCGTCCGTGCGCACCTGGCCTCGCAACATGCCCCCCGGATTAATTCCCCGCCTCGCTACAGCTAAGGCGAGTGATGCCGTAAACCGTTGATGCAAAGGGCATACATTTAATACATAAGTGCCCAATAGTCACCTTCAAATATCAAGCGGAGCGCCTTGCCGCGGCGGGCGCTGCCATCCCGACATGAACATCAGCCAACGCCTGCTACTTTCCTTATCTCTTGCCCTATTCGCCTTGCTCGGGGTGGGCCTTGGCGGAATCTGGCAACTCAGCCAGTCGGAACAGCGCTTCGAGTACTTCAACGACAACACGCTGGGCAGCGTGCGCATCCTCGTCAGCCTCAAGGACGACGTCAACGCCATGCGCATCGCGCTTTACCGGCATACCATGACCGACGACCTCAAGGGCAAGACCGAAGCCGAACAGTCGCTCGCCAGTGCGGACCAGCATTTCGAAACTACCGCCGCCAAATACGAACGCGAGGATATCTCCGACGAGACCGATCGCAAGATGTTCGAGGCCGACCGGGCCGCCCTCAAGCGCTACCGCGACGGACGCGCCGCCTTGCTGGAGAAATCGCACGCCAACGATTACGCGGCCGCGCAGGCCATGCTCGTGAGTGGCGAGCTGCATGAGGCGTCGACCGCGCTGCGCAAGACGATCGACGATCACATCGCCTACAACGCGGAACTGGGCGAGCGCGCCGTCTTGAACAATCGCGAGCAGTACCACACTGCAGTCATGGTGTTCTCGGTCCTGATCGCCGTAGCCGTGCTGGGCACCGGTCTCCTGGCGGTGACGCTTTACCGGCGCATCCATGGCAGCCTGGCCGAGATCGAGCAGACCCTGGAATACGTCAGCGACTCCCTTGACCTCGCGCACCGCGCACCGGTCGGGCGCATGGATGAGATCGGCCGCACCGCGGCCGCCTTCAACCGCTTGCTCGAGCGCGTGGCGGTGGCGCTGCACGAAGTGCGTCATTCGACCGAATCCGTGGGCGTGGCGGCACGCCAGATCGCCGCGGGCAATACCGACCTGTCGGCTCGCACCGAACAGCAGGCGGCCTCGCTGGAGCAAACCGCATCCAGCATGGAGGAGCTGACCACCACCGTGCGGCAGAACGCCGACAACGCGCGCCAGGCCAGCGGCCTGGCCGGCAATGCCGCCAGCGTCGCCGAGCACGGCAGCGCCGCGGTTCAGCAGATGGTGCAAACCATGGGCGCGATCAGCACCAGCTCCAGCCGCATCGCGGAAATCACCAGCCTGATCGAGGGCATCGCCTTCCAGACCAATATCCTGGCACTGAATGCCGCGGTGGAAGCCGCGCGCGCCGGCGAGCAAGGACGGGGCTTCGCAGTGGTGGCGGGCGAAGTGCGCAGCCTGGCGCAGCGCTCTTCCAGCGCCGCCAAGGAAATCAAGGACCTGATCGACAGCTCGGTCGACACCGTGCGCACCGGCTCGGCACAGGCCGAGGGCGCCGGCAAGACCATGAGTGAAGTCCAGAATGCCGTGAAGCGCGTGTCCGACATCATTGCCGAGATTGCCGCGGCCTCCGACGAGCAGAGCGCCGGCATCGAACAGGTCAACCAGGCGGTCGGCCAGATGGACGAGGTCACGCAGCAGAACGCCGCGCTGGTGGAAGAAGCCGCCGCCGCGGCGCAATCGCTGGACGACCAGGCCGGCAAGCTGCGCGATACGGTGTCGACCTTCCGGCTGGCGAACGCGGCCTGACCGCGCAGTATCTTCCCAATGCCGGCCCGTGAGCCTGCGCGAGCCCGGCCCGGCGCCGGGCCGGGGCTCACACCGCCAACACTTCCGCCATGCGCAGTACCACGCGAGGACCGTGCCGGATCAGGTCATGCGCGCGCTCGCCGATCATCATGGCCGGCGCATTGGTGTTGCCGCCGATCAGCGTCGGCATGATCGACGCGTCCACCACCCGCAGCCCTTCCACGCCCCGCACGCGCAGTTGCGGGTCGACCACCGCGTTCTCATCCATACCCATGCGGCAGGTGCCGACGGGATGGTAGATGGTGTCGGCATGCGCGCGGATCATCGCGCGGATCGCGCTGTCGTCGCTGCCATCCGCACGCAGGTGCGCCGAATACAGCTCCTTGCCGCCGAACGCCGCCAGTTGCGGCTGGGCAAGGATGCGGCGCACGATGCGCACGCCCGTCACCAGGCCGTCGAGGTCACTCGGGTCGGACAGGAAACGCGGATCGATCAGCGGCGCCTCGCGGATATCGGGCGAGGCCAGCCGCACCTCTCCCCGGCTTTTCGGGCGCAGCACGCAGACGTGGCAGGAATAGCCGTGGCCGAAGCGCAGGCGGCGCATATGGTCGTCCGCCATTCCAACCACGAAATGTAGCTGCAGGTCCGGTTCTTCCTGTCCGGGATCGCTCTTGAGGAATGCGCCCGCCTCGGCGAAGTTGGAAGTCATCATGCCGGTGCGCTCGCGCCGGTAGCGCAGGATCTCCGCCAGCAGGCGGAAGGCGCCGCCCACCGACACGCCGAACAGTTCCGATGCCGCCACGCGCTTGTGCACGATGACGTCGAGATGGTCCTGCAGGTTGGTGCCCACGCCTGGCAGGTCGTGCACCACGGGAATGCCCAGCTCGCGCAAATGCGCCGCCGGGCCCACGCCCGACACCATCAGCAGTTGCGGCGAACCGAACGCCCCTGCCGACACGATCACCTCGCGGCGCGCCCGCAGCACGGTCTCGCGGCCATCCAGCCGCACTACGACGCCCACCGCGTGGCGGCCTTCAAACTCGATGCGCAGCACTTGCGCGCCCGTCAGCACATGCAGATTGGCGCGGCCGCCATTGCTGGCGCGGTCGGCGGCATCGCCGCGATGCAGGTAGGCCCGCGCCGCGTTCCAGCGCTCGCCGCCGTGCTGTGTCACCTGGTACCAGCCCGCGCCTTCCTGGTCCACGCCGTTGAAATCGTCGTTGCGGCGGTAGCCGGCCTGCTGGGCCGCCTCGATGAAACGCTGGCCAAACGGATTGGGCGTGCGCAGGTCCGACACATGGAGCGGACCGCTGCCGCCGTGCAAGGGATCGTCGTCGCGCCCGGCCACGCGCTCGTTGCATTCCGCGCGGCGGAAATAGGGCAGGACGTCGTCCCAGGCCCAGCCATCGCACCCGGCCATGGCCCAGCCATCGTAGTCGGACGGCGTGCCCCGCGTGTAGATCATGGCGTTGAGCGAGGAACTGCCGCCAAGGCCGCGCCCGCGCGGCTGGTAGCCGCGGCGCCCGTCCAGCCCCGGCTGCGGCACGGTGTGGTAGCCATAGTTGCGGCTGCAGGCGCGCGGCAGCAAAGCCGCGCAGCCTGCCGGCGTCGACACCAGCACATGGTGATCGTGGCCTCCGGTTTCGAGCAGCGCCACGCTGTCGCTGCCGCTGTCGGCCAGGCGCCCGGCCAGGGCACACCCCGCCGAACCGCCGCCAACGACAAGATAGTCAAAGGTGGTTTCCATCCGTCTCCCCGCCTGGTCGGAGGTCAGTCTGCCGGGGTTGCGCCGGACGCTGGGGCAGGCCGGGCATGCCGGGCAACCCGGTCTGGCGGGCACGCCGAGAGCATGCCGCGAAATCAGTGTAGGGCTTTGCCGGGGCGCTGGAAAGGGTAAAGGAAGGGCGATGAATACAGCTGTTTGAAGCACGAGGCTAGTGGCCGGCCTCCATTGTCAGTGGCAGCCGCATGGCATATGGTGCGGGGATTGAAACGCCGCGCGCGCCACGGGCAGCGCGCGGCCCGGGGAGAACGAGAGATGAGAGAAGTGCCCGAGATGTCATCCGTATTCGACGCCATGCGCGCCGCCTCGCGGCGGGACCAGTCGCCTGCCTGGGCCGTGCGCGCCGACCGTCTGCGGCGGCTGCGCAAGCTGGTGACCGAACACCGGGACGAGATCTCGCAGGCCATCAGCGCCGACTTTGGCAATCGCGCTCACCAGGAAACCGCGCTGCTCGAAGTCTTTCCCAGCGTGGCCGGGATCGACGATGCGCTGCGTCATGGCGAGCGCTGGATGCGGGTGCGCCGGGCGCGCACCGGGTTGTGGTTCAAACCCGCCACGTCGCGGCTGATGCCGCAGCCGCTGGGCGTGATCGGCATCGTGGTGCCGTGGAACTATCCGCTCTACCTGACGGTGGGCCCGCTGGCGGGCGCGCTGGCGGCGGGCAACCGCGCCATGGTCAAGCTCTCCGAGTACACCCCGCGCTTCGCCGCGCTGTTCGCGCGCCTGGCGCAGCAACACTTCGCTGCCGATGAAGTCGCGGTGATCAATGGCGACGCGGAGGTGGCGAGTGCCTTCTCCGCCCAGCCCTTCGACCACCTGCTGTTCACTGGCTCGACCCAGGTCGGCCACCATGTCATGCGCGCGGCGGCGGCCAACCTCACGCCGGTGACGCTCGAGCTGGGCGGCAAGTCGCCGGCCATCGTCGGCCCGGGAGCCAGCCTGGAGCGCGCTGTCGAGCGCATCCTGGTGGGCAAGCTGCTTAACGCGGGCCAGACCTGCATCGCACCGGACTATGTGCTGCTGCCGGAAGCGATGCGCGAGCCGTTCGTCGCGGCGGCACGCGCCTGCGCCGCCCGCCTCTACCCGGATCTGGCCGGCAACCCCGACTACACCACCATCATCAGCCCACGGCACTTCGCCCGGCTGGACGGGCTGGTCAGCGACGCCGAAGGCGCGGGCGCGCGCGTGGTGCCGCTGTCCCAGGCACCATCGGACCCGGCACGGCGCCGGCTGGCGCCGGTACTGTTGCTTGACGTGCCCGCCGACGCCACCGTGATGCAGGAAGAGATCTTCGGCCCGGTATTGCCGCTGGTGGGCTACCGCACGCTGGACGAGGCCATTGATTACATCAATGCACGGCCGCGCCCGCTGGCGCTCTACCTCTTCGAGAAAGACCCCGGCGCGATCGACCGGGTGATGGCGCAGACCGTGGCGGGCGGCGTCAGCATCAACGAAACGCTGCTGCATATCGCCCAGGAAGACCTGCCGTTCGGCGGCGTGGGGCCCAGCGGCATGGGCGCGTACCACGGCGAAGCGGGTTTCGAGACCTTCTCCAAGCTCAAGCCGATCTTCCGCCAGTCCCGGCTCAATGGCGCCGGCCTGCTCAAGCCGCCCTATGGCAAGCGGTTTGAAACGATGATCCGGCTGCTGCTGCGCTGAGGGAAAGACACACCACTGGATGTGTGGCCCGCGAGCGGGCCACACCAACCCGCGATGCGAAGCGAGCCGTCAAGGTTTACCTAGCCCGTATGGGGCGCCTTCTTTTCCTACTTTCTTGGCGAGACAAGAAAGTAGGTCGCCGCCCCGCAGGGGTGGTGAAACTGCCTTTGACTTTAAGCCTTTGACTTTGACTTTGATGCTAGGCAATTAAAACTAAGCCATCAGCCTCAACCCACCACCATCGGCCGCCCCAACATCCGCGACAACACCGCCTCAGGCGAATGCGTATGGTCCCCGATCGCCTTCGGCGACAAATAGTAAGTCTGCTCCATCATGGCCCGCCCCCGCATAGCCGCGTGCAGCACCTGATCGCTGAACACAATCCAGGTCGACCCCGGCGGGAAATGGAATTCCTGCTGCGGCACGTTCGCCTGGTACTCCAGATCGGCCTTGGCAAGATCATGCAACTGCAGCATGCGATGGTCATACTCCGAACGCCGGCGCTTGGTGATATGCAGCATCTCCATCACCTTCGCCTGCCCCGGCCACATCCCCTTGGTCTTCGGCACAAAGCGCTTCGCGAAGTCGCCAAAGGGTTCGCCCACCCGCCACACGCGCGGCGCCTGCGGGTCGATATTGTGGAACACGCGCAGCAGCCGCTGACCCAGCAGCGGATTGGACGGGAAGGAGTCCACATGCAGCCGGGTGTCGTCCTTGCGCCAGCTCACCGGCCGCCCGGCGATCTCGCTCGGGCGCAGCGAGGTGCCGGCGCGCACCATGTGCGGGCCATATTCCGGGAACAGGTTCAGCACCAGCTTCTCGCTGTATTCGGCATAGCGCCGAATCAGGCGGTACAGGTCCTTCAGGTCCTGCTCGCCGCCAGTCGCCCCGCGCACAGCCTGGTCGTTGGCGCGCAGGTTGATGTTCTTGGATTTGCCGTCCGACCAGCGGCTATCGAGAAAGCGTTCCTCGCCCGGCTCGAACTGAAAGCGCAACTGGGGGAAGAACAGCACCGCGCCCTGCTCCAGTTCGCGGCGCAGTTCGGCTTTGGTGCCGGCATCGACCTGCGGTGCCCACTCGGTATAGGGCTGAGGCCGGATCAGGTTGAACGCAGGCACGCCTGCCCCAGGCGCGGTGCCCGGGCTGGGCGCGGAAGGCGTAAGGGTCGAATCAAGTGACATGGGGCATCCTCGGTATGCGGGCTCCGGCGGGCTTCAGTGCGCACATGTGCGCGCTGCGCCAGGATAACAAAGCGCCACTCGCCGCACCGCTTTGCCATCCCGCGATTCTACCCTCGCGGCCGTGCCCCGCCATGCCCCGCATCGGCCCGGTTGATCCAGGACAAGGCTGGCCCAAGCCGCGCGCGGCACCTGCCAGACGAAAAAAACGCCGCCCGAGGGCGGCGTTCCGGTGCGGCGGGTGCGGCGCTTACAGGCCGGCGGCGGCGCGCAGCACAGCGACCTTGTCGGTCGCTTCCCACGAAAATTCCGGCTCTTCACGGCCAAAGTGGCCGTAGGCAGCGGTCTTTTCGTAGATCGGGCGCAGCAGGTCGAGCATCTGCACGATCCCCTTCGGACGCAGATCGAAATGCTCCTGCACCAGCGCGGCGATCGCATCGTCGGAGATCTTGCCGGTGCCTTCGGTGTACACCGTCACGTTGATCGGGCGGGCCACGCCGATGGCGTAGCTGACCTGCACCTGGCACTGGCGCGCCAGGCCGGCGGCGACCACGTTCTTGGCGACATAGCGCGCGGCATAGGCAGCCGAGCGGTCGACCTTGGACGGATCCTTGCCCGAGAAGGCGCCACCGCCGTGCGGCGAAGCGCCGCCGTAGGTGTCGACGATGATCTTGCGGCCGGTCAGGCCGCAATCGCCTTGCGGGCCGCCGATGACGAAGCGTCCGGTCGGGTTGACCAGGTACTTGGTGTCCTTGAGCATCTCGGCCGGCAGCACCGGCTTGATGATTTCCTCGATCACGGCTTCGCGGATCTGTGCCTGGCTGATATCCGGCGCGTGCTGGGTCGACAGCACCACGGTATCCACGCTGTGCGGACGGCCGTCGACATAGCGCACGGTCACTTGCGACTTGGCGTCCGGACGCAGCCAGGGCAGGCGTCCGTCGCGGCGCAGTTGCGACTGGCGCTCGACCAGGCGGTGCGAATAATAGATCGGGAAGGGCATCAGCTCCGGCGTCTCGTCGCAGGCGTAGCCGAACATCAGGCCCTGGTCGCCGGCGCCCTGGTTCAGGTAGTCGTCGGAGGCGCGGTCCACGCCCTGGGCGATGTCGGGCGATTGCTTGTCATAAGCAACCAGCACGGCGCAGCCCTTGTAGTCGATGCCGTATTCGGTGTTGTCGTAGCCGATGCGCTTGATGGTGTCGCGCGCGACTTGGATGTAATCGACGTTGGCGGTCGTGGTGATTTCCCCGGCGAGGACTACCAGCCCGGTGTTGCACAGCGTTTCAGCTGCCACGCGCGCGTACTTGTCCTGGGCCAGGATGGCATCGAGGACTGCGTCGGAAATCTGGTCAGCGACCTTGTCGGGATGGCCTTCGGAGACAGACTCCGAAGTGAACAGGAAGTCGTTTGCCACGAACTTTTTCTCCAGGTTTGGCTATTGCGCGCCAACCTCTCAGCCCGGGCGGCGACGCTTTAGCGGTATTTTCAAGCCGTTCCGGTAGAACGGTATCGCCCCGCAAGTTGTCAGTTAACTCGGCGATACGCGCTATTATACGCGCCTGCAAGCGGTGCTGCAGCGTGCCGTTATCTTGGACTTGCTTGCATACCAGGCGCTGTCGCCGGATGGCGCCATCCAGTTAGCGGCATACCGCTGGCTTGGCACCTGCCCACAGGCCGTGCACGCCGCAAGGCGGGCCCCGTTACAGCATTGGATGCTTGTTGATAGCCCCACTAACGGCACCGCCCGGCAAAACATTAATTACCCACCCGGCCCACCGGGCCGATATCGCAACCCGATGACCTTCCTGTTCTGGCTGATTTCCCGCTTGCCGCTCTGGTGGCTGCACGCCATCGGCGGCGTGCTTGGACTATTGGCGGCACGCTTGCCAGGACGCTATGGCAGGCGGCTGGCCGAAAATCTGCGCCAGGCTTACCCCGATGCCAGCAAGGCGATGATGACCGAAGCGGCCCGCTCAACCGGGCGCATGATCCTGGAAATGCCCTATTTCTGGAGCCGGAGCAATCCCGAGGCGCGCATGTACGGCTTTGCCGACCGGCTCTGGCCGGAACTCGACCGGCTGATGGCGCAGGGGCGCGGGCTGATCATCCTGGTGCCTCACCTGGGCTGCTTCGAAGTGCTTCCACAGGCATTTGCACTGCGGCATCCGGTCACGGCGCTGTACAAACCCCCACACCAGGCCTGGCTGCGCGACTGGATCGTCAAGATGCGCACGCGGCCCAACCTGGCCATGGCGCCCGCGCAGCCGCGTGGGGTGCGTATGCTGGTGAAGGCACTCAAGCGCGGCGAGGCCATCGGCATCCTGCCGGATCAGGTTCCGACCGGCGGCGAAGGCGCCTGGGCGCCGTTTTTCGGCAAGCCCGCCTACACCATGACGCTGGTGCAGCGCCTGCAGCAACTCACCGGCGCACCGATCGCGGTGGTCTTCGCCGAGCGCCTGCCGCGCGGCGTCGGCTATCTCGGCCATATGCAGGTCATCAACCATCTGCTGCCCGCCGACCCGGCCGAAGCTGTCGCCGTCATCAACGAAGCCGTCGAAAAGCTGGTGGAGAAATGCCCGACGCAGTACCTGTGGGGCTACAACCGCTACAAGCATCCGGGCGGCGCGGAGCTGCCGCCCGCCGAACCGCCCCGGGCGCCGCCGAGCGACGCCTCGCGCAATCCACTGGAAGTGCCGCCCACAGCATCCGTATCCCTCTCTGACGACCAAAAATGAGCCGCATTTTCACCTGGCTTGGCATCGGCCTGCTGACCGTGCTGGGCAAGCTTCCCTATCCGCTTGTTGCACGCTTCGGCGAAGGATTGGGCAGCCTGCTCTACCTGATCCCCAGCAGCCGCCGCCGCGTGGTGCAAACCAACCTGCGCCTGTGCTTCCCCGAGCGGACCGAGGCCGAGATCGAATCGCTCTCGCGCCAGACCTTCCGCAATGTCTTCCGCAGCTTTGCCGAACGCGGCATCTTCTGGACCGGCAGCGAGAAGCAGATGCGCCGATGGGTCCAGATCGACGACCAGGCGGATCTCGTGGCGCTGGACGGTACGCCCCACATCCTCGTCACGCTGCATCTCTCAGGCGTGGAGGCCGGCGCGATCCGGCTCACCATCCATCTGCGCGAACACGTGAGGCGCTCCGGCGCATCGCTGTACACCAGGCAGAAGAACGAACTGTTCGACGGTTTCCTCAAGCATGCGCGCGGCCGTTTCGGCGCCAAGATGATTGCCCGCAACGACAGTGCGCGCGACATCATCCGCTGCCTGCGCAAAGGCGAAGCCCTGCAACTGATCGCCGACATGGACTTCGGCGAGCGCGACTCGGAATACGTGCCGTTCTTCGGCGTGGAAGCCCTCACGCTGACTTCAGTATCGCGCCTGGCGCGGCTGACCGGCGCCAAGGTCGTGCCGATCTACACCGAGATGCTGCCCGACTACAAGGGTTATGTGCTGCGCATCCTGCCAGCGTGGGAAAACTATCCCGGCGACAACGTGACCGAGGACACCCGGCGCATGAACGCCTTCTTCGAAGATTGCATCCGCCCGCGCGTGACCGAGTATTACTGGGTGCACAAGCGCTTCAAGCACCGCCCGGACGGCGAGCGCGAAAACTACTGACCAGGCAGGCACGGCGCGGGCACCACCTGTCAGATATGCCGCCCGAGCCACCTTCGATAAGCCACCGGCAAGCGCCGGACAGCCCGACTACAATCGCACTATGAAACTCCAGTTCACCAAGATGCACGGTGCCGGCAACGACTTCGTCGTGCTCGACGGCATCCACCAGACCCTGAACCTGACGCCCGGGCAATGGCGAGCGTTGGCCAGCCGCCATTTCGGCGTAGGCGCCGACCAGATCCTGGTGGTCGAGAAGCCCACCCGCGACGACGTCGACTTTCGTTACCGCATCTTCAACGCCGACGGCGGCGAGGTGGAGCATTGCGGCAATGGCGCACGCTGCTTCGTGCGCTTCGTCACGGACCAGGGCCTGACCGACAAGCGCTCGGTACGCGTGCAAGTGATGAATGGCGTCATCACCCTGACCCTGCAAGACGACGGCCAAGTCACGGTCGACATGGGCGCGCCGGAACTCGAGCCGGCCCGCGTCCCCTTCCGCCCCGACGGCCTGCCGATCAGGGCCGAAGGCCGCGATGCGCTCTACGGGCTGGAAGTGAACGGCCGCACGGAATGGGTCTCCGCGGTTTCGATGGGCAATCCGCATGCGGTGCAAGTGGTGGACGACACCGAGGCGTTTCCCGTGCTGCAGGACGGTCCCATCATCGAGCATCACGCGAGCTTCCCCAACCGCGTCAACGCGGGCTTCATGCAGGTGCTGGAGCGCCATGCCATTCGCCTGCGCGTGTTCGAGCGCGGGGCCGGCGAGACGCTGGCCTGCGGCACCGGCGCGTGCGCGGCGGTCGTCGCCGGCATCCGCCGTGGCCTGCTGGACTCGCCGGTGCTGGTGCATACGCATGGCGGCGACCTCACCATCGCCTGGGACGGCGAAGGCGAGTCGGTGCGAATGACCGGCCCGGCCACCACGGTATTCGAAGGCAGCATTGACCTGGACCGGCTGCCGGCCTGACCATAGGGGCTTGCGGCCAGCCACGGCCGCGCCCACCATGGAGTGCCAATGTCGCTCGCCGATTTCCGCATCACCTCGGGCAAGAACTTTCGCCTTGCCGACTTCAACAGCAGCGCCAAGCCGTTCTCCAGCGGCGACAAAACCACCGACCAGACCCGCCTGACCGAGCTGAGCACCCAGCTCGACGCGGTGCAAGACATCTTCTACGCCGAACACAAGCGCAAGCTGCTGGTGGTGCTGCAAGGCATGGATACCAGCGGCAAGGACGGCACCGTGCGTGGCGTGTTCCGCAGCTTCGACCCGCTGGGCATTCGCGTGGTCGCCTTCAAGGCCCCTACTGCTGAAGAACTCGCGCACGACTACTTGTGGCGCATCCACGCCCAGGTGCCGCGCGCCGGCGAGATCGTGGTATTCAACCGCAGCCACTACGAAGACGTGCTGATCACGCGCGTACACGAATGGATCGACGAAGACGAATGCGTGCGCCGCTACAAGCAGCTACGCGCATTCGAGACGATGCTGCTGGAAACCGGCACCACCATCGTCAAGTGCTTCCTGCATATTTCCAAGGACGAGCAAAAATCCCGGCTGGAAGCGCGTCTGGCGGATCCGCAAAAGCACTGGAAGTTCGACCCCAAAGACCTGGAAGAGCGGCAGTACTGGAAGAGCTATGCGACCGCCTATGAGGCCGCCATTGCCGCCACAAGCACGCCGGAAGCGCCGTGGTATATCGTGCCTGCCGACTCCAAGACGCACCGAAACCTGATGGTGGCGGAGATCCTGATGGAGGTGTTCGCCGGGTTGAAGCCGGAGTATCCGCCGGGCAAGCCCGAGTTGGCGAAATTGAAGGTGGTGTAGGGTTGGCGGGGGGGCTCTTTGACTGCAACCGCAACCGCGGCCGAGCTTAAGCCGTCCCCTCCGCTTAATCACGAATGCCCGTTCCCCCGATGAATATCATGCGTGATAAACGGCTTCTCATGCGTGGGCATAGCCAGCCATTCCGGATGCTTCAACGTCTCCCGAATATCATCCAGCCCGCTGGTCCAGTGCTCATTCATCGTCAGTAATCCAAACTGGTAATCCTTGGCATTCCCCTCGAATGTCTTATCGCGATAAATGAGCTGGATCACATTGCGCCTCGCGTTGCACGCATACCCCGCCGCTTTCTGATACCAGTCGTTGTCGCGCTGGCCCTGCGGCACCAGCGCCATCACTTCGCTGAGCATGCGGCGGTAGTTCTGCTGCTCGGCCATGTAGTCGGTGATGGTGCGCGTGCGGCTGGAATACTGGATGTCTTTCTGGCGCTCGGCCACGTCCAGCAGGTTGTGCGGCAACTTGCCGCGCGCGCTCCACAGGTCCACCTGGAAGATCAGCGCATCGCGCCGCGGCTGGGCGGTCAGCACCTCGGACAGCGGCGTGTTGGACACCAGGCCGCCATCCCAGTAGAACTCCCCATCGATCTCAACGGCCGGGAAGCCGGGCGGCAAGGCACCCGAGGCCATGAAATGCTCGGCACGCAGCTTGCGGCGGGTGTTGTCGAAATAGGAAAAGTTCCCCGTATGCACATTGACCGCGCCTACCGACACCCGCATCTCGTGATGCTGCTCGTTGATGCGGTCGAAATCGGCGAAACGCTCCAGCGTGCTCTTGAGCGGCGAGGTGTCGTAGTAGCTGGAGGCGCCCGGCCCGGCCTGGCGTTCGAGCAGGTTGGGCCAGGGGCGTGGCTGGAAGAAGCCACGCTGTCCCTCGAAAACCGCGCGCGCGGCTTCGATGCCGTCGAACCAGATGCGCAGCGGATCGGGCCAGTGCACGGCGCTCTCGGCAACGACCTCATACGGTAGCAGGCTGGGCAACCAGGGCTGCCGGCAGATGTACTCCCAGAAGGCGCGCAATTGCTCGACCCTGCGCTCGGGCGCATTGCCTGCAATCACCGCGGCATTCAGCGCGCCGATCGAGATGCCTGCCACCCAGTTCGGCTGGATGCCGCCTTCCGCCAGGCCCTGATACACACCCGCCTGATAGGAACCGAGCGCGCCGCCGCCTTGCAGCACCAGCGCCCTGACGGTGTATTCGTGGTGAACCGGCCGCTTGCTGCCGGCGCCTTGCGGCTCAAGGTCCGGCGGCGCGCAGCCGCCGGGCGGCAGGAGGTTTGGCTCCGGCGGGTCCAGCGCTTCGCTCTTGCGCGCCTCGCGCTTGATCGCCGGCGCTGCGGGGTCCGCCACAACGGCCGCCGCTGCGCTCTTCACGGCCGCCTTCGGCGCGCTCGCTCTTGGTACTGCCTGATCCTGCTTTTGCCGACGTCCGCCTGCCACGACCCCTCCTTGATTGCTTTGCTTAACAACGTTGCCTTCAGCCATGCCGGCCGGGCGGCAGTGCCGTGGCGCAACGGCGCCCGGCCATCCCGCCGCACAGCCGTTGCCTTGCCGCTTACTGCATGTACCAGCCGTGGCTCACGATAAACGACTGCCCCGTCAAGGCCGCCGACGGAAACGCACACAGGAACAGCGCGGTCTGCGCCACGTCGTCCACAGTGGTGAAGACGCCGTCCACCGTGCCACCCAGCATGACGCGGCGGATGACGTCTTCTTCGCTGATGCCGAGCTCCTTGGCCTGTTCGGGAATCTGCTTGTCCACCAGCGGCGTACGCACGAAACCCGGGCAGATCACGTGCGAGCGCACGTTGTACTCCGCGCCCTCCTTCGCGAGCACACGCGCCAGGCCCAGCAGCGCGTGCTTGGCGGCCACGTAGGCCGATTTCAGCGGCGAGGCCTCGTGCGAATGCACCGACCCCATATAGATCACGGTGCCGCCGCGCTTGTCCTGGTACATGTACTTGAGCGCGGCCTTGGTGGTGAGAAAGGCGCCGTCGAGATGGATGGCCTGCATCTTCTTCCAGTCGGAGAAGGCGTAGTTCTGGATCGGGTTGACGATCTGGATGCCGGCGTTGGAAACGAGGATGTCGATGCCGCCAAACGCTTTGGCGACCGCGTCGGTTGCATTGTTGACGGCGTCTTCGCTGGTCACGTCCATGGCCACGGCGATAGCGCGCCCGCCTGCTGCCTCGATATCGGCGGCGGCCTTCTGCGCCGCCTCGAGGTTCAGGTCGGCGATGGCCACCGCTGCGCCTTCCTTGGCCAGCAAATCAGCGATAGCCTTGCCAATGCCGCTGGCGGCGCCGGTAACGATGGCGGATTTTCCCTGGAGCTTCATGACGTACCTCCCTTGCGGATGATGCGGGTGGATCGGGCTGACCGGATTGACCGCATGGGTCGAGCCGATGCAGACCGATGTGGATGCAGGCCGTTCAGGCCAGATAGTCGAACACCACCTCGCCCAGCCCGAGGGTGAGGTCGGCAACGTAATGCTTGGCACCAATGACTTCCAGCACCGGCAGGCCGGCTACCGGCGCCAGCGCATGTGGGAACAGCGACAGTGCCGCGGGCCCGGTCCAGGCGCCTTTCATTGACACGTCCTTGAGGAAGTAGCAGACCAGTTCGCAAATGCGCGGGGTGCCATCCACGTGGGGAATGACCTTGAGCAGATAGTTGGGCGTGGTGGAAAGCACCACCCCCAACGCGGCCGCATCGAGCTCGCGATGCTTGTAGCCCATGGTGCCGGTGGCCACGCGCACCGGACCGTAATCAAGCGTGCCGACCAGGGTATCCGTTTGGACGGCCAGCTGCGGGGTGGCGAGCTTCTTCGGGAAGCCCCATAGCTCGCGCCCGCCCGCCAGTGGCGGAAGGTCGTCGAGGTACATGGCGTGGGTGTAGTTGCCGGGCTTGCCCTGGTAGGTGACGGGAATCACCTGGCCCGATTCGGTGTAGTCGCCGAAGCCGGTGGAGTCCGGCATGCGGATGAATTCGTAATTGACCACCGCATCGGCGATCTCCAGGGGTTCCGGCACCACGGCGCGCAGGAGCCCGGGATCGGTGCGGTAGGAGATGATGAAGAATTCCCGATGGATGAAGCGGTATGGCCCCATCGGATAGGCCGGACTGGTGAGCGGCATGGCGAATGCCTGCTCGCGGATCGTCTTGATGTCCATCGCCAGCTAACCTCCTGAGAGACGCTGCGTCGCCTTGCCGGGCGGCAAGGCGAATTGCTGGCGGCCGGGCTGGCCAGCCAGCTAGATCAGTCAGACCGGCGTCTTTCCTGCGCGGTTCCCGTCATCTGCTGCAATGCGACAAACCTTTGCACGCAACAGGCAACAGGTTCCAGACTATACGCCGTAACGCTGCCGATAGGCAGCCACTGCCTCGCGCGAGCCGCCCAGCGCGGGATCCTGCGAAGCATCCAGGTAGGCCAGCAGGTCGGTCAGGCTGGCGATCGAGATCACCGGCACGCCATATTCGCGCTGCACATCCTGCACCGCGGAATGCGTCCCCACCTGGTCCGCGGTGCCGCTCTTTTCCATGCGGTCCAGTGCGATCAGCACGGCGGCGGGCTCCGCACCCGCGGCGCGGATCATCGCCATCGATTCGCGCACCGAGGTGCCGGCGGAGATCACATCGTCGATGATCACGACCTTGCCCTGCAGCTTGGCGCCCACCAGGGTGCCGCCCTCGCCGTGGTCCTTGGCTTCCTTGCGGTTGTAGGCGAAGCCGACATCACGTCCGAGACCGGACAGCGCAACCGCCGTGGCGGACGCCAGCGTGATGCCCTTGTAGGCTGGCCCGAACAGCACGTCGAACTCCAAACCGGAGGCCAGCAGGGTTTTCGCATAGAATTGCGCCACTTGGCCCAGCATCGCGCCCTGGTTGAACAGGCCCGCGTTGAAGAAATACGGCGACTTGCGGCCCGCTTTGGTCACGAATTCGCCGAAGGACAGCACGCCGGCGTCCAGCGCGAAGCGGATGAAGGTCTGGCTCAGGTCGCCAGCGCCGGGCTGCGTCGTCGTCTGGTGCGTCATCTTTTCTCTCTGATTTCAAAATTTCCCGAGATGTTACGGATTATCAGCGCCAACCTCAACGGCATCCGCTCCGCGGCCAAGAAAGGCTTTTTCGAATGGATGGGCAAGCAGGACGCCGACATGGTCTGCGTCCAGGAGCTCAAGGCGCAGGCTGCCGACATGACGGAAGCGTTCCTGGCGCCACATGGCTACCACGGCTACTTCCATTATGCGGACAAAAAAGGCTATAGCGGTGTCGGCCTTTACACGCGGCACAAGCCGGAGCGCGTGATCACCGGCTTCGGCGTCCCCGAGTTCGACAACGAAGGCCGTTATGTCGAGGTGCAGTATCCACACCTCGCTGTGATCTCGGTCTATGTGCCCTCGGGCTCCAGCGGAGAAGAACGCCAGCAGGCGAAATTCCGCTTCATGGAAGCCTTCCTGCCCCACCTGCTGCAACTCAAGGCCAGCGGCCGCGAGATCGTGCTGTGCGGTGACGTCAACATCGCGCACAAGGAAATCGACATCAAGAACTGGAAGGGCAACCTGAAGAACTCGGGTTTCCTGCCGGAAGAGCGCAGCTGGATTGGCGAGCTGTTCGATGTGCACGGCTATGTGGACGTGTTCCGCAAGCTGGATACGCGCCCCGAGCAATACACGTGGTGGAGCAACCGGGGCCAGGCCTACGCGAAGAACGTCGGCTGGCGCATCGATTACCACCTGGCCACGGCGAAGATCGCGGAAACGGCGCACGCCACCTCGATCTACAAGGACGAGAAGTTCAGCGATCACGCGCCGCTGTCGATCGACTACGACTTCCCGCTGTAAGCGGGCGCGCCAGCTACGCCGAGCGCACCTCTTCAAGCAGCTCCGGGTGCCGCTCCAGCACCTTGAGCAGCTTGACCAGCGCCAGCGGCGGCTTGGTCTTGCCGGTTTCGTAGCGCGAGAAGGCATTGACGCCGCCGCCGAAGATCTCGGCGGCCTCGCGCTGGTCCAGGCTCAGCTTCTTGCGCACGGCCACGATGAAGGCGGGATCGACGATGGCGGCATTGACCTGCTTTTGGAAAGCCACCGCCGCTTCGCCGTACCGATCCGCTTGATTCGGATCCAGCACGATTTCCCCGCACGCCGGACAAAAGCCGCCCGAGACCGCGGGAACGATGACAGTTTCGCCCTTGTACGTATAAGGCACGTCGCGCGTGTCCTGCACCAGTTCCGCACCCCCGCATTCTGGACATTTCATGGTTCCAGCTCCTTGAATGACACGACCAGCACCGCATCGGTGACCGTCACTTTCAGATACAGTGCACCGGCGGCGGTAATCGTCCGGTAAACGTCCTGCCATACCTTGTGATCCGCGTAGGTCGTCATGCTCTTGTAAAAGTCGGCCGAAGTCAGCGAAGCAATGACGGCGATCACGTCGGCACTGTCGAATCCGAGCTTGCGACTGTGAACGGCAGCGGAACTGGTCAGGCAAACGCGCCCTTCGATGGCCAAGGTCCTGATCACCGAGAGCCTGCAGTGAGGCGTATGTTTCTCGATCGAATTTAACCTACTAGGTTACAACTAACAAGGGGATTTGCGATGCACCGCGGCATGCACCCTGCGACGTCCCCCTAACCTAGTTACAATGCTGGTTCCCATCCGATTCCGGCATGGGACCTTTCGTATTTCCGAGTGAGTCCGCCATGGTTTTCAAAGTGTTCGTAGATGGTCAGGAAGGCACCACCGGTCTCCGGTTGCTCGACTATCTCTCCGGCCGTTCCGACGTGGAGCTGCTGCGTATCGCCGAAGACAAGCGCAAGGATCCGGCCGAACGAGCACGCTTTCTGAATGCCGCCGACGTCGCTTTCCTGTGCCTGCCCGATGTCGCCTCGCGCGAAGCCGTGGCGCTGGTGACCAACCCCAATACCTGCGTGATCGACGCCAGCACGGCGTTCCGCACCACCGACAGCTGGGCCTACGGCCTGCCGGAACTCACGCGCGGCCAGCGCGAGAAGATCCGCACCAGCAAGCGCATCGCGGTGCCGGGCTGCCACGCCAGCGCCTTTCTGATGGCGGTGCGTCCGCTGGTGGAAGCCGGCGTGATGCAGGCCGACTACCCGGTCTCGGCGTTCTCGCTGACCGGCTACAGCGGCGGCGGCAAGCAGATGATTGCCGAGTTCGAAGCCGGCGGTAACCCGAAGCTGGACAGCCCGCGTCCGTATTCGCTAGGCCTCGCGCACAAGCACCTGCCCGAGATGCGCGTGCAGGCCGGCCTGGCGCAAGCGCCGATCTTCAACCCCATCGTCGGCAACTTCCTCAAGGGCCTGGCTGTGACGGTACCGGTGTACCCGGATCGCCTGGCGCGCAAGGTCACGCCCGAGCAGATCGCGGATATCTACCGCAAGCACTACGAAGGCGAGCAGTTCGTGCGCGTGATGCCCGTGGGCGACGAAGCCAACCTCGACGGCGGCTTCTTTGACGTGCAGGGCAGCAACGACACCAACCGCGTCGACCTGTTCGTGTTCGGCTCGGCCGAGCGCATCGTTCTGATGGCGCGCCTGGACAACCTGGGCAAGGGCGCTGCCGGCGCCGCGGTGCAATGCATGAACGTGCATGTGGGCGCGGATGAAGCGACCGGCCTGAGCGCCTGAAGCAAGCCGACGTCCGAGGGAACAAAAAGAGCCACCATGTGTGGCTCTTTTTTTTGCCTGGGGCCAAAGCGCCCGGACCAGCCCGCTCGGCATCCTCGTTCAGGATGCGGCCCGGTACCGCCGGCGCCTTTACTTCTTCAGTGGCTTTTGCCGGTCGTCGTCGCCGCTGTCCATCGGCGCGCCGCCCAGGTTGGCCATATTGGCGCGGTAAGGCGGCAGCTTGCCGACGCTGGAGTCGATCGCGCGGGCATAAAGCGGCAACACGTCGGGCAGGTGCTTCTCGAGTTCGGCGATGCGGGTGCGGCCCGAGGGATGGGTGGAAAGAAACTCCGAACCTGACTGCGCCGTGGATTGGGACACCGTGCCCATTTTCTGCCACAGCGATACGGCGGCGCGCGGGTCGTAGCCGGCGCGCGCGGCGATGTCCATGCCGACCAGGTCGGCCTCGGTCTCGTCCGAGCGCGAGAACCGCAGCGTGAGCAACTGCGCCCCGGTGCCCAGCGCCATATTGCCCAGGTTGCCGAAGCCGAACAGTTGCGAAATCACGTTGGCGCCCAGGTTGGTGATCTCGGACTTGGCAGCCCGCTCGCGCGCATGCTCCTGCAGCGCGTGAGCGATCTCGTGGCCCATCACCATGGCGACTTCGTCGTCGGTCAGCTTGAGCTGGTCGAGCAGGCCGGTGTAGAAGGCGATCTTGCCGCCCGGCATGCAGAAGGCATTGACCTGCTTGGCATTGATCAGGTTGACCTCCCACTTCCATTGCTTCGCGCGCTCGTTCCAGCGCGTGGTCTGCGGCAGGATGCGCCTGGCGATGGCGCGCAGCCGCTGCAACTGCGAATTGTTGTCGCCGACCAGCGTCTTCTTGGCCTGTGCCTCCCCCTTGATCTGCTCGTACTCCTGCGAGGCCTGCTGCTCGATGACCTCCACCGGCACGATCTGGCGGATGGACGCCCCACCGCGTTGCACGCGGATGCCCTCGTCCGCGTCCTGTGGCTGCGCCTGGCCCTGGGCCTGTGCCACTCCCATGCCAAGCGTGGCACTGGCAGCCAGCGCCAGCGCGGCCAGTTGCCGCGGCAACGCAATCCCGGCCCGCTGGTGGCGGTTCTGACAACGCTGGCGATCGGACATGGCGATTCCTCGGATGCGGTTTTCGGCAAGCAGGGCGCTGAAGGATTGGCGCGGCCAGGGCACCGCACGGACCCGGCGCATCCCGCTCACCAGGCCTGTGCTGACGGTAATGCAATAATACACGGCGCCTTGCCCCGCCTGATTGCCATCCTGATTCATGACCTTCCAAGACTATCTCGACATTTTCCGCAATCGCCGCATTGGCGCCATGCTCACGCTGGGCTTCGCTTCCGGGCTGCCGCTGGCGCTCACGTCCGGCACCTTGCAGGCCTGGATGACGGTGGAAGGCCTGGACCTCAAGACCATCGGCTTCTTCTCGCTGGTGGGCCAGGCTTATATCTTCAAGTTCCTGTGGGCGCCGCTGATGGACCGCTACACGCTGCCGTTGCTGGGCCGGCGCCGCGGCTGGCTGCTGGTGACCCAGCTCGGCCTGGTGCTCGGCATCGCGGGCATGGCCTTCTGTCCGCCGCACGAGGCGCTGTGGACGCTGGCGGCGCTGGCCACGCTGGTAGCCTTCCTGTCGGCGTCCCAGGACATCGTGTTCGACGCCTACAGCACCGACGTGCTGCGTGCGCCCGAGCGTGGCGTGGGGGCGGCGGTCAAGGTGCTGGGCTACCGGCTGGCGATGCTGGTGTCGGGCGGGCTGGCGCTGTGGCTGGCCGACCGCGTGATGGGCTGGCAGCAGATGTACATCCTGATGGCGGGCCTGATGGGCATCGGCATCTTCAGCCTGCTGTGGGCACCCGAGGCGGAATCCCCGGCGCGCACGCCGCGCTCCATGGAGGAAGCGATTCTGGGCCCGCTGCGCGACTTCTTCTCGCGCCCCGGCGCCTGGTGGCTGCTGCTGCTGATCGTGCTCTACAAACTGGGCGATGCGTTTGCCGGCAGCCTCTCCACCACCTTCCTGATCCGCGGCGTGGGTTTTTCGGCCGGCGAAGTCGGCCTGGTCAACAAGACGCTGGGACTGGCCGCCACCATCGTGGGCGCGCTGTTCGGCGGCACGCTGATGGTGCGCCTGGGGTTGTACCGCTCCCTGATGCTGTTCGGCATCCTGCAGGCGGTATCCAACCTGGGCTACTGGATCCTGGCGGTGACGCCGCAGCACCTGTGGACCATGGGCGCCACCATCGCGGTGGAGAACCTCTGCGGCGGCATGGGCACGGCGGCCTTCGTGGCGCTGCTGATGACGCTGTGCAACCGCTCGTTCTCGGCCACCCAGTACGCGCTGCTGTCGGCGCTGGCCTCGGTCGGGCGCGTCTATGTGGGCCCCAGCTCGGGCTATCTGGTGGAGGCCTTCGGCTGGCCCGCGTTCTACCTCAGCACCGTGGTGGTGGCGCTGCCCGGCGTGGCGCTGCTATGGGCGATGCGCCACACCGTGCACCGCTACGAGGCGCAGGCCCGCGCCGCGGCCTGAGACCAGGTAGCGCGCGCTTACTCTTACTGCTTGTAGTAGACGATCTGGTGTGAGGTCGCGAGCAGCTCGCCGTGCGGGCTCCAGATCTGCGCGCTCTGGTCGAAGAAGCCCTGGCGGAACACCTGGGCCTGGGCGCTGCCCAGCACATGGCTGTCGCCCAGCGCGGCCAGCGTGGGCGCGTCCGCATGGAAATACGTGGTCAGCGACACCGTGCCGGCCGGTACGAAGCCGGCGCGCTTGAGGAAGATGCGCGGGTAGAAGGTATCGCACCATGCCGCCATCGCGGCAAAGTCCGGCGTACGCGCCGGCGCATCGCGCAGCCAGAACTGCGTCAGGCTGTCCGGATGCTCGGTGCCCGGTTCCGTGCTTGGCTTGGCGCCGCGCACCGGCCGCAATTCATAGGCATCCAGCCAGCGCACCTTCGCGAACCCCGACATCGGCGCCACGGTTTCCGCCGGCGGTACTTGCGGGAACACAGCCTCGCCGCAGTTCCAGGTCTCGCGGCGCACCGCGAAGAAGGCGGTGGCCGTGGTTGCCACCTCGTCCCCCTGGCGCAGTTCGATGGACCAGTGCTGGGTGTTGCGGTTCGTGCGCACGGGGCGCGCCTCGATCACGAACGGCCCTTCGACGATCGGCCCGGCGAAGTTGACGGTCAGCGCGGACGGGTCGCCCAGCCGGGCGGGATGCTGCTGCACGGCCTGCAACAGGGTGGCCGCCGTGATGCCGCCGAAGGGACCGATCATGTTCCAGTAGGCGGGCGTGGTGCGTCCGTGGAACAGATTGCCGCCCGCCGGCTCCAGCGCGATCGCGTGGTCGAAGGAATGGACGGTCTGGCTGGCTGGCGTGGCTGACATGTTGGGGACCAAAAAAGTACGATCGTTCGATAATACTGCAAACGATGGACGGGCGCTGGCGCCGCCGTCGAACTTCCCATCCAGTCCGGCGCGGCTTCAGCCCTGCGTCCGTGCGTGCCGGAACGGATTCCAGCCCAGCTGGTTGCCGATCACTGCCAGCAGGATCAGCGACATGCCGGCCACTTGCAGCGGCGTGAGCACGACCCCGAACACCAGCACGTCGATCACGATGGCCACCAGCGGGTACACGAAGGACAGCGTGGCAATCGACAGCACGTTAAGGCGCTGGAAGGCGCCGTACAGCAACGTGTACATCACGCCGGTATGTACCAGGCCCAGCGCCAGCAACGCCCCCCAGGTGCGCCCGCCAAACGTCTCCACCGCCGGGTGCGCCAGCGGGAACAGCAGGACCACCCCCATCACCATTTGCAAGCCCGCGATCTGCCCCGCCGGGATGCCCTTCAGGCGACGCGTGGCCATGGTGGTGACGGCGTACAGCAAGGCCGCCAGCATCGCCAGCGCCACCCCGTACAGCATGCCGCCGCTGGCGCCGCCGTGCTCCAGCCCGGTGATCAGCACCACCCCGCCAAAGGCCAGCACCAGCCAGGCAAGCCGCCCCGGGGCGATGGCCTCGCGCTGGAACGCCGCCGCCAGCAGCAGCAGGAAGAATGGCTGGGTGTGATAGACAACCGTGGACACCGATATGCCGCTATACGAATAGGCGGAAAACAGGGCCAGCCAGTTGAGGATCAGCGTGACACCGCCGAGCGCCAGCCAGCCCCAGTCCTGGCTGCGCATGGGCTGCCAGCCGCGGCGCAGGGCCAGCGTGCCCAGCAGGGCGGCGCCGCCGAAGATGCAGCGGAAAAACACAACGTCCAGCGGCGACTGTCCGCTGGTCACGACGAACCAGCCGATGGTGCCCGACAGGGTCATGGCGGCCACCATGCGCCACGCGCCGCCGCGCCGGACCGGTTCCGTGGTCGGAGGCGCCGATGCGCCGGCCGGCGAAGCGGCGGCGGCGCCGGATTGATCGATGTTCATGGAAGTCTCCCGCGTACTTCGTGCTAATGGCCGCTATTGTTCCACCATGCAGGCAGGTCAACAATCCGCCAGATTAGCAATTACCATTTGACCTGTAGTCACAAATCCAGGAGACAGGCCATGCCAATCGCACAGCTGAACGCCATGGCGGTATTCGCCAGGGTGGTGGAATGCGGCAGCTTCTCCGCCGCCGCCCGCGAGCTAGGCATGACGCCTTCGGCCGTCAGCCGCCATGTGACACGGCTGGAGGCAGCCATCGGCGGCAGCCTGCTGCAGCGGACCACGCGCGCCTTTGCCCTGACCGAACTGGGACAGGCGGTGCACGCCGCCTGCGCGCGCATGGTGGCGGCCGCGCAGGAGGTGAATACGCTGGCCGGCGACCACGCCGGCACGCCGCACGGCCTGCTGCGGATCAGCGCGCCGGTGGTGTTCGGGCAGGCCTGGCTGGCGCCGCGACTGCCGGCCCTGCTGGACCGCCATCCCGGGCTGGACCTGCAACTGACGCTGGCCGACCGCATGGTGGACCTGGTGGAAGAAGGTGTCGACGTGGCCATCCGCATTGCGCGCGAGCTGGCGCCGGGGCTGGCGGCGCGGCCGATCCGCGCGGTGCGCTACCGGCTGGTGGCGGCCCCTGACTGGCTGGCCCGGCATGGCACGCCCACCGAGCCGGCGGCGCTGCCCGGACATCGCTGCCTCTACCTGGGCTATGGCGCCTTCGGCGAACGCTGGAGCCTGCGGCACAAGGAGGACGGACAGACAGTGACGCTGCGCGTCCCCCCGCGGGTCACGCTCAACAACAGCGCGGCCATTGTCGCCATGGCACAGGCCGGCGGCGGCATCGGGCTGGTACCCGACTTCTCCCCCGTGGCCGCGCTGGCGTCAGGCAGCCTGGTGCCGGTGCTGGACGACTGGGAAATCCTGGAGCCTTACGTGGGCACCGCCTTTGCGGTCTATACGCCGACGCGCCACCTCGCCCCCAAGGTCCGCGCCTTCATCGATCACCTTGTGATGCAGGCCGCCCTGGAGCAGGGCGCGGCGGGCGCCTAGACGAAGCTTCGCCGCGCCCTGCCCGCTCGCGTTCAGGTGGAACAGACGCGGTACACCGCCAGGCTGCCGCGCCAGTTCGGGCCCCAGTTGACGGTCACACCCTCGTGCATCACCACGCGATCGAGGATGCGCAGCCCCACCTTGGACGCCAGCGACTCAAAGTCGCTGATGGTCAGGACCCGCACGTTGGGCGTGTTGTACCACTGGTAAGGCAGCGCCTCCGACACCGGCATGCGCCCGCGGAACACCGACAACCGGTGCGGCCAGTAGCCGAAGTTGGGGAAGGACACGATGCATTCGCGCCCCACCCGCAGCGTCTCGCGCAAGACCTGCGCGGTGTTGTGGATGGTCTGCAGCGTCTGCGACAGGATCACCGTATCGAAGCTCTTGTCCTCGAACAGCGCCAGGCCGCCTTCCAGGTTCTGCTGGATCACGTGCACGCCCTTCTGCACGCACGCCAGCACGCCTTCGTCCTGGATCTCGATGCCGTAGGCCTGCACGTCGAGCTCGTCCTGCAGCACGCGCAGCAGACTGCCGTCGCCGCAGCCCAGGTCGAGCACGGTGGAGTTGGGTTCGATCCAGCGCGCGATGGCGCGGAAGTCTGGGCGCAGCGCCAGGATATTGGGGTTGGCCGCGGCATTCATGCGCCTATCTCCTCGGCGATGCGTTCGTAGTAGGCGCGCATCAGGTTGTGATAGCGCGGGTCGTCGAGCAGGAAGGCGTCGTGGCCGTGCGGTGCGTCGATCTCCGCGTAGCTGACCGGACGCTTGTTGTCGAGCAAGGCCTTGACCAGCTCGCGGCTGCGATTCGGCGCGAAGCGCCAGTCGGTGCTGAAGCTGGCCACCAGGAAGCTGGCCTGCGTGTGCGACACCGCGCACGTGAGATCGCCGTCGAAGGCCAGCGCCGGATCGAAGTAATCGAGCGCGCGCGTGATCAGCAGGTAGGTGTTGGCATCGAAGTACTCGGCGAACTTGTCGCCCTGGTAGCGCAGGTAGCTCTCCACCTGGAACTCGACGTCGAAGGAGAAGCGGATATCGTCGGTCTTCAGCTCGCGGCCGAATTTCTCCGCCATGTCCTCGTCGGACAGATAGGTGATATGGCCGATCATGCGTGCCACGCGCAGGCCGCGCTTTGGCTTGACGCCGTGCGCGTAGTAATTGCCGCCGTGGAAGTCGGGGTCCGACAGGATGGCGCTGCGCGCCACCTCGTTGAAGGCGATGTTCTGTGCCGACAGCTTGGGCGTGGAAGCCACCACGATGCAATGGCGCAGCCGCTCCGGATACATCAGGCTCCAGGCCACCGCCTGCATGCCGCCGAGGCTGCCACCCATCACCGCGGCAAACTGGCTGATGCCGAACCTGTCCGCCACGCGCGCCTGGGCGTTGACCCAGTCTTCCACCGTGACCACCGGGAAGGTGGCGCCGTAGGGCTGGCCGGTGGCGGGATTGGGGCTCATCGGCCCGGTCGAGCCGAAGCACGAGCCGAGGTTGTTGACGCCGATGACGAAGAAGCGGTTGGTGTCGAGCGGCTTGCCGGGCCCGACCATGTTGTCCCACCAGCCCACGTCGCGCAGGTCGTGCGCGTACACGCCGGCCACGTGGTGCGAGGCATTGAGCGCATGGCACACCAGCACGGCGTTGGAGCGCGCGGCGTTGAGCGTGCCGTAGGTCTCGACCATCAAGTCGTAGTCGGCGATCGAGGTGCCGTTGCGCAGCTTCAACGGCTCGGGAAAATGCATGCACTGCGGCTCGACAATGCCGACAGAGTCGGACGGCAGGGCCAGCGCGGCAAGAGGCGGAGCTACGTCTGTCATGGAATAGGCCCGTTGGCAAACGGGCGTAAAAAAACCCGACCGGCATTGCGTGGACGTTGCGTGCACATGACATCAAACATGGCATCAACGATGGCGCAGCCAAATCGGGTTTTGCACGGGTCTTGCGTCCCGCGTGCCGGTGCCTTGCGTGGCAAGGGTACCGACCCACCTCTTTAGCCGCATTTATATTGGCTGCCGGTTTCCCCCGAATCAGTGACCTCAGGAGTTACCATGCCGCCGCGCGCCCGCAAGCCAGTCATCAAATCGGCGCGACCCGCCTATTATAGAGCAAACCAACGCGGCGGCGGCGCGCCACCGCAACCGATCCAGAACCGAGCCCGAACCGAGCCCAGCCTTGACGAAATCACCCAGCATCCTGGTCATTGAAGACGAATCCGCGATCGCGGACACTATCCTCTATGCGCTCGCGACAGACGGCATGGCGGTGGAGCATTGCGCGCTCGGCGGCGCGGCGCTGGAACGCCTGCGCGCGCAGGCGCCGGACCTGGTGATCCTGGACGTGGGTCTGCCCGACATCAACGGCTTCGAAGTCTGCCGCACCTTGCGCACCTTCTCCGATGTGCCGGTGATCTTCCTCACCGCGCGCAACGAGGAAATCGACCGCATCGTCGGCCTGGAGATCGGCGCCGACGATTACGTCGTGAAGCCGTTCTCGCCGCGCGAACTGGCGGCGCGGGTGCGGGTGATCCTGCGGCGCACCGGCATGCGCGCCGCGCAGGCAACCCCCGCGCAGGAAGCCGCTCCGCCCGATGGCTTCACGCTCGACGCCGACGGCGCGCGCCTGGGCTGGCGCGGCCAGTGGCTCGACCTCACACGCTACGAATACCGGCTGCTCGCCTTGCTGCTGCAGCATCCCGGGCGCATCTATTCGCGCGCGCAGCTGATGGACCTGGTCTGGCATGACGCGGTCGACACCATCGACCGCACCGTCGACACCCATATCAAGACCGTGCGCGCCAAGCTGCGCGCGCTCGACGCGGAGTGCGACCCGATCCGGACCCATCGCGGCATGGGCTATTCGCTCGCACGCTGAACGGCGCCTTCCCTCCCCCTCTCACCTACGGCCACGCATGCATATCGGGCTTCGCATCTTCTTCGGCTTCTTCCTGATCGTCGGGCTGGCGGCTTTCCTCACGCTGCGGGTGTTCGTGCAGGAGGTCAAGCCGGGCGTGCGGCAAGCCATGGAGGACACGCTGGTCGATACCGCGCATGTCCTGGCGGTGCTGGCCGCCGACGACATGAAGAACGGCCGCATCGCCGACGGCGCCTTCGCCCGCCGGCTGGCGCGGCTGCGCGAGGACAAAGTCGATGCCAGTGTGTGGGGCATGCACAAGGATGCGGTGGGCTACCGCATCTACATCACCGACGAACGCGGCATCGTGCGCTTCGATTCCGGCGAGGCGGCCGTGGGCGCCGACTACTCGCGCTGGAACGATGTCTACCGCACCCTGCGGGGCGAGTACGGCGCGCGCAGCACGCGCGCCAATCCGGACGACGACGCCAGCACGGTGATGCACGTGGCCGCGCCGATCCGCGACGGCAACAAGACCATCGGCGTGCTGACCGTGGCGAAGCCCAACGTGACCATGGCGCCTTTCATCGAGCGCAGCCAGCGCAAGATCCTGCTCAACGGCCTGTTACTGATGGGCGGCGCGTTCGTGATCGGCCTGGGCTGCACGCTGTGGCTGGTGCACGGCCTGCGCCGCCTGCAGCGCTACGCGCGCGCGGTGGCCGCCGGCGAGCGCGCCGAGATGCCGCTGCGCGGCGCCAGCGAGCTGGCCGAGCTGGGGCGCTCGGTGGAAAGCATGCGCCTGCGGCTGGAGAACAAGCAATACGTCGAGCACTACATCCACACGCTCACGCATGAAATGAAGAGCCCGCTGGCGGCCATCAGCGGCGCGGCCGAACTGCTGCAGGAGGACATGCCCGCCGCCGACCGCAGCCGCTTCGTCGCCAACATCCGGCGCCAGGCGCAGCGGCTGGAGGAAATGATCCGCAAGCTGCTGGCGCTGGCGGCGCTGGAGCAGCGGCAGAGCCTGGAGACGCACGAGCCGGTTGCGCTACTGGCGCTGATCGAGCAGTTGCTGCACGAGCTAGAGCCGCGCGCGCGCCAGCGCGGGCTGGCCCTGCGCCTGCTGCCGCCGGCCCACCCCGCGCCGGCGGTGAAAGGCGACCGGTTCCTGCTGCACCAGGCGCTGGCCAACCTGCTGGAAAACGCGCTCGATTTCGCCCCGCCGGCGAGCGTGGTGGAAATCGCCGTGGAGCGCCGCGACGGCCCGCCCAATACGATTGCCGTGCGCGTCACCGATCACGGCCCGGGCATTCCCGACTATGCATTGCCGCGCCTGTTCGAGCGCTTCTATTCGCTGCCGCGCCCTGGCGGCCAGGACAAGAGCACCGGGCTCGGCCTGTGCTTCGTGCGCGAGATCGCCACGCTGCATCGCGGCGAGATCGTACTGGCCAATCGCGCGGAAGGCGGGGCCTGCGCCACGCTGACCTTGCCCGCCGCGTAGCGGCTTCACACTCACCACACAATCGCTTCACGCAGGCTTCCTTGGCGGCTCACACGGGAGTCCTAAGCTCGCGGCATCGTCACTCCCGCGCGCCTGCCGCCATGAACCGAATCCTGTTTTTCAAATCCGCCATCACCGCGCTGCTGATCCTGCTGATCCTGATCCCGCTGCATCTCGTCGGCAACGCGGTACACGATCGCAAGCATTACCGCGAAGAGGCAGTACGCAGTGTCTGGCAAAGCTACGCCGGCCCGCAGACCCTGACCGGCCCGGTACTGGTGCTGCCGTACAAGGAAATCCTGCGCGTGGCGGACAACAGCGACCCCAAGCGGCCCAATGCCACCATGCTGCAGGCCGAGGTCGGGCAGGTACTGGTGTTCCCCACCACGCTGCGGGTCAAGGGCGAGGTGATGCCGAGCGAGCGCTATCGCGGCATCCACAAGGTACTGGTGTATGAGATGCAGAGCCGCTGGCAGGGCACCATCGCGCTGCCCGACCCGGGGGAGCTGCCGCGCTCGGTCGGCCATGTGGGCTTCGAGGTGGGGCAGCCCTACGTCGCGATCGGCATCAGCGACACGCGCGGCCTGATGGCGGCGCCCACGTTCGAACTCGACGGCAAGGCGCTGAAACTGGAGCAAGGCGTGCGGCTGAAGAGCCTGACGCAAGGCCTGCATGCGGAGATCAACCTGCCGTCGGCCAAATCCGCGAAACCCGGCCTGGACGGCAGGTCCGCGCAGGCGCAGCGCGTGGTGCCGTTCTCACTGACCTTGCCGCTGCTGGGCGCGCAATCGCTTGCCTTTACGCCGGTGGCCGACCAGAACGACATCTCGATCGACTCCGCCTGGCCACATCCGAGTTTCGACGGCGATTTCCTGCCGCGCACCCGCAGCGTGAACGCGCAAGGCTTCCACAGCAACTGGAGCGTGACCTCCTACAACACCAAGGTCCGCAACCAGCTCGCCGGTCCGGGCGACGGCACGCTCGAATCGGTTTCCGTGACGCTGATCGATCCGGTCAACATCTACCTGCAGGCCGAACGCGCGGTGAAGTACGGCGCCATGTTCGTGCTGCTGACCTTCGCCGGCTTCTTTATGTTCGAGCTGATCAAGCGCCTGCGCATCCATCCCATCCAGTACCTGCTGGTGGGCCTGGCGCTGGCGGTGTTCTTCCTGCTGCTGCTGAGCCTGTCCGAGCATATCGCCTTCGCGCTGGCCTACCTGGCGGCCAGTGCCGCGTGCATCGGGCTGCTGGGCTTCTACCTCTCGTTCGTACTGCAGAGCTGGCAGCGCGGGCTGGCCTTCGCCACGCTGCTGACCGTGCTGTACGGCGCGCTCTATGGCCTGCTGCTGTCGGAGGACAACGCGCTGATGCTGGGCTCGCTGCTGCTGTTCGTGATCCTCGCCGCCATCATGGTGATGACCCGGCGCATCGACTGGTACGCGGCGGGCGCTGCCTGGCAGCCGCAGCGCGACAAGCCCGCCGCGGCCGGGGCCGCCGAAACCGCCGTGCAAGCCTGAGCGGAGGAGAACGCCATGCCCACCTACCTCCATTGCGCCCCGCCGCTCGCCCTGGCCGCCGCGCTGGGCCGGCGCAGGGTACCGGCAAGCCTGATGCTGGCCGGCGTCGCGGCCAGCGTGCTGCCCGACGTCGACATGCTCAACGTCTGGTATGCCGGGGTGCGCTACAGCAGCGTGCTGGGCCATCGGGGCCTGACGCACTCGATCGGTTTCGCGTTGGCGCTCGGCCTCGTGGCGGCGCTGGCGGCAAGGCGCTGCGGCTGGCGGCGCGGCATCGCCTTCCTGTTCGTGGCCTTGAGCACCGTGTCGCACCCCCTGCTGGACCTGCTGACCGACCGCGGCATCGGCACGGCGCTGTTCTATCCGTTGGCGGACCAGCGCGTGACGCTGCCGTGGCGGCCGCTGCCGCTGACCGGCGCCGGGCTGTTCGGCGCGACGCGCTTCTGGCTGGAATGCCTGTGGATCGGCTTGCCGCTGATGACGCTGGCGGCGTCCGGTGTTGCGCTGGGACAGTGGATCGAGCGTGACAAGCCGACCCGGCATCGTGCGCTCGCGCGCACCTATGCGGATTGAGGCCAACATGATCACCGCTACGAAACGCATGCCCGATCCGTTCCGGCTGCACAGCGGCCGGAACGCCGCATCCAACCGGCTCGACCGCCTGCTCACCGCGCCCCGCCCCGGCCTGGCGCTGGCCGGCGCGCGCCGCGGACTTTGCGAGTTTCTCGCCTTCGGCGTCAAGGAGGCGCGCTCGTGCCTGTTCGCGGGACTGTTCTTCCTGGCGGTCTTCGCCGTGCCGCGCGGCGGCTGGATGGGCATCCCGCGCTACGACCTGCTGCTGGCGGCAGCAGTCGTGATCCAGGCAGCGATGGTGTGGGCACGGCTGGAGACGATGGACGAACTCAGGGCCATCAGCCTGTTCCATGTGGTGGGTTTTGCGCTGGAGGTTTTCAAGACATCGGGCGGCATCCAGTCGTGGAGCTATCCTGACTTTGCCTACACCAAGGTGCTGGGCGTGCCGCTGTTTTCAGGCTTCATGTACGCGGCGGTGGGCAGCTACATCATCCAGGCCTGGCGCATCCTGGACGTGCGCGTGCGGCACCATCCGCCGCACTGGATGGCCGGCCTGATGGCGGCGCTGGTGTACGCGAACTTCTTCACGCACCACTATATCGGCGACTACCGCTGGTACCTGGCCTGCGGCATTGCCGGGCTGTATGCGCGCAGCACGGTGCGCTTCCGCCCGCTGGACCGGGAGCGCGAGATGCCGCTGCTGCTGGCGTTCGTACTGATCGGCCTGTTCGTCTGGATCGCGGAAAACATCAGCACGTTCTTCGCGGTGTGGCGCTACCCCAACCAGCTGGGCGCGTGGTCGGCGGTGCATGTGGGCAAATGGAGTTCGTGGTCGCTGCTGATCGTGATGACGTTTACCATCGTGGCCAACCTGAAGCACATCAAGGCCAGCATTCACGTTCCGGCGGCCTGAAGGAGAGGCGGCCCCGGGGCGGGGCCGCCCGCGGCGCCTATCCCAGCAGCACGCGCAGTTGCGCGTCCGCATTCTCGCTCGGGAGCTTGCGGAAGCCGCTCTTGGCGTAGCGATGCCAGTGGCCCTGCACGGTCGCCATGATCAGCGCCGCGCGCACCGGCACGTCGGCGTCGGGCGGAAACGCGCCCTGGGTGATGGCAACCTTGAGGCACTGCCGCAGCGAGGCCTCGATGCGGTCCACCACCTGGTTGATGCGCTCCTGCAGGCGATCGTGCTCGCCCACCAGCGCTTCGCCGGTCAGCACCCGGGTCATGCCGGGATTCTTCTCGGCGAAGGACAGCAGCATGCGCACCACGGCATGCGCCTGGCGCAGCCCATGTTCTTCCTGGGTGGTGATCTGGTTGATCAGGCCGAAGACGGTCTGCTCGATGAAGCCGATCAGGCCCTCGAACATCTGCGCCTTGCTGGCGAAATGGCGGTATAGCGCCGCCTCGGAAACACTGAGCTTGGCGGCCAGCGCCGCGGTGGTGACTTTTTCCCCGCGAGGCACTTCCAGCATTCCGGCCAGCGTCTGCAGGATCTGCACCCGCCGCTCGCCCGGACGCGGGCGTTTGCGTGCCGGCGCCCCGTCCGCGCCTGCGCCCTGGCCGGCCGCGGCCGGAGCCGCACCCGATGGGCGCCCGTTACTGTGCATCATGACCCTATTCTCCGAATTCGTCGTTGGAGTTGATGCATGGATTGTACTTTTACGTTCACATAACCGGGGCGATTTACGACGCGCGCCCGCACGCGCGGCGCCGATGCCGGCAGCGCTTGCGGCGCCGTCTTGCCTTGCGGCCGCGACGGCGGGTCCTGCGTCTCGGCCGCCACCAGCGTCACCGAATGCTCTTGCGCGGCGTGCCCGGCATGCTGCCGGTCCTCGGCGTCCAGCGTGCTGCGCAGCACGGCGTCGCCGCTGACGCCGGCCGCCGCCGCGCTGGCCGGCATCGGCACATCGTGCGGGCGCGACGGCGCCAGCGTGCGCAGGTAGCCCGTCACCCAGGCAGTGCGAATGCCCGTGCCGGCATAACGCTTGAGGTGGGACAGCGTGTCCTCGACCAGGACTGCCCGGTGCGGCGCCACGCCTTGCTGGGCCAGCAGCCGGCGCAACATGCGGCGGTCCGGCTTGGGCCGCAGGTGTCCATGCACCCACATATCCTCAATCGCGACCACGCGCTCGAAACAATGCTGGATACCGGCTACCTGCATGACGGCGCGCGCATATTGCGCCGGTGCGTTGGTCACCAGGATCTTGCGCCCCGGCAAGCGGCGCAGGTGGCCGGCCAGGCCCCGCTGCACGCGCACCATTTCCGCCAGTTCGGGGAAATCATGCGCGGCGCGCAGGAAGTCGGCCGGATCCACGCCGTGGTGGCGGATCATGCCGAGCAGGGTCGCGCCATAGCGCTGCCAGTACTTCACCCGTACCTCGCTGGCGGTGACCTCGTCGCTACCCAGCACGCGCGCGACATACGCCGTCATCAACTGGTTGATGGCGGGAAAGATCGCGTGCGACGCGTCGTGCAGCGTGTTGTCGAGGTCGAACAGCCAGACCGTGCGGCCGGAATTGTCGCCCGCGGGGCGGCGTCGGCGCGCACCGCGCAGGCTGCGGCGCAAGGGCGGGGAAGTAGATGGCACGCGGGAAGGAAAGAGGGGGTGAGGCGGCAGCGCGCGGCGCGCGCTGCCGGGAGATGCGTTCTAGTGCGAACGGATCATGGTACCGAACGCTTGTTCGGTCAGGATTTCGAGCAATAGCGAGTGTTCGATGCGGCCATCGATGATGTGCACCGAATTGACACCGCTCTTGGCCGCGTCCAGCGCCGACGAGATCTTCGGCAGCATGCCGCCGGAGATGGTGCCGTCAGCGAACAGTTCCTCGATCTCGCGCGCCGAGAGGTCGGTCAGCAGGTTGCCGGCCTTGTCCATCACGCCCGGGATGTTGGTCATCATCACCAGCTTCTCGGCCTTGAGGATCTCGGCCATCTTGCCGGCCACCACGTCGGCGTTGATGTTGTAGGCCTGGCCGTCGTCGGAGAAACCGATCGGCGAGATCACCGGGATGAAGGCATCGTCCTGCAGCGCCTTGACCACGGCCGGGTTGATCGCTTCGATGTCGCCCACGTAGCCGATATCGATGAAGGCGCCTGGATTCTCGCGGTCCGGCATCTTCAGGCGCTTGGCGCGGATCAGGCCGCCGTCCTTGCCGGTCAGGCCCACGGCCTGGCCGCCGTACTGGTTGATCAGCATGACGATGTCCTGCTGCACTTCACCGCCCAGCACCCATTCGACCACTTCCATGGTCTCTTCATCGGTGACGCGCATGCCCTGGATGAAGGTGCCGACCTTGCCGACTTTCTTCAGGGCTTCATCGATCTGCGGACCACCACCGTGGACCACGACCGGATTCATGCCGACCAGCTTGAGCAGGATCACGTCGCGCGCGAAGCCGTGCTTGAGCTTTTCCTCGGTCATCGCGTTGCCGCCGTACTTGACGACGATGGTCTTGCCGTGAAACTTGCGGATATAGGGCAGCGCCTCGGCGAGGATTTCGGCCTTGAGGGCTGGGGCAATTGCGGCCACCGCGGTAGCGGCAGGCCCAGGGGTGTCGGCGTTCATGGCAAGGG
This sequence comes from Burkholderiaceae bacterium 16, assembly GCA_000955785.1. Classification (GTDB taxonomy): domain Bacteria; phylum Pseudomonadota; class Gammaproteobacteria; order Burkholderiales; family Burkholderiaceae; genus Cupriavidus. The sequence continues at coordinate 138,000 of JYOD01000009.1, forward strand.
ACATCCGTGAGATTCAACAGGTATCATGGCAATTCTGACCGGCGGTGGGCAACGGGTTCCAGGCATTCCAGACCCCGCATTGGCCACATCCGGCCGCGGCAGGCGCCGATTTTACAAGAAACCGCGCCGCACGCGTGCAGACGCTCGTGCGGCGGTGGCTCAAAACCGGTGCATGCGTACTGCGGCGCACCATGGCGTCCTATCCACGCAACAGTCGGCTGACAGTTTCCCACCACCGGACAGCGGCAAGAAAAATGAGCCTGCACCCCGACGATCTTAACGCCCTGCGTCCCCATCTGCTGCGCTTCGCGCGGCTGCAACTGCGTGACCAGGCGCTGGCCGAGGATACCGTCTCCGATACCCTGGTGGCCGCGCTGGAGCACCCGGAGCGCTTCAGCGGCCAGTCCGCGCTGAAGACCTACCTGATCGGCATCCTCAAGCACAAGATCATCGATACGCTGCGCAGCGGCCGGCGCGAAGTGCGCCTGGCGCTCGGCGGCGACGAGGACGGCGAAGCCCAGTCGGATATCGACGCGTTCGACGCCCTGTTCGCCAAGAACGGCCATTACCATACGCCGCCTTCCGACTGGGGCAACCCCGACCGGACGCTGGAGCGGCGCGAGTTCTTCGAGATCCTGCAGCTTTGCGTGGACAAGCTGCCAGCCAAGATCGGCCGTATTTTCATGATGCGGGAATGGCTGGAACTGGAAACCGAAGAAATCTGTCAGGAACTGGAGATCACGACGACCAATGCATGGGTCATGCTGTACCGCGCCCGCATGCGCCTGCGCGAGTGCCTGGAACTGAACTGGTTCGGGCAAAAGGCATGACCGCCTGTCCGACCAAAGGAAGCCATGTCTGATACGCCACCACGAGACTCCCTGCTGCCGAACTGCCGCGAGATCCACCGCCTGACCATGGAAGGCATGGACCGCCCGCTCAGTTGGATCGAACGCGTGCGCATGCGCGGCCACTTGGCCATTTGCGACGCCTGCACCAATTTTTCGGCCCAGATGCGGCTGATGCGCGCCGCCATGAGCCGGCTGGGCCTGGACGACGAGCCGCCCAAGGACAAACCGTGAGCGATCCGGCCACGGTGCTGACGGGGCAACTGCGCCCGGTCGAGCATTGCAGCGCTTGCGGCGCCGGCTTCGTCTGCGGCTACGCCGCCGGCCTGCCGGAATGCTGGTGCGCCAGCCAGCCGCTCTTGCCCGCCCGGTGCATCGTGCCGGGCCAGCACTGCCTGTGCCCGGCGTGCCTGGGCCGCCGCCGCGAGGATGCCGGCGGCCCGGCCTGATTAGCTGGCTGCTGGCGCCGGGCTGGCCGCGCCGGTCCCGGCGAACTGCATCACCACCACGCCCAGCACCACCAGCAAGGCGCCGGCCAGGCGCCCCGGCGTCACCGCGCGAACCGCGAAGCCGGCCAGACCGAACTGGTCGAGCAGCAAGGCCCCCGCCATTTGCCCCGCCACCACCGCCGCGATAAAGCCGCCGGCGCCCAGGCGCGGGGCCAGCACCAGCGCCGCCGAGATATAGAACACGCCCGCCACGCCGCCTGCCCACATCCAGGCTGGCCCGCGCGCCGCAAGCGCCAGCGCCGGCATGGGCGCCTTGAGCAGCAACAGCAGCGGCAACACCACCATCAGGCTGACCAGCAGCGAGGCCACGGCCGCCCACAGCGGGTGGCCCAGGCTACGCCCGAGCATGGCATTGGCGCCCGCCTGGAAGGGGATCACCACCCCGGATGAGATAGCCCCCAGTACGGGAATGAGGCCGGTCAGTGCCGGCGAAAAGTTACTGATTCCTGGCATCGGGGCATCTCCATGCGGACAAATTTGATGCCCCCAGTGTGAAATATTGCGCCGCGAATTTCCAATTCTCGTTTCATAGCGTTAATATGCGCCGCATGAATGATCTACGCGGTATCGACCTGAACCTGCTGGTGGTGCTGGAAGCACTGCTGGCCGAACGACATATTTCGCGCGCGGCGCTGCGGCTGCACCTGAGCCAGCCCGCCGTCAGCCATGCGCTAGGCCGCCTGCGCCAGTTGCTGGACGACCCGCTGCTGGTGCGCGGCCAGGGTGGCCTGGTGCCCAGCGCGCGCGCCCACGAACTGGCGGGGCCGCTGGCCGAGGCGCTGGCGCAGGTGCGCATCCTGCTGGGGCCGTCCGGCTTCCAGCCCGCCACGGCGCGCCGCAGCTTCCGCCTGGCCATGTCCGACTACGGCGCCATGGCGCTGCTGCCCGGCCTGCTGCGCGCGGTACGCAAGATCGCGCCGGGGATCGACCTGGTGGTCAGCCAGGCCAGCCGCGAGGCCATGACGGCCAAGGTGGCCGACGCAGAGATCGACCTGGCGCTGGGCGTGTTCACGCAGACGCCGGAAGGCGTGCGCAGTACCGAACTGTTCGAAGAAGACTATGCCTGCATGGTGGACGCGGCCACGGTGCGCGGCCTGGGCAAGCTGGATCAGGTCGCCTACCTGGCCCGCTCGCATGTGCTGGTGGCAGCCCACAGCGAGCGCGTGGATGCCATCGACGCCGCCGTGGCCAAGGTCGGTGGGCGGCGCAAGATTGCCTGCGTGTTGCCCCACTGGAGCGTGGCACCGGCGTTGATTGCCGGCACCAACCTGGTCCTGACCACGGCGCGCCGCAGCCTGGCCGCGTTCGAGGAGGACCCGCGCTTCGCGGTGTTCGATCCACCTTTCCCGCTGCCGGGCTTTGTCTTCAGCCTGATCTGGCACGACCGCACCGACGCCGATCCCGGTCATAGCTGGTTGCGCGAGCGCGTCATGGCGGTGGCCGCGGGCGACGAACCCGACGACGCGATCAGCCTGCGCAGCTAGGCAGCAGCCGGGCAGCCAGGCTGCCCGTGGCGCTTCAGTGCTTGTGGTCGCCGTGCGAGCCGGCGGCCGGCGCCGCGGCAGCAAGGTCGCGCACTTCGGCGTCGACCTTCTGCTCGATCACCTTGCCGCCTTGTTCGATCTTGAGCGTAAGCGGCACGGTATCGCCCTTCTTCAGCGGCGCCTTGAGGCCCATCAGCATCACGTGATAGCCGCCCGGCTTGAGTTCGACATCCTGCATGCGCGGCAGGTCGAGCGCGCCGATGGCGCGCATGCGCATCACGTTGCCATCCATCTTCATCTCATGGACCTCGGCCGTGGCGGCCGCCGGCGTGCTCACGCCGACCAGCTTGGCGGGCTCGTGGGCATGCAGGGTCATGAAGACGCCGGTGGCGGTCTGCGCCGGCACGGTGCCGCGCGCCCAGGCGTTGCTGACGTCGACCTGGGCGAAAGCGGCGTTCGAGCACAGCGCGGCGAGCAGGGCGGCGGGCACCGCGGCGAGGAATCTGGCTTGCATCGGGATCATCTCCACTGAACTTCACAAAGGAATCATTAGACCATGTCGTCCATGGCGGTGCGAGCCAGGCGGCACGCCCCGCAGCTAACCGGCCAGTCTGGCAGCGCGTGCGCCGCCGACCAATGCGGCACGGTGTCGCACAGGGCGGGCCCGGCCCCCGTCGTTGTTAAACTCGCGGCATGGATACCACCGCAACCGTGCCGCCAGACACGGCCACCTCACACCCCGGCCCCGGTCCCGCCACGAGCCACACCGCGGGCTTTGCCCCGGTGCGCCACAACCTCATGAGCCTGCGCCGCCTGTTCTGGCTGCGCTGGGCGCTGATGGGCGGGCAGTCGGTGCTGCTGGTGTCTTGCGAGTCGGTGGCCGGCGTGATCCTGCCATACAGCCCGCTGCTGGCGATCCTCTCCCTGCAGGCGGTGTTCAACCTGCTGACCGGATTGCGCCTGCGCATGCACGCCGGCCGTGGCACCATGCCCAGCGACGCCGAGCTGATGGGCCAGCTGATGGTCGACCTGACGGCGCTGTCGGCCAACCTGTTCTTCACCGGCGGCGCTACCAATCCCTTTGTGTCGTTCTACCTGCCGGGCCTGGCGATCGCGGCCGCCATCCTGCCGTGGCGCAACGTGATCGCGCTCGCGGTCTACGCGATGGCCTGCTACAGCCTGATGCTGATCGAGTATGTGCCGCTGAACCTGCGCAACCCGGACAATGCCGTCAACTACCACCTGGCGGGCATGTGGCTCAACTTCGTCGCCAGCGCGACCATGATCGCGGTGTTCGTGGCGCGGCTGTCCGGCGTGCTGCGCCAGCGCGATGCCGAGCTCAACCTGGCGCGCGAGCAGTTGCTGCGCGATGCGCGCGTCGAAGCGCTGAACGACCAGGCCGCCGCGGTCGCCCACGAGATCGGCACGCCGCTGGCCACGCTGGCGGTCATCGCCGGCGAGTTGCGCGCCGATGCCGCGGACCCGCGCCTGGGCGGCACGCGGGTGTCCGCCTACCTGCCTGACCTGCAGACCATGGAACAGCAACTGGAGCTGTGCAAGTCGATCCTGGCGCGCCTGCGCGACGACCACGAGACCGCGGCGCCGCAGCGCATCGATGCGTGGCTGGACGGCTACGTCGAGCGCTGGCAGTTGCGCCACCCGCATGCCCGCCTCGAAGCCAATGCCATCGGCGAGGCAGCCGCGCTGCCGGTCGAGGCCGCGCGCGTCGGGCAGATCCTGACCATCCTCCTGGACAACGCCGCGCGCAGCCAGCTGGCCGCGGGGCACGAGCAGATTCCGCTGCGCCTGGCGATCTCGCTGGAGAGCCACGGCGCGCTGCCGACGCTGACGTTCCGCGTGACCGACCGCGGCCTCGGCATCCCGCCGTCGCAACGCGCCCGGCTCGGCGAAGCCCCGGTGGCCAGCATGCACGGCGGCCAGGGCATCGGCGTGTACCTGGCGCAAAGTGCCGCCCAGCAAATGGGTGGACGGCTGGCCTGGCACGACCACCACGAGGGCGGCACCGTGGCCGAACTGCGCCTGCCCGCCCCCTCTCCGGCATCCTTCCCGGATGCCACTCCGTTTGCCTCACCCCTGACAACGAATCCGCGATGACCGACGCCCTCAATAATCCCGCCGCCGACGGCGCCAACGACGGCGCGCCCTTCCTGGTCGTCGACGACGATGCCGTCTTCGCCGGCGCGCTGGCGCGCGCGCTGACGCGCCGCGGTTATGCGGTGCAGATCGCGCACAACCGCCAGCAGGCGCTGGCACTCGCCGCGCAAACGCCGTTTGCGTATATCACCCTGGACCTGCACCTGAGCGCGCCGCCGGAAGCCGGCAGCACCGCGCCGGCGGAGTCCGGCCTGCAACTGGTCGCCCCGCTGCGGGCCGCCTTGCCCGATGCGCGCATCCTGGTGCTGACCGGCTATGCCAGCATCGCCACCGCGGTGGCGGCGGTCAAGCATGGAGCTGACGAGTACCTGGCCAAGCCGGCCAATGTGGATTCGATCCTGACGGCGCTGATGGCCGGGGTATCGGAAGACGCGGCCGAAGCCGCCATGGAGGAGCCGGTGCCGCTATCGGTGGCACGGCTGGAGTGGGAGCATATCCAGCGGGTGCTGGCCGAGCACGACGGCAATATCTCCGCCACCGCGCGCGCGCTCAACATGCACCGGCGCACGCTGCAACGCAAACTGGGCAAGCGGCCAGTGTCGCGCTAACGTCCGCTAGCGTCCGCTGCCGCCAATCGCACAGCGGCGTCTTGCGCAGCGGCTCGCCGCTGCCCGCGCTCAGAGGCGCAACTGCACGTAGTCCCAGTCCAGATCGTCCTCCCGGCCGGAGGCTTGCTCGGCCACGCGCAGGGCGTCGCTGGCATGGCGATCGGCACGCGAGCCCAGGTCGCCGGCCTGCACCGCCAGTTCCACCGCGGCTTGCGGGGCGGCGCGAGTGTGCACGGCAGGCTTGAGCGCCACGGACGCACCCGACTGGCGCAGCGCGGGCGCCGCCTCCGGGCGCGCGCACAGGAACACGGTTGCAGCGGCGAGGCCGCACAGCACCCCGAACGAAGACAGTAGCTCGCGTTTCATTTCGGTTCTCCTGCCTGGTTGGTTTGTGAGTAGGTGAATGCGGGCCGGTGAGCGGCGGTGGCGGCGAATTCGCGAATCCACTTGGGAGCGATCGGGATTCCGTGACTCGCGGAACCGGCGCCGCGCCACTGAAAACCCGCCGGACATGCATCGCGACGGGTGGTAACCGGCCGGCTGCGATCATTGGACCGAGCCGGCCGCCACTTTGGCATTGCATCGCTGTGCGCACCAGTGCGCTTACGAATGCTTACCTGCTTTACTTTTGTCTTTTTATCTTTACTTTTTCAAGCTTTACCAGCGTGTGTCACGCTCCCACGCCTTCAGCTCATCTTCCACGCGCTCCTTGGTATAGCCGTAGCGCTCCTGAATCCGGCCGGCAAGCTGATCCCGCTTGCCCTGGATCTGAGTAAGGTCGTCGTCGGTGAGCTGGCCCCACTTTTCCTTCACCTTACCCTTGGCCTGATCCCACTTTCCTGCGATCTGGTCCCAATTCATGGTCGACTCCTGGTTCGTGTTTGCCGCGATCAGCCCGCAGGCGGGCTGATCGGGTATTAGGTGCGTGGCTATGACTTACTTGGCGTACTTGGTCTTCACGTTGGCCTGGCACTTGTCCTTGGCATCGCCGGACATGGCATCGCACTTTTCCTTGTCCGCCTTGTAGGCAGCGTCCACGGTGTCCTTCCTGGCATCGGCGCGCGCTTCGGCTACGTCCGTGCTGGTGCCGGTAGCGGCAGCCTTCTCGACCTTGGCCACGCCGAGGGCTTGCTCGTGGGCAGCCTTGGCTTCCTTCACGCACACGTCCTTGTCATTGCCCTTCTTGTCGTCGCATTTTTCCTTGGCCACGCTGTAGTCGCCATCCGCCTTGACCTTGTCCGCCTTGGCGCGCGCCTTTTCCGTGCCATCGCGGGCGGCCTCGGCGTTGGCCTTGGCCACGCTTTCGTCGCGCTTCGCTTCCTTCACGCAAACATCCTTGGCGTTGTCCTTGAGGCTGTCGCACTGGGCGCGTGCAGCCTTGTAGTTGGCGTTAGCGGTTTTCACGGCCGCGTCGTAGTCCGCTTTGGAACCTGCTGGTGCGGCATGCGCCAGCGTGAAGGCGGCAGGGCCGGCAAACATCATCGAACACACTGCTGCGCTCAGCCATTTCTTCATCATGTCGTGCTCCTTTTCAGTGGCGGAATATTGTGGAGAGCGGCCTCGTCGTCAGGCACCTGCCTGGTGCGATCCGCGTTTGCCCACACCGTAGATTCAGAGTACGCACAGGCCCTTCCCGCAATCAGGCGTCACGCTCCGAAAGCCGCGTAAGACAAATCCGACATGATTCCCGGGCCACAAGCCCTGCGGCGCTCCGCCGCAGGGCCGAGGAGCGCCATCGGCGCTAGACTGGCGCGCTTCCCTGGAGAATCCACATGACCGCATCCCGCCTGCTGCCCGCAGTAACCATCGCGCTGGCCTCGCTCGGCGCAAGCTGGGCCCCCGCAGCGCTCGCGCACATCGTGTTCGGGCAGAAGACCGCCACCGCCGGCAGCTACTTCAAGGGTGCGCTGATGGTGGGCCACGGCTGCAACGGCAGCGCCACGCGCGCCATTACCGTGACTATCCCGGAAGGCGTGCAAGGCGCCCATCCGCAACCCAAGGCAGGCTGGCAACTGGAAGTGAAACGCGCGCCGCTGGCCAAGCCCTATACCTCGCACGGCAAGACCGTGAGCGAGGACGTGCGCACGCTGCGGTGGTTCGCCGGCTCGCTGGCCGATGCGCATTTCGATGAGTTCGTGATGTTGATGAAGCTGCCGGAGCAGGCAGGCAAGCTGTATTTTCCGGTGGTGCAGGAGTGCGAGGACGGCCGCACCGAGTGGACACAAATCCCCGCCGACGGCCAGAGCCTGCGTGAGCTGAAAACGCCTGCGGCGGAACTGGAACTGACCGCGCCGATGCCGGCGGGGCATGTGCACGCGCATTGAACGGGCGCAGCAAACGACAAAAAGGGCGCACCGTGATGCGCCCTTTTTGATGCTGACTGCTATCGACTACAGCACGTAGCGCGACAGGTCTTCGTTGCCGGCGAGATCGCCCAGGCGTTCGTCCACATAGGCTGCATCGATGGTGACAGTCTCGCCCGAGGACCTGGTGGCGTGGAAGGACAGGTCCTCCAGCAGCCGCTCCATGACGGTGTACAAGCGGCGCGCGCCGATGTTCTCGACCTTCTCGTTGACCGAGAAAGCAATCTCGGCGAGGCGGCGGATGCCGTCCGGCGCGAACACCAACTGGACCTGCTCGGTGTTCAGCAGCGCCTGATATTGCTTGGTCAGGCTGGCGTCGGTCTGGGTCAGGATGGCTTCGAAGTCGGATACCGACAGCGATTCCAGCTCGACCCGGATCGGGAAGCGGCCCTGCAGTTCGGGGATCAGGTCGCTGGGCTTGGACAGGTGGAAAGCACCCGAGGCAATGAACAGGATGTGGTCGGTCTTGATCATGCCGTACTTGGTGTTGACCGTCGTGCCCTCGACCAGCGGCAGCAAATCGCGCTGCACGCCCTGGCGCGACACTTCGCCGCCGCCCAGTTCGCTGCGGCTGGCGATCTTGTCGATCTCGTCCAGGAACACGATGCCGTTCTGCTCCACATTGGCGACCGCCTTATGCTTGACCTCTTCGTCATTGAGCAGCTTGGCGGCTTCCTCGTCGATCAGCAGCTTGAAGGCCTCGTGCACCTTCATCTTGCGGCGCGCCTTCTTGCCCTGGCCGAGGCCCGCGAACATGGTGCGGATCTGCTCGGTCATGTCTTCCATGCCCGGAGGGCCCATGATGTCCATATTGGGCGAGCCGGCGGAAACCTCGAGCTCGATCTCCTTGTCGTCGAGCTGGCCTTCGCGCAATTTCTTGCGGAACACCTGGCGAGTGTTGGAATCCTTTTCCTCGGGCTGGTTGAAGCCGATATCGCGCGGCGGCGGCAGCAGTACGTCGAGCAGGCGGTCCTCGGCGGCTTCCTCGGCCTTGGTGCGCACCTTTTTCATTTCGGATTCGCGGGCTTGCTTGACCGCCATCTCGGCGAGGTCGCGCACGATGGTATCGACGTCGCGGCCCACGTAGCCCACCTCGGTAAACTTGGTGGCCTCGATCTTGATGAACGGCGCATCGGCCAGCTTGGCCAGGCGGCGCGCGATCTCGGTCTTGCCGACGCCGGTCGGTCCGATCATCAGGATGTTCTTGGGCGTGATTTCCTGACGCAGGGGCTCTTCCACCTGCTGCCGGCGCCAGCGGTTGCGCAGCGCGACCGCTACCGCCTTCTTGGCCTTGTTCTGGCCGATGATGTGCTTGTCGAGTTCGGAAACGATTTCCGACGGGGTCATGGTATGCGACATGGTATCCGTTCAGTGGAAGACGGGCCGGAGCGCGGCGGCCCCCGGTCCCAGGCGCCCGCGCGTCGAGGGACTACGCGGCCGTCCGACGCTCATTCCAGCGTCTCGATGACGAAATTGGTGTTGGTGTAGATGCAGAGTTCGCCGGCGATGCCCAGCGACTTCTCCACGATGTCCTTGGGCGAAAGCTCGGTGTTCTCCACCAGCGCCTTGGCCGCCGACTGCGCGTAGGCGCCGCCCGAGCCGATCGCGGCCACGCCGCCCTCGGGGTCGAGCACGTCGCCGTTGCCGGTGATCACCAGGGTGGTGTCGCGGTCGGCCGTGATCAGCATGGCTTCGAGCCGGCGCAGCGCGCGGTCCGAGCGCCAGTCCTTGGCGAGGTCGACGGCGGCGCGGGTCAGGTTGCCCTGGTACTTCTCCAGCTTGGCCTCGAAGCGATCGAGCAGCGAGAAGGCATCCGCGGTGCTGCCGGCAAAGCCGACCAGTACCTTGCCGTTGTAGATGCGCCGCACCTTGCGTGCGGTGCCCTTCATCACAATATTGCCAAGAGTGACCTGGCCGTCACCGCCGACTGCAACCTGGTTGCCGCGCCGGACGCTGACGATGGTAGTGCCGTGATACTGTTCCATGGTGGCTTCGCGAGAATATGTCTTGGACGTAGGTGGCGACGGGTGCGGCCGAATTCAAGGGCCACCGCGCCGGCCATCCCTGGCGCCCCCTGCCGGACCGAAAGCAACCAGATCAATATAGACGAGGAGGCCACAGCAAGCGCCGGGGCGCGGCAGGCCGGGGGATGAAAAACAAAAAGGCCACGCATCGCGCGTGGCCTTTTCTGCATCCGGGGCTCGCGCCCCGCGGGTGGCGGCAATCAGTCCGCGTAGACGCCGGCCTTCTTGATCACCGGGCTCCACTTGCCGATTTCCGCCGACAGGAAGGTCTTCAGCGAATCCGGCGTGGCGCGCTGGGCGGGCACTGCCTCCGCACCCAGTTCGGCCATCTTGGCCCGGAAGGTCGGGTCCGTCACGGCCTTCTGCAGTGCGGCGGAGAGTTTGTCCACCACCGGCTTGGGCGTGCCCTTGGGCGCGTACATGGCGTGCCAGATCTTCACTTCGACACCAGGCAGACCCTGCTCGGCGGCCGTCGGGATGTCCTTGAAGGCTTCCACGCGGCGGCTCTGCATGGCGGCGTACGGCTTGAGCGCGCCCGCCTTGAGCTGGCCGGCGATATTGGTGGTCTGGTCGCACATCAGGTTGACCTGGCCGCCCAGGATATCGGTCAGCGCCGGCGCCGTGCCCTTGTAGGGCACGGTGGTCAGGTCGGTCTGGATCGCGCTCAGGAAGAGCAGGCCGCACAGGTGCGAGGCCGAGCCGATGCCGGCGTTGGCCATCGACAGCTTGCTGGCATTGGCCTTGATATAGGGCAGCAGTTCCTTGAAGCTGGCGGGCGGCAGGTTCTTGTTGCCGATCATCACCATTGGCACGTCGGCGATCTCGCCCACGGTTTCGAAGTCCTTGAGCGGATCGAAACCGAGGTTGCGGTACAGCGCCGGCGCGGTGGACATGCCGATATGGTGGATCAGGATGGTGTAGCCATCGCCCTTGGCCTGCGCAACCTTCTTGGCGCCGATGGTGCCGCCCGCGCCGCCCAGGTTCTCGATCACCATCGTGGTACCCAGGTGCTTGGACATGATCATGACCAGTTCGCGCGACACCTTGTCGGTCGGGCCGCCCGCGGCGAACGGCACCACCACCGAGACCGGCTTGCCGCCCGGGAACTCCTGTGCCTGCGCGCCCGCATGCATCCCAATCACGCCGACCGTCAGCGCGGCAGCCACAAACTGTGCAACTCGTTTCATGCTTTCTCCTGGATACCCTTCTGTTCCCGTCCCGGCACTGCCCCGGCCGGAGTGGCGCGCCCTGTCGGGCGCGGCCGCCCCTGCGCCGCCGGCCCGATCGGGGCGGCGGCGCCGACCATGACGCGGGCGCAGCGCATACGGCCGGCACGGCTTGGGCCGCGCGACCGGAGCGCAATGCTATCAATGTCGAAAAATGGCAAATATCCGGAAATACCCGCTAAGACATTTCTTCGACGCGACACACCAAATGTATTCAATGCGCTACAGACAGGTGTTGAGCTGGCTCAACAGGGGCTCAACAGAAGAAGGCGAGCATTTCCTCCTGCAGCACCCCTGGCGCTTCCTCGGGGATGTAGTGCCCGCACGGGACCGCGTGGCCGCTGACATCGCTCGCCACCTCCTGCCACAGCGACAGCGGCTCGAAACAGCGCGCCACCACGCCGTGCTCGCCCCACAGCACGCGCAGCGGGCAATCGATCCCGCGGCCATCCGCGCGGTCGGCGCGGTCGTGGTCCAGGTCGATGGTGGCGGCCGCACGGTAGTCCTCGCACATGGCGTGCACATGGGCCGGATCGCGCATGGCGGCCGTGTAGGCGGCCATCGCGTCGGGCACGAAGGGACTCAGGCCGGCGTGGCGCAGGCCCATCAGCTTGTTAAGGTAGAACTCCGGCTCGGCATTGATCAGCGTCTCCGGGAACGGCGCCGGCTGGATCAGGAAGAACCAGTGCCAGTAGGCGGCGGCAAACGCCATGCTGGTGCGTTCGTACATGGCCAGCGTAGGGGCGATGTCGAGCAGCATGGCGCGCGAAACCCGGCCGGGGTGATCCACGCACAAGCGGTGCGCCACGCGGGCGCCGCGGTCGTGGGCGCATAGCGCGAAGACGTTAAAGCCCAGGCGCGCCATCACCTCCACCTGGTCCTGTGCCATCGCGCGCTTGCTGTAGTTCTCGTGGCCGGCGTTGCCCGGCGGCGCACTGCTGCTGCCATAGCCGCGCAGGTCGGTGGCAATGACGGTGAAACGGTCGGCCAGCGCCGGCGCCACCTTGTGCCAGATCAGGTGGCTCTGCGGATGCCCGTGCAGCAACAGCAGGGGTGGGCCCGAGCCGCCCCGCACGCCGGCGATGGCGACCTCGCCGAGCTGCATGCGGAAAGGCTCGAAATTGGGAAACAGCAGGGCGCTGGCATCGTTCTGCATTCGGGTCTCCTCGGAATCTCCGGAAATACGGCCGATCTGCGGCGCCTATGCTTGCCCTTGCGCCTCGCGTGCCGCCTGCTGGCGATGATAGATGCAAAGCGGGCGGGCGGCGGCAAAGGCATCAAGCGGCACCGAGTTGACGCAACTGAATTGCATCACCTGTGGCGCTATGGTTAAATCGGTCCATGAGCAGCAGCCCCTCCCCCACCCAGGACATGCCTTCCTCCGCCATGACACCCGCGCCGGGCACCCTGGACGCCGCCCACGAGCGCCTGCGCGAGCTGGGCGCCCGTGTGACCCAGCCGCGCCTTGGCATCCTGGCCTGCCTGATGGAAAGCCATGAGCCGCTGACCCACCAGGCCGTGATCGACCGCATGCCGGCCGACGGCGAAGCGATCGACCGCGTTACCGTCTACCGCGTGCTCGACTGGCTGGTCGAGCAGGGACTGGCCCAGAAGCGGGCCGGCCACGACCGCGTATTCCGCTTCAGCCTGGTCGAGCACGAGGCTGCCCGCGCGCAAGTGCACCGGCAGCACAGCCATTTCCACTGCAACCGCTGCGACCGCACCTTCTGCCTGGACGGCGTCAGCGCGCCGGCGCAGGCCGCGCCCAAGGTGCCCAGCGGCTTTGCCGTGGAGCACGTGGAACTCACCGTCAACGGCGTTTGCGCCGAATGCGGCGCACGCACCCATGGCCGGCAAGGCTGAGCGAGGGGGCTGCTTGCCCGCCCCGCACAAGAACGAATAAAAGTTATCCAGGCCATACTTACCCGCGCACACGACAGGCCAAGCGGCATCCCTTCCCGGAGAAAACAATGTCCAAACTGACCCCGGTCACCATCCTGACCGGCTTCCTCGGCAGCGGCAAGACCACCCTGCTCAAGCGCATCCTGAACGAGCAGCACGGCATGAAGATCGCCGTGATCGAAAACGAGTTCGGCGAAGAAAACATCGACAATGAGATCCTGGTGCAGGATGGCCGCGAGCAGATCGTGCAGATGAGCAACGGCTGCATCTGCTGCACCATCCGCGGCGACCTGGTGGCAGCGCTGTCGCAACTGATGACCCGGCGCGATGCCGGCGAGATCGATTTCGACCGGGTGGTGATCGAAACCACCGGCGTGGCCAACCCCGGGCCAGTGGCCCAGACGTTCTTCATGGACGACGAGATCGCCCAGCGCTACCTGCTCGACGCCGTGATCACCCTGGTGGACGCCAAGCACGCCAACCAGCAACTCGACAAACAGGAAGAGGCGCAGCGCCAGGTCGGCTTTGCCGACGCCATCTTCATCACCAAGGCGGACCTGGTGGCGGAAGGCGACATCGGCGACCTGCGCCACCGCCTGCTGCACATGAACCCGCGCGCGCCCGTGCGCACGGCGCATTTCGGCGAAGCGCCGATCGACACCATTTTCGACCTGCGTGGCTTCAACCTGAACGAAAAACTGGAAATCGACCCGGATTTCCTGCGCGCCGAGGCCGAAGAGCACGATCACGACCATGGGCACGAGCACGCCCACGGCGAGCATTGCGGCGACGATTGCGGCCATGACAACCACGACCACCACGATCACGGCCACAAGCACAACCACCACCACCATCACAATCACGCCGACCGCATCGGCTCCTTCGTCTTCCGTAGCGAAAAACCCTTCAACTACGGCAAACTGGAGGAATTCCTGTCCGGCATCCTGTCGGTCTACGGGGAAAAGCTGCTGCGCTACAAGGGCGTGCTCTATATGGACGCGGTGGACCGGAAAGTGGTCTTCCAGGGCGTGCACCAGTTGATGGGCAGCGATATCGGCGCCAAATGGGGCGATGAAACCCCCGGCACCAAAATGGTCTTCATTGGCGTGGACCTGCCCAAGGACGCCATCCTGAAGGGCCTGGCCACCTGCCTGGCCTGAGCCCGCCGGACCCCGCCGCCCGCCCTGACGCCCCCCTCCACCGGAGGGAGGCGGGGATATCAGGGAAAACTCCCCGCTTTTCTCCCATATCTCCAAATTTTTTGTTCAAGTACAATAGGCTGGATTTAGTGCGGGTAACGTAGCCTTTTGTCTTTTGGTCATGGCGCCCGCAATGCAGGGCGGCGGTCGTCGTCAGCATGAGGCGGGCTGCCGGCAGGTGCGGTCGCAGTGCTTGATGCGGAGACCGCCCTCCGCTTGGGCACCCGTCACGCGCCGTCATCGATCGACGCGAGAGAGAGGTGTCCCATGGTAGCCGCAACGAAAACGAAAGAAAGCCGCAGCAAAAGCAGCAGCGCTGCGGCCGAGACGCTGAAGGCGCAGTCCATGGAGGCTGCGCCTGCTCCCCGCGGCAGTACGGCGCACGCCGGTGCGGGCGAGGCCAAGGGAGGCACGCAAAGCAGCAAGACTGCAGCCAGCCAGAGCGAAACGTCCGCACCGCGCAAGCGGCCGGACACTGCACCCGAGCGGACCAAGACGCCGCCGGTCGCACCAACAAGAGAATCAGCAGCAACCATGAGCAGCAATAAACTTCTGACTGAAGCTGAAATCCTGAAGATGGGCGACAAGGATTACATGAACGAGGCGCAACTCGCCTTCTTCAAACATCGCCTTGAGCAGCTGCGCGACGATATCCTGAAGAACGCCGATCAGACCACCGAGCATCTGCGCGAAACGGTCATCGTGCCGGATCCGGCCGACCGCGCCACCATCGAGGAAGAGCACGCGCTGGAACTGCGCACGCGCGACCGCGAGCGCAAATTGCTCAAGAAGGTGGAGCAATCCCTGGCCCGCATCGAATCCGGCGACTATGGCTGGTGCGAGGAAACCGGCGAGCCGATCGGCGTGCCGCGCCTGCTGGCGCGCCCCACCGCCACGCTCTCGCTGGAAGCCCAGCAGCGCCGCGAACTGCGCCAGAAGCTGTTCGGCGACTGATCAGCAGCCTGCCCGCGCTGCCCGACGGCCCGGTTCTCCGGGCCGTTTTGCTTGGGCACATGCCACCGGCCGGGCACGGCGCCCTTTCGCCTTTCGTCTTTCGTCTTTGTGGTGTCACAGTCACGGGCCTATCATTAGGAACGGCGGGATTCTTGCGGCCAACGCGCCCTGAATTACCTGCTTTCCCGACCGCTTTCTGATACAGTCGCAACTTTGTTGCAATAACGCGCGCCGCCCTGCCCCGGCGCGCCTCGATGCCATGGCCGATCGCCTGCCCGTCACCGTGCTATCCGGATTCCTCGGTGCCGGCAAGACTACCCTGCTCAATCATGTACTAGCCAACCGCGAAGGCAAGCGGGTGGCTGTGATCGTCAACGACCTGGCCGATGTCAACATTGATGCCCGGCTGCTTGGCGACGGCATGCTGGCGCAGGCGGGCGAGCGCCTGATCGAACTGACCAACGGCTGCATCTGCTGCACGCTGCGCGAGGACTTGCTGACCGAGATCGGCAAACTGGCGCGCGAGGGCCGCTTCGATTACCTGCTGGTGGAGTCGACGGGCGTGGCCGAGCCGCTGCCCATCGCCGAAACCTTCACCTTCGAGGACGAGCACGGCGTGGCGCTGGACAGCATCGCCCGCCTCGACACCATGGTGACGGTGGTCGATGCCGCCCACTTCCTGCAGGATTTCAACGAAGCCGATTTTCTCCAGGACCGTGGCCAGGCCCGCGACGAGGACGACGACCGCACGGTGGTCGACCTGCTGATCGAGCAGGTTGAGTTCTGCGACGTGATCGTGCTCAACAAGCTCGACCTTGTCGGCGAGACCGAGCGCGAGCGCCTCGCCGGCATCCTGCATTCGCTCAACCCGCGCGCCAGCATCGTACCGGCGAGCTTCGGCGAAGTGCCGTTGGACAGCATTCTCGACACCGGCCGCTTCGACTTCGATGCCGCCGCCGCGGCGCCGGGATGGCTGGCCGAACTGCGCGGCGAGCACGTGCCGGAGAGCGAGGCCTACGGCATCGGCAGCTTTGTCTACCGCCGCCGCCGCCCCTTCCATCCGCAGCGCTTTGCCGACCTGATCCATACCGAGTGGCTGCGCGAGCATGGCACTGTGCTGCGCTCCAAGGGCTTCTTCTGGCTGGCCACGCGCATGCACGCGGCCGGCACCTGGGGCCAGGCCGGCGGCGTATGCCGCCACGGCGGCGCCGGCGCCTGGTGGGCCGCGCTGGACCCGGTCGAATGGCCGGACGACGAAGCAGGCCGCGCCGAACTGCTAGCCGACATGACGGTGGACGGCAAACCCGCCCCTTATGGCGATCGCCGGCAGGAACTGGTGCTGATCGGCCAGGATCTGGACCGCCCCGCGCTCGAGGCCCTGCTCGATGCCTGCCTGCTGACCGATGCCGAAATGGCGGACGGCCCCGACGCCTGGGCGCAGTACGCCGACCCGTTCCCGAGCTGGGATGACGGCCTGGAGGGCGAGGGCGACGATCACGAGCATGGTGAGGACTGCGGTTGCGATGACCACGGTCATCACCACCTGCACGGTCACGGCGGGCATGGGCACTAACCCCCTGCCGCTCTGGCAACGCCTGCAGCGCCGCCGCGCCCGCGGCCTCGGCCTGTGGCCGGCGCTATGGCTGGCGCTGTGCCTTCTGCTGGCCCAGCATGCCGGCCTGACGCACCGCATCCATCACGGCGGGCTGCTCAGCCCGCCCCAGCAGGCGAACACCAGTAACGGCGAGCCTGGCGCTGGCCACGACAGAGCCGCTGTCACGGCCTCCGGCACCGACGCGATCCAGGCCGCCGACCCCGGCCAGCCCTTCGCGCTGAAGCTGGCAGGGCACTTCTGCGTCTTGTTCGATGGCGCCACAGTGGCCGCCAGCCATTGCGGCACGCCGGTCATGCCGGCGCTCACGCACCTGCAATCGCCGGTTCCGTTCAGCGTCAGCTGGCGCCGGCCTGACCTGCAGCATCCCCAGCCTTTCCGCTCGCGCGCCCCCCCGGCCGTTCACGCTCAAGCCTGAACACCGGGCGGCGGCCACCCTGCCGCTGCTCGCCGCCTGACGCAACGCGCCACGCTTCCGAACCGCCCTGCCCGCCGCCGCCCAGCGCATTTCGCGCCGGGCGGCGCATGGCCGGCGCTCGCATGCCAGCGCCCAGCGTTCGATAGCATCCAAGAACACCGCGAGCCATGCCTTTCCGCCTCCAACAAGAACACCGCGTGCGGCGCACGCCGCTCGCCGCCATTGCGGCCCTGATCGCCTCCGCCTCCGTTTCCACCGGCGCCTTCGCGCAAGGCGCTCCCGCCGCTCCGGCACCTGCCGCTGCCCCCGCCAGCGAAGCAACGCCGGCGCCCTCGGCCACCCTGCGCGAGGTGGTCGTCACCGCCAACCCGCTGGGCAGCGAGCTTACCGACCTGGTGGCGCCGGTCTCCTCCCTCGGCGGCGATGCCCTCACCGTGCGCCAGGGCAGCACGCTGGGCGACACCCTGGACAAGCTGCCGGGCGTGTCCTCCAGCTACTTCGGCCCCAATGCCAGCCGCCCGATCATTCGTGGCCTGGACGGCGACCGCATCAAGGTACTGCAGAACGGCGGCAGCACCATCGACGCTTCCACGCTGTCCAACGACCATGCCGTGGCGCTCGACCCGCTGGTGGCCGAGCGCATCGAAGTGGTACGCGGCCCGGCCGCGCTGATGTACGGCGGCAACGCCATCGGCGGCGTGGTCAACGTCATCGACAACCGCATTCCCAAGGAGCCGATCGAGGGCATCGGCGGCGCGGTCGAAGCCAGCGCGACCGCCGGCGGCGACGTCGCGCGCAACTCCAGTGGCCTGATCGAGGCCGGCAACGGCCAGTTCGCCATCCACGCCGATGCATTCGTGCGCAAGACCAGCGACCTGCACATTCCCGGCTACGCCCGCAGCGCCGCCCTGCGCAACAGCCAGCCGCTCCCGGACGGCGAAAGCGAGGCCTACGGCCGCCTGCCCAACACCAGTTCGCAGCAGCAAGGCGGCTCGCTGGGCGGCGCCTACACTTGGGCCGACGGCTTCGTCGGCGCCAACTACAGCGAATATCACAACGCATACGGCACGCCGGCCGAGGACAACGTGCGCCTCCAGATGCACCAGCAACGTTTCGCGCTGGAGGGCGAGGCTCGCAACCTGACAGCCAAAACCGGCGGCTTTATCGAATCGGTCAAGGGCAAGTTCAGCTATACCGACTACGAGCACAAGGAAATCGAGGGGGGCCAGACCGGCACCATCTTCAAGAACAACGGCTGGGATGCGCGCTTCGAGGCCAAGCACGCGCCCATCGGCAACATGACGGGCGTGATCGGCACCCAGTTCGCTTCGACCCGCTTCTCGGCGCTCGGCGAGGAGGCCTTCGTGCCGACCACCGATACCGACAATGCCGCGCTGTTCGTCTTCGAGGAAATGCCGCTGACCGCCGACGGCGACCTCAAGCTCAACCTGGGCGGCCGCATGGACCACACCAGCCTGAAGTCCTACGCCAACGGCAACGACCGCTTCGCCGACGCCAGCCGCAGCTTCAACGCCGGCAGCGCCTCGGCCGGCCTGCTCTACAAGCTGGCGCCGGCCTGGTCGCTGACCAGCAATCTGGCCTACACGGAGCGCGCTCCCACCTTCTACGAGCTGTACGCCAATGGCCCCCACCTGGCCACCGGCTCATGGGAGCAAGGCGACCCCAACGCCGCCAAGGAACGCGCCACCTCGCTGGACCTGGGCGTGCGCTTCAAGTCCGGTCCGCACAGCGCCGGCATCTCCGGCTACTACAGCCGGTTCTCGAACTACCTGGCGCTCACCAACACCGGCACGGCACGCGACGCGGAAGGCGATTTCGTGACACCCGGCAGCGCCGGCGCGCTGCCGGTGATGCAGTACATGGGCGTGCCGGCCACGATGTATGGCTTCGAGGCCGAAGGCAAGGCACGCGTGGCGCAGAAGCTGCTGACCGGCAGCGACACCCTCGACCTGGAAACCCGCGCCGACTACGTGCGCGGCGAGAACCGCAGCACCGGCCAGCCGCTGCCGCGCCTGGCGCCACTGCGCCTGGGCGGCTCGCTGGTCTATGGCGCCGGCCCCTGGGGCGCGCGTGCGGACGTGACCTACGCGGCCCGGCAAACCCGTGTGCCGGCCAATGACACGCCCACCGACGCCTACACCCTGCTCGGCGTGTCCATCACCTACAAGTTCAAGGTGGCGGGCTCCCAGACCCTGGTCTACCTGCGCGGCGATAACCTGACCAACCAGGATGCGCGCATGGCCACCTCGATCCTGCGCGACATTGCGCCGCTGCCAGGGCGTAGCGTCAAGCTGGGCGTGCGCACGACGTTCTGAGCACGGCCTGGGGCGCGAACGGGGGTGCAGCCCCCGCTACGGGCCTCAGGCAATCCCGTTGCGGCCGTGCCGCGCGAATCCTTCGCGCGCGCCAAGCCGCTCGAAGTAGGCCGCCACCGCGGGGAAGACGGGGTGCGCCAACGGCGTGGCATACCAGCGGTTCACCGACAAGCCGATCGGGATGTCCGCGAGCGTGAAGCGCTCGCCGGCGACAAAGGCGCCGGTGTCTGCAAGCTGCCGCTCCAGGATGCCGATATGCCTTGCCCAACTGGCAACGGAGAGAGCGGTCTCCCGCTCGTCCCGGTGCAACGGCGATTGCCGAACCAGCGCCATGAAAGCGTAGCGCCACGCATTGTTCAGCTCCGTCGCCTGCCAGTCCATCCATTGATCCACCCGGGCGCGCTCCCGCGCGGTGCCTGGGTAAAGGGTGCCATCGCCGTAGCGCGACGCCAGGTAGCGGATGATGGAATTCGACTCCCACAGCACGAAGCCATCGTCGTCGATCACCGGCACCATGGCGTTCGGATTCAGCACGAGAAATTCCGCGCTATCCGTCGCGCGATAGCCTGAACCCCAGTCCTCGCGCACGAACGGCAAGCCGAGTTCATCGCAGCACCAGAGCACTTTGCGGACATTGATGGAGGAGGCTTTTCCGAGAATCTTCAGCATGGATGGGCGGCGCCGCTGGCGGAGTGGATGCGGCGTCCACTATACGGCGCGACTGTCAGGCCGCACAGGAACAGTTGCGCTGTTTCGCGGCGAGCCACTCGGCCCGTTCGTGCCACACAGCAGGGAAAACACGCGGCAAAACGGCACGCCGGCTGTGCATGGCCGCATCGTGCCGGTGCATCCGGCGCTGCGGGTCTGCCCGCCTTGACATGGATGTCTGCGACTCCCGACAATCCCTGCACAGCATCTTGCGCACCTTGCGCATCACGCCGACCAGGGACTCATCGATGACCATCATCCGCCGCGCCCTCGGCGCCGCAGCGCTTGCCACGAGCCTTGCCTGCGCCGCCCTCTCCCCGACCGCTTTTGCCGCGGGCCTCACCATCGGCCTGTCCGGGGACATCACCTCGCTGGATCCGCATTATCACAACGTCACGCCCAACGCGAACGTGGCCGAGCATATGTTCGAAGCCCTGATTGCCAAGGACGAGAAGATGCGCTTCAAGCCGGCGCTGGCGCTATCGTGGAAGCCGGTCGACGACACCACCTGGGAGATCAAGCTACGCCCCGGCGTGAAGTTCCACGACGGCAGCGAGTTCACCTCGGCCGACGTGGTCTACTCGCTTAACCGCCCCGCCACGGTCAAGAACAGCCCCTCGCCGTATACCATCTACACCAAGGGCTTCAAGGACATCGTCGCGGTCGACAAGTTGACCGTGCGCATCACCACCCACGGCCCCTACCCGCTGGTGCCCAACGACCTGTCCACCATCTACATGGTGTCGAAGAAGGTCGCCGAGAACGCCACCAGCGAAGACTTCAACAGCGGCCGCGCGATGGTGGGCACCGGCCCCTACAAGTTCGCCAGCTTCCGCAAGGGCGACCGCGTGGAACTGACCCGCAACGAAGCCTACTGGGGTAACAAGCCGGAATGGGACACGGTCTCGCTGCGCATCCTCACCAACGACGCGCCGCGCGTTGCAGCATTGCTTGCCGGCGACGTGCAGGTCATCGAGAACGTGCCCACGTCGGATATCCGCAAGCTCTCGGCCGATCCCGGCGTGAGCGTGTTCAAGGTGTCCACCTTCCGCATGATGTACCTGCACCTCGACACCAACCGCGACGTCACGCCCTTCGTCACCGACAAGGCCGGCAAGCCGCTCGCGAAGAACCCGCTGAAAGACCCGCGCGTACGCGCCGCGATCTCGCACGCCATCTCCCGCCAGGCCATCGTCGACCGCGTGATGGAAGGCGCCGCCGAACCCACTGGCCAGTTGGTCAACGCCACGCTTTTCGGCTATGTGCCTGGCCTCAGGCCCGATACCTTCGATGCGGCTGGCGCCAAGAAGCTGCTGGCCGACGCCGGCTACCCGGACGGCTTCCAGCTCACGCTGCATGCGCCCAACAACCGCTACGTCAACGACGAACAGGTCGCGCAGGCCATCGCCTCCATGCTGTCGCGCATCGGTATCCAGGCCAAGGTGGAAGCCATGCCGTCCGCCACCTTCTTCACGCGCGCCAACAAGCTGGAGTTCTCCTTCTTGCTGGCCGGATGGGGCGCGGATACCGGTGAAGCGGGATCGTCGCTGAAATCGCTGCTGGCAACCTATGACCCGGCCAAGGGCTGGGGCGCATCCAACCGCGGGCGCTACAGCAACCCGGCGCTGGACGCCAAGCTGACCACCGCGCTGACCACTATCGACGATCGTGCCCGCGAGAAGCTGCTGCAGGAGGCCACGGAAATCGGGATCAAGGACTATGGCGTGATTCCGCTCTATTTCCAGATCAATGTCTGGGCGGCGAAGAAGGGATACAAGGTGACGCCGCGGCAGGATGAGCGCACCTACGCGTTTGCCATCACCAAGGGTTGACGGGTGCAAGCTGTCGAGCTGGCCGATCTCGTATTCGATGGCCTGGCACAGACAGCTTCCCTTCGTTTCAGGTCTCCTTGCCCGCGGCCGGGCCGGCATTGCGGTACCACGGCGGCACCAGCGAATACATCGCCGCCGCGCACGGCACGCCGTGCAGCACCAGCCGGTTGCGCGCGATGCATTCGAACTGCGCGCCGATCCTCCCGGCCACGGCGCGGCTGGCCACGTTGTGCTCCGCGGCGACCACCTCCAGCCGCGTCAGCCCGAGCCGGTGGAATCCATAGCAGGCCATCAGTTCCGCCGCGCGCGCGCCCAGTCCCTGCCGCTGCCGGCTCTGGCGGATCCAGTAGCCCAGGTTGGCGAAGTTGTAGTCCCGGTTGATCTGGTTGATGGAGACGCCCCCGTACAACTCCCTGCCGTCCGGCGCGAACACGCCGACATCGTAGGCCTCGCCGATGCCCATGTTCTCAGTGCACATGTCGACCCAGCTCTCGGCATCGCGCACGGTATAGCCCGCATGGCACCACGGCAGCCACTTGCCCACTGTGTCGAGCGATTCGTGCACGGCCGCCACGAACTGCGGCACGTCGGTATAGCGAAAGGGGCGAAGGAGAAAGCCTTGGCCGTGGAGGGGTTGCATGATGCGTCCTTGCTACTGGGTCGGCGGAGGAGTTGCCGGCACCGACTCCCGGCGGTGCGTCGGGCTCTCCCTGCCAGTCAGTGTAGCAATCCGCCAGTCATCGCGCCTTCCTGGCTTCGGCGATCAGCAGCCGGGCCTGCACGCGCGCATGCAGCAGTGCCATGTCGGCATGGCGCAGGCGGGGGTTGCGGCTCAGTGCGGCCATCACCTTGCCGGACTGGTGCGCGGTAGCGATGCCGGCTTCGGCAGCGGTGTTGTCGATCAATGCGTCGAGTTCCGGCTCCGACAGCGGGCGGGCAATGCGGGCGGCCAGGCTTAGCGGGGTGTCGTCGAAGCGGGCGCCGTCGTCGAAATGAATCCAGCCTTCAAGCGTCACGGGCAGGCCGTGCGGGTCGAGCTCGCCGAAGCGCAGCTCGCTGACGTCGACCGCGTGATGGCGGCTGTCGACGTAGATCGAGCCGTCGATATAGCCGGGCTCCGGGTTGAGCGGGAACAGCAGGCGCCGGCCTGCCAGTCCTTCCAGGCTTTGCGATGGCAGGCTCACGCCATCGAGACGGATCGCGGTACGCACCGGCGCGCCGCCGAGCACGAAGGGCGCCAGCTCGATCTGCAGGTCGGCGCCGTGCGCATGGATGGCCGAGGGCAAGAGATGCGCGACCAGCGGCTGGAGCAATGCGACGGGAAAGGCAGGCATGGACGACTTCCTCGCAAGGGATCGGGGCAGGCGCAAGCGCCAGGGCGGGGCGCCGCCGCTCAGTCCCGGTTGTACACCTCGCCGTCTGCCAGCGCCAGCGCGCCCGCTGCGGCGAGGGATTCCAGCACCCGGTCCAGGACCTGCTCCAGGTCCTGCCCGGCCATGAAGCGCGCGTGAATGCGCTGCATCAGCGGCGCCTGCGCCATCCACGCCAGCAGCGCGTCGCGCGGCATGCGCTGCTGCTCCAGCATCTTGAACTTCACCAGCACCTTGACCGCGTGCACGGCGTTGCGCCCGGCATCGCCGCTCAGGTAGGCCAGGCGCCCTCCGGCAACGTCGAGCGCGGCGGCGACGTTCGTGAACGGCCGCCCGTGGCCGGGAATCACCACGCGCGCATCCAGCCCGGCGATGCGCTCCAGCACGGCCGCCTGCTCGGCGAAACCGCTCTCGCCGTCGAGTTCCGGGAAGATCACGCCGAAGCCGTTCTCCCACAGCGCATCGCCCGAAATCAGGATGCCTTCCTGCGGCGCGAACAACATCACCGCATGGGGATCGTGGCCGGGTGCCGCCACCACCTGCCAGTCCATCCCTCCCAGGCGCAACACATCGCCGTCCTGCACCACGCCGTCGAAGCCGAAGCGATCGCACTGCTGGCCGGTGGCGCCGTAGCTGAGGGCGTCCACATCCCACGCGCGCACCGCCCCGGCCTCCGCGGCGGGGATCAGCGTGCGCGGTTGCCAGCGGGCCTGCAGCGCGGCATTGCCGCCGCAATGGTCGGAGTGCAGATGCGTGTTCACGAGGCGCCGCAGCGGCCGCCCCTGCAGGCCGGCCTCGACCAGCGCCAGCGTCTGCGCCGCATGCGTGACATAGCCCGAATCGACCAGCGCGGTGTCGTCGCCGTCCACAAAGAGGATGTTGTTGGCCGACAGCCAGCCGCGCTCGAAGACGCGCATGGTGGACGGCAGGGTGGGAGGCGTGAAGGAGGCTGGCATCGGGCTATCGGTTAATCAGGGCCATTCAGCGATCGGCAGCCGGGGTGGGCGCATCGGCGCGCCCCGCTCCCACCGGCAAGTCAGCGGCGGCACGGAACGCGTCGGAGGCAAAGAAAGGATCCTGGTTCAGCCGCGCAGCCAGCATGTCGAGCGCATCGAGGCCCCAGAACAACTGGCCCTGGGCGTCGCCCTGCAGCACGGCGGTGGGCACGCCGAACACGCCGCGCGCCACGGCGTCGTCCCCGTGTTCGCGCAGGCGCGCCTTGACCGCATCCTGCGCCAGCGCAGCGGCGGGTACGCCAAGCAGGGCGCATAGCGCGCCGAATTCCGCCTGCTGCTGCGGCACATGGCCTTGCTGCCAGACAAAGCGGAAGACCGGCGCCAGCGTGGCGTGCGTGAGCCGGCCCTCGAGTTCCAGCGCTACCGCCAGGCGCAGCAAGGGCAACGGATTGAAAGGGTGCACGGCAGGCATGGCGAGCCGGATGCCGTCGCGGTGCGCGATCCATGCCACATGTTCGAAGGTGAAGCGGCGCTTGGGCGCGATCTCGGCCGGTCCGACATTGCCCCAATGGCGCAGCAGCCCGGCAAACAGCAGCGGCACGTAGCGTACCGTGGCATTAGCCGGCAAGGCCCGGGGCAGCCGCTCGAACGCGAGGTAGGCGAACGGCGAGATTGGATCGAAGTACCAGTCGATGGCGTTTGTCATGGCCGGATCACTCCGTGGTGTTAGGGTGGGCACGCATGGCAGCCGCCGGCGCAGTCAAGGCGCCGCCTGTGCGGCGAGTTGCGCGGCGCGCAGCGGCAACAGCAGCCAGATCCTGCGCCGCTCGGCTTCGTCGCTGCCGGACCATGCGGCAATCTCGTCGATGGTGCGCAGGCAGCCTTCGCAGTAGCCGCTGGCGGCATCCATGCGGCATACATTGCGGCAAGGCGACGGTACGGGCTGCGCGCGCTGCGCGGCTTGCGCGCCGCACGTGAGTTCGGCGGCCAGGCGGGTGGCTTGCGACATCGGATCAGCCCCTGCCAGCCATGCGCGCCTGCGTGGCGGCGGTCGTGGCGCGGACGATGCCGGGTGCGAGTGGCGGCTTCATGCGGAATCGCGCTGCGCCACATCGGCCACTTCGGCCCCGGTCATCCGCTGCAGTTCTTGCGGCGTGAGGTTGAACACCGCGTGCGGATGCCCGGCGGCGGCCCACAGGCTGTCGTAGCGGAACAGGTCGCTGTCGAGCAGCATCACCGGCGCCACCGCGTGGCCGATCGGGCAGACACCGCCGATGGCGTAGCCGGTCTTCTCGCGCACGAACCTGGCGTCGGCCTTGCCGAGCTGGCCCACCACGGCGGCCACCTTGGCTTCATCGACGCGGTTGCTGCCGCTGGCGATCACCAGCACTGGCGCGTCGTCCGCCACGCGGCGAAAGATGATGGATTTGGCGATCTCGGCCACCGAGCAGCCGAGCCCGGCCGCGGCCTCGGCCGAGGTCTTGCCGGTGGCGGGCAGCATGACCACCGGCTTGTCGTGGCCGAGGCCGGCCAGCAGGCCGGCGACGCGCTGCGCGGCTTCGGGCAACGCGGCCGTGTCCCCGGCGTTGTCAGGATTGCGAATGTTCATGTCGGTAGGGTGCGAATGGCAATGCCTTACACGCAGACGGGCGCGGCGTCGGCAGCGGCGCCCCACTTCGTCAGCAGCGCGCGTCCGACGCGCGAGCTGTTGGCGCGGCCGATCGACTGCGAGATGAAGTCGCCCGCCCGCACCACCTGCTCCAGGTCCACGCCGGTGTGGATGCCCATGCCGTGCAGCATGTACAGCACGTCTTCCGTGGCGACATTGCCGGTGGCGCCCTTGGCATAAGGGCAGCCGCCGAGACCGGCCACCGACGCGTGGAAGATCGAGATGCCGACCTGCAGGCTGGCCAGGATATTGGACAGCGCCTGGCCATAGGTATCGTGAAAATGGCCGGAGAGGCGGTCGATGGGGAATTCGGCGGCCACCGCGTGCATCACCTCCTGCACCCGGCCCGGCGTGCCCACGCCGATGGTGTCGGCGATGTCGATCTCGTCGCAGCCGAGATCGCGCATGCGGCGCACCACGTCCACCACCGCATGCACCGGCACTTCACCCTGGTAGGGGCAGCCCAGCGCGCAGGAGACGCTGGCGCGCAGGCGCAAGCCTTTCTCCTTGGCGGCGGCGGCCACCGGCTCGAAGCGCGCGATGGATTCGGCGATCGAGCAATTGATGTTCTTTTGCGAGAAGGCCTCGCTGGCGGCGCCGAAGATCACGACCTCATCGGCGGACGCGGCCACCGCGCCCTCGAAGCCCTTCATATTGGGCGTGAGCACCGAGTACAAGGTGCCGGGCCGGCGCTGGATGCGCGCCATCACGTCGGCGCCGTCGGCCATCTGCGGCACCCATTTTGGCGAGACGAAGGAAGCGGCTTCGATATTGACGAAGCCGGCATCGCTCAGGCGGTTGATCAGCTCGACCTTGACCTCGGTCGGCACCATGGCTTTTTCGTTCTGCAGGCCGTCGCGCGGACCGACTTCGACGACTTTCACATAGTGGGGCAGGTTCACGATGTCTCCTCGTTTCGGGTAGCCGCGCAGGCGCGGCGTATCCGGTGCATGGCGCCGGGGCGCTCCGCCCCGGTGCCCGGTTCGTTCAATAGCCGCGTTGCAGGTCGACCACGCCGGCGATCGGCTGGCCCGCGCGCAGCGCGCGGATCTTGCCCGCGATCTGTTCAATGCTGTCTTCGCGCAAGGTCAACGCCGCGATATGCGGTGTGATGGTGATGCGCGGCTCGGACCAGAAGGGATGGTCGGCAGGCAGCGGCTCGGTGCGGAACACGTCGAGCATGGCGCCGGCAACCTGGCCGGATTGCACCGCGGCCAGTAGGTCTTCCTCGACCAGATGCGGCCCGCGCGCCACGTTGACCAGGTAGGCACCCTTGGCGAGCTTGCCCAGCAGCCCGGCATCCAGGATGTTCTCGGTTTCCGGCGTCAGTGGCAAGACATTGACCAGCACGCGCAGCCCGTCCAGGAAGCCGGCCTGGCCAGCCTCGCCGGCAAAGCCCTGCACGCCTTCGACTTCGCGCGCCGTGCGGCTCCAGCCACGCACCGGGAAACCGAATCCGGCCAGCGACTTGGCGATCTGCGCGCCCAGCGTGCCCACGCCCATCACGCCGATGGTGAAATCGGCGCGGCGGTGCGGCTTGAGAAAACGCCAGGTACCGGCCTGCTGGGCCAGCGCGTATTCGTCCAGGCGGCGGAAGTAGCGCAGTACCGCGTGCGTCACGTAGTCGATCATCTGGGCGGCCATGCCGGCATCGTCCAGGCGCACGATGGGCACGCCGGCCGGCAGTGCGTTCGCGTCGGTGTCGCGCAGGCTCAGGATGCCATCCACGCCGGCGCCGAGATTGAAGACCGCTTTCAGGTCGGTACGCCCGCGCAGCATCTCCAGCGGCGGCCGCCAGACCACGGCGTAGTCCACCTGCTCGTTCTTGCTGTCTTCCCAGGTCAGGCATTGCGCCTCGGGCAGGGCTTCGGCAAAACCGTCGATCCAGGGCTGGTAACGGCCGTCCGGTACATACAACTGCAACTTCATCTCATCTCCACTCTGGTTTTGTTTCTATTTTCGCAGAGGATGGGCGTTGCCTGCGGTTTTCTTGCGGCAGGCGCGCCCCGGAGGCGGCGGCCCGGCCGTTTCCGGCCCGGAAGGACAGCAACCGCGCGCCTTCACCGGCGTGTGCCAGCGGGCCGGTCCAGACAGGTGCCACGTGACGCTGGCCGCTGAACACATGAAAGGTATCACCTTCCGCATGGGCCTGCCCACAGGGCAGGGCACTTGCCGGGATCGACACGGATGTCGCCGGCGGCGCACCGCCCCCGGAACGGCACGGTGCCGGGATCCGCAGTGCGGAACGCCTGCGATGTCACCACCGCTGCGGGAGGGCGGCGCAGGCAGAGCGGTTGCGGGGCCGGCCGGCTTACCCGGCGTAGCCCTCGGTGCGGATATCCAGCCGGGACAGCAGGGCGCGATCGCGGTCGGCCTGGGGATTGGCGGTGGTCAGCAGCCGGTCGCCGTAGAAGATGGAATTGGCGCCGGCCATGAAACACAGCGCCTGCAGCGCATCGTCCATGGTCTCGCGGCCGGCGGACAGGCGCACCATGGCGCGCGGCATGGTGATGCGCGCCACCGCGATGGTGCGGACAAATTCGAACGGGTCGATCGGCGCCGTGTCGGCCAGCGGCGTGCCTTTGACGGCCACCAGGTTGTTGATGGGCACCGACTCGGGATACGGGTCGAGGTTGGCGAGCTGCGCGATCAGCCCGGCGCGCGCCTCGCGCGATTCGCCCATGCCGACGATGCCGCCGCAGCATACGTTGATGCCCGCCTCGCGCACGTGGCCGATGGTGTCCAGGCGGTCCTGGTAGGTGCGGGTGCCGATGATCTCGCCGTAGAACTCGGGCGAGGTATCGAGGTTGTGGTTGTAGTAGTCCAGCCCGGCGTCCTTCAGGCGCTGGGCCTGCTCGGCCTCCAGCATGCCGAGCGTGACGCAGGTCTCCAGGCCCATGGCCTTGACCTCCTTCACCATCTCGATCACCGGCTCCAGGTGACGGTCCTTGGGGCTGCGCCAGGCGGCGCCCATGCAGAAGCGGCCTGCGCCGCTGGCCTTGGCCGCGCGCGCGGCTTCCAGCACTTCATCCAGCGCCATCAGCTTGCCGGCCGTGACGCCGGCATCGTGGTGCGCGCTCTGCGGGCAGTAGCCGCAATCCTCTTCGCAGCCGCCGGTCTTGATCGACAGCAGCGTGGAAAGTTGCACGGCGTTGGCGTCGAAATGCTCGCGGTGCACCTGCTGGGCGCGGAACAGCAGGTCGTTGAACGGCAGCGCGTACAGCGCGGCAACTTCGGCCACGGTCCAGTCTCCGGGCTTGGCCGCGGGCGCGGTCTCGGTGAAGCGGCGGGCTGTCTGGCGCAGGGTGTCGGCGGAAATGGTGGCTACGGTGTCGGTTGCGAGGGAAGTGGTGGTCATGATTGTTATCTGTTCCAGTAATGCTTTCGGTGTATTCGGTTTCTGCAAGGCGCGCGTTCAGGCGGCGGCGACCGCGGACCGGGCATGGCAGGCGGCCAGCAGCGGCGCCAGCGCGAGCTGCCCGGCGGCATCGGCCGGCGCGGCCTGCCACGGCAGCGTGCCCAGGTGCGGGGCATCCAGCGCGGCACGCAGTGTGTCGATGTTCTCGTCGGCGAGATCCATGGCCGGGTCGATGCGGTTGGCGATCCAGCCGGCCAGGTGCAGGCCGCGCGCGCGCACGGCTTCGGCGGTAAGCAGCGCATGGCTGATGCAGCCAAGGCGGATGCCCACCACCAGCAGCACCGGCAGGCCGAGCATCACGGCGAGGTCGGCGGTATCCCAGCCGCCCTCTTCCGGCGGCGCCCCGTCGAGCGGCACGCGAAAGCCGCCGACGCCTTCCACCACCACCGCATCGGCCTGCGCCCGCAGCGCGGCAAAGGCGGCACGGATCGGCTCGCGCGTGATGCGGGCGCCTTCGATGGCGGCGGCGAGGTGCGGCGATGCCGGCGTGCGCAACAGGAAGGGACAGGTCAGCGCCTGCGGCACGGCCAGCGCGCTGGCGGCACGCAGTTGTGCCACGTCATCGTTATGCCAATGGTCGCCGCGCCACTCGCTGCCGCTCGCCACCGGCTTCATGCCAACCGCGCGGTGGCCGGCGGCGCGCAGCGCGTGCAGCAAGGTGGCGCTGGCGTGCGTCTTGCCGACGCCCGTGTCGGTGCCCGTGACAAAGCAGGCGATGGCGGCACGCTCGCTCATGACGCATCCATGTGCGGCACCACGCTGCCCAGGCTGGCCAGCAAGCGATCCACATCGGCCAGGGTGTGCGAGGCCGATAGCGTGATGCGCAAGCGGGCCGTACCCACCGGCACGGTGGGCGGACGGATCGCGCCCACGCGGATACCGTCGGCCTCCAGCGCCGCGGACAACGCCAGTGCGGCTACGTTGTCGCCCACGATCACCGGCTGGATCGCCGTGGCGCTCTCACCCAGGCGCCAGCCCGCGGCGCGGGTCAGCTCGGCCAGCCCGCCCCGCAGCGTGCGGATCAACGTACCGAGCTGTGCGCGGCGTTGCCGCCCTTCATCCCCGGCGATCAGCGCCAGGCTGGCGGACAAGGCGTGCGCCACCGCCGGCGGCGCGGCCGTGGTGTAGATGTACTGCCGCGCGGTATTGACCAGGTGGTCGATGATGGTCTCGTGCGCGGCCACGAAGGCGCCCGCCACGCCGGCGGCCTTGCCCAGCGTGCCGATATAGATGAACCGCGGCGAAGTCAGGCCCAGGTGCTCAAGCACGCCGCGCCCTTGTTCGCCCAGCACGCCGAAGCCATGCGCATCGTCGACGATGATCCAGGCGTCGTGGCGCTCGGCCAGGGCCAGCAGCTCGGTCAGCGGGGCGAGATCGCCGTCCATGCTGAACACGCTGTCGGTCACGATCAGCTTGAGCGGGGTGCTGCTGGCGGTCAGCAACCCCTCCAGCTCGGCCACGTCGCGATGGGCATAGCGGCGGACTTCGGCACGCGCGAGCCGGGCGCCGTCGATCAGCGAAGCATGGTTGAGTTCTTCGCAGTAGAGCGTGGCACCGGCGCTGCCCAGCGCGGTCAGCACCGCCATATTGGCCATGTAGCCGGTGCAGAAATACAGTGCGCGCGCGTGCGGGATATGCGGCGCGTACCACTCCGCCAGTTCGCTCTCGAGCCGGTGGTGCGCCAGCGAGTGGCCGCTCACCAGATGGGATGCCCCGCT
Organism: Burkholderiaceae bacterium 16; assembly: GCA_000955785.1. GTDB lineage: Bacteria > Pseudomonadota > Gammaproteobacteria > Burkholderiales > Burkholderiaceae > Cupriavidus. The sequence goes on from JYOD01000009.1 coordinate 169,269, forward strand.
GCCCGCGCCGAACTGGCGCGCGCCGTCCGCCATCGCCGCGATCAGCGCGGGATGGTTGGCCAGGCCCAGGTAGTCGTTGCTGCAAAAGGTGAGCAAGGAGTGCATTTCGTCGCCGCAGGCGTCGCTCACGGCCTGGTGCGGGGCGCAGGCGGAATACGCGGTGCGGCGGCGGCGCGTCAGTGCCTTTGCGTCACGCTCGGCGGCGGCGAGGGTCAGGTGCTCAAGCAACATGGCGAATCTCCCTGGTGGCGCCGGCATCGTTGCCGGCGCTTTCGTTCTTGTTGATGCCCCCGGCCAGCACCGCCTCGAGCGTGGCTTGCAGGCGGCCGGCCAGCCAGTGCGCCATGTCGGCGTCGAACACATACGGCGGCATCACGTAGAGCGTGCGGCCGATCGGACGGATCAACACGCCGTGCGCGCGCGCGGCATGATGGAAACGCGCGGAGAATTCACCGGCGTTCGCGGCATATTCCTCACGCACGTCGGCGGCCCAGATCAGCCCGCGCTGGCGCACATGCTGCAGCCGCGCATCCGCTGCCAGTCCCGCCATGGCTTGCGTGAGCCACCCGGCGCGCTGGCGGTTTTGCGCAATCACATCCTGCCGCGCGAACAGGTCCAGCGTGGCCAGCGCCGCGCGGCAGGCGAGCGGGTTGCCCGTGTAGGAATGCGAGTGCAGAAAACTGCGGGCGCGGTCCGGGTCCCCGGCGTCCGCAACGAAGGCCAGCTGGATCGCGCTGCGCGACAGCACCAGCGAGAGCGGCAGGTAGCCGCCGCTGATGCCCTTGGACAGGCACAGGAAATCGGGCCAGAGGTGCGCCGGCAACGGGGCGCCCGGCGCATCGCCGGCGCCGCGGGCCTGCTCCCAGGCGAAGAAGGTGCCGGTGCGGCCGCAGCCGACCGCGATCTCGTCGGCGATCAGGTGCACGCGGTAGCGGTCGCACAGCGCGCGCACGCCGTCCAGGTACAGCGGATCGTGCATCGCCATGCCGGCGGCGCATTGCACCAGCGGCTCGATGATGAGGGCCGCGATCTGTCCGCCGCGCGCTTGGAGCAGCGCCTCCAGCTCGTCCAGCGCGCGCTGCGCCACCTGCGCGGCGCTCTCGCCCGGCGCGGCCTGGCGCGCGTCGGGCGACATCACCACGTGCGAGCCCATCAGCATCGGATCGTAGGCATCGCGAAAGATCGCCACGTCGGTCACCGCCAGCGCCCCCACGGTCTCGCCGTGGTAGCCGTGGCGCAGGCAGATGAATTCGCGCTTGCCGGACAGGCCCGTGTTGCGCCAGTAGTGGAAGCTCATCTTCAGCGCGATCTCGACTGCCGAGGCGCCGTCGCTGGCATAGAACGCATGGCCGAGCGCGCCGCCGGTCAGTGCCGACAGCCGCTCTGCAAGCTCCACCGCCGGCGCATGCGTGCAGCCGGCCAGCATCACGTGCTCCAGCGTGTCGAGCTGCTCGCGCAGCGCGGCGTTGATCTCGGGATTGGCGTGGCCGAACAGGTTGACCCACCAGGAACTGGTGGCGTCGAAATAGCGCTGGCCGCCGGTGTCGTGCAGCCACGGGCCTTCGCCGCGGGCGATGCCCAGCGGCGGCTCGCCGGCATCGGGCCGCAGCGGCGTGCACGGATGCCAGACGGCGCGCAGGCTGCGCTCGCCGAGCGTGGCGGGCGCGGGGGATGCGGAATTGGACTGGTCTTCCAAGGAAACCCTCCTTTGTTGACCGCGCGCTGGCCTGCCCGGCCGGGCGGGCCCTGGCGTGGCGGCACTTGCGTGCGGGTTGGGAGAGTCATGGTAGGGAGCTCCCCGGCCACTTGGCAAACAGGACCAAATTTACACGTTAGCAGCGCGTTAAACGAAAAAGCCAGGAGAAGGGCGCACTCGCACCACATCTCCATGCCAGCATGCGCTTATCTCCACACCCTGCGCCGCCGGCGGGATTGCTTGTCGGGGTAAACCTTCCGCCGGCAGGAGCCTGTTGATGCTCCCGCTTATGGCAGGGGATCGAAAGGAAGCCCGATTTCCTTGAAAAACCGCCCGACTTCCGGCAGCCAGATAGGCAAGCCGGCCCGGCTGCCGAACATGGCGTGCGAATCGCCCGCGAAGGTGCCGAAGTCCACCATGCGCGTGTTTGCGGCAGCGCCATGCGCCTGCGCCTTGTAGGCGCCGAACATCTTCTCGGGCAGCGGCTGCGGCCAGTAGCTGTCGTTATCGCCATACATCCACAGCGAGGGATAGCGCGCCTGCTTGCCGTAGTCGCCAAACGCATCGATCAGGTTGAACTCCCAGCGGCTGCACGATTCATCGCGCAGCCCGCCGGCAAAATTGACCACGCCGAGCACGCCGGGGTACGCAAGGGTGCTGAACGCCATGGTGGTCAGCCCGCCGTGCGACTGGCCAATCACAACGATGCGCGACTTGTCGACATAGGGCTGCTTGACCATGTAGTCGAGCGTGGCAACCACATCCTCGGCCTGCACGAGGCCGTTGCTTTCCACATTGCAGCCGGCGCCGATATAGGCACCGCCGGATCTGGAAAAGCCCTGGCGCATCGGCAGCGCCACTACATAGCCGCGCTTGACGAATTCAGCGCTCTGGGCGGAATAGCGTGCGCGCGGCTGGAATGCCGGCTTGCCCGACGCCTTGCCGTGATTGAGCACGATCAATGGAAAAGGGCCTTCGCCGGGCGGCTTGAAGATGGTGGTTTCGAGCTCCACCGAGAACAGCACACCCGGCTTGGGGATCATCGCGACCTGCTCTGCCAGCTTGCCAGCCGCCGCGGGCGAAGACGCCGGCGCGGTGTCCTGCGCGAGCGCAGGCCCGCCCACCATGAGCGCCAGCGCCACGGCCAGCCCCGCTATCGATCTCACGATTGCCTGTGCCTCTCTTGCCCCGTGCCCGCCGCTCAGCCGGCCCGCTTCGGCAGCGGATGGCCGGGCAGGAGCGCATAGGGATGTTGCCAGCCCGGCAGCGCGCGCAGCCGCTCGGTCCAGGCGTGGATATGCGGATATTCCTTGCGCCAGTGCACGCCGATCTCGTCGTCGAAGTAGACGTAGCCGGCCAGCGAAAAATCGGCAATCGTGAGCCGCTCGCCGAGCACATAGGCGCGCCCGGACAAATGCGCGTTGAGCACGCTCCATGCGCCTTCGCAGCGCTGCCGGAGGAACTGCAGCACCGCCGGGTCCGGCGCCTTGGCAAAGGTGCGCAGGAAGCGGTAGGTCGCGGTATAGGAACTGAACTTGTGGTTGTCGAACAGCAGCCAGCGCAGCACTTCAGTGCGCTCGGCGTCATCGGCGGGGCCATAGATGCCGAGCCGCTGCGCCAGCACGTCGAGGATGGCGCCCGATTGCGACAGCCGCCGGCCGTCGAACTCGAGCACCGGCGCCTCGCCCATCTCGTTGATGGCGCGGTACTCCGGGGTGTGCGTCTCGCCGTTGAAGTAATCGACGAAGCGCGGCGCCCACAGCTTGCGGCCACGCTGCACGCCGACCGTTTCCAGCAGCAGCGCCACCTTGTAGGTGTTGCCGGATTGCGCGAAGCCGTACAGCACGTAGTCGGCATCCGATGTTGCACCAGCGGCAGTCTTCGGTTCCGTCATGGTTTCTCCCCCAGCATTTCACCATCCACATAAAGCCAGCGCGGCGCCTCGCTGGCGTCGCGCGGCTCGCGTACGAAGCGGCTGCGCTCGTGCAGCCGCCAGGCGCGCCCGCCCACCTTGTAGCGCGCCACGAATTCCACCTCGGCATGCGTCTCGTCCTGCTGCGCATGCGCCTTGACGGCCAGCCCGAGCCAGCGCGTATCGGTATCGGGCGCGAGGTCCGCCGGGCAGGTGGACGGATGCCAGGTATGGCGCAGCCAGTCCACGTCGCCCAGCACATAGGCGCTATAGCGCGAACGCATCAGCTGCTCGGCGTTGCTCGGCAACGCCTCGCCGCGATGAAAGCGTCCGCAGCAGGTGGCATAGTCGCCGCCGCCACAAGGGCAGCCGCCGGTGCCGGCGCCGGACGCCCGCGCCTTCATCCGATCAACCCCCGCAGCTCGCGCATATCGGAGAAGATGATGCCAGCGCCGGCCGCCAGCAGCGATTCGGCGGCATTGCGCGCGGCATAGCCGAGCACGGTCATGCCCGCGGCTACGCCGGCGGTAACGCCCGTTGGGCTATCCTCGATCACCACGCAGCGCGCCGGCTCCACGTTCATGGTGCGCGCCGCCAGCAGATAGACGTCAGGCGCGGGCTTGCTGCGCTCGACCTCGGTGGACGAGAAGATGTGCTCGCGCTCGTCCTGCTGGAACAGCTCGACCAGGCCGGTGCGGGTCAGCTGCAGCTTGACCTTGATGCGGTCGGCGCCGGACGCCACGCAAACGGGCAGGCCGGCTGCGGCGATCGCGGCAACCGCCTCGCGAACGTACGGTACGGCTTGCACTTCCGCCTCCAGCACGGCATTGCGCCGCGCGAACCATTGCGACAGCCAGTTCTCGGGCAACGGCGCGCCGCGCCGGCGCTCGATGTTCTCGAGCTCCTCGCGCACCGCGCGGCCGAGGAACCATTTGGTGGACTCCTCGATCGAGATGCGGATGCCGAGTTCGTTGAGCATCTCGTTTAGCACGCGGTTGACGATGGGCTCGCTGTCGACGAGCACGCCGTCGCAGTCGAAAATCACGCAGTCGAAACGGGGATGGCGGATCGGCTTGATGCTGGGGTTCATGCGGGCTTCTTTTCCTTGCTGCTGTCTGTGTTGCCGAGTGTATGGCTGTCCGTGCTGCCCACCGCGCGCAGCTCCGTCGGGCGCTTGCTCTTGAGGTGCGCCTCGATCTGGTCGAAGCGGTCGAAGCCCCAGAACGGCTCGCCGTCGATGATCACGAACGGGGAGCCGAACACGCCCTTGGCCATGGCCACGTCGATCGCGGCCTTGAGCTGGTCCTTGATCTGGAAGCTGCTGGCGCCGGCATCCATGGCATGCGCGTCGATGCCCAGCGGCTCGGCCAGCTTCACCAGTTCGGCCGGCTCGGCGATGTTGATGTCATCCACGAACAAGGCGTGGTAGACCGCCTTGGCGAACGCGGTGGCGATATCGTCGCCGTGATGGTTCTGCAGCCACAGCATGGCGCGCGCGGCCTGCGTGGTGGGCAGCGGGAAGTGCGTCGGGCGCTTGTACTCGATATCGTGGAAGCGCGCGGTGCGCTCGAAATCGCGCCACGCGTAGTCGCCCTTGAGCGGCACGTGCGGCAGCGGCGAGCAGCCGGTGGTCTTGAAGACCACGCCGAGCAGGATCGGATGCCATGCGACGATGCGTCCGTACTTCTGCGCCAGCTCGTCGATGCGCGTGCTGGCGAAATAGCCGTACGGCGAAGAAAAATCGAAGTAGAAGTCGATGGCAGCAGTCATTGTCTGGGGGCTCCTGGCGTCTGGCCGTTGGGTTCGATACTTCGGTGCAGCGTTGGTGACATGGTTCCGCGATCCGCAGGCGAGGCGTCAGGCCAGCGCCCGCGCGATCAGTATCTTCTGGATATCGCTGGTGCCTTCGTAGATCTGGCAGACGCGCACATCGCGGTAGATGCGCTCGACCGGAAAGTCGTTGACATAACCATAGCCGCCGAAGACCTGGATGGCGGCAGAGCAGACTTCCTCCGCCATCTCGCTGGCGTACAGCTTGGCCATCGCGGCTTCCTTCAGGCAGGGCCGCCCCGCATCCTTGAGCGACGCGGCGTGCCACACCATCTGCCGCGCTACTTCGATCCTGGTCGCCATGTCGGCCAGGCGGAACTGCACCGCCTGGTGCGCGAACAGCGGCTGGCCAAAGCTCTCGCGTTCCTTTGCGTAAGCCAGGGCCGCCTCGAAGGCGGCACGCGCCATGCCGATGCTTTGCGAGGCGATGCCGATGCGGCCGCCTTCCAGCCCGGACAGCGCCATCTTGTAGCCGGCGCCCTCCTCGCCCAGCATATTGGCGGCCGGCACGCGGCAATCCTCGAAGAGGATCTGCGCGGTATCGGACGAATGCTGGCCGAGTTTTTCCTCCAGCCGCGCCACGATGTAGCCAGGCGTGGTTGTCGGCACCAGGAAGGCGCTGATGCCGCGCTTGCCGGCGGCCTTGTCGGTCACGGCGAGCACGATCGCCACATCGGCATTCTTGCCGCTGGTGATGAATTGCTTGACGCCATTGAGCACGTAGTCGTCGCCATCCTTCACCGCGCTGGTACGCAGCGCCGCGGCGTCGGAGCCCACGTGCGGCTCGGTCAGGCAGAAAGCGCCTAGCATCTCGCCGCGCGCCAGCGGCACCAGCCACTGCTGCTTCTGCGCCTCGCTGGCGAAGGCCATCAACATGCTGCACACCGGGCAGTTGTTGACGCTGATAACGGTGGAGGTGCCGCCATCGCCCGCGGCGATTTCCTCCAGGATCAGCGCGAGCGACAGATAGTCGAGCCCGGCCCCGCCGTATTGCTCGGGCACCGCCACGCCGTACGCGCCGAGCGCGGCCAGCTCGCGATGCACCGCATGCGGGAAGGTCTTGTCGCGATCCCACGCGGCGGCGTGCGGCGCGATCTCCTGCTGCGCGAACTGGCGCACGGCATCGCGGATCATTTCCTGTTCTGGCGTTAGCAGCATGTCAGCTCACCAAGGTTGTCGCCGCTGCGGGCGTGACGAAGGATTCATCGGCCATTGCACTCACCACGGGATTACGCTGCCATCGTAGTTGCGAAAGCCGCCATTGTCCTGCCGGGTCGCGCCGGCGATCACCGCGCGCATGCCGGAGACGCTCTGCTGCGGTGTGAGGTCGGCTTCCTTGCCGCCCATCTCGGTCTGCACCCAGCCAGGATGGAAGGCCAGGCAGGTGGCATGGCGCGCGTCGAGCGAGGCGGCCTTGAGCGCCGCGTTGGCGGCGGCCTTGCTGACCCGGTAGAGCCAGCTGCGGTTGCTGTCCATGGTGCCGATGCTGCCCATGCGCGAGGCCAGCACCGCCAGCACGCCGCCCTTGCCCGAACGTCCGGTCTCGACCAGCGGCAGCAGCAACGGCAGCGCCATCATCGGCCCCAGCACGTTGACATGCATCACCTTGTCGAAGTCCTCGCGGGTCACGGGCTGCGCGCCTTCGGTACGCGGGCCGATCACGCCGGCGTTGTAGATCGCTACGTCGATGGACTCGCCGTCCAGCTTCCAGCCCAGCCCGGCGACCTGGCCCGCGTCGGTCAGGTCGGCGCGCAACGCCTCCGCGCCAAGCGCTTCGATGGCCTTGATGCCGTCGTCGCTGCGCGCGACGGCCAGTACCCGCCAGCCATCGGCGCGGTACTGGCGCACGAATTCGAGACCGATGCCACGCGAGGCACCAAGGATGAGAGCGGTTGGCAAGGCGGTACTCCTTTTTCTATATTGATTGCGGCCCGGCTGCCGCGCGGTGGCGGCAGCCGCTCTGTTGCGGGCGGTACCGCGGGGTCAAACGATCTCCAGCCCCACCGCGGTGGCTTCGCCGCCGCCGATGCACAGGCTGGCCACGCCGCGCTTACCGCCGGTCTTGCGCAGCGCGCCGATCAGCGTGGCCATGATGCGCGCGCCCGAGGCGCCGATCGGGTGGCCAAGCGCGCAGGCGCCACCGTGGATGTTGACCTTGTCGCGCGGGATCTTGAGGTCGTGCATGGCGGCCATCGGCACCACGGCGAACGCTTCGTTGATCTCGAACAGGTCGACGCTGTCTGTGGTCCAGTCGAGCTTGCGATAGAGCTTGTTGATGGCCTCCACCGGTGCGGTGGTGAACCAGCCGGGCGCCTGCGCATGCGTGGTGTGACCCAGCAGGCGGGCCAGCGGTTGCAGGCCGAGGCGCTTTGCGGTGGATTCGCGCATCATCACCAGCGCGGCGGCACCGTCGTTGATCGACGAGGACGATGCGGCGGTGATGGTGCCGTCCTTCGCAAAGGCCGGCTTGAGCGACGGGATCTTGTCGACCTTGATGCGACGCGGGCCTTCATCGGTATCGATGACGGTATCGCCACCGCGGCCAGGCACCGTCACCGGCGCGATCTCCCAGCGGAAATCGCCGCGCTCGGTCGCCTGCTGTGCGCGCCGCACGCTCTCCATGGCGAACGCATCCTGCGCCTCGCGAGTGAAGTTGTACTTGGACGCGCAGTCCTCGCCAAAGGTGCCCATGGAGCGTCCGCCGCCTTTCTCGTCCTTGATATAGGCGTCTTCCAGGCCGTCCAGCATCATGTGGTCGAAAATCATGCCGTGGCCGATGCGGTAGCCGCCGCGGCCCTTGGGCACCAGGTACGGCGCATTCGTCATGCTTTCCATGCCGCCGGCGATGGCGATCTCGAACGAGCCCGCGATCAGTGCGTCGTGCACGGTCATGGCGGCACGCATGCCGGAGCCGCACATCTTGTTGACGGTGGTGCAACCCACGCCCAGCGGCAGCCCTGCCCCCAGCGCGGCCTGCCGGGCAGGTGCCTGGCCCTGCCCGGCGGGCAGCACGCAGCCGAACACCACTTCCTCGATCTGCTCCGGCTTGAGGCCGGCGCGCTCCACCGCGGCGCGGATGGCGGCGGCGCCCAGTTGCGGGGCGGTCAGGGCGGAGAACTCGCCCTGGAAGGCCGCCATCGGGGTGCGGGCGGCGGATACGATGACAACGGGATCATGCATGGGGTGTCTCCAATGATTAGGGGCGCGGGTGGGCGCGGGTTGACGCGATACGTGGCGGCGATTGTTGGCTCTTCCTGAATCTCTCTTTGCTTGCCGATGCGTGCGAGGCCGGCGCCTAGCGGATCGACGCCTGCGGCGGATCGCCGAACTGGCGGTAGGCCGCTTCGAGCTGCTCGTGCAGTTCGTCATTGCTGCTGGCAGCCATGCCGAGGTCGCGCAGCAGGCCGTCGGACACGCCGTAGACCCAGCCGTGCACGGTGACTGGCTGGCCACGGTCCCAGGCATCCTGCAGCACGGTGGTCTGGCACACGTTGTTGACCTGCTCGATCACATTGAGCTCGCACAGCCGCGTATGCGCGTCTTCCTCGCGGGTGATGGTGCCGAGGTAGGCGCCGTGCTTGTCGGCAACGTCGCGCACGTGGCGCAGCCAGTTGTCGGCCAGCCCGACGCGCTGGCGCTTGAGCGCGACCTTGACGCCGCTGCAGCCATAGTGGCCCACCACCGTGATGTGGCGCACCTTGAGCAACTCCACGGCAAACTGGATCACGGAGAGTGCGTTGAGATCGCTGTGCGCGATGACATTGGCGATATTGCGATGGACAAACACTTCGCCCGGCGCGAGCCCCAGGATCTGGTTGGCCGGAACGCGTGAATCGGAGCAGCCGATCCACAGGTATTCGGGCGCCTGCTGGTTTGCCAGATTCATGAAGAAACCCGGATCCTCCGCGTTCACGCGGTCGACCCACTCCCGATTGTTGCGGAACAGCTGGGCGATGGCGTCACTCATGCGACTCTCCTTGCCGGTTCTGACTGGTCGCCGGCTTTAGCCCGGGTTGAGGCTGCGGCGGCATAGTGATTGACAAAGCGTTCTGAAACGTCATAGGCATAAAAATCGTGAATTTGTCCGGCCAGCAGCCGGTCCTTGTGCCCCTGCCACATGGCAGGATCGAAGAAATCTTTGTGGTGGCGCAGGAAGGCGGCGCGCACGCGCGGGTCGCCCAGCAGGAAACTGCGGTAGGTCTCGGGGAAGATATCGTGCCGGCCCACGCTGTACCAGACCTCGCCCGACATCTCCTCCTCTTCGTTGCGCGGCTGCGGTACGTGGCGGACATTGGTGTCCGTCATGTACTCGATCTCGTCGTAGTCGTAGAACACCACGCGGCCGTGGCGCGTGACGCCGAAATTCTTGTAGAGCATGTCGCCGGGGAAGATATTGGCCGCGATCAGTTCCTTGATGGCGTTGCCATACTCCACGATGCCGTGCTCGACCTGCGCATCGGAGCCCTCCTGCAGCCAGATATTGAGCGGCGTCATGCGGCGCTCGATGTAGACGTGCCGCACGACGATTTCCTCGCCGCCGTCCTTGCCGCGCTGGTACTCGATCATCGACGGCGCGTGCAGCTCCAGCTCGCGCACCAGCGCGTCGTCGAAGCGCGACAGCGGAAAGGCCACGTCGGAATACTCCAGCGTATCGGCCATGCGGCCCACGCGGTCGTGCTGCTTGACCAGCTGGTACTTCGACTTGACCAGTTCGCGCGTGGTCTCCTTTGGCGCCGGATAGTAGTCCTTGATCACCTTGAACACGTAGGGATACGAAGGCAGCGTGAACACCAGCATGACCAGGCCCTTGATGCCCGGCGCGCTGATGAACTTGTCGGACGAATGCTGCAGGTGATGCAGGAAGTCCCGGTAAAACAGGTTCTTGCCCTGCTTCTGCAAACCCAGCGAGGTATAGATCTCCGCGCGCGGCTTGCGCGGCATGATGTCGCGCAGGAAGGTCACGTACGCCGACGGGATCTCCATGTCCACCATGAAGTAGGAATGCGTGAAGGAGAACAGGATCAGCAGCTGCACCTTCTTCAGCAGCACAGTGTCGAGCGACAGCTTGCCGTCGGGCGTGTGCACGATGGGAATCGCCAGCGGGAAAGTGCGGTCCGCGTTCAGGATGCGGCCGATGATGAACGCCGACTTGTTGCGGAAGAACAGCGACGACAGCACATGGATCTGGAAATTCGGCGCAATGCGGAAGTCGCCGAAATACTCGGTGACGGCGCGCACCACGTAGCTGATATCGCGCGTGAGGTCGGCGAACGGACGCTCGAGCTGGTAGTTGTGGACGATGCGCTCGAAGCACGCCGCCATGCCCGTGCGGCTGCCCGGATAGTAGGCGCGGAAGGTCGGCCTGGTGGGAGACTCCTCGTTCTCGATGTACTCGGTCGAGATGGCCGGGCGCACGAAGATGAAATCGTTGTTGAAGTACGAACGGTGCAGGATGCGCGTGCATACCGAGTTGAAGAAGGTCTCGGCTAGTTCCGGCTGGTGATGGTTGGTCAGCAGCCCGATGTAGTGCAGCTTGATCTGCTGCCAGATTTCGTCCTCGATGTTCTCGGCGTCGTATTCGTCTTCCAGGATCACGCTGGTTTCGCGCACCCGCTCGTTGTAGAAGGCGATGCGGTCGCGTTGCAGTTGCTGCAGGCCTTGCCAGTCGGCCGCCTCGAACTTCACCTTGGCCTGGTGGCTGACCTCGCGGAACAGCCGGTAATGCTTGTCGAACCCGTCCAGCATGGTGCGGGCCACGTCATAGGCAATCTGCGAGGACAGCAGCTTTGGGAAGTGGGACATGACGCAGGCCGATGACGATTGGGGGTTCCGGAGATTGTAAATTGGTTCGGCGGCAGGGCGAGTGCTCTTTCGGTCAATCCGGCATGGCCGGCGCGGCGCCAGGCCGGGCGCCGTCGCCATGCAGCGCCGGCATCACATGGTTTGCGAGAACAACTCCCTTCCGATCAGCATGCGACGGATTTCCGACGTGCCGGCGCCGATCTCGTACAGCTTGG
>JYOD01000090.1 GCA_000955785.1 Burkholderiaceae bacterium 16
GATCATTGAGGCTCGGGATCTTGTCATGCGTAGCACTATGAAGCACTTCGCATCGGTTTACAACATCTGCTGAATAGTTACGCCGACGCAAAGAAGAGTGACCGGCGTCCCCCGAAGGAGGATGTCGTATGGCTTTTGGGCTCAAAAGCCAACGCCGATCGAAACTAGCAGAGGGATGTCGCATGGGGGCCTTTGGGTGCAAAAGCCCCCACCGCCCAAACAAGCCGCAAACAGCGCTACAACCTCTCCTCCCCAATAACCACCACATCCAACTCGATACCCATGGCGGCCAACATCAAATGGAACGCCGACACCGTATGCACCGGGCTTTCAGTAGCGGCACAAACGATCCGGCCGGTGCCGGCCGTCGTCAGCGGCGCAAGCGCTTCCACCGAAGCGCGCACCGGGTCGACGAAGGTCTTGCCGGGAAACAGGCGCTGGAAGTAATCGTCGAGCCAGGGCAGGTGCGTGGACGACAAGGTGAATACATCGATCTCCGGCTGCGCGGCCAGGATCGCGCCAAGGAACGCATCGACTTCCGCGCCGGTGCGCGCCGGATCGGTCAGGAAGTCCCCCGATTCCACCAGTTCGACCAATGCCGACGCATTGAACGAAGACGCCCGCCCGCGCCCCCGGCTGGCCGTGGCGATGTACTCGCCAAGCTCGGTGCTCCCCACCATCGAGCGCACCCCCAGCACCCCGATTTGCCTGGACTTCGACAGCGCCAGGGCTTCGGCAACCGGCGGCACCACGCCGAACAGCGGCACGCCGGCGGCGCGGCGCAAATCGTCCAGCACCGTGACCGAAGGCGCGTTGGATGCCATCAGAATGGCGCTCGCGCCGAGTCCCTGCAGGCGCCGCACCGCCTGGGCGGTGACATCCAGCAAGGCCTGCCTGTCTTTGCCGCCATACGGAAAACTGGCGCGGTCGGCGAGATAAATCAGGTCCTGATCCGGAAAGCGTCCCTGCAAGAGTCTGACGGCCGCATAGCTGCCAATGCCGGAGTCGAAGACACCAATGGGTTGATGCAGTGTTGCGAAGGGTTCCATGACGATTCAGTGAGTGGGGTCGCAGGGACTATCGCGCCAAATTGGTACAATTAAAAGTGCCGAAACAAGCAATTTCAATTGGGCCATTTATGCCAAAGATGCGGGACGCCGAAGTGCTGGACCTGGCCGTACTGCCAAAGAATGCGGGCGAAGCCAAGCAAGCGTGGGTGTATCGCAACATTCGCGAGGCCATCCTTGGCGGCAGCCTGCCGCGGGGCGCGCGGCTCGCGTCGACCCGTACGCTGGCGGCGCGCTGGGCGGTGTCGCGCGGGATTGTCGAACTGGCGTTCGGGCAGTTGCGGCTGGAAGGCTATATCTCGAGCCGGGTCGGGTCGGGCTCGCGCGTGAGCGCCAGGCTTCCGGAGGAGTTTGCGCTGCGCGAAGCCAAGGACGCCGAAGCGCCCCCGGTGACACAGGCCATCAATGCCGCGAGTGGCGCGGCAGCGCAAACGCGCGTCGTTGCGGGCCGGCCTTTCGTTGCCCGCCTCGCCGATCCCGCGCTGTTCCCGCTCGACGAATGGCGCAGCCATGTCAGCCGGGCGCTGCGTTCGTTGTCCGCGCAGCAACTGAGCGACGACGATCCCTGCGGAGACCTCGCCCTGCGCGGGGAAATCGCGGCTTACCTGCGGGCGGCCCGCGGCATCCGTTGCGACGCCGGGCAACTGATGATCGTGACCGGTATCCGGCAAGCCATCGACCTGGCCGCCCGGGTGGTGCTGCGCGAGCAGGGCCGCGTGTTGCTGGAGGATCCCGCCTACCTCTCGGCGGTGCCGCTGTTCAGCCTGTCCTCGCAGCGCATTTCGCCGGTGCCGGTGGACGATGAAGGGATCTCGATGGATGCCATCCGCCGCCATCCGGACACCGCTCTCGTGTATGTCACGCCCGCCCACCAGGCGCCACTGGGCGTGACGATGTCCGTGAGCCGGCGGCTGGCCTTGCTCGACTGGGCCCAGGCGCGCGGCTCGTGGGTCCTGGAGGATGACTATGATAGCGAGTTCAACTACAGCCGCGCGCCGCTGCCCGCGCTCAAGGCGCTGGATGGCGGCGGCCGTGTGATCCATTGCGGTAGTTTCAACAAGAGCCTCTATGCCTCGCTGCGGATCGGTTATATGGTGATGCCCGACGCGCTGCGGCCGGCCCTGCGCCAGTTGCGCGCCACCACCGGCCGCGCTAACAGCCTGGTGGAGCAACTCGCGCTGGCTTCGTTCATCCGCTCCGGCGCGCTGGCGCGCCACCTGCGCGTCTCACGGAACGTGTACCTGCGCCGCCGCGACATCGTGCTGGCGGAGCTGCGGGCGGGTCTGGGCGAGCGCCTGCGCGTCAGCGGGGAACACGCCGGGTTTCACTTCGTGCTGTGGCTGCCGGACGGCATCAGCGAGCACGATGTGGTGCAAGCCTGCGCCGGCGCGAACCTGACGCTGCAGGGCTTGGGCGAGTTTTGCCGGGAGCGGGCAATGCCGCCGGCGCTGGTGATCGGTTACGCCGCGGCGCAGGACGATGTGCTGCGCGACGCGGCGAGACGGCTGGCGCAGCAGATTGCCGCACTGGCTCAGGCCGGCGGCACAAACTCGGTGACCTCCAGTTCGAATCCCGCGATATTGCGATAGGGCACCGGCTGGCTCAGCAGCCGCAGCATGCGCGCACCCTGGTCTCGCAGGATCTGCGCCCCCACGCCAAGCGCACGCTGCGCGAATGATGGCGGCGCGGGCCGTCCCCTGGCTTGGCCCAGTCGCGAGACCTCTTCGAGTAGCTGGTGAGGCGGCTCGCGCTCGGCCAGCAAGACCAGGATGCCGCAGCCCTCCGTGCCGATGCGCGCCAGCGAACGTGCCAGGTTCCAGCCCGGCGCGGGCGCCGCCTGAGTTTGCGCCGGTTCGAACGCGAGCACATCGCGCAAGGTCTCCACGGTCTGCACGCGCGTCAGCACCGGCTTGCCCGGCTCCGGCCGGCCAAGCACCAGCGCCAGGTGCACGGCGTCGATGGGCTCGTCGTAGTACGCATGCACAGCGAACTCGCCGTAGGGCGTGGCCAGCCGGCCGCTCTGGCTGCGGCGCAGCGCACCCTCCACCAGCAGGCGGTGATGGATCAGGTCGCTGATGGCGCAGATCATCAGGCCGTGCGCACCGGCGAAGTCCGGCAAGGCGGTGCCGCGCAGCAACTCGCCGGCGTCGTCCAGCAACATCGTGTAGGCGCCGGCGGCCTCGCGCCCGGCCAGTCTCGGCAGATCCGAACAGGCTTCGGCGAAACCGGCGCGGCGCAGCACGCCGTCAGGTTGCGCCACGATGGGAAAGACGTGGCCCGGCTGGACCAGGTGGCCTGTCCTGGCATGCGCGGCGCTGGCTACGCGCATCGTCAGCGCGCGGTCGGCGGCGGAGATGCCGGTGGAGACGCCATCCACCGCTTCGATCGACACGGTGAATGGCTCGCGCTGCCTGCCGCCGACCGCCATCATCGGCAAGCTCAACTGCCGCCGCCTGGATTCGGTGATGGCCAGGCAGACCAGGCCGCGCGCGTGCGCCGCCATGAAGTTGACGTCGGCCTCGCTGACCTTGTCCGCCGCGACCAGCACGCAGCCGCTGGCTTCCGCGGTGTCGTCCTCGATGACCACGACTCGCTGGCCGGTGGCGATGGCGCGCAGCACGTCGCCGATCGGTGCGGGCCTCATGCCGCCTCCCGCGCATCGGCAAAGGCGGCGCGCAAGGCGGACGCCGCCAGGTCGAGCGCCGCGTCGGCCGCCTCCAGCAAGCCCTGCATGCTCATGAAGCCATGAATCTGCCCAGGCCAGCAGTGCAGGGCGCTGTCCACGCCGGCGCGTTGCATGGCGGCGGCGTAGGCCTCGCCCTGATCGCGCAGGGGGTCGAATTCGGCCGTGATGATGGTGGCCGGCGCCACGCCCGCCAGCTCGCGCTGGCGCAGCGGGCTGGCGCGCACATCGGCGGCATGGCGCGGGTCGGGGAGATAGTGGCGGGCATACCAGCGCAGCATGTCCCCGGTCAGGAAGCAGCCTTGCGCGAAGGTGCGCCAGCTGCCGGATTCGTCCGCGCAATCCAGGTAGGGGTACAGCAGCAGCTGGTGGCGCAGCGCCACGCTGCCACGCAGTTGCTGGCATGCAACCGCGGCCAGGTTGCCGCCGGCGCTGTCGCCGGCGACAGCCATCCTGTCCGGCAGTGCGCCCAGTTCGGCGGCGTGCGCCGCGCTCCAGCGCAGCGCCGCGCAGGCATCGTCGGCAGCCGCGGGAAAGCGTGCCTCCGGCGCCAGCCGGTAGCCGACCGACAGCACCAGGGTGCCCGCGCGGTTCGCCAGCGAGCGACAGATATTGTGGTGCGTTTCGATCCCGCAGGTGACGAAGCCGCCGCCGTGGAAGAACACCGTGAGCGGCCAGGGGCCATTGCCATGCGGCCGGTAGAGGCGGGCGGGCAAGGGGCCGGCGGCGCCGGCCACGCTCAGCTCGCGTTCTTCCGCGACCGCATCGCCCGGTGCGAACGGGGGAGACGCGGCCAGTACGGCCCGGTAGGCCTCTGGTGTGAGGGTGGTGAAGTCGAGTGGCGGGAACTGCGCCATGGCGTCGAGCAGGGCGCGGACTTGCGGGTCGAATTGCATTGGTTTTTCCTTATGCTGAAGGAAGGAAGTGCAGGGGGAGAGGGTGCGGCAAAGGCGGACGAGGCTCAGAAAGCAAAGGCCGGCGCCTTGCCGCTGGCGATGCCATTCGCGCGCGCTTGCGCGGCGGCGGCGGCTTCGGCGTGCGGCAGGATCCAGAAATCTCCGGCGGCCACGCCGTCGAGGATGTGCCGGGCCATGGTTGCCGCCGGCATGCCCTGCGCGATGCTCGTCTGTAGCGCCTGGTTCATGCCGCCGACGCCGCTCTGCGCGCCGGCCGGCAGGTCGAGCGCGATGCCGGTGGCCACCGGGCCCGGGCATGCCACCGACACCTTGAGCGGCATGCCCGCCGCCTGCAGTTCCATCGCCAGCCCTTCGCTCAACGCCACCACACCCTGCTTGGACACGGTATAGGGCGCAAGCCAGGGGCCCACGGCAAGACCTGCCATCGAGGCGATGTTGACGATATGCCCGCTGCCTTGCACCGCCATGCGAGGCACAAAGACGCGCAAGCTGTGGATTACGCTCCACAGGTTGACGTTCAGCACACGCGCGAACACGGCGACATCCAGCTCCCAGCAGGCGCCGGTCGCCAGCACGCCGGCATTGTTGAAGAGCAGGTCGACCCGGCCCAGCAGTTCGAAGCTGCGCGCGCAGAGCTGCTCGACCTGGGCAGCCTGCGCCACATCAGTTGGCAGTATCGCTATCGTTTGCCGGTGGTGCGTCAGTTCGCCGTGCACGCGCAGCAGCGCGTCGGCATCCTTGTCCGCCAGCACCAGCGCCACACCCTGCGCGGCGAGCGCGTGGGCCAGGGCCCGGCCTATGCCGCCGCCGGCGCCTGTGATCACTGCGGTCTTTCCGGTCTCGTTTGCCGCCATGGCGGGTCTCCTGGCGAAGTGGTTGGAATGGATGGCGCGCGGGATTGCGTCCGCCCATTTCTACCGGCCGGGCGTGGCCCTCGCATCGTCTGTTTGAATGAGGTGTCAGGCGCCAGCGAGGCTCAGGGATTGCCCCGAGAGGGGAGTTGCCTAGTCCGTTTGCGGTATGTGAGCGCCCGGCAGGAGGGTAAGGTCTGGCCTATCCGCAGCGGCGAAGCGGGTGCGAAAACAAGCACCTGCCTCGCCGACAGCGGCCTCATACGGCGCGCCGATAGGTGCAAACCATGATGCGCAATCCTGCCACCGGTGCCGTGGCAATCCATATAATCGGGAACCGCCGGGGGGCGCACTGCCCTTGTCATGGCAAACGCCGGCCGCAGAGCCAGGCGTGGATAACGGAGACAAGAGGTATGTTGATGGAGGCAAGCCACAGCCAGGAAGCGGCGCTTTGCTACGCGCCGGTGGCGCTCTCGCTGGCGGATCTCAGCACGCTGCTTGGCAAGATCTACCAGGGGGCCATGGAGCAGGTGCCATGGAGCAAGGCGCTGGAACTCATCCGCACCCACCTGCATGCGAACTACGTCACGCTGATCCTGCGCTCGCCGGCAAGCGACCGGGCGGGCCTGATGGTGCACGCCAGCGAGGAAGGCGGCAACACCTTGCCTGGCGAGACCATGTACAACAACTACTACTACGCGATGGATCCCTTCGTCGATCTGCCCGCCGACCGGGTGGTGACGATCGACGAGCAGATTGGCACCGTCGCGTGGTGCAACAGCGACCTGTACCGGGAGTTCCTAAAGCCGCTAGGCGTCCGCTATATGATGGGCGCGGACATCCGCACCGACGATGGCGTGGAATGCCGCCTCCGTGTCTGCCGCAACGTCGACGCGCCGGACTTCTCGGAAGCGGACAAAGCCATATGCGCGGTGCTGCTGCCGCACCTGCGGCGCGCGGTCGATCTGCACTCGCGCATGGATGTGGTGGAGTCGGAGCGCACCCTGTACGCCAGCGCCATCGACCGCATGCTGGTCGGCATGGCGATACTCGACGAGACCGGCGCCATCATGCGGACCAATTCGGCCGCGGACGAGATCCTTGCCGACAAGGACGGCATCCGTATTGCCAGGGGCTCGCTGGATGTCGAGTACGCCCAGGAGAACCGCCAGTTCCAGCGCCTGCTGCGCCAGGCCATCATGGGCCATATCGGCACCGCGCCGGCGGTGATGGAGGCGATGTCGATCACGCGGCCTTCGGGCAACGCGAAGCTGGGCGTGCTGATCCGCACGATTCCGCTGAGCGAGTGGTCGGAAGACAACAAGCGCCGGCCTTCATGCGTGATTTTCATTCGCGACCCGGAGCGCAAGTCGCAGGCCTCGCACGAGGTGGTGCGCAAGCTGTTCGATTTCACGCCGGCGGAAACCCAGCTCGCGCTGCAGCTTGCCAACGGCCTCGCGCTGGAAGAAGCGGCCGAGGAACTCGGCATCAGCAAGAACACGGCGCGCGCCCACCTGCGCGCCATCTTCTCCAAGACCGGCGTGACCCGGCAGGCCACGCTGGTGCGCATGCTGCTCAGCAGCGTGGTGGCGCTCGGCTGAGCGCGCTAACCCGCCGGCCTGGCGGGCTTGGCGCTGACCACCAGCGGGAATCCCTGCGGTGTGGTCAGCACCGCGCGCAGCTCGTGCGGGCCGCTGGCGAGCGGCTGCGCGATCCGCGCGCCGCCCGCCAGCAGGCGCTCGATCGCCGCCGCGATATCCTCGCCGGTTTCCAGCCGGAATGCCAGCGCGGGCTGGGAGACCAGCCGCTCCTCGCCGGCCACCAGCGCTACCGTGATGGGGCCGGCGTCCAGCGCGCAATAGCGCCCGCCATCGCGAAACTTCACCGCCAGGCCCAGGCCCTGCTCGAAGAACGGCAGGGCGGCATCGATATCGTCCACCGGGTAAAGCAAGAGGTTCGATTGCATGCTGTCGCTCCTTGTCAGCGGGCTGCCGCCGCCGGGCGGCACACGGCGCCGCTGGCGCAGGCCGCCACGAATCCGCTCAGCCGCTGGTAGACCGCCTCGCCCTGCGCGGCCGGTGCTTCGAGGCGGGCGCCGACCACGCTGATGGTGATGTTGCCGCGCTCCACCTCGCGGCCCTCGGAGCGTGCGGCGCCGCCATCGTACTGGGTCCTGGCATCGCCCAGCACCACCCCCGGGCGTGCCGGCAGCGTCATGCCCGGCAGCGCGTGCGGCGCCATATCGTCGACGAACACCATGTGATAGGGCGAGTAGTCGCCATTGACCGTTTGCATGACGCCCCGGATGGCGTTGGTGCGCGGCAGGTTCACGTTCAGTCCCACGCCCGGCGGCAGCAGCGCCTCGGCCAGGTTCTTGCGGCTCGCCTGCAATTGCGTCACCAGCGCGGACACGATGCCCGCCACCCTGGCCGGCGCGTCCTCGCTGTGGTCGGCGCTCACCGCCATGGCCGGCACGCCGCGCCGCAGCGCCATTTCCAGCACGCCGATGGTCCCGGACAGGTTGACGAGATAGCCCGCGTTCCAACCGATGTTCGGCCCGGAGATGACGAGGTCGGGCGCCTTGTCCCGGAACACCCGGTCCAGGCCATACATGGCCGCAACGGCCGGCGTGCTGTCGACGATATGCACGTTCGGGTCCTGCGGGTCGCGGCTTATGTCGACCGGCGCGAAGTATTCGAACGAAGCCGAGGCGCCGCTGAAGTTGCGCTTCGGCGCAGACATCACCACGTGGTGTCCTTCCTGCTTCAGCCTGGCGTACAGGGCGCGGATATTGGGCGATTGATAGCCGTCGTCGTTGGACAGCAGGATGTCGAGCGCATGGGCGGGTGCGGCGGCGCCTGTCAGCAGGGCGGCCAGCAGCAGCGTCTGGCGAAGCGGAGGAATCTTCATGAGGGCGTATCCGGGTGCATGTGGTGAGTGGTCGTGGACATGATAGGGACACGGTGCCGCTGCGCATAATCCAATCAGACGATGCCGCACTTTCCCCGGCCGCACACACTGCAGTCACGCAGGCCAGCAATGACGGTGCCGGCGATGGCGCCGCCCGCCACGACAACGCGGCGGCGCTCCCGGCCAATGGCCTGAAATCCAAATGTAAAGAAGGAAGGGGACTGCAATGCGATTCTCGCTGATCTACGAAGCGCAGACTGTCGACGCGTCGCGCGCCGGCGACCACAAGGTGTTCGACGAAATCATGGAGCAGGTGGAGCTCGCCGAGGACATGGGTTTCGATGTCGTCTGGGCGGTGGAGCACACGGCGCTGACCAACTACGCGCACATGAGCGCGCCGGAGACCTTCCTGGCCTTCGTGGCCGGGCGCACGCGCCGCATCGGCATCGGCCACGGCGTGGTCTGCCTGCCGCCGGCGATGAACCATCCGGTCAAGGTGGCCGAGCGCGTGGCCACGCTCGACATTCTCTCCGGCGGGCGCGTGCATTTTGGCGTGGGTAAAGGCGGTACGCAGCAGGAGGCGGGCACCTTTGGCTACGACCTCGAATCCTTGCACCCGATGATCGACGAGGCGATGTACCTGATCCCGAAGATCCTTACCCAGGACGAGATCGAGCACGATGGTGAATTCATCAAGATCCCGCGCCGCCCCATCCATCCCAAGCCGCGCCAGGACCCGCACCCGCTGATGTATCTGGCCTGCACCAACGCCGATACGCTCAAGCGTGCCGGCGCGCGCGGCATGGGCGCGCTGGTGCTTGGCTTTGGCGGCCCGGAAGACGTGGCGAAGAAGAATGCAATCTATCGCGAAGCCTACGAGACGCGCCAGGCGAAGGACCAGGTTGGTTTCCGTCCTCACCAGCATCTTGCCGCCCTGTGTCCGACCATCGTGCTGGAAGACGGCGTGGCGGCGCGAAAGATCGGCATCAAGGGGCAGCGTTACTTCATGGAGTCGTTGGGGTACTGGTATGCCGGTGGCGAGCGCCCCAATCCCGAAGGCTGGGATGTGGAGAACATCACCGACCAGGACGCGCAGGGCAAGGCCGTGATCAAGACCAGCTTCGCCTCGGAGAAGGTCACGGTGGATTTCAGCGATCCGTCGATGATGATGCTCAATCCCAACCATGCGTACGGCACGGTGGAGGACTGCATCGGCTATGTGCAGCGCCTGATCGACGCCGGGGCCGACGAGATCCTGTTCATCTGCCAGATGGGCACGGTGCCGCAATGGGCCCAGCTTGAAACCATCCGCAATATCGGCGAGCACGTGATCCCGCACTTCCGCGCCCAGGGCCGCAAGCTGCGCGCGCTCGCCTGAGCGAGCCATTAGACCGTCGCTGCCGCGCGACTAGTCCCCTCGGACGATGGCGCGGGGCGGCGGCGATGGCAGCATGAAGGCACGACAAGACCGGCCCGGTGGCCGGCAAGAGGAGATGGCGGTGCATCGAGACAATTACCCCGAAGGACTGGCAGCCGAACTGATCGGCCGCGCGCACGAAATGATCCCGGTGCTGGCGCAGCGCGCGGGCCAGGCCGAAGCGCAATCGCGCATCCCGGCCGAAACCGCGGCCGATATGCAGGCCGCGGGCTTCTTCAAGGTCTTGCAGCCGCGCCGCTATGGCGGCCATGAGCTGGACCCGCAAACCTTCTTCGACATCCAGATGGCCCTGGCCAAGGGCTGCATGTCCACCGCCTGGGTCTATGGCGTGGTGGGCGTGCACAACTGGCAGCTCGCCTTGTTCGACGGGCAGGCCCAGCAGGACGTCTGGGGCACGGACAACGCCACCCTGATCGCCTCGACCTATATGCCGGTGGGCAAGGTGATGCCGGTGGACGGCGGCTTCCGCTTCTCCGGGCACTGGAAGTTCTCCAGCGGCAGCGAGCTGTGCGACTGGATCTTCCTCGGCGGCCTGGTGCCGCCCAAGCAGGCCGGCGCGGCGCCCGAGTACCGCACCTTCCTGCTGCCGCGCAGCGACTACACCATCGTGCGCAACTGGGATGTGCTGGGCCTGCGCGCCACCGGCAGCCACGACATCGTGGTGGACGACGTGTTCGTGCCGGCATACCGCACCCACAGCGCCATCGACGGCGCCATGGGCACCAGCCCGGGCTTGGCGCTCAACAAGGCGCCGCTGTACCAGTTGCCATTCGCCCAGATCTTCGTGCGTGCCGTCTGCACGGCCTGCATCGGCGCGCTGGAAGGCGGGCTCGACGATTTCGTCGCCTACGCCGATGGCCGGGTCAGCGCCAACAGCGGTGGCAGGACGGCCGAGGACGGCGGCGCGCAACTCGCCTGCGCCAACGCGGCGGCCGGCATCGATGAGATGCGGACCATCCTGCGCCGCAATTTCGACGAGCTGATGGCAACAGCGTGCCGGGGAGAGCAGCTCGATACCGCGCGCCGCCTGCATTTCCGCTACCAGTCGTCGCAGGTGGCCCAGCGGTGCGCGCAACTCGCCAGCGACCTGCTGCGCTATGCCGGCGGCAATGGCATCTACGTCACCAATCCGCTGGTACGCCGCTTCCTAGACCTGCACGCGGCGCGCGCCCACTACGCCAACAACCTGGATCGCTTCGGCCAGAACCTGGGCGGCGTGATGATGGGCCGCGCCAACACCGATTTCTTTATCTGAGGCCGGCGTGGAGCGGATCATGAACCAGGGCACAGGGCAGGCAGGCAGCACCGGGGTGTTTGATGTGGTGGTGGTCGGCTCCGGAGCGGGCGGCATGCTGGCCGCCTGCCGCGCGGCGGATCGCGGCCTGTCCGTGGTGGTGCTGGAGAAGAGCGGCCTGTATGGCGGCACCTCGGCGGTATCCGGCGGCGGGATCTGGATCCCGCTCAACCACCATATCGAAGAAGCGGGCGGCAGCGACAGCTACAACGCCGCGCTCACCTATCTCGAAGCGTGCACCGAAGGCCGCTCCACACCCGCAAAGCTGCGCGCGTACCTTGAGTACGGTCCGCGCATGCTTAGCTACCTGGAGCAGCGCACCGCGGTGCGTTACTACTCGCTGCCGCGCTACGCCGACTACTTCCAGCGCTTGCCGGGCGCGCTGCCCGGGTATCGCGCGCTGGATCCGATGCCGTTCGACGGCGCGCAACTGGGCGAGGAGTTTGCACGGCTGCGGCCGCCTTCGCCGGGGACGCTGGTCGCGGGCCGGGTGGCGGTGACGTCCGCCGAGGCTCATGCCATGCTGAGCAAGAGCCGGGGCTGGCTGGGCGTGGCGGCCCGGCAGTTCGGGCGCTATTGGCTGGATCTGGGCTGGCGCCGCCGCACCACGCGCGACCGCCGGCTCACGCTCGGCAACAGCCTGGTGGGCGGCTTGCGCCATGCCATGATGGCGCGCGGCATTCCGCTGTGGCTCGATACCGCGCTGGAAGACCTGCTGGTGGAGGAGCACGGCGGCGCGGCGCGCGTCACCGGCGTGCTCGCGCGGCGCAATGGTGCGCCCGTACGCATCGAAGCCCTGTGCGGCGTGATCCTGGCCGCGGGCGGCTTCGAGCGGAACCAGGCCATGCGCGAGCAATACCTGCCGCGCCCCAGCCGGGCAGAGTGGAGCGCCACGCCGCCGCACAACACCGGCGACGGCATCCAGGCCGCGCAGCGTGCGGGCGCGGCGCTGGAGCTGATGTCGCATGTATGGGGCGCGCCAACGGTGAAGGTCAGCGGCGAGGAAAAGCAGCGCGCGATCTTTGTCGAGCGGGCCTTGCCCGGCTGCATCGTCGTCAACGGGCGGGGCAGGCGCTTCGTCAACGAGGCCGCGCCGTACTCCGAGTTCGTGCCCGCGATGTACCGCGACCACGAGCAGACTGGCTGCAGCGTGCCGGCGTGGATGGTGTTCGATGCCACCTTCCGCCTCAAGTATCCCTGCGGGCCGATCCTGCCCGGCTCGGTCATGCCGGACCGCCGCATCCCGGCCCCCTTCGCGGACGTCCTGCTGCGCGCCGATTCGCTCGACGCGCTGGCGCGGCTCGTCGGCATCGACCCCGGCGGCCTGGCGCACACCGTCGAGCGCATGAACGGCTTTGCGGCGAGAGGCGTGGACGAGGACTTCGGCAAGGGCGACAACGTCTTCGATACCTACTACGGCGACACCCAGGTACGTCCCAACCCGTGCCTGGCGCCGATTGGCCGCGCGCCGTTCTACGCGGTGCGCATCGACGCTGGCGATATCGGCACCAAGGGCGGGCTAGCGACCGACGCCAGCGCCCGCGTGCTGCGCGAGGACGGCACGCCCATCGACGGGCTGTTCGCCATCGGCAATACCAGCGCCTCGATGATGGGCGCCAGCTATCCGGGCGCGGGCTCCACCATCGGGCCGGCCATGACCTTCGGCCTGATCGCCGCCGATGTGCTGGCGGGCGGGGCGGCCGGGCAGGGCCAAGTGGACTAACACCATGACACAGGCAGGAGGCATGATGAACCAGACTATTTCCCCGTCGCTGCGCGACGATATGCTGATGGCAATGCGCCGCATGGCGCGCTCGGTTGCCGTGGTCAGTTGCCGCGAGGGCGAGCGCCGCTATTCGATGTCGGTCACCGCGGTCGATTCCCTGTCCGCGGACCCGCCTTCGCTGCTGATCTGCATCCATCGCAATGCCTCGATCTACCCGGCCCTCAATGCCGGGGTGGATTTCTGCGTCAACCTGCTGGCCGCCGATCATCGCGATATCGCCGTCGATTGCAGTGGCCGGCTCAAGGGCGAGGACCGCTTTACGACGGGCCAGTGGGAGGCCGACCCGCTGGGCGTGCCTTTCCTGCGGGATGCCCAAGCAAACCTGATCTGCGAACAGGACGGCCGTTTCGACTATGGCACCCACGCCGTCTTTATCGGCCGCCTGCGCGAAGTCCGGCTGGCCGGCGAAGTGGCGCCGCTGGTCTATGTGGACGGCGCCTACTCCACCTCGGCGCCGCTGGCCAGCCTGCGGGCGGCGTGACGTGAACCAAGTGCCGGAGCCTGCGCGATGACCGCCAACGCCTTCGTTCCCGATCCCGCTTCTGACCCCGTTTCTGATCCCGCCTGCGGCGGGGTCAACGCGGTATTGCCGCCGCTGGTCGTCGCCGACCCGGGCGCCTACCGTTGGGAGGCCCGCAGCGACGTGGCCGTGATCGGCTTCGGCGCCGCCGGCGCCTGCGCGGCGCTCGAAGCCGCACAGGGCGGGCTAGACGTGATCGTGGCCGAGCGCTTCGAAGGCGGCGGCGCCAGCGCCAGGAGCGGCGGCGTGGTGTATGCCGGCGGTGGCACGCCATACCAGCGGGCCGCCGGCTACCGTGACACGCCCGAGGCCATGGCGGCTTACCTGCGGCAGGAGGTTGGCGATGCGGTCGGCAATGGCACGCTGCAGGCTTTCTGCGCGCGCAGCACCGGCATGATCGCCTGGCTGGAGCAGTTGGGCGCGCGCTTTGCCGCCACCGTGCCGCCACGCAAGACCTCGTATCCCGCGCAGGATTATTACCTCTACTACTCGGGCAACGAGGCCGTGGCGGAGTACGCGCGGCATGCAGAGCCGGCGCCGCGCGGCCATCGCTGCAAGGGCAGCGGCATGTCCGGTCACGTGCTGTACGGCGTGCTGCGGCGCGCGGTGCAAGCACAGGCCGGGGTGGACGTGATACGCCACGCCGCGGCGCGCCGCCTGATTGTCGATGGACAGGGCGCTGTCATTGGCGTGGAACTCCGGCGCCTGCCGCCGGGCCGCCTGCAACGCCGGCATGCCCGCCTGGCGCACTGGGCCGAGCGCCTGCACAACCTTTCCCCGGCGCTGGCCGATGCCTTGCGCCGGCGCGTGACGCAGCTGGAAGAGAATTTCGCGCTGCCCTATGCGGTGCGTGCCGGCGCCGTGGTGCTGGCCACCGGCGGCTTTATCTTCAACCCGGCCATGGTGGCGGCGCATGCCCCCAAGTACCGCCGCAACTGGCGCCTGGGCACCACCGGCTGCGATGGCAGCGGGATCCGCCTCGGCCTGTCCGTAGGGGCGGCGGCGCGCCACCTGGAGCGCGTCTCCGCGTGGCGCTTCATCAATCCGCCGTTCGACTGGGCGCGCGGCTGCGTGGTCGACGCGCAAGGCGCGCGCATCGGCAATGAGGAAGTCTACGGCGCACGGCTGGGCCACGCCATCTGCGAGGAGCACGGCGGCCGCGCCTGGCTGATCCTGAACGCCGGGCTGGCGCGCGCGGCCCTGCGCGACTGCGTCACCGGACGCCTTTGGGCCTTCCAGCGCGTGCCCGCCATCATGCTGATGCTGTTCGGCGCCACGCGTGCGCCGGGCATCGAGTTGCTGGCCGGCAAGCTGGGCATGCCGCGTGCGGCATTGCTGGCGACGCTGGCTGCGTATAACGCGGCGGCGCGTGGCGAGCGGCCCGACCCCACTGGGAAATCCGCGCCGATGTGCGCTTCGCTGGAACGCGGGCCCTACCTGGCCATCGATATCTCCGCGCATAGCCGCGCTTTTCCCTGTCCCGCCATCACCCTCGGCGGCCTGCGCGTGGACGAGGCATGCGGCCAGGTGCTGGCGGAAGGAGCCGGCGGCCAGGCGGCGCCGATCCCGGGCCTGTACGCGGTCGGCCGCACCGCGGTCGGCATCGCATCGAATCACTATGTGAGCGGCCTTTCGCTCGCCGACTGTATTTGGTCAGGGCGCAATGCCGGGCGCCGTCTTGTTGCCCTGGCGGACCAGCCGGGCCGCAATGAAGACATCGACGAACACACCAAGGAGACAAGCCATGAGCAACCGAGTTGAAGGAAAGATCGCCATCGTCACCGGCGCCGCCAGCGGCGTCGGCAAGGAAGACGCCCTGCTGCTGGCGCGAGAGGGCGCGCGCGTGGTGCTGACCGACCTGAACGAGGAGGCCGGCCACGCCGTGGCGCGCGAGATCGGCGACACCGCCATCTTCGTGCCCCACGATATCGCCAGCGAAGCCGGCTGGCAGCAGGTCATGAGGCGCGCCCAGGAGCGTTTCGGCACGCCGGACGTGCTGGTCAACAACGCTGCGGTACTGGCGCTGGGCTCGGTGGAGGACACCGCGCTGGAGCAATGGCAGCGCGTGATGCGCATCAACGCTGATGGATATTTCCTGGGCTGCAAGTATGGCGTGGGCGCGATGAAGGAGAGCGGCGGTGTCATCGTGAATATGTCTTCGGTGGCGGCGCTGGGCGGCATGAGCATGTTCTGCGCCTACAGCGCCAGCAAGGGTGCGGTCACCGCGCTCACCCGCAGCGTGGCGGCCTACTGCAAGCAGCGCGGCTACAAGATCCGCTGCAACTCCGTTCATCCGGACGGCATCCTGACGCCGATGACGGCTGCCCTGATGCAGGGCGCGGCCGACGCCCCGGCCACCCATGAGCAGGCGGGCGGCGATCCGATGCAACGCATGTGCCTGCCCGGCGACGTGGCAAACCTGGTGCTGTTCCTGGCCTCCGATGAGTCACGCTACGTCAACGGCGCCGAGCTGCGCATCGACAATGCGCAGACCATCATGGGCATCGCCTGACCGCGGACATCATGGTGCAAGCGCAATTCCACCCGCTGCGCATCGCCCAGGTGGTGGCCGAAACCGACGAGGCAAGCTCGCTGGTGTTCGAACTGCCCGAAGGACTGCGCGATACCTTCGCCTACCGGCCAGGCCAGTTCCTGACGCTCAAGGTGCCGTTGGAGGGCGCCGCGCAGCAGCGCTGCTACTCGCTTTCCAGCAGTCCCCAGGTCGACAGCGCGCTGCGGGTGACCATCAAGCGCGTGCGCGGCGGGCGCGTATCCAACTGGATCTGCGACCGGCTCGGCGCTGGCGACACGATTGACGTCATGCCGCCCGCGGGCGTCTTCACGCCGCGCAGCCTGGATGGCGACCTGCTGCTGTTCGCCGGCGGCAGCGGCATCACGCCGGTGCTGTCGATCGCCAAGGCGGCGCTGCGCCATGGCGGCGGCAATGTCACGCTGATCTACGCCAACCGCGATGAACGCAGCGTGATCTTCCGCGATGCGCTGCGCGAACTGGCCGCGCGCCAGGCGGACAGGCTGCGTGTGATCCACTGGCTGGACAGCGTGCAAGGGCCGCCCTCGCAGGCCCAGCTCGAAGCGCTGGCCTCGCCGTGGGGCCACGCCGACTGCTTTATCTGCGGGCCGGGGCCGTTCATGGACGGTGCCCAGGCCGCCTTGCAGGCCCTTGGCGTGGCACGCGAGCGGATTCACGTGGAGCGCTTCGGCGCGCCGCCGCCCGCGGCAGGGCTGGCCAAAGACGAGACACCGCCAGCCTGCGCGCCCGCCGCACTGGAAGTGGAACTGGACGGCGTACGCCACCGGCTCCACGCACAGGCCGGCGAAACTGTGCTGGACGCCATGCTGCGCGCTGGCATTACGGCCCCGAACTCCTGCCGCTCCGGCCTGTGCGGCGCCTGCATGTGCCAGGTGACGCACGGCGAGGCGACGCTGGGCGAGAACCATGTGCTCGACACCGCCGACCGCGAGGCCGGCTGGACCCTGGCCTGCCAGGCCCGCGCGGCCGGCAGCGAACTGCACCTGAAATTTCCCGACTGACATGATGACAACTGACACCATCGAAACCGCCCGGGGGTTGGCCGACGCCGCCAGGGCGGGGCAGGCCGTTCCCGCCACCATCCCGGAGCTGGTACGCACGGCCGCCGCGCGCCACGGCGCGCGCATCGCCGTCCAGGAGGACGGGCTGCGGCTCAGCTTCACGGCGCTGGACACGCTGCGCGCGGAGGCGGGACGGGCGCTGCTCGCGCTCGGCGTGGTGCCTGGCGACCGGGTCGCCGTGTGGGCGCCCAACCTGTCGGAATGGATCGTCGCCGCCCTGGCCACGCACAGCATCGGCGCGGCGCTGGTGCCCATCAATACCCGCATGAAAGGCATGGAGGCCGGCGCGATCCTGGCCGACAGCGGAGCGCGGGTGCTGTTCTGCATCGACGACTTCCTCGGTGAGAGCTATCCGGAAATGCTGGCGCCGCACCGGCCCGCCACGCTGGAGCGCGTGGTGGTGCTGCGCGGGCGCGTGGGGCGGCAGATGGCGCCGGATGAGCTTGCATGGGCAGACTTCCTGGCCCTGGCGCCGCGGACCAGCGAGGCGGAGTTCCATGCTTGCGAGCGTGCCGTGACCGGCGACTGCCTGATGGACATCATGTTCACCTCGGGCACCACCGGCCGCCCAAAGGGCGTGATGACCGCGCA
This sequence comes from Burkholderiaceae bacterium 16, assembly GCA_000955785.1. Classification (GTDB taxonomy): domain Bacteria; phylum Pseudomonadota; class Gammaproteobacteria; order Burkholderiales; family Burkholderiaceae; genus Cupriavidus. The sequence goes on from JYOD01000090.1 coordinate 17,670, forward strand.
TGCGCAGAACTTGCAGGCCATCCATGGCTGGGCCTCGATCACCGGCGTGGAGGCCGGCGACCGCTACCTGATCGTCAATCCCTTCTTCCACACCTTCGGCTACAAGGCCGGGTGGCTGGCGGCGCTGGTCAGCGGCGCCACCATCCTGCCGCACCTGGTGTTCGATGCCGAGGCCGTGATGACCCGCATCGAGAACGAGCGCATCACGGTGCTGCCCGGCCCGCCGACGCTTTACCAGACACTGCTGAACAATCCGCGCTTGCGTGAGTTCGATCTGTCCTCGCTGCGCGTCGCGGTGACCGGCGCGTCGGCGATCCCGCCCGTGCTGATCCAGCGCATGCGGCGCGAGCTGGGCTTTCGCGATATCTTCACCGGCTATGGCCTGACCGAATCGTGTGGCTTCGCCACGCTGACCCGCGCCGGAGACGATGCCGATCTCGTGGCGCTGACGTCGGGCCGCGCCATGCCCGGTGTCGAACTGCGCTGCTTGGATAGCGACGGCCAGCCGGTGCCGGCAGGCGAACCCGGGGAGGTGGCGGTGCGCGGCTACAACGTGATGCGGGGCTACTTCCAGTTGCCGGAAGCCACCGCGGAAGCGATCGATGCGGGCGGCTGGCTGCGTACGGGCGATGTCGGCACGCTGGACGTGCGTGGCAACCTGCGGATCACCGACCGTATCAAGGACATGTTTATCGTCGGGGGCTTCAATTGCTATCCGGCCGAGATCGAGAAGCTGCTGGTGTCGCATCCGGCGATCGCGCAGGTGGCGGTGGTAGGCGTCCCGCACGAGCGCCTCGGCGAGGCGGGGAAGGCCTTTGTGGTGCTGCGGCATGGCAGCAAGGTTGGTGCCGATGAGCTGATTGACTGGGCGCGGCGGCATATGGCCAACTATAAGGTGCCGCGGGAGGTGGTGTTTGTGCAGATGCTGCCGACTAGTGCGGCTGGGAAGATTCTTAAGTATCGGTTGAGGGAGGGGTGATGGGGTTGGATTGGAGCTTCTGGCTGCTGGCGCAGGGGAGCGTGGGTGGGCGGCCTTTTGCACCGCCGACCAG
>JYOD01000091.1 GCA_000955785.1 Burkholderiaceae bacterium 16
TCGGGGTCAAGGCGCCGGTGCATATCCTGACGCCTTCGGCTACGGTGCGGCGTATCGTGAATATGACGTCGCTGGTGGTGGTGGGCGCCGCGGCAATGCAAGCGCCCAGGGGCTGAGTCGCCGGGTACCGGCGCCAGAAGCAAGAGCAAGCGATCACCGCCGGGACTGCGGATGCCCGGCGGTGATCAGTGATACAGGATTGTCAGCGAGGGCCGGCCCTGTCAAATGCGCGAGCCCGCTCCCTTCACAGTTCGTTCTGAATGCGTTTGTAGCCGCTTACAAACTGATTATTCGTACGTGCGACATCTTCAGAGAACTCGGCGGCTTCCGCTGTCACCCGCGGGATCTGTTCAAGATCCGTCGCCGGCCCGATCCGTTCCGTGGACGGCACATGGAATCCGCACGGCAGGCGACAGCCATCCACCACGGCGTTGTGCCGCACAACGCAGTCATGGCCGACCGAGCAGTTGTACAGAACACTGTTGAACCCGATAAAGACGCGGTCCCCCACGTCGCAGGGTCCGTGGACGATGGCGCGGTGCGCAATGGACGTGTCCGACCCGATCAGCACGCCAGCGCCCGCCCGGGAATGAATGATTACCCCGTCCTGGATACTTGAATTCGCGCCGATGACGATCGGCTGCATGCCGCCATCCGGCCCGGCCTCATCCGCCCGGATAACGACATAGGGCCCGATGAACACATTCTCACGGACCACCACGCGCCCGCAAATGATTGCGGTGGGGTCGACAAATGCGCTCTCGTGAATAACCGGTAAATCTCCGCTTGGGTTCTTTCGAATCACAGCATATTCCCTTGGCATGTTTTATCGCCGTGCATGGTCAAGGGCATCCCGCGGAGCGCCCCCGTCCCGCACAGGCTCCGCGCGCACTGGCGCCTGGCATGAGCACCATACAGCGGCGCCACCGGCTCAGGCAACGGAAAGGCGGCCGCCGCCGAATATTTCAATCCCGCTTGATCGTATTTCAAGGCACTTCGCTTTTATTCAAAGCGGCGGACAAAAACGGGCTCAATGAATCGTGAAATACTTTCAAAGCATTCCCATACTGCTGCTCCCGATTCTCAACGCATACTAGCGTCATCCGTTTTTTGAGAAACCCAGCGAGAGCGATCATGTCCAACTCCCCGTTGATCACCGGCTTCGATGTGCGCCCGGTCATTGTTCCACTGCACCCTCCCCTGCGTACCGCAAGCGGTGTCATGGCAACGGCGCCACTGGTGCTGCTCGATATCAAGACCAGCAGCGGCATCGCCGGCAGCGCCTACATCTTCACCTATACGCCGCTCGTCCTGCGGGGAGTTGTCCAGGTACTGAAGGACATCCTGCCGGTGATGGAGTCGTGGGCGCTGGAACCGAAGGCGAATATGGAAGCGCTTCGGCGCAGGTTCGTCCTGATCGGCACGCCAGGCCTCCTCGACATGGCCCTGGCCGCAATCGACATGGCCCTGTGGGACGCACATTCGCGTGTCATCGGGCTGCCGCTGGTGCGGGTGCTCGGTGGCACGCCGTCAAAGACCCTTGCCTATGCGAGCTTCGGCATGGAGCGTCCGAATGATGCCGCGCCGCTGATCGAAGCCGCCGTACAAGCGGGCTTCCGCGCCATCAAGATCAAGATTGGCTACCCGACCCTGGAGGAAGACCTCCAGGCTGTGCGCGCCGCCAGGGCATTGATCGGCACGGACGGCAAGCTGATGGTCGACTACAACCAGTCCCTGTCCGTCCCCGAATCCATCCGCAGGGGCGAGGCCCTCGACGAAGAGGGCATCGAGTGGATAGAGGAACCGACAAGGTACGACGATTTCGCCGGCCACGCGAAGATCGCCGCCGCGGTCAGGACCCCCATTCAGCTTGGCGAGAATCTCTACGGCCCGCGCGAGGTGCTCCGCAGCATCCAGCAAGCGTCATCGGACCTCATGATGCTCGACCTGATGAAGATCGGCGGCGTATCGGGGTGGCTCGACGCCTCGGCGGTCTGTGCCGCTACCGCCATTCCGGTCTCCACGCACTTCTTCCAGGAAGCGAGCGCGCATCTCCAGAGCCTTACCCCGACCGCGCACTACCTGGAGTACTTCGGGCTCGCTGACGCGGTCCTGCTGGATCCCTTGCAGGTAACCGAAGGCGCTGTCGAGCCCGGCGAGCTTCCCGGACTGGGCATCCGGTGGAACGAAGACGCGATCCGCCGTTTCGCCGCCTGATTTTCCTGGAGCCCGGTTCCCGGAACCGGGCCTTCGAACGCCAGAGCCTGAATGATCAGGCACCCAAGGCACCTAAGCACCCAACTGCCGGCAACGGCATTTCTTTCGGAGACAACCTCAAATGAAAACCTATCCCAAGTTCAAAGCCGCCGCGTGCCATGCGGCACCGATCTACTTCAATACGCCGGCGACCGTCGACAAGGCCTGCGCATGGATCGCCGAAGCCGCCGGCAACGGCGCCGAACTCATCGCGTTCCCGGAAGCTTTCATCTCCTCCTTCCCGGTCTGGTCCGGCGTCTGGGCGCCAGTGGATGTGCATGAGTTCTTCGTCAAGCTGGCCTCGTCGGCAGTGGAAGTGAATGGCCCCGAGGTCAGGCAGATCCGCGATTGCGCCAAGCGCCACGGTGTCTTTGTTTCACTGGGCATCAACGAGGGCACGCCCATCAGCCCCGCCTGCATCTGGGACACCAACATCCTGATCGGCGACGACGGGTCCATCCTGAATGCACACCGCAAGCTCGTTCCCACGTATTGGGAGAAGCTCACGTGGACACCGGGCGACGGCAACGGCCTGCGCGTGTCGGACACCCGCATCGGCCGCATCGGTGCGCTGGTTTGTGGCGAGAACACCAATGCCCTCGCACGCTTTACGCTGCTCGCGCAAGGAGAAAACGTGCACGTTTCGTCCTTCTCTCCGCGCTGGCCGACCAATCCGCCGGGAGAGTCGGGCTACGACCTTGAAGCGGCGATCCGCCTGCGGGCCGGCGCGCATGCCTTCGAAGGCAAGCTCTTCAATATCGTCGCATCGGGCTTCCTTCCCCCCGAAGCCATCGATATGATCAGCCGCGACAATTCCAGGGCTCGCCAGTTGCTGGAAGAGTCGCCTAAGAGCGTTTCCATGATCCTGGGACCGGATGGCCAGCCCATCAGCGAGGTGATCCGCGACGAGGAAGGCATCGTCTATGCGGATATCGACCTCGCGAAATGCGTGGTGCCGAAGCAGTTCCAGGACGTGGTCGGTTACTACAACCGCTTCGATGTGTTCCAGCTGAAGGTCAACCGGCGCGCGCTGGCGCCAGTTGAATTCTCCTCGCATCCGGAGGAGCGCACTGCCGGGGCCGAGGACGACGACCTGAACGATCTCCTCTTCAATTCCGCGGGCACCGTCCCTGCACGGCACAACGCCTGACCCGAAGCGCGATGGCGCGATATTGCATTAGTCAACATTGCAATGGTCAATCGCGGTCCGGCCCAGCAGCGCCGGACCGCCGATCTCTTCACGGCGTGAATTAAAACCAGTCTAAAACCGCTCCGTGCCCCACCGGCGAAGTATCGAAACATATCGATTCAGCCGCATAAAAATGCATTGCTAGGAGACAAACATGGCATGGAGTCAAATCTATGATCCATTGGGAAGCCCGTTGCTCTCGACACTCGTTGCAGCGATCCCGATCGTCGTACTGTTGGCCGCACTGGCCTTCTTCCACATTCAAGCGCACCTGGCCGCGGGCCTGGCCCTGCTGGCCGGCGGCGTAGTTGCCTGCACGGTCTTCGGGATGCCGGCGAGCATGGCGGGAAAGGCAGCCGCATACGGCATTGCCTCCGGCCTCTTCCCGATCGGCTGGATCGTTCTCAACATCATCTTCCTGCACCGGCTGACCACGCAGAACGGCTTCTTCAAGGCGCTCCAGAACTCGATCTCCGGGGTCACGGAAGACAAGCGCATCCAGCTGTTGCTGGTCGCATTTTGTTTTGGCGCCTTTTTTGAAGGCGCGGCCGGATTCGGCACGCCGGTCGCGGTCACTGGCGCCATCCTGATCGGCTTTGGCTTCTCCCCGCTCGCCGCATCCGGGCTCGCGCTGATCGCGAATACGGCGCCGGTGGCATTCGGCGCGCTTGGCTCCCCTGTCCTTGCCCTCGCTTCCGTCACGGGGCTGGATCTCCTGCAACTCTCGGCCATGATCGGAAGGCAGTTGCCTTTCTTCTCGGTCCTGGTGCCGTTCTGGCTGATCTGGGCGTTTGCCGGTTTCCGGGGCATGAAAGAGATCTGGCCGGCCATCCTGGTCGCTGGTGTCAGCTTCGCGGTCCCGCAGTATCTCGTTTCCAATTTCCACGGGCCCTGGCTTGTCGACGTCATCTCCTCGCTCGTCTCCATGAGCTGCCTGGCCCTGTTCATGAAGGTCTGGAAGCCCCGCAAGATCTGGACATCCGCAAAGCTGTTCAACCGTCACGATGATTCCAAGGTCGATAACCACGAACCGCCGCAAACGGAAGCCCCTGCGCGCCGCATCTCCGCGGCGAAGGCGTGGATGCCGTGGGTCATCCTGACGGTGTTTGTCTTCCTGTGGGGGATTCCGCAGTTCAAGAAGTACCTGGATGCCCTCTGGACCTGGAAATACAGCATCCCCGGCCTGGACAAGATGGTGCTCAAGGTGCCGCCGGTGGTCGCCGCGGCGATTCCCGAATCGGCCGTGTACTCGTTCAACGTCCTGTCGATGGCCGGCACCGGCATCCTGGTCGCGTCGGTGATCAGCGGGATCCTGATGGGATACTCGCTGCCCAGGCTGCTGCGGGAGTACTGGCAGACCATCAGGCTGGTCCGGTATTCGCTGCTGACCATCTGCGCCATGTTCGGCGTGGGCTACCTGACCAAGTTCTCCGGCCTGGACGCGACGCTGGGGCTTGCCTTTGCCCATACCGGTGTCCTCTATCCGCTCTTCGGCACGATGCTCGGCTGGCTTGGCGTTGCGCTGACCGGATCGGACACGGCCGCCAACGTGCTGTTCGGCGGCCTGCAGAAGACCACCGCTGAACAACTTGGCCTGTCGCCGTACCTGATGGCATCCGCCAACAGCTCCGGTGGCGTCATGGGGAAGATGATCGATGCGCAATCCATCGTGGTTGCCTCGACCGCCACCAAGTGGTACGGGCATGAAGGCGACATCCTGCGCTACGTTTTCTTCCACTCCCTGATCCTGGCCGTTCTCGTTGGACTCTTCATTACGCTGCAGGCGTATCTCTACCCGTTCACGCAGATGGTCATCCATTAGCTTAGCGCCTGCCCCTTCCCCAAAGAGGCGAGCATTGGGCCGATCCCCCGGATCGGCCTTTTTTCCCTCGCCGCTTTCCCTATCACGAGGCAAGATTCCATGCATACGCGGATCGATCTCTACAGCGACACGAAGACCCGGCCTTCGCCTGGCATGCGCGCGGCAATGGCGGACGCCACCGTTGGCGATGAACAAGCCGGCGAGGACCCGGCGACGCTGACCCTCTGCGCACGGGTAGCCGGTCTCCTGGGCATGGAGGCCGGCGTCTTTCTTCCGTCCGGGACGATGGCCAACCTGGTCGCGATCCTGGTGCATGCCCGGCCCGGCGACGAGCTGATCGCGGACAGCCAGTCTCACATCGTGTGCACCGAGGCCGCCGGTGCCGCCGCGATTGGCGGAGTCGCCGTCTATCCGCTCGAATCGCCGCACGGCATCTTCGATGCGGCACAGGTCGCCCGCGCGATCCGTCCGCCTGGCCGAACCTCGCCGCGATCCGCCATGCTGTGCGTCGAGCAAACGACCAATTTCGCCGGCGGCGCAGTCTGGAGCATCGGGCAACTGAAGGGCGTGCGTGATGTGGCGCAAGATGCCGGCCTGGCATGCCACATGGACGGCGCCCGTCTGCTGAACGCCAGCGCCGCTACCGGCATGGCGCCGTCGGACTATGCACAGGGATGGGATAGCGCGTGGATCGACCTGACCAAAGGACTTGGGTGCCCTGTCGGGGCCGTGCTATGCGGCACCGGGCGTTTCATCGAGCGCGCGTGGGAATGGAAGTACCGTCTAGGCGGCGCCATGCGCCAGTCCGGCGTCCTCGCGGCAGCCGGCCTGTATGCACTGGAAAACCACCTGGAACAATTGCCCCGCGATCATGAGAATGCCGCGCTGATTTGGCGGGCGCTGGCCGCCAGCCAGCTCTTCCGCTTCGATCCGCCGGTGCCGCAGACCAACATCCTGCGCTTCGCGTTCTCCGACGCCAGGATCGACAATGCGGGATTCGCCGGACGATGCCTTGAGCGCGGCGTGAGGGTCCGGGCTATCGACCGTGGCTTCGTGCGCGTCACCACCCACCTCGACATCTCCGCTGATATGGCGGCAGCCGCTGCCGCCACGATGCTGTCGGTTGCCCACGAGATGCGCGGCGGAGCCTCAGGCGATTGATTCAGGCTGATTCCGGCTTATTTCAGCGGATTGCGCAGTATGTCGGTCATCCAGCGGACGAACTTCACAATATCGCTCCCCTCTTCGCATCCCGGCGGGTAGGTGATGTAGTACGCGTAGATCGAGCGCACCTGAAGGTCGAACAAGGGAACCAGGACGCCCGAACTGATCCAGCTCCGCGCCATCCTGTTACGCGCCAGTGCGACGCCCTGGCCGTTCACCGCCGCTTCCAGCATCAGCCCGAGGTCGACAAACTGCGCGCCGATGCTCGGCTCCGGCCAGTCGAGCCCGGCGGCCACCAGCCAGGGCCGCCAGGGCTCAAGCGGACAACGCAGGAGGCGTGCCGTGGATAGTTTCTCGGGCGACTGGAATGGCCCGACATCGCGAAGGTAGCTGGGACTGCAGACAGGAAAGACCGGCTCATCCAGTATCTTCACCGTTTCGAGACCCGGATAACTCCCTGTGCCAAAGCGGATCTCGATATCCGCGTTCTCGGATTTGAGCCCCACCAGCGGCACGGACAGTTGAAGAATCAGCTCGATATCAGGGTGCGCATCCTGGAAACCGGTGAGATGCGGCACCAGCACCTGGCGCGCAAAGGTCGGCGGTGCGGCGACGCGCAACTGGCGGATCTCTCCGGCCGACCTTGGCCGGGCGCTGTAGTGGCTCAACGCGTTCAGCGCTTCCTTCACCACTTCGAGATACTCGGACCCTCGCGCCGTCAGGGTGAACCCGCCCTGGACCGAATTGAAAAGCTCGATGCCCATGACGTCTTCAAGCTGGCGGATGCGATGACTGATCGCACTAGGCGTGACGCATAATTCTTGCGCCGCCAACGTCCCGCTGCGCAGCCGCGCGACGGCCTCGAACGCGGTCAGGCATTGCAGCGGTGGAACTCTATACGTCATGGAAAGTGCTCACGATTGTACCTACCCCAACCGCCGCGGATGCGACGGACGACAGGCGTTCAGAGCTACGCGAGCGAGGAGAACCCGAGACGCCGGAGCACGCTATCGGGGCGTATCCTCCATGCCCGGTGCGCGGATGCCTGCGGCAACGGAACCTCGCGCAAGTATAACCGCACAGGTCGTGCGCTTTGCCGACGGGACTTCACCGGCGCAGCCCCGCGGGCGATCGCGGTTTCGCAATCGCCGCAGGACAACGCAGGTCAGCCTGCGCGCAGCAAGGCATCGAAATCCTCGTCGAGCGCGGACGCCAGCAAGCGCGCAACATGCAGCGCCGGCGTGCCCGTCCCGTCATGGATCTGGTGACGGCAGCTCGTTCCATCGGCGACGACAACCGCGTCGCTGCCGGCGCTTCGGACCGCTGGCAGCAGGGATAGCTCCGCCATCGCCCTGGACGCTTCAAAGTGCTCCGCTTCATAACCGAAGCTGCCAGCCATTCCGCAGCAAGACGACTCCACTGTGTCGACCTTGAGTCCCGGAATCCATTTCAATACCGTCTGTACCGGGCGGAAGGCATCGAACGCCTTCTGGTGGCAATGGCCATGCACAAGCACCTTGTTACCGGGAATGCCTGTGAGCTTGAGCGCCAGCCGGCCGGCTTCCTTCTCCGCCACCAGGAACTCCTCGAACAGGTAGGCGGACTTCGCCAGGCGCCGGGCTTCGTCGCCGAATCCATAGCTCAGGAACTCGTCCCGCAGGGAGAGCAGGCAGGATGGTTCCAGTCCGACGATGGGTACACCGGCATCGACGTAAGGCTTCAAGGCATCCAGTGCGCGCCTTGCCTCGGCTTTGGCTTCGTCGACAAGGCCCGCCGCCAGGAAGGTGCGCCCGCAGCAAAGCGGCCGCAGGTCCGGCGAGACACTGAAGTGAACGTCATACCCGGCCGCGCTCAGCACACGCTCCGCGGCGACCGCGTTCGCCGGCTCCATATAATTGTTGAACGTATCGACAAAGAGCAAGACGGTCTTCTCGCCGATCGCTGTCCGGCCTGCCGTCTTGCGCCTTGACAGAAACGAACTCTCGAAGCGCGGCAGCGACCGCTCGGGAGCAAAGCCGATCCAGCGCTTCATCAGCGAGGACAGCACCGGGATCCGGTCCGCCAGGTTGACCAGCGGCGCGAACTTGCTCGCCAGCGGCGCATACCGCGGCATGAATGCCACCAGGCGGTCGCGCAATCCCAGTCCGTGCCGTTGCGTCCAGGCCGAACGCGCCTCGATCTTTACCTTTGCCATGTCCACGCCGGTCGGGCAGTCCCGCTTGCAGCCCTTGCAGGAAACGCAGAGGTCCAGCACTTCCTTGACCTCGGGGCTGGCCAGCCCCTCCGCCCCAAGCTGGCCGGACAATGCCAGCCGCAGGGTGTTGGCGCGCCCGCGGGTCACGTGCTTTTCATCCTTCGTCACGCGGTAGCTGGGGCACATGGTGCCGGCATCGAACTTCCGGCAGTGGCCGTTGTTGTTGCACATCTCCACGGCCTTCGCCAGCCCCTGGGCGCGGTCGCCGCCCAGGCCGGGGGCAGTCTCCACGCCGGAGATGGGGTCCCGCATGACATTCCATGCGGTCCAGTCGAGCGCGGGTTTCAGCGCAATCGTCTGGTACTCCGGGGAGTAGCGGAAGTGCCGGCTGTCGTCCATGCGCGGCGGCTGGACAATCTTGTCCGGGTTGAAACGGTTATCCGGGTCGAACAGCGACTTGATCTCCCGGAATGCCTGGTGGATCCTGGGGCCGTACTGCCACGCTACCCATTCGCCCCGGCACAGTCCGTCCCCATGCTCGCCCGAAAAAGCGCCCTTGTACTCGCGGACCAGCTCGGCAGCCTCCTCGGCAATGGCCCGCATTTTCGCGGCGCCATCGCGCCGCATGTCCAGGATCGGCCGGACATGCAGGGTACCCACGCTGGCGTGGGCGTACCAGGTTCCTTCCGTGCCATGCCGATGGAACACGCCGGTAAGACGGTCGGTGTACTCCGCCAGGTGCTCAAGCGGCACCGCGCAGTCTTCGATGAAGGAGACGGGCTTCCCGTCGCCTTTCATGCTCATCATGATGTTCAGGCCCGCTTTCCGGACTTCCCACAAGGCCTTTTGCTGCCCCATGTCGGCCATTGGCTTGACCGAGCCGGGCAAGCCCAGGTCGCCCATCAACTCGACCAGGCCATCCAGTTGCCTGAGCAGGCCATCCTGCTGCTCACCCGCGAACTCCACCAGCAGGATGGCCTGTGGATTGCCCACCAGCGCCTGCTCGATCACCGGGCGGAAGGCGGGATTGCCCATCGCCAGGTCGATCATCGTCCTGTCGACCAGCTCGACCGCGCACGGACCCAGCTTGACGATGTGCTGGGTCATATCCATTGCCTGGTAGAAGGTGGGGAAGCTGACGACGCCGAGGACTTTATGCGTCGGGAGCGGCGAGAGCCTGAGCGTGAGCTGCCGGCTTACCGCCAGCGTCCCTTCGGACCCGACCAGGATATGCGCCAGGTTTGCCAGGCCATCGTCCGTGTACGACCGCGGATTCTGGCAATCGAAGATATCGATGTTGTAGCCGCCGACCCGGCGCAACACCTTCGGGACCCGTTCGACAATCTCGCGATTCTCGCGTTCGGCGATGTGCCGCAGTCCCGCCAGTATCTCGCCCAGCCGTCCCGGCTGCGGACCGCCGCGCACCGAAGCAAAACTGGCCTGCGTCCCGTCGGCAAGGACAGCGTCGATGGCGTGCACGTTGTGCACCATGTTGCCGTACTCGATCGAGCGGGAGCCGCACGAATTGTTGCCTGCCATGCCGCCTATCGTACATTGCGCCCCCGTGGAGACGTCCACCGGGAACCACAAGCCATGCGGCTTCAGCCAGGCATTCAGGTGGTCCAGGACAATGCCCGGCTCAACAGTGACAAGCCTGGCCTGCGCATCGAAGCTGACTACGTTATTGAGCCATTTGCTGTTGTCGATGACGAGCGCCTCGCCCACGGTCTGGCCGCACTGGCTGGTCCCCGCCCCTCTCGCCAGGATCGGGGCTCCGCTATCCCTTGCAATGTCCAGCGCCAGGATCAGATCGGCCTGGTCGCGCGGCACAACGACGCCCAAGGGCATGATCTGGTAGATCGACGCGTCGGTGGAGTAACGACCACGGCTGGCGGCATCGAAGAGTACGTCTCCCCTGAGTTCCTTGCGGAGAAGCCTGGAGAGCGGACTGCCTGAACCGGCACGCGAAGGCACGAGATGAACGGGTTTCACCAGCGGAGACGGGGATAGGGTTGTCATGATAGGTGGCGGTGGGCCTGGCGGATGCCGGCCACGCGAGCGGGGCTTCGGCGAGACCACGAAAATGTCTCGGGGGAAGCCCGGCCGCGCTGACGGAAGATGAAGTGAATGCGGCCCGGTCCGGGCACCCGTCCCGGACCGTCAGTCACATCCCTGGCGCTGCGCTAACGGGTGGTCTTCAGCTTTTGACCAGAGGCGGAACGACTTGATCGCCAAGGAATTCCATCGCTGCCAGCACGCCACTGGCGGCGGTCTTCACGCCGGAGATCTTCAGGCCCATCTCGCATCCCGCGAGCGCCCCGACCAGCGTCAGGTCATTGCAGTCGCCCAGATGGCCGATCCGGAACATCCGGCCACGCAACTTGCCCAGCCCGGCGCCCAGGGAAATATCGAAGCGCTCGTAGGTATTCCTGCGGACCACGTCGGCATCGACACCATCCGGCATCATGACGCCGGTCAGCACGGGGCTGTACACCGCGGCGTCCACGCACTGGATTTCGAGCCCCCAGGCCCGCACCGCGCGCCGGCATGCCTCGGCGAGACGCTTGTGGCGGGCAAAGACATCCTGAAGCCCCTCCGTCTCGATCATGTCCAGCGCTTCCGACAAGCCGTAGAGCAGATTCGTATTCGGCGTATAGGGCCAGTATCCGGTCTTGTTCATCTCCAGGATCTCCGACCAGCCAAAGAAACTGCGGGGCAACGTGGCGTGACGGCTGGCCTCGATGGCCTTGGGGGACAGCGCATTGAAGCTGATCCCCGGCGGCAGCATCAAGCCCTTCTGCGAACCGGAGACGGTCACGTCCACGCCCCATTCATCATGCCGGTAGTCCGCCGAGCCAAGGCTGGAGATCGTATCCACCATCAGCAGCGCCGGATGCCCGGCGGCATCGATGGCGGCCCGTACCGCCGCGATATTCGAGGTCACGCCCGTCGACGTCTCATTGTGGACGACGCAAACCGCCTTGATTTCATGCTGCGTGTCAGCCCGCAACCGCTCTTCGATCATCGCGGCATTCACGCCGCGCCGCCATCCCTCGATGCCGGGAAGCCCGAGAAACTCCGGCTGCAGGCCGAGACTGCGCGCCATCTTGTCCCACAGCGTCGCAAAATGTCCCGTCTCGTACATCAGGACCTTGTCACCCGCGCTCAGGGTATTCACCAGCGCGGCCTCCCAGGCGCCGGTCCCGGACGCGGGATAAATGATGACCGGATGCCGCGTCTGGAAGATCTTCTTGATACCATCGAGCACCTTCAGGCCAAGCGCGCCGAACTCGGGTCCGCGATGGTCGATCGTCGGATAGCTGATCGCCCGCAGGATCCTGTCGGGGACAGGACTCGGCCCCGGAATCTGAAGAAAGTGGCGACCGGAAGGATGAAAATCCAGCTTAAGCATTGCGTTCTCCTCTGATGAATTTTGAATACAATTCAATTTAGCAGAACGATCTCCATAAATCCGGCAAGCCGGCTTGAAGTTTTCTCAATCCCGTTTGAGCATCGATGTGCCGACATTTCCGTTAGTATTTCCGCACAAGGAAGCTAACTGGAGTCCTGCATGCAAATGGCACCGCCGCCGGCCCGGCCCGGATCCGCGCCATCGCTCCCGAAGGTGATGCGCCAACGCCTCCATGACGCGGTGGTGGACCATATCAGGAGTCTCATTGTCGAAGGCAAGCTGGCGGCCGGCCAGAAGATGAATGAGCGCGAACTCTGCGAGGTCTTTGGCATTTCGCGAACGCCGCTGCGCGAAGCGATGAAGGTGCTTGCTGCCGAGGGACTGATTGAACTCACCCCCAACCGTGGTGCGTCGGTGGCCAGCATGTCGGAACCCGAGATGCGCGAGGCTTTCGAAGTCCTTGGGGGACTTGAGGCCCTGGCGGGGCAACTCGCGTGCGAGCGGATGACCGACGCGGAGCTGCTGGAAATCAGGCGCCTGCACCACGATATGATCGCGTGCCGCACGCGCAACGATCTTGCCGGCTACTACGCACGGAACCAGACGATCCATGACAGGATCAACGAGGCAGCGCGAAACTCAGCGCTGCGCCAGATCTACCAGACTGTCAACCGGCGCCTGCAGGCGCTGCGATTTCGGTCGAATTTCCAGGCGCCGAAATGGGACAGCGCGGTGCAGGACCACACGCAGATGCTGCTGGCGCTGGAGGCGCGGGATGGCGCCAGGCTTGCCGGGATCCTGCAGCGGCATTTGCTTGATAAGCGGGATGCGGTGTTGGGCACGCAGACGTTGCCGGGTGATGTTTATTCTTGCGAGTCGGGTGCATTTCACGCTTAATGCACTCATATTGCGCGAGCGAAGATGGACGGCCATAGATCGGCAATAGATCTCGATTCTTTTTTCCTGGATTTCAGTGACGATGCCCTGAACGACACGCTCCCATACCTATGGCCGGATGCTTGTTTGACCCATGTCAACGGCAATTCGCTGGAACTTCCTATGCTCTCCGGATGGCCGTTTCCGCTTGCACGATCCGGGCTGAGGCCGATTACCAATCCAAACCTGGTCCAGGGCTCAAAGGTGCGAGTGCAAAGTGCAACGGCAGCAACGGAATCGCGAGCGACAACAACACCTTATATCCGATTTCCCGGCTTGCATTCCGATCCGGATTCCCCAACGCTACCGGCCTTGAATGACCATGAAACTGCCCTTCGTCACGAGTATGCGAATGCATTCCCTGCTTCTGACCGCAAGCATTGCGCTGACGGTGACGCTGACGGTGATGCCGGCGCGCGCGGAAGGTGGCGCGGGGCTGGCCCAGCAGCTATGCGCAACCTGCCATGGCGCGAATGGCCGCAGCGACTCGCCCAGGTTTCCGCGACTGGCTGGCCAGACCCCCGAATATCTGCAGGCACAGCTCAAAGGCTTCCGCGATCATGAACGCGGAGAATCCGATGCACGCTCGCACATGTGGGGAATCGCCGCGCAACTCGATGACGCGACGATCCAATCGCTGGCCGACTATTACGGGAGTCAGACGCCGGCGCCGGGTGTGGCCGGCGACCCCGGGTTGACGAGCAAAGGACAAACGATTTTCGAGCAAGGCTTCGCAGACCGCGGGGTGCCCTCCTGTGCTTCCTGCCATGGCGCTCGGGCCGAGGGCGCCGGCGCATTCCCGCGACTGGCGGGGCAGCATCGCGCCTATCTGCTACGCCAGATCGAAGTGTTCAAGAACCGTTCGCGCGGCAACTCGCCTGTGATGAGCGCGGTAGCGCACGATTTGAGCTACGACGAGGCCAGCGCCGTGGCCGCCTACTTGCAGTCCAGGTGATCGCCTCCCCTTCCATAGCAGGCGGCGGGGTCGGAGCCGCGACCTGCGCGTGCACCTTATACGCCATTTTGCGACCTCGCGACCACGTGTAGCCCTCTCTGCACTATAGAGAAGCAGGTGAGACACAGCTTGCAAATGCCGCGTCTCAGACTGGAGACGCGCTAAACCTGGGCCGCCCGCGCCTATGAATGGGCTTCTTGTCCTGGATCAAAGTTTACCCTCCGGCTTTGACTACGTTGGAAGTGTCTTGCAATCGGGTACTGCATGCGTTTCCTGTTATCGCGAACTCCGGGCTTCTCCCGCAGCGTGGGAGTGAGTTCAACGGCGCGGTGCAGCAAGAACCGAACGGGCAAAAAACAGGGCACTGGATGAAAGTCCGGTGCCATGCCGAAGTCGAGGCGGCCGATTGCGAATAGGCGGCCAACCTCCCTCGATCAGCTAAGGCGATACATCGCCGGCGGTGGGCCGTCCATATTGTTGCAATGGATTTCATTTCAAAAGAGGAGACAGCCATGGAACGGAAGATTCTGGTGCTCAGCCTTCTGGCTATGGCGCTCGCGGCACCGCCCATTCATGCTCAGACGCCGCCGGCGGGCACGGCCCAGTCCGCGGCGAGCGCTGTCGATCAAGGATCGATTCAGGCACTCAAGGACATGGGCGCCCATCTGCAGACGTTGAAGCGCTTCCGGGTATCGAACGATCTGACCGCCGAACGGGTTCTGGCGGATGGCCAGAAACTGCAGCACATGGCAAGGGCAGATCTGGATGTCGATCGTCCGAACAAGCTGCGCGTCATGATGCTTAGTCCGCGCTCTGAACGCGAACTGATTTACGACGGCAAGACCGTTACCCTCTATACCCCTGCGCAAAAGTATTACTCGTCGGTCGAATTTGCCGACACGATCGGTGGCCTGATCGGCCGGTTGCAGGAAAAGTACGGCGTGGAACTGCCGCTGACAGATCTCTTCCTCTGGGGTACCCCTGCCGCGCCACTCGACAAGATTGAGTCCGCAATGAATGCCGGCCAGGACTTTGTCGGAAAGGACCTTTGCGATCATTACGCTTTTCGCCAGGGCAATATCGACTGGCAGATCTGGATTACCACCGGAGGCAAGCCGCTGCCGCGCAAGATCGTCATCACCAATCGGGCAGATGAAGCCCGTCCGCAATCGGTCTCCCTGCTTGAGTGGAACTTGAAGCCGAGCTTCACGGACTCGGTGTTCAGCTTCACGCCGCCGAAAGGCTCTTCCAAGATCGAGATCCTGCCGGTCAAGACAAAGTAAAGGAGCCATCATGAAGAGATCATTCAGCAAGTTGCTTCAGATGCCGCTGGCCTTGCTTGTCCTCGCCAGCCTCGCGCTGGTTCCCGCGGGAGAGGCGGCAGGTCGTGCTGGCGGTGGCGGCGGCGGCGGCGGCGGTGGTGGCGGTGGTGGCGGCGGTGGCGGTGGCGGCGGTGCTCGCGCGCAAGCGGCTGGTGGTGGTGGCGCCAGGCAGAACGCGCAGGTCAACAATAGCAAGGCCGACGCGCGGACCAACAATGTCCGCAACACCAGTGTGAACAACGTCAACAACGTCAACAAGAATGTCAACGTGAATGTCCAAGGTAATAGTGGCGGTTGGGACAATGACTACCACCCGGTCGGGGCCGCTGTCGCGGTCGGTGCCACGGTTGCCGTGACTTCGGCCATTATCGGCTCGATGGTGAGAACCGTGCCGGCAGGTTGCGTACCAGTCAACTACGGCGGAATGGTCTACCAGCAATGCGGCACTACCTGGTATCAGCCGCAAGGATCCCAATATATGGTCGTGAATCCTCCGTATTGACGCCTGCGTGTTCGGCTTCAACATCTCATGGTGATCCCCGACTAGAGCAGACAGCTGGCAGCGACGCTGGATAAGGCGCTTCTGCCGGTGTGCCTGCTTCGGGTGCCTGCTTCGGGTGCCTGCGGCCCGTCAGGTTGCCCTCGCGCGCCGGTGACGGTGCGACGCCGGCTCAGGCAGCAGGCCCAGCTTCCAACCCCGGATGCAGCGCCGCGCTCTCGACCTCTGCCAGCCACAAGGCCAGTTCCCACCAGTGCGCCGCGGCGTTCGGCGGCCGGCATTACGCCGGCACCGGCTGTCCCGATAGCCAGCACCACGGCGCGGGACTGTGTCATCAGGACCAGCGGCTCCATTTCCAGCTCGACCCCGAGCACACGCATCGTGCCCGCCACGCGCTGGATGGGATTGCCACCCGCTTCGGCGATCCGCTGCAGGTTCGCCAGTGCGTCGACGGCCCCCAGCGCGGGCAACCGGCTATGCGGCCGCCTCGACCACCGATACCGCCCTTTCCGCCGCCGGGGACAGCGTGCGCTGCGCCAGGCGCACGATCACGAACTCCACGGTCATGGCAGGGCTCCCCGCCAGTTCCAGCGGCACGAGCGCGCCGGCCTCCAGCTCGGCCCTGAGCGCGCGCGCGGGCGCCAGCAGGACCGCATCGGAATGCCGCGCCAGGTGCACCAGTGCGCGAAAGTCGTTGCACTCCACCTGCAAGGGGAGGGTTTCGCCAGGCCGGCAGCCAAGCAGCCTGCGCAGTTGCCCGTGGCCGTACGGCGGCAGCGTCACCGACACCAGGGCGGCCTCGCGCAACAGCGCCGGCGTGACCCGCCCGCGGCAAAGCGGATGGTCCGGGCGCACATACCAGCCCGAGCGCTCCGGCCGCAGCCGCCGAACCTCCAGTTCCGCCACCGGCGGAATCGTGCGGTGCTCCGCCACCAGGAAATCCAGCGTCTCCGCGTGCAAGGCGGCGAGCAGCGCCGGCGCGCCATTTACCTCGGCCGTCACGCGCAGCTTCGGCCATTGGCGATTCATGGCGGATAGCACCTCGGGCAGCAGGATGGCCGCGGGAAATGGCCCCATCCCCAGTTGGACGCTGCCAATCTCGTGCTGCTGCACCAGCGCGAGATCGCGCGACAGGCAACGGGTTTCGAACAGGATGCGGCGGGCCCGCTCAGCCACCATGCGCCCCGCCGACGTCAACGCGACCCCGCGCGCGCCGCGGTCGAACAGCGGCATGCCGGCCTCGGCTTCCAGCGCCTGGATGCTGCGGGTCAGCGCGGGCTGGCTCAGGTGCACGCGGCGGGCGGCGGCCGCCAGCGAGCCCTCTTCCGCCACTGCGATCAGGTGTTCCAGGCGCTTCAGGTTCAAGACATGCGCTCCATGCATTGCTGGGATAAAAAACTTGCAATTGAATTATAGGTTCCAGTCGACTCCAATAGTCGCCTTGCCCGTTTCACAGAGCCTTGCCATGTCCCTTCGCCGTACCTTGCCCGCCCTGCTGGCGCTCCTTGCCTTCCAGGCTGCCACCGCCCAGACGGCCAGCGCGCCGGCTTCGCCCGCGACCGCCCAGGCCAATGCGGCGTGGCTGCAAGCGCTGCCCTTCGGCGACCGGCAGGATTTCGAGGATGCCCATCGCGGCCTGGTGGCACGCTTCCCCGAAGCCACCATCCGCACCGCGGATGGCCGGGTGGCGTGGGATTTCAACGCCTATGCCTTCGAGCGCGCCGAAGCCGCGCCGCCTACGGTCAACCCCAGCCTGTGGCGGCTCGCGCAGCTCAACAACGAAGCGGGCCTGTTCAAGGTCACTGACCGCGTCTACCAGGTGCGCGGGGCCGACCTCTCGAACATGAACATCATCGAGGGCGACACCGGCATCATCGTGATGGACCCGCTGATCACCGCCGAGACCGCGAGCGCGGCCCTGGCGCTGTACTACGCGCACCGGCCCCGCAAGCCGGTCGTCGCCGTGATCTACACGCACAGCCATGCCGACCATTTCGGCGGCGCCAAGGGCATCGCCGATGAAGCCGACGTCAAGGCCGGCAAGGTGGCCGTGATCGCGCCGGCCGGCTTCATGGAAGAAGCCGTCAGCGAAAACGTGCTGGCAGGCAACGCCATGAGCCGGCGCGCGCAATACATGTACGGCGCCACCCTGCCCCGCAGCGCGACAGGGCAAGTCGACGCGGGACTGGGCAAGGGCACCTCGCGCGGCACGGTCACGCTGCTGGCACCTACCGACCTGATCACCAAGACCATAGAGACGCGCCGCGTCGATGGCATCGACATCGAGTTCCAGCTCACGCCCGGCACCGAGGCGCCGGCCGAGATGAACCTCTACTTCCCGCAGATGCGCACCCTGTGCATCGCGGAGAACGCCGCCCGCACCCAGCACAACATCCTGACCATCCGTGGCGCGCAGGTGCGCGACGCCAAGGCGTGGTCGTACTACATCGGCCAGGCACTGGCGCGCTATGGCGAGCGCAGCGACATCCTGATCGCGCAGCACCACTGGCCCACCTGGGGCCAGGCGCGCATCAACGAGTTCCTGTCGGACCAGCGCGATATGTACGCCTACCTGAACGACCAGACGCTGCGCCTGATGAACCATGGCATGACGCCCATGGACATTGCCGACACGCTTCGCAAGCTGCCCGAGCCGCTGGCCAGCAAATGGTATGCGCGCGACTACTACGGCTCCATCAGCCACAACGTACGCGCCGTCTACCAGCGCTACCTGGGCTTCTACGACGGCAATCCCGCCCACCTGAACCCGCTGCCGCCGGTGCAGGGCGCAAAGAAGATGATTGAATGGATGGGCGGGCCGGACGCGGTCCTGGCCAAGGCGCGCGAAGCCTATGCCCGCGGCGAATACCGCTGGGTGGCGCAGATCGGCAATGAACTCGTCTTTGCCGACCCGTCCAACGCGGCGGCCCGTGCGCTGCAGGCCGATGCGCTGGAGCAGCTCGGCTACCAGACCGAGAACGCCACCTGGCGCAACGCCTACCTCACCGGCGCGCAGGAACTGCGCAACGGCGTCAAGCGGGGCGCGTCCGGTGGCACCACATCGCCCGACATGGTGCGCGCGCTGACCGTACCGTACTTCTTCGACTACCTTGCCGTACGCCTGAACGCCGACAAGGCTGCCGGCGAGGCCATGACGCTGAACTGGAACTTCACAGACCTGCGGCAGCGCTACGCCATGACCCTGCGCAACAGTGCGCTGACCTACCTGGCCGACACGCAACATCCGCGGCCCACGGCGTCGCTCACCCTGGACAAGGCCACGCTCGACCGCATCAGCCTCAGGCAACTGACGCTGCCGGAAGCGATCAGCAATGGCAGCATTCGCATTGACGGAGATCCCAAGGCGGTGGCGTCGCTGTTCGGCATGCTGGATAGTTTTGACGGATACTTCAATATTGTCACGCCGCAGGCGGCACCTTGAAGGCGCCGCAATCATGGAGAGACCGATGCCGATGCGAGTGACCTGCCCCTTCAGCGCGCTTCTCTTTTGCTGCGTTGCCGCATGCGCAACGCAAGCGCCGGTGGGACCGGCAAAGCCGCAAACGCCCGCTCCCGCGGCGAATATGCCTGGCTCCGACCGGGATGCGAATGGCTGCATCCCCTCGGCCGGATACGCCTGGTGCACGCGCACCAGGCAATGTGTGCGTCCGGGCGAGCTGGCCCAGAAACAGGGCTTTAAGCTCACCCTGGAATCATTCGACGGCTACTGCGCCAACCCGGAGCAATAGACGTCTGCATATGCGCCGGGGAAAGCTCGCCTCGGCAAACCCGTAATTTCCGGATTGCTATTTCCCCAATCCCTCCTCGAAGAACTGCAGCAGCGCCTGCGCCCGTGCCGTACGCCCACGCCGCGTCAGCACCAGTAAAGTCACCGGGGCGCTGTCGAATTCCCAGTCGGCAAGCATGCGGACCAGCGAGCCGCGCGCCACCGCCTCCGCTATCCCATTCCGAGCGCAGCACCAGGCCCAGCCCTTGTTCCGCCCACTGGCGGGCGACGCTGCCATCGTTGGTGGTAAAGGGCGGCACGACCCGCAGCGTCACGCGTGCCGAGAGCCGGCGCGCGGCGCCCGGACCCGGCCGGCGAAAGCGCCACAGCGTCACGTCCTCGTCGTTCTCGCGAATACAGATGCAGGCGTGTTCCAGCAATTCGCGCGGATCGGCAGGCGTACCATGCGCGCGCAGGTAAGCCGGGCTTGCGCACAGCCAGCGCGCATTCGGTGCGAGCGTGCGGGCGATCCAGGAGGAGTCCCGTACCGCGCCGACCAGTCGCAGGTCCTCGATCTGGATCATTCACTTCAGCTTAACGATTGATGTTCCGGTACTTAACCACGAGCCACGGACTCCTTCCTACACTGAGGGCCTGTCGCGACTGCCGATGGCCGCTGACAACCACCCCACTCACGTAAAAGGCCCCCATGGATACCCCCGACCATTCTCGCGCCCCTGCCTGGCCCCGCGCCGTCTTGTTCGACCTGCTCACTGCCTTGCTGGATTCCTGGACTATCTGGAACGCCGCCGCCGGATCGGAGGCGCAAGGCAGGGCGTGGCGGGCGGAGTACCTGAAGCGGACCTATGGTTGCGGCGCCTACGTCAGCTATGAGCAGCTGGTGCGGGAGGCAGCCCGGCATGTTGGCCTGCCCGCCAGCGCGCCGGAAGCGCTCGAGGCCGGCTGGGACGCGCTCCCGGCATGGGATGGCGCGCGCGAACTGCTGCGGGCGCTGCGGCCGCATTGCCGCCTGGCGGTGGTGACCAACTGCTCCGAACGCCTGGGGCGACGTGCCGCTGCCCTGCTCGATATCGACTGGGATGTGGTCGTCACCTCCGAGGAAGCCGGCTTCTACAAGCCGGATCCGCGCCCGTATCAACTGGCGCTGAAGCAGCTCGGCGTGCCTGCCGCGAATGCCGCCTTCGTTGCGGGCTCGGGCTATGACATGTTCGGAACCTCGGCCGTGGGCTTGCGTACCTACTGGCATAACCGGGTGGGCCTGGCCCTGGCCGCGGGCGCGCCGGCACCTGAGGCCGAGTTCGCGACGCTGGAGCCGGCGCTACCTTGGCTGCGGTCCTTTCACGCTGCAACTTGCTAGGGAACGCCCGCCATGTCCGGCATTCCATCTCCTTTTGGCCGCCGCCTGCTGGCGGCAGCCACCCTGTCCCTGGATTCGCGAGCCATGGCACAAAGTCCGGCGTTTCCCGCGCGGCCCATCACGCTGGTGGTGCCGTTCCCGGCTGGCGGACCCAGTGACGCGCTCGCGCGGGGCTTTGCCAGACAGATGGGCGATCAGCTCGGCCAGGCCATGGTCATCGAGAATCTCGCCGGCGCGGGCGGCACCATAGGCCTTGCCAAGCTGGCGAAGGCCGCGCCTGACGGCTACACGCCGGGCTTCGGCACGACGGAACCCATGTGGCCAACGTGGCTGCCCTACGACCCGGTCGCGGACTTCAAGCCCATCGGGCTCGCCGGATCGGCGCCGTGCGGCCGGGGTACGTGCTCAGCGGCGCCAACCAGGAACATGGCATTCTCTTGCGGGAAGGCTCCCCGGAGCCCGACATCGCAACGCGCTTCCCTGTCGGCACGCTGCTGCGCATCCTGCCCAATCATGCCTGCGCGACAGGGGCGCAATTTCCTGAATATCACGCGCTCGCGCAAGACGGCGAGCTCGCCACCTGGAGCCGGTTTCATGGATGATAATCAGAATCACGCAGTACAGACTGCACAGTCTGTACAGACGGTCTCGCCCGCCGGGCTCTCCGCGCCGGGCGGACACTACAGCCACGCAACGGTCGCCAATGGCTTTGTCTTCGTGTCCGGCCAGCTTCCGGTCACGCCTGACGGGCAAAAGCTCTCCGCCGCCCCCTTCGACGAGCAGGCGCGGCAGGTGCTGGCAAACGTGGAGGCGGCGCTGGTCGCCGCCGGGAGCGGTATCGCCGGACTGGTCCAGGTCCGTGTCTACGTGGACAGCATTGAGAACTGGCCGGCATTCAACGCCATCTACGCGGCATGGGCGGGCAACGCGCGCCCGGCGCGGGCGATCGTGCCGACCGGTCCGCTGCATTTCGGGCTAAAGGTCGAAGTGGAGGCCACGGCGGTTGTCCTTCCGGCCGCATGACACCGCTGCGCTGAACCAAGCGGCCGCAAGCGCTAACACGCTGCCATGCGCGGCCAATCAATGACTACAATGCAAGGCAGCCATTCGACAGCAACACGCCCCGCTCACGACCCCATGTGACGCGGCCGGCAAAGGCTGGGAGAACCGCATGAGCAACGATCCGAAGCACTTCAGGCCACTGGACCCGGGAAGGATCAACATGATGGATGCGCTTGAAGTGCAGTACTGGTGCACGGAGCTTAACTGCACGCAGTCCGAACTCCAGGAGGCCGTGGCAAACTCAGGCGATCACATTTCCGCCGTCCGGGCCCGCCTGGAGGCGTTGTACCCGGACAAGCGGCACGGATAGCTGATCCGCCTCCACTCAGGTCCCGCCGTCAGCCAAGCTGCGGCTGCGTGGCGGCAAAGCTGGGCCGCTCGCGCATGACCGCCTGCGCGCGCCGCACGTTGGGGCACTTCTCCAGCAGCTCGGCCCCTTCAGCGAACATGCCGACATACGTCAGGATCGGCGCGAGGAACAGGTCCGCCATCGACAGCGCCGTGCCAGCCAGGTAGTCGCGATCGCCGTATGCGCCCTCCAGCGCCTGGAGTTGCGCGGCTATCTCCGGCAGCGCCGCATCGATCACCGCGCGATCGGGCTGGCCGTTCTCTCCCTTTGGAAAGATGTACTGCAGGACGTAGCGGCGGACCATCGTGTCATAGGCATGGCAGTTGATCAGGCTGATCCACTGCTCGCAGCGCGCACGGGCGATGGGGCCGGATTTTTCAAGCAGGCTCGGTCCGTCAAAGGCTTCCTCGATATAGCCCAGGATCGCGCGGGTTTCGTAGAACGCGATCGGTCCGTCGGTCAGCACGGGAATGCGCCCGAACGGATTGTGCGCAAGCACCTCCGGCGAATGCGGCGGCACCGGCTTCAGCGTGTAAGCCACGCCTTTTTCCTCAAGCGCCATGCGCACCGTGCGGCAGTAGCTGCTGCGCGGATCGCCGATCACGGTCACGGTGCCAGCGCTGCCCGCCGGATCGAGGTAGTCGCTGAGGCGGTTGAACACCGATTGCCATCCACCCATATGCGAGTCGCGCTCGCGCGCTTCCGGGAAGCCGCTGTGGCGCATGTGCAGACGGGTGCCGCCCTCCTTCTCCGTCAGCGTGACTTCGATCAGCGTCTTGATCTCCCGCGGTATTTCGCCGGATTCCCAGGTCCAGGTATAGGCGAGGAAGTCAGCGCGGTCGATCGCCTGGTACTCGCCGCCCACGATGTGCTTCGCGCCATCGCGCCCGCCCATCACGATGCGGTACTTGCCGCCGACACGTGCGTCGGCGCTGGCTTCCAGCACGCTCATGCCGCGCGGGCAATGCCACGCGGCCAGCGCGGCCTGGCTGGTAAATGCATCGAAGACCTTCTCGCGCGGGGCGCGGATGAAGCGTTCCATTTCCAGGTGGAAGGTAGCGGCTTGGGTCATGATTTTTTCCCTCGGGATTTGCTTTCGCTGCGGGCGCCTTCGGTGACGCCCGCCGCATGGGTGCGTTCGACGAACTCAACGAGGCGATCCAGGTTGCCTTCCCAATGGCGCCGGTAAGTACCCAGCCAGTCATGCGCGTCGCGCAACGCATCGGCCCGCAGGTGGCAGATGCGCCAGCGCGCGTTGACTTCGCGTTCGATCAGTCCGGCTTCCGCAAGCACGCGCAGGTGCTTCGAAATCGCCGGAGCGGACATCTCGAACGGACGCGCCAGCTCGCTTACCGGCGCCTCCCCTTCGGCCAGGCGCGCCAGGATCGCACGGCGTGTCGGGTCAGCCAGGGCGGCAAAGATGGTGGTGAGCGGGTCGATGGAGGATGGCATGGACTCATTTAACCTTATGGTTAAATGAAAGTCAAGGCGGAAAATCACGGGCGCCGCGCGATTTGGGCTGGTGGAATAAATCCCCCGCCCGATGCGTTTACCGTGAGGGCAAGAGATGCGCGACAGGTGCGGCATGTGCATGTGCGTGCGCATGCGCTATGCTGGACGGATGTCCCCGATAAACACGACCCGCGCAGACGCTGGAGAATGGTCATGCAATATCGCTTAGTCAGATGGATGGCCGCGGCCGCCGCCGCGTTCGCGCTGTGTGCCTGCGCGAGCCTGAACCCCGTGCAGACCGCGCAAAAAATGATGGGCAGTCCGCAAAGTACCGTGCGCGACACGTTCGGCGCCCCCACCGAGACCTATCAGCTCGCCGGGGGCACCAGCCGCTGGATCTACTCGAAACAGCCGCTCGGATTCGAGGTCTACGCCGCGGATTTCGACGCAAGCGGAAACCTGTCCAACTTCCGCCAGATGCTGACCGAGAAGGAGATCTACGAGGCACGGCCGGGTGTCTGGACCAAGCGCGACGTAGCCGAGCGCTTTGGCATGCCGCGCGAGCCGGTCCAGTATTACCCCCTCATGAAGCGCGAGGCATGGTCGTACCGGCTTTATACAGGCGGCTACATGCCGGCCCACTTCAGCGCCTATTTTGACGACCGCGGCGTACTGGACCGCACCATGATCATCCTCGACATGATCGGCGGCGACAGCCGTGACGCCAGCAAGTAAAGCCATTGGCATCCGGCGCGACGGCGCCGGAATCGCCGTTCAGCCGCCAAACGCAGCAATACACTCCACCTCCACCCTCGCGCCGAGCGCCAGCCCGTTGGCGCCGAGCGCGCTGCGCGCCGGATACGGTTCCTCGAAAAACTCCTTGTAGACCTCGTTGAACACCTGCCACTCGCCGATATCGGCCAGCATGATGGTGCATTTGGCCACATGCTTTAGCGACAAGCCGTGCGCTTCGAGCGCGATGCGGATATTCATCAGCGCCCGCCTGGCTTCTTCGCGGATTCCGCCTGGCACAAGGCGGGTGGTGCCGGGCACGATGCCCATCTGCCCGGAGAGGTACAACAGCTCGCCAACCCGCACGCACTCGGAGAAAGGCAGCCCTGCGGGCAGAATCTTGCCGGAGTTCAGGAATTCCATATTGCGCCCCGTATCAGTAAGATCTTCGAACGCCACACCCCGGATCGCCCGGTGGCGGCCTCGCGGTTTTCAAGTCTAGGAGAACGGATCCGGGATCGTGCTTATTTGCAGGGTTGCCCAATAGTTGATACCGCTGCCGGCCTTCGCCTCTGGCTTGAACCGGCCAGCCGTACCGGGCACCAGGAGCCGCAAGAAAACATGAAATTCGTCGTTGCAACCTATGGAACGGAAGGCGATACCCGCCCGCTGGCCGCACTGTGCCGCGCCCTGATGGACGCCGGCCACGAAACCCGGCTGCTCGCCGATGAAGCCACCCTGGGCACCGCCCGGTCCCTTGGCATCCCGACGACCGCGCTGGCGGGCGACATCAAGGGAACGCTGCAGCCCGAGAACGCGATCGCCAGCGTCGTTGCCGGGAACAGCGGGCTCACCAGCACCGCGAGCGCGCTGGCGGGCATTGCCAATGCCAATGCCGAGGCCTGGCTGCGGGCGATCGTGGCGGCCGGCGAGGGCTGCGATGCCATCATCGTCTCGGCGCTGGCCGCCTTTGTCGGCTTGTCGGCGGCAGAACATCTCGGCGTGAAGGCCATCGGCACCGGACTCATCCCGATCACACCGACCGCGGCATTCGCTTCGCCCTTCCTGCCGCCGAACCGGGTGCCGGGCCTGCTCAACCGCGCGAGCCATCACTTCGTCAACGGGCTGCTGTGGCGCGCGTTCCGCAAGCAGACCAACGCAGCGCGCGCGGCCGTGTGCGGGCTGCCGCCACGGCGGGAACTCTGGACCCGGCACCCGATGCTGTACGGGATATCGCCGAGCCTGCTGCCCCGCGCTGGCGACTGGCCCGGCAACACGCATGTCTGCGGGCAATGGATCCCGCCGTCACCGAACTGGTCCGCGCCGCAGTCGTTGCTCGACTTCCTCGCGGCCGGGGAGGCACCGATCTACGTCGGCTTCGGCAGCATGGCCGGTTTTGACCGGCAGAAAACGCTGGAAGCGCTGATCGCCGCCGCCGCGGGCCGCCGGGCGTTGTTCTATCCGGGCTGGAGCGGTGCGGACGCCACCGTGCTGCCGGCGAATTTTCATGTCGTGGGCGACACGCCCCATGACTGGCTGTTTCCCAGGACCTCGCTGGTTATCCATCATGGCGGTTCCGGCACAACCCATTCCGCGGTTCGGGCCGGCGTGCCATCGGTGGTGGTACCGTTCGCGGGCGACCAGTTCTTCTGGGCCGACCGGCTCAGGCGCGCAGGCATTGCCGCCGGCGCCGTGAACGGAAAGCACCTGCAAGCCGCTGCCCTGGCACGCGGCATCGCCTTCGCCGAGAGCCCCGAAGCGCGCTCCCGTGCCCGGGCACTAAGTGCCAGCATGTGGACGGAGAACGGCCTAGCCGACGCGGTCTCCGCTATCGAGCACATCATGTCGAATTGAGCCGCGACCGCAGAATCAAAGCCGCCCGAAAAAGCTTCAGTGTAGCCGTGTGGAGCGCCCCCAAGGGCGGGCCACACCAGCCCGCGATGCGAAGCGAGCCGTGAAGGTGTACCAGGCCGTATAGGGCGCCTCGTCGGCAGGCAAAAAGAGCGGTTTTGCCTACTTTTTTGGCAAGACAAAAAAGTAGGTCGCCGCCCCGCAGGGGTGGTGAAACCGCCTTTGACTTTAAGGCTTTAAGGCTTTGAAGTTGACTGGCGCTCAACCTTCGCTGAGCTGGCGCGAGCGCCAGTGTCCGTCGCTCTGCTTGCAGAACCAGCCGGTCCAGTTGTCTTCCAAGTCAGAGCGTTTCAGTTGAACCTTCAACTGCCGGCAGGACTGGCCTTTGTCGGTCTTGGCGCCCATCGGGGTCAGATTACCCTCGATCGGTTTGCGCTTTCCCGACGCCGGGTAGGTCCATGGCACCTCCGCTCCGTCGGCGCCTTCGTTCAGCGTCTTGCCAACAGCCTTGAATAGCGCGGCCGATTCCTTTTGGCTCATGCTCCCGATCACGGTACCATGGATGAACGTGTCAAAGTATGCGAAAGCCGGCGCGGCCGGAACAAGCGTGACAGCGCAGAGCAGCGTGCTTCGAAGAAAAAGACCGGGAGACATCAAGGCTATCCTTATGTGGGACGTTGGGTGAATGGGGAGCATTACGCTGCAAACGTCTGTCGGCCGGGGCTAATCCCGCAACTGGCTATTTGCAGAGCATGGAGAACGCTTCCATAGTAACGTAATAGCCACACAGAATCGAGTGCGCATCCCAGGCGCGAATCTGCATCCCGGCACAGTCAGTGCGAGCGCAAATAGCCGGTCTGGTACCGGGCAGCGGGCTCATTATTGGAAAATCAGTCCGGAGGGAATCCCCCGTAGTGCTGCATCGCGCGCGAGGGCCACACGCTCCACTAACCCATCTATGACACGTTCACCGCGGCGCGCGGCATGCTCGGGCGGCACAGTCAATCGATGGACGAGCCCGGATGCGTCCGGGCGGACTCGCTCATTGCGCCGGAGCAGGCTTCATCGGCCCGCTCGCTTGCTGCGCATCGCGCGGCGGTGTGGCCCGCCGGGGCCACACACAAGAATCAACGGATTCAGCAGTCGTCGTTGCAGGCGGCGTTGCCATACCGGCCAATGCCGAACCTGCAGCCCTTACGCAGCTGGTGCCAGCACGGTGGCAATAGCCCCCGCCACCTGCTTCACATTGCGCTCGTTCAGGCCAGCCACGCACATCCGCCCCGAGCGCAGCAGGTACACGCCGTGCTCCGCGCGCAGGCGGTCCACCTGGTCGGCCATCAGGCCGGTATAGGTGAACATGCCACGCTGGGTCAGGTAGCGCGACAGCGCCTCGCCGCTGACATGGTCGCGCAGGCTGTCGTGGATCGCCGCGCGCATCCTGGCGATGCGATCGCACATCTGCGCCAGCTCGCGTTCCCAGGTCTCGCGCAGTGCCGGCGTGGTCAATACCTTGGCCACCACCCGTGCGCCGTGGGTCGGCGGGTTGCTGTAGTTGGCACGTACCGCGCCCGTCAGCTGGCCCAGTACCCGGCCGGTTTCTTCCGCGCTGTCGCAGACCACGCTCAGCCCGCCGCAGCGTTCGCCGTACAGCGAAAAATTCTTCGAGAACGAATTCGCCACCAGGCACGGCACGCCTTGCGCCACCAGTTCGCGCACCGCGAACGCATCGTCGTCCAGGCCGGCGCCGAAGCCCTGGTAGGCCATGTCGACGAAGGGCAGCAACTCGTTCGCCTTCAGCAGCGCGATGAGCTTGCGCCACTGGTCCTGGTTCAGGTCCACGCCGGTGGGGTTGTGGCAACAGGCGTGCAGCAGCACGATGCTGCGCTTCGGGATCAGCCGTAGCGCGTCCATCATGGCGTCGAACTTGAGGCCGCCGGTGGCGTCGTCGTAGTACGGATACGTGTTGACGGTGAAGCCGGTGCGCTCGAAGATCACGCGATGGTTTTCCCAGCTCGGATCGCTGATCCAGACTTGCGCCTCCGAGAAATAACGCTTCAGGAAGTCGGCGCCGACCCGCAGCGCCCCCGAACCGCCCAGGGTCTGCACGGTGGCGATGCGGCCTTCCCCGCGCGCCTTGCTTTGTTCGCCGAAAACCAGCGCCTGCACGGCGTCACGGTAGGCCGCGAAGCCGGCCATGGGCAGGTAGGGACGCGGGCCCATGTCGGCCATCAGCGCGCCTTCGGCTTCCGCCACCGCCTGCATCACGGGCAGCTTGCCTTCGCCATCGAAGTAGATGCCGATGCTCAGGTTGACCTTGTCGGTCCGCGGATCTAGTTGAAAGCTCTCGTTGAGCGAAAGGATCGGGTCGCCGGGATAGGCATCGATATGTTCGAACATTGGATACTCTGGCTGGAATGGGTTGTGGCCGGCGGCCGGAGGGCCGCCAGGGTCATCATTATGCCGATACGCTCTGCTGCAGGGCCGGCGCCGCGTTCTTTTGCCGCAAACGGTAGCTCACGCCCAGCACGGCCATCCATGCCGGAATCAGGTACACCGAAATGCGCAGCCCCGGCGTGAGGTACATCACGTACAGGATACCCGCCAGGAAGACCAGGCACAGGTAGTTCGTGAACGGATAGCCCAGGCTCTTGAAGCGCGTCTCCAGCCCGGCGATGCGCTTGTCGCGGCGGAACTTGAGGTGAATGATGCTGATCATCGCCCAGTTGATGATGAGCGCCGAGACCACCAGGCCCATCAGCAGTTCGAAGGCTTCGCCCGGCATGAAGTAGTTGATCACAACGCAGGCAGCCGTGGCCAGTGCCGAAACACCCAGCGCGGCCAGCGGAATCCCGCGCTTGTTGACCTTCAGCAGCGCTTGCGGCGCATTGCCCTGCTTGGCCAGGCCGTACAGCATGCGGCTGTTGCAGTACACGCCGCTGTTGTAGACGGACAGCGCGGCGGTCAGCACCACGGCATTCAGCACCGTGGCCACGATTTCACTGTTCATCGCATGGAAGATCAGCACGAACGGGCTGCCGCCGGTCACGACCTTTTCCCACGGGTAGAGCGAGAGCAGTACGCCCAGCGCGCCAACGTAGAAGATCAGGATGCGGTAGATCACCTGGTTGGTGGCCTTGGGGATGGTCTTTTCCGGCGCATCCGCCTCTGCCGCGGTAATGCCCACCAGCTCCAGGCCGCCGAACGAGAACATGATCACCGCCATGGCCATGACCAGGCCGCTGATGCCGTTCGGGAAGAAGCCGCCGTGCTGCCACAGGTTGGCCACGCTCGCTTGCGGACCGGCCGTGCCGGACGCCAGCAGGTAGCCGCCGAACACGATCATGCCGACGATGGCCAGGACCTTGACGATGGAGAACCAGAACTCCATCTCGCCGAACGACTTGACGCTCGACAGGTTGATGGCGTTGATCAGCAGGAAGAACGCCAGCGCGGATACCCAGGTGGGAATGTGCGGCCACCAGTACTGGACATAAATGCCCACCGCCGACAGTTCCGCCATGCTGACCAGGATATACAGCACCCAGTAGTTCCAGCCTGACATGAAGCCGGCAAAGCTGCCGCAATACTTGTTGGCGAAGTGGCTGAAGGAGCCGGCGACGGGTTCGTCGACCACCATTTCGCCGAGCTGGCGCATGATGAAGAAGGCGATGATCCCGGCCACCGCGTAGCCGAGCAGGACCGAAGGGCCTGCCATCTTAATGGTCTGGGCAATGCCCAGGAACAGCCCGGTGCCTATGGCGCCGCCCAGCGCGATCAGCTGGATATGCCTGTTTTTCAAGCCGCGCTTGAGTGTCTCTTCCGTACTCTTGGAATTGGGAACCATATTGTGTCTCTACCCACTCTTTTGGAATGTGGGCCTGCGCCTCTCGCGTGTTGCGGGCGCTTTGGCCAGGCACCGCCGGCGCGCAGGCTTGCTGCGGGCGCCGGGCGGTGTTGTTGCAGTCAGCGGCTCAGTGCCTCGGTGTCTCGCTGCCTTGTGGGCCTCAGACCTTGAGCGTGCCGCGTTCGATCTGGTCGCGCTCCAGCGATTCGAAGAGCGCCTTGAAGTTGCCTTCGCCGAAGCCTTCGTCGCCCTTGCGCTGGATGAACTCGAAGAACACCGGGCCGAGCGCAGTCTTGGAGAAGATCTGCAGCAGCAGGCGCGGCTTGCCGCCTTCGGTCGTGCCGTCCACCAGGATGCCGCGCGCCCTCAGCTGGTCCACCGGCAGGCCGTGGCCCGGCAGGCGCTTTTCCAGGCCTTCGTAGTAGTAATCGTTGGGCGCGGTCATCAGGGGCACGCCGGCCATCTGCAGGCTGTCGATGACTTCGATCAGGTTGTCCGTCAGGAAGGCGATGTGCTGGATGCCCTCGCCGTTGAAGGCCATCAGGAATTCCTCGATCTGGCCGGCACCCTTGGAAGATTCCTCGTTCAGCGGGATGCGGATCTTGCCGTCGGGGGCGGTCATGGCCTTCGAGGTCAGGCCGGTGTATTCGCCCTGGATGTCGAAATAGCGGATTTCACGGAAATTGAACAGCTTTTCGTAGAAATTAGCCCAGTAAGCCATGCGGCCACGGTAGACGTTGTGCGTCAGGTGGTCGATCAGGCGCAGGCCATGGCCCACCGGGTGGCGGTCCACGCCTTCGATGAATTCGAAGTCGATGTCATAGATGGACTTGCCTTCCTCGAAGCGATCGATCAGGTACAGCGGCGCGCCGCCGATGCCCTTGATCGCCGGCAGGCGCAGTTCCATCGGGCCGGTGGCGATTTCCACGGGCTGGGCGCCGAGTTCCAGGGCGCGCGCATAAGCCTTGTGCGAGTCTTTCACGCGGAATGCCATGCCGCAGGCGCTCGGGCCGTGCTCGGCCGCGAAGTAGGCCGCCGGGCTGTTCGGCTCGCGGTTGACGATGAAGTTGACATCGCCCTGGCGGTACAGCACCACGTCCTTGGAACGGTGGCGCGCGACCAGGCTGAAGCCCAT
This sequence comes from Burkholderiaceae bacterium 16, assembly GCA_000955785.1. GTDB lineage: Bacteria > Pseudomonadota > Gammaproteobacteria > Burkholderiales > Burkholderiaceae > Cupriavidus. The sequence continues at coordinate 31,280 of JYOD01000091.1, forward strand.
CTGTTCGAACAGCGGCTCCAGGAGGTTGGGAGTGGGCGAGGCGAATTCCACGAATTCGAAGCCCATCAACTGCATCGGGTTTTCAAACAGATCGGCCATGGTGTGCTCAACAGGAAGTTGGGGGGACGAGAGAAATAATATTGCGGCAGCTGTACGCCAACGCGTTGGTGCGCAGCGCCAGACACGTACGACGCGGGCTCTCAACTCCCCGTCCGTACCGTCAATCTGACACTGAGTTTATATTCCGCTCCGGTAAATAGGATTTCGTTATCCACGCAGGCAAACCCTAGATCATGAGATAAAATTTCATCATTGCAGGAACAAGGGAAACAAAAGTGCACAATCCTGAGCTTGATCGCATAGACCGCCGCTTGCTGGCGGCGCTGCAGGAAAATGGACGCGCCTCCAACCTCGAACTGGCCGAGGCTATCCGCCTGTCGCCGGCGCAGACACTGCGCCGGCACCGGCGGCTGGAAGAGGCCGGCATCATCAAGCGCTACGAAGCCCGGCTGGACTCCGCCAGCCTGGGCTTTGGCGTCGTCGCCTTTATCCATGTCACGATGGAGCGGGGCCACATCCGGGATCTGTCGAACTTCAAGGGGCTTGTCGCCGAACTGGCGCAGATCCAGGAATGCTTCTCCGTCACGGGGGATATCGACTACGTGCTGAAGGTGGTGGCGCGCGATCTCAAATCGCTTTCGGATTTCCTGCTCGACACGTTGATGCGCATCCCTGGCGTGAGCGGGGTGAAGTCCAGCGTTTGCCTGGATGAGATCAAGTGCACCAGCGCGATGCCGCTCGATGCCTGAACCCGGGCGCCGGATGGCGGCGGCGCGCTCAATGACACTCACTAATATAGGAGAGACCCGCCACGGGCCGCCTATGCTTGAATGAGATCCCTGGCTCACCCGCCCCGTGCCCCTTGCCCTCGAAGCCGGTTGCCCCGTCATCCTGTTTGGTGCCTTCGATCGCCATAACTTCGGCGATCTACTGTTGCCCCATGTCCTCACCTGCCTGCTGAAAGACCAGCCGCTGCGGTATGCCGGGCTGGCGCGGCGCAACCTGCTGCCGCACGGCGGCCACCGGGTCGATTCCCTGTTGCATCTGGCGGCGCGGCCGGGCCTGCGAGCGCCCGGCATCATCCATGTGGGTGGCGAGATTCTTTGCTGCGAAGCGTGGGAGGCGGCTGTGATGCTGCAGCCACCGGGCAAGGCAGATGTGCTGATCGCGCGGCTCGACGACCGGCCGCGGGAGCGCCAGGCATGGGCGCGCAGCGTGCTGGGCGTGGAGGACCGGGCGCCTTACGTACTGCCGCAGGGCCTGTTCCCCCAAGCGCGGGCCGTGATCTACAACGCCGTGGGCGGCGTCGGCCTGGACCAGCGCGACCCTGCCATGCGGGCGGAAGTGTTGGGCAAGCTGAGGGCCGCGGCCCATGTCAGCGTGAGGGATGCCCGGACCAGGCAGATCCTGCGGGCCAACGGCATAGCGGCCAGCCTTGCCCCGGATCCCGCGGTGATGGTCGCGGCGCTGTTCGGCGAGCGCATCCGCCAGCGGGTCCGCCACGGTGAGCTGGCGCGCATGACCGACGCCTTCCCGCAGGGTTATCTTGCCGTGCAGTTCAGCGCGGACTTCGGCGACGACCAAACCCTCGGCGAGATCGCCAGCCAGCTCGACCGCGCCGCGCGGGCAACCGGATACGGCGTGGTGCTGTTCCGCGCCGGCGCCGCGCCCTGGCATGACGACCTGTCCTGCTACCGCCGGCTGGCGCAACGCATGGGCACGCCCGCGCCGGGCATCGTCCAGTCCCTCGACATCTGGGACATCTGCGCCGTGATCGCGCACAGCCGCGGCTTTGCCGGCAGCAGCCTGCACGGCCGCATCGTGGCCATGGCATTTGCCCTGCCGAGCCTGAACATCACACGGCCGGGGCTGGATCCGGGGACCAGCAAACAGGCCGCGTTCGCCGCCACCTGGGAGCCGCCGGAGGCTGCGTGCACTGTGGCGGTGCAGGCGCTTGCCGATGGCATTGGCCAGGCGCAGGCGCTTGAGCGCGCACGGCGGGAACAGACGGCGCGCGAGCTGGTAGCGGCATGCCGCCAGGGCTTCGTGGCTGCCTGAAAAGCGCAGGCCTGCGCCGACGCCATATGAAACACACCGCGATGCTGTATAACCGACGGGCCGGTTCGCAGGCGCAATAGGGCAAAATACGCACCTGAGAGGCCCGGCAGGGCCAAAAGCATAAGACGCTGACGCCCGGCTCGTGCCCAGGTATCCGGAATCGCATGAGCCTCCGGGGCTTGTCCAGCGTCGCGAGGGGACAGCTCGTCCTTGAACAGAGCACACCAGGAGCATTTAATGACCGACTCGAATCTATCGTTCTTCGGCAGGGTCTCTCTTGCCGTCGGCACCTTCTTCACCATCCTGGGCGACCGCGATTTCGCCGCCGGCGTGTGCCGCCTGCGCAGCGGCGAAGGCCTTGCAGCCGCAGCCCCGGCCCCGGTGCCGCAAGCTGCCGCACCGGCGCCGCAGCCTGCCGCCCCCGCGCTGAAGGAAGCGAGCCCGGCCGCGGCACTCCAGTTGCTGGGACTGCTCCAGCGCGACGCGCGTTTTGTGGACTTTGTCGAGGAAGACATCGCGGCCTATTCCGACACGGAAATCGGTGCCGCCGCCCGCCTCGTGCACGATGGCTGCCGCGCGGTGCTGCGTGAGCACTTCACCATCAAGCCGGTGCGCGAGGAAGCCGAGGGCAGCCGCGTGACGCTGGCCGACGGCTTCGACGCCACCGCCGTCCGGCTGACCGGCAACGTGGTAGGCAGCGCGCCGTTCAACGGCAGCATCAGCCACCGCGGCTGGAAAGTCGCGGAAGTCCGTCTGCCCCGACTGGCCGAACGCCACGACGCCACCGTAATCGCCCCGGCCGAGGTGGAACTATGAGCGCAGCACGCTATTCCATCGGCATCGACCTGGGCACCACGCATAGCGCCCTCTCCTACGTCGACCTCACTGCCAGCGACGGCGAGAAGACCAGCCAGGGTGTCCTGCCGGTCACGCAACTCACCGCGCCGGGTGCCATCGAAGACCTCGATCTGCTGCCCTCCTTCCTCTACCTGCCGCACCCGAGCGAACTCGCCCCGGGCGACCTGGGCTTGCCGTGGAACGCCACGCGCGACTTCGCGGTCGGCGAACTGGCGCGCACCCGCGGCGCAGCCACGCCGATCCGGCTGGTGTCGAGTGCGAAAAGCTGGCTGTGCCACCCCGGCGTGGATCGCCGGGCGGCGATCCTGCCGAACGACGCGCCGCCCGAAGTGACGCGCGTCTCTCCGCTCGAGACCTCCGTGCGCTATCTCACGCACCTGCGTGAGGCGTGGGATCACGCGCATCCCGAAGCCCCGTTCGGCGAGCAGGAAATCACCGTCACGATTCCCGCCTCGTTCGACCCCGCCGCGCGGGAGCTGACCGCCGAAGCGGCCGAAGCAGCCGGGTATGCACGCATGACCCTGCTGGAAGAGCCCCAGGCCGCGCTCTATAGCTGGATCCAGAAGAGCGACGGCCACTGGCGCAAGCAGGTAAGGGTCGGCGACATCATCCTCGTCGTGGACGTCGGCGGCGGCACCACCGACCTTTCGCTGATCGCCGTGGTCGAGCGCGATGGCAACCTCGAACTGCACCGCGTTGCCGTGGGCGAGCACATCCTGCTCGGTGGCGACAATATGGATCTCGCGCTGGCCCATGTGGTAGCGCGCAAGCTGGCTGGCCAGGGCACGCAGGCCGATCCGTGGCAACTGCGCGCACTCACCTATGCCTGCCGCTCGGCCAAGGAAACGCTGCTCACCGATCCGGCCACGGATGCCGTGCCGCTGGTCGTGCCGAGCCGGGGGTCCAAGCTGATCGGCGGCTCGATCCGCACGGAGCTGACCCGCGCCGAGCTCACCCAGACCATCCTGGAAGGCTTCTTCCCGCAATCGGAGGGCTCGGCCCGCCCGGTAAGCCGGGCGCGCGGCGGGCTCACGCAACTCGGCCTGCCGTATGCGCAGGATGCGGCCATCACGCGGCATCTGGCCGCGTTCCTGGGCCGCCAGGTGGCAGCGCTCGCGGAACTCGAAGGCTTCCAGAGCGCACAGCCGGAAGGCGCGACCTTCCTGCACCCCACCGCCGTCCTCTTCAATGGCGGCGTGTTCAAGTCAGGCTTGCTGGTGGAGCGCATCCTGCAGACGCTCAATGGCTGGCTTGCGGCGGAAGGCGCGGCGCCTGCGCGCCTGCTGGAAGGCGCCGACCTGGACCTGGCCGTGGCGCGCGGCGCCGCGTATTACGGCTACGTGCGGCGCGGCAAGGGCGTGCGTATCCGTGGCGGCACCGCGCGTGCCTACTATATCGCCGTGGAATCGTCGATGCCCGCTGTGCCTGGCTTCGAGCCGCCCATACAGGCGCTGTGCGTGGCGCCGTTCGGCATGGAAGAAGGGACCGAGGCCGCGTTGCCGCCGCAGGAATTCGGCCTGGTGGTGGGCGAGCCGGTGCACTTCCGCTTCTTCGGCTCGTCGGTGCGACGCCAGGACGAGGTCGGCACCCTGCTCGACTCCTGGTCGCCCGAGGAACTGCAGGAGCTCGATGAAATCCAGGCCACGCTGCCGCCCGAAGGGCGAACGCCCGGCGAAGTGGTGCCGGTGAAACTGCACGCGCGGGTCACCGAGGCCGGGACGCTGGAACTGGAAGCCGTGCCCCGCGGCGCCGGCGAGCGCTGGAAGGTCGAGTTCGACGTGCGCGGCAACCCCAATGCCTGACTGAGATGAAGCCGTACATCGTCGGCATTGACCTTGGCACCAGCAACACGGTCGTCGCCTATGCGGAGGCGGGGTCCGAGCAGATCCGCGTGTTCGATATCGATCAGCTGGTCAGCCTGGGAGAGGTCGCCGCGCGGCCTCTCCTGCCATCCGTGCGTTACCACGCGGCGCCCGGCGAACTCAACGGGGGCGACCTGCAGTTGCCGTGGCATCACGCCGCCAGCGCCGGAGCGCGCCGGACCGTGATCGGCCGTCTCGCGGCCACGCTGGGCGCGCAGGTGCCCGGCAGGCTCGTGGCCAGCGCGAAAAGCTGGCTGTCGCATGCCTCGGTCGACCGGACCGCGCCAATCCTGCCCTGGGGGGCGGACGAAGAGGTCGGCAAGATCTCGCCGGTGGCGGCCAGCGCCAGCTATCTGGCCTACGTGCGCGCGGCATGGAATCACCGTTTCCCGCAGGCCCCGCTCGAAGAACAGGACGTGGTGCTTACCGTGCCCGCCTCCTTCGACGAAGGCGCGCGCGCGCTGACGCTGGAAGCGGCGCGCATGGGCGGGCTGCCCGCCCTGCGCCTGCTCGAAGAGCCGCAGGCTGCGTTCTACGACTGGCTGTTCCATCATCGCCAGACGCTGGAAACGGACCTTGCGCAAACGCGCCTGGTGCTGATCTGCGACGTCGGCGGCGGCACCACCGACCTGACCCTCATCAAGGTGCAGATGCAGGACGGGCAGCCGCAACTGACCCGCATCGGCGTGGGCAATCACCTGATGCTCGGCGGCGACAATATGGACCTCGCCCTGGCGCATCTTGTCGAAGCGCGTCTCGCCACGGCGGAGACACGGCTGTCGGCGGCCAGCCTGTCGCAGCTCGTCGCGCGCTGCCGCGCCGCCAAGGAGCAGCTCCTCGGCGCGCAGCCGCCGGACTCGGTCACGGTGACGCTGCTGGGCGCGGGCTCCCGGCTGATCGGCGCGGCGCGCTCGGTGGAAGTGACGCGGCAGGAAATCGAACAGCTCATCGTCGATGGATTCTTCCCCGCGGTGTCGTCCAGCGAACGGCCCGGCCGCGCACGGGGCGCCATTGTCGAGTTTGGCCTGCCCTACGCGGCCGACCCGGCGGTCACGCGGCACGTTGCAGCCTTCCTGAGCCAGCACGCCGCGCAGTCGCAAACGGCACTGGGCGCGGCGCAGACGCATGATGGTGCACTGGCGATGCCCGATACCTTGCTCCTCAACGGCGGGGTGTTCCGCGCCGATGCGCTGGCGGGGCGCGTTGCCGGCACCCTGGGCACCTGGCGCGGTGCGCCCGTGCAAGTACTGCACAACGACAACCCCGACGTAGCCGTTGCCCGTGGCGCGGTAGCGTACGCGCGCGCCCGTACCGGCCAGGCGCCGCGCATCGGCGGGGGATCGCCGCGCAGCTACTTCCTCGTTCTCGACGATGGCGCGCAGGGGCAGCAAGGCATCTGCCTGTTGCCGCGAGGCACGGAAGAAGGCCACGAGATCCATCTGGAGGATCGCGCCTTCGCCCTGCGGCTCGGGCATCCGGTGCGCTTCCACCTGGTTTCCTCCGTCGCCGACACCGCCTATCGGCCGGGCGAGCTGACCGATCTGTCGAAGGGCGACTTCGTTCGCCTGCCGCCGATTGCCACCGTGGTGCAGCCGCGCGGCGCGAGCGGGCCCCGGGAAACGCCGGTGCAGCTCACCACATCGCTGACCGAGGTCGGCACGCTGGAGGTGCACTGCATCGACATGGCGGATGCCTCGCAGCGATGGCTGCTCGAATTCCAGCTGCGCGCCAACGGCACGGCAGCGCCCACGCCCGCTGAAACGCCGGATAAGCCAAACGCAGCCTTGCCGCAAGCGGTCGAAACCATTGACCGTACCTTCGGCGCGCGCTCGCAAGACGTCGGCCCCAAGGAGGTCAAGCGGATGCGGGCGCAACTGGAGCAACTCCTGGGCACGCGCGAGCGCTGGGACAGCGCGCTGCTTCGCGAACTGTTCGGCACGTTCTGGGAGCGCGCGCGGCGGCGGCGGCGCACGGCCGACCATGAGCGCCTGTGGCTGAACCTGGCCGGCTACTGCGTGCGGCCGGGGTTCGGCTACCCGCTAGACGACTGGCGCGTCGAACAGCTTTGGTCGCTGTACGAGCAAGGGATCCAGTACGTCAACGAAAGCCAGATCTGGTCCGAGTGGTGGACACTCTGGCGGCGGGCGGCGGGCGGCCTGGACGAGAGCGCGCAACTGCGCTTGCTGGACGACATGGCCTTCTATCTGCAGCCGCCCGGCAGCACGCGGTATAAACGGCCTGCCGGCCCCGCAAGGGCCGGCTACGCCGACATGGTGCGCCTTGCCGGGTCTCTTGAGCGCATCCCGGCCGAGCGCAAGATCGAACTCGCCGAATGGCTGCTGGCCCGGCTGCGCAAACCCTCGGAAAACAGCCAGGGCTGGTGGGCCGTGGGCCGCATCGGGGCACGCCGGCCGTTCTATGGCAGCGCGCACAGCGTCGTGCCAGCCGAGGTCGCCGCGCAATGGCTGGAAGCGATTCTTGCGCTCGACTGGAAGAAGGTCGAGCCAGCCGCGTTCGCCGCCGTCCAGATCGCCCGCATGACAGGCGACCGTTCCAGGGACCTGTCCCCCGAGATCCGCGCGAGCGTGGTCCGGCGGCTGGAAGCCGCCCACGCACCGCAAAGCTGGATCGCCATGGTGCGCGAAACGGTGGAACTCGATGAGGCCGACGAGGGGCGCGTGTTTGGCGAGTCCCTGCCCGCCGGATTGAAACTGATCGTGGATTGATCCCCCACCGGGAACGCTATGCCAGATCCGGGTGCTGCATCTTGTCGATCACATCGCCGCCTGCCTGGCGAACGGGGGCGAGGGGCGCGGCGCGTTTCGTACGCGCGCCTGCCTGATATCCGCCCCGCTCTGGCCCCGGTTATTCGGACTTCCCCGGCAGTTCGATGATGCCGCCGTCGTGGCCGTCCATCACCACCACCGCATCGTCTGCCCAGTGCACTTCCGTCACCGGCACGCCGGACGCAGGTGTCTCGCCGACCTGCATGCCATTGGCTGTATACACCCGGACATAGCCGTTCACATAGTAGAGCTTGTCCGATCCCTGCCCAGGGGTGGACATTGTCGGGATCAGGTTTATCCAACTGAACAGTTTGTACTTCTGATAGTAGAACGCTTGGTTCGAGCTATATACCCTGGCGCCATGAGGCACGCCGTAGTACAGGTAAAGATACGATGGATAAGCCAGGGCGGCGACCGCCACGGCGAAGCAAATAAGGCGAATCCGTTTTTTCATTGTTTTCCTGAATACTGCCAGAGCGTTTCCATCCTGATGCCGCCGGCCGCGCCAGCCCGGCATCAAACTTGTGCCGCCGCGAGCATGCCGATGCGATCCAGCGCGGCCAGCAGCTTTGGCGTGGTTGGCTGGGCGCAGTTGATCCGGACATGGTGGGCATACCGGGTCCCGTCGGGGCAAAACATGGCGCCCGGGCCGACACTGATGCCTTCACCGGCGGCAGCCTGGCACAGGGCCAGCGCATCGACGCGGGCGGGAAGCTCCACCCAAAGCAGGAAGCCATCATCGGGAGCGCACAGCCGGGTACCCACGGGCCACGTGGCCGCGATACGCGATGAGATCGTACGCACCGAGTCCTTGATGCGCTGGCAAAAGCGCCGGAGATGCCGGTCGTAGTCGCCGCTCGAAAACATGTCCGCCAGGGCCGCTTCCAGCAACGGCGTGCCGGCCAGGCTCGCTTCGACGCGCGCCTCCAGCACGGCATCGAAGCGATGCCCGGGCGCGATCCAGCCGATGCGCCACCCCGGCGCCATCGTCTTCGACACCGAGGTGCAATACAGGACGTTGCCGGACTCGTCGAAGGCCTTGCAGGCCGGGGCGCGAGGCTTGCCGGTGGAGAGGTCCCCGTACACGTCGTCCTCGATCAGTGGCACGCCGGCATGGTCGAGAAGCCCGACCAGCGCCCGCTTGTCGGCAATGGACATGGTGAAGCCCAGCGGGTTGTTCGCGGTCGGTATCGAAACGACCGCGCTGACCCGGTGCTTGCGCAGTATCTGGTCCAGTGCCGCCAGGTCCATGCCCGTACGCGGATGCGTGGGCACCTCGATGGCGCGCAAGCCCAGGCTGCGCAGATGCATCAGCGTGCCGAAGTAGCAAGGCGACTCGATCGCCACCACGTCGCCGCGGCGGCACGTCGCCTTTAACGCCAGCCGCATGGCCTGGCTCTGGCCGTGCGTCAGGATGAGCTGATCGGGAGCGATATGCAGGCCCCAGCGCGCCGCGCGGCGCGCAATCTGGCCGCGCAGGTCCAGCCGCCCCGGCGGCACGCTGTAAGCCAGCGCGGATGAACCCAGCCGGCGGTTCGCGCTCAGCAGGCTGCGCGCCAGCGCCTTGTCCGGCAACCATTCCGCGCTGGGCGATGCGGCCCCGAGCGCCACGAGTTCGGGTGACCTCGCCTGCGCGAACAAGGCATGCACATTGGCAGTCAACGTGACCGGCCGCGCCGCGGATAACGTAGGCGAAGGGAGCGGTTCCGCCAGCTTGTCGGCGGCCACGTAGAAGCCTGACCTTGGCCTGGCCACCACAAGGCCGCCCGCTTCCAGCAGCCGGAGCGCGTGTTCGGCGGTCGGCGCGCTGACTTCCTCCATTTGCGCCAGGCGCCGTACCGACGGCATCCTGGCACCCGGCGCCAGATCGCCCCGGCGGATAGCGGCGCGCAGCCGGCTGGCAATCGCCTGGTATGAGGGGGCTCCGTCCGCCATCTGATCTGTATAACCGTGAAATCTGATTTCGTGACTATACAGAGAAGTCAGGACCTGGACGAGAATCTTGCTTCCAACCCGTTCATTCGCGCTCACTTGCGCAATAGGAGATCATTGATGAGACTCGTCATGCTGGCCTACGATGGCTTTACCGACGTGGATTTGTTTCTGCCCTGGGACCTGTTCAATCGCGTCCACGACCCCGACTATGTCGGCTACACGAAACCGTGGTCGGTCAGGATTTGCGCGGACACACCGCAGGTCACCTCCAATACCGGCATCGCGATCACGCCGCATGGCGGACTGGGCGAGCTAGCGCAAGCCGATGCCGTGTTCATCGTTAGCGGCCCCGGCTCGCGCGCCAAACTGCGGGACCCGGATTTCATGCGTCAGCTGGAGCTGGATCCCAGGCGGCAGGTCATTGGCGCAATCGACTCGGGCGTGCTGTTTCTCGCCCGGCTCGGCCTGCTCGATGGCCTGAGCGCGACCACCTATCCAGGCGTGTTCGCGGAACTTGAGGCAATGGGCGTCAAGACCGAGCATCGGCCCCTCGTGGTCCACGGCCAGATCGCTACGGCTGGCGGATGCCTGGCGACGCAGGATCTCGCAGGCTGGATGGTATCGCGCCTGCTTGGCCGGGAAATCGCGGACAGCATGCTGGGAATGATCGCCAGGGTCGAGTGAATGCGTTTGCGCCGGCGCGCGGCTCAGCTTCTTTTCGGCGTCGGACTGAAGAGATACGGCACCACCGCCAGCGCTACCACCACCGCCGCGGTGAGGAAAATCGCGGCGTAGGTCTTCGAGACCGGCCAGCGCTGCAGGTCGCCCATCCGGGCAATCATGCCGAACCCCCACGAGGTCAGCGCCGAGCCGAGGAAGACGAACGTGTTGAGCACGCCGAGACCTCTCCCGCGCGAAGACGGCGGAACCAGGCCACGGCCCTGCGCCATGACCAGCGGATGCAGCATGCCGATGGTCGACAGCAACGCCATCAGGCCCACGCCGGAAACCATGCCGCTCGCAGGCCAGATGGTCAGGAAGATCGCACCCGTCATCGCGAAACAGGACCATGCCGCGATGGTCGTCTTGAGCGAGCTGCGCCGCACCAGCACAGGCAGGAAGAATGCGGTCAGGAACCCGCTGACGCTGAGCAAGGCCAGCGCGACGCCACGGGCGCCGGAGTCGAGGCCATACACATTGGCCAGATAGGGCCCGCTCCACGCATTGCGGAACGCCGTGCCCGCCGACATGGCGACGCACATCGGGATGAGGGTCCACAAGGGCGCGATGGCCAGCAGCTTCGCGCTCTGCGAGAGCATGGGCCACAGCGGAACGTGGCGGGCCTCGGCGTGCCCTTCGTCCCGGACGAAACGCCAGACGCCGTAGCAGGCGACAACCATGCAAAGCGCCGCGAAGGACATGGCAACGCGCCAGCCGAGCAGGTGCATGGCCCACCCGAGCGGCGCCGTTGCGCACAGTGCGCCAATCATGCCCGTGGCGTTGGACTGGCTGACAACCCTGGTGTAGTTCTTTTCGGAGAGCTGCTCGGAAGCGAAATGCAGCAGCCCCATGAAGACCGGTGCGCAGGCCAGTCCAAGCCCCGCCTGGGCAAGCATGGCGACCGTGCCGTTGGGCGCGGCCGTAAACAGCAAGGAAGACACCGCGCCGATGGCAAGAAGAAGGGCCGTGGGCTTGCCCACGCCATATCGGTCGAAGGCGATCCCGACGGGAATCTGCGCGACAGCGAATGCCAGGAAGAAGCAGGAGGACAAGCTGCCGAAACCCGCCGCGGTCAAGCCAAAGTCATGCTGGAGTTCGGGCGCCATCACGGCCAGGCAGCTGCGATAGAACTGGCTTAGCGCGAAGGCGAAGGTCAGCAGGACAATACCGCGCCGGGCACGCCGGGCCGCCGTACTGGCGCCATGCAATGCACTCTCCTCAGGCAACGCGGAGGAGAACCGGCGATTGCGCCAGTAACTGACCGGATTCTTCAACTTGAAATCTCTTGACGAAAACCATCAACCTTTGGCGAGGCCGACTCTTGAAAGTGCCTGCGCGCCCTGGGTGCCCGAGGCTTGCATGGCGGGCCGCCGTTCAGGTTGAAAGACCGACATTCTACGCGGCCTCCCGATGATCCGCCGCTGGCATTGGTGTTGGCGGCTTGCAAAACAGGGCCGGACAGGCGTCCGGCGCCTGTTCGTCATCCGGCGACGCGGGAACGGGCGGACAAGATAAACGGCCTGCCCGTGGAGACTATGCGCCAGCGGTAAACAGCGCCATCGCGGCGATGCCGGCAATGATCAGGATAGGAACCGCCCAATACTGCATGGGGATCCAGAACAGCGTATGGCGCTTGCGAAGCTCGACGGGTTCCTGGGTCTTGGGATCGACCAGGATGCGCCCGGGGCGGGAGTTGAGGCGGCGCCCGAGATAGAAGACAGCCACGGCGGACAAGATCAGTGCAACGACAATCGTCGCCACGTTGGAAAGATTCAGCACCGAGCCCAGCAGGCTCATGACAAGCATGACGGCAAGCGGAACGATGACAACGAGAAAACCTAAACCTTGCCAAATCAAAAACATTAAATACTCCAGCTCAATGGATATAAGAATGAAATGCCCCGGTCAGGCGGCATAGTCGGTGAATTATATCGATGAGACGGATTGAGCACAAATCAGGATTCTGATTGGATTGGAGAAGGCGGAACCATTGTCCACACCCTTCCATACCCTTGCTTGCAAGCTTCGAACGAGGCCCGGCACGCGTTGATCCGGGCCACCTTCCGCTTCAGAAGCCGACGCTATTGCGCCCCTTCAGTAGCAGCAGCGACCGCGCTTCTTCCGGCGTAGCGATCTCGAGCGACAGCGCCTCGATCACACTGCGCACCCGCAGTACCTGCGCGGCATTGCTGTGCGCGAGCCTGCCGGGGCCATCCCACAGGGAATCCTCCAGCCCAACGCGCACATTGCCGCCGACCGACGCGGAAATCGCCGCCAGCGGCATTTGATGCCGTCCGGCGCCCAGCACCGACCAGACGTAGTCCTTGCCGAATAGCCGGTCCGCGGTGCGGCGCATGTGCATCAGGTCCTCCACATGCGCACCGATGCCGCCCCGCAGCCCGAACACGGACTGAATCAGCAGCGGTGGTGTCAGGAGCGCGCGATCGAGGAAGTGGGCCGCCGTGTAGAGGTGCCCGATGTCGTAGCACTCGATCTCGAACCGCGTCTGGTTTTCACTGCAGGACTGGAGAATGTATGCGATGTCCTTGAACGTGTTCTTGAAGATGCCGTCGTAGCTTTGCTCCAGGTAGGGACGCTCCCAGTCGTGCCTGAGGTCCTTGAAGCGGTCCAGCAATTCGTACAGGCCGAAGTTCATCGTGCCCATATTGAGGGACGCGAGTTCCGGCCGCAACTGCAGCGCCGGCTGCAGCCGCTCCTCGACGCTCATCGTCGGCGCGCCGCCCGTCGTCAGGTTGATCACCACATCCGAAGCCGCCTTGATGGCCAGTGCGAACCGGCGAAATAGCGCCGGGTCCTGCGAAGGACGTCCATCGCCGGGATCGCGCGCGTGGAGGTGAACGATGGCGGCGCCGGCCTGCGCGGCGCCAATCGCGCTCGCTGCAATGTCCTCAGGCGTGACAGGCAGATGGGGCGACATGGACGGCGTGTGGATGGACCCGGTAATGGCGCAGGTGATGATGACTTTGTTCAAGATGCTTCCTCGTTGGCGAATGGGTTCGAGCGGGCCTTGTCCCGCCTGGCGAAGCCGGACTGCGCCTGCCGTTCCCGGACATGCCCATACCCCCGCACGCTGGCGGGCCAGGCCAGCAGTTCCCGCAATCGCTCCGCGGGCCATTGCGCCGCCACCTGTTCAATAGCGTCGAGGTCTTCTTCGTAGGCATCGCGCACGCGGCGATTCAGTACTGCCTCCGCGCCGCGTGCGAACGGGTCGAGCCAGCTGCCACGCAGGAAGCGCACGCTGGCCAGCATGCGGAACATGGGACGTATCCAGCCGCCAACGCGTGTCTTGCTGACCTTTCCGGTAAGTTTGTCCAGCTTGCCGAAGGGGCCGCCCGCCAGATGGAAGCCAATCTTGAACTCGCCTTCGAACGCATCGCGCAGGGACTGCAGGAACTCGGGCCTGGCATACAAGCGTGCCACCTCGAACTCGTCCTTGACCGCAAGCACGCGAAAGTACTGCGTCGCCACCTGACGGACCAGGGCCTCAGCGTCGCTGCGGCCTGCCAGCGTGCGCTGGACCGCCGCGATCCGCTTGCGGTAGCGATCGGCAAGCGCTGTGTTCTGATAGCCGACAAGTCGCCGGGCCCGGTCCTCGATCAGCCCGGCCAGCGATCCGCCCGCCTTCATCTGCATCCGGACCACCTGCGCGGGCGCCAGCAGCCGCAGTACCGCCGCGTTGTCATGCGCGAGCCACCGGCCTAGCGCGAACGCCTTCTGGTTGGTGGCGGCCGCCACCCCGTTGAGTTCGATTGCCTTCTCCATCGCGAGCCGCCGCACCGGGATCGAGCCCTTCTGCCAGGCGTAGCCAAGCAAAAGCATGTTCGAGAGAATGGCATCGCCAAGGAGTTGCAGCGCCAGCGCTGCCACGTCGACAAATTCGGCTCGCCCGCCCAATGCCGCGGTCAGCCGATGCCTGAGACCCGTCTCATTGGCCGACCAGTCCGGCTGGCTGGTGAAATCACTGGTGGGAACGATCTCGGTATTGACGAAGGCGCGCGCCAGCCCCGGTCGCAGCCGCGACAGGGCGTCGGCGCCGGCCGCGACGATCAGGTCGCATCCCAGCAGGACATCGGCTTCGCCGCTGCCGATGCGCGCGGCGTGCAGCAGTTCCGCGCTGGGGGCAATCCGGATATGCGATCCGACCGCACCGTACTTCTGGGATAGTCCGGTGATGTCCAGTGAACTGCCGGCCTTGCCATCCAGGTGCGCCGCCATGGTCAGCACGGCGCCAATGGTCACGACGCCGGTGCCGCCGATGCCCGCCACCAGGATCGACGCCGGTTCGAAATCGCCCGGGATGGCGGGGTCCGGCAGCGCGGGAATCTTCAGGTCACTTGGCGTGCCGCCCTTAGCTTCAGGCCGGCGCGGCTTTGCCCCGTCGAGCGTCACAAAGCTCGGGCAAAAACCGCGCACGCACGACATGTCCTTGTTGCACGACGACTGGTTGATCTGCCGCTTGCGGCCCAGCGCCGTCTCCAGCGGCTCGATGGCAAGGCATCCGGACTGGTCGCCGCAATCGCCGCAGCCCTCGCAGACCTCGGGATCGATATAGGTACGCACCGGCGGGTCGGGCAGCTTGCCGCGCTTGCGCAGCCGCCGTGCCTCCGTGGCGCAGGCCTGGTCGTAGATGAGCACCGACAGCCCGGCGTATTCGCGCAGTTCGCGCTGCACGGTCTCCAGCGCCGCGCGGTCGTATACCGGCACGTCCAGCGCTGCGCGGCGGCGCTGGTCGTAAGCCGTCACATCATCCGTGACCACGACAAGCTTCCTGATCCCCTCCGCCCGCAACTGGGCGACAGCCTTGTCGACGCTCAGCTCACCGTCGACCGGCTGGCCGCCCGTCATGGAGACAAAGCCGTTGAACAACAGCTTATAGGTCATCCGCAGATTGGCCGCCAGCGCCTGGCGGATCGCCAGATAGCCGGAATGGAAGTAAGTCCCGTCGCCCATGTTGGCGAAGACATGGGGCTCGCTCGTGAACGGCGCCTGCCCCATCCACATCATCCCCTCGCCACCCATGTGCGAGACGGTGTGCGTCTTCTTCGGGTCGTTCAGCATGGCAATGGTATGGCAGCCGACGCCCGCCAGCGCCCTGCTGCCGTCCGGCAGCCTGGTGGACGTGTTATGCGGGCAACCCGCGCAAAAGCTCGGCCGGCGCAGCGGCGCGGCAGGTTCCGCCGCGCTCGTCAATGGCGCATTCGCATCCGCCACGGCCTGCCCCGGCAATCCCAGCAGCCGGTGGATGGCTTCGGCGATCTGGAGCACCGTCAGCTCATTGCAGATGGGCAGCACCGGGGCGCCCCGCGACACGGACCACTCAGGCGCGCCGTCGAACTTGCCACGCACCACGGGCGCCCGCGCCATACGCGCATCGAAGAGGATGGACTTCAGTTGCGACTCGAGTAGCGGCCGCTTCTCCTCGATCACCAGGATGGTGTCGAGACCCTCGGCAAAGGCGCGCACGATTTCGTCTTCGAGCGGCCATACCATGCCGATCTTCAATACGCGCAGCGCCGCGCCGTGCGGACTGGCAGCGTCGATGCCGAGCCGCTGCAAGGCTTGCATCGTATCGGCGTAGGATTTGCCGGCGGTGACGATGCCCACGCGCGCGGCCGGGGCAGGCCACACGAGCCGGTTGAGCCCCGCCGCCCGGGCGAACTGGACGGCTGCCGGCAGCTTGTGCACGTACAGGCGCTCTTCCGCGACCGGCGCCATTTCGAAGGCGCGAATATGCAGGGGCCCGTTGGCTGCGGGCAATGCACCGATCGGGGCACGCTGCCCCACTTCGACTTCGCTGGCGGATTCCACCACGTCGGTCACAAGCTTCATGCCGACCCAGCATCCGCTGTGGCGCGACATCTCGATCCCCCGCAAGCCGAAGTCGATGATGTCCTGGACGTTCGCCGGGTACAGCACCGGTATGCCTGCCGCGATCAGCGAGAAGTCAGACTGGTGCGCGGTGGTCGACGACTTCGCGCTATGGTCGTCGCCCGCCAGGACCAGCACGCCGCCGGCGGCACTGGTGCCGGCCAGATTGCCGTGCTTCAGCGGATCGCCGCTGCGATCGACGCCCGGCCCCTTGCCGTACCAGATGCCAAACACGCCTTCCACCGTGGCACCGGGAAAAGTGCCGACGTATTGCGTGCCCCAGATGGCAGTGGCGGCCAGGTCCTCGTTGACGCCGGGCTGGAAGCGCACGTTCATCGCCTGCAGCAACGGCTGGATGCGCCACAACTCCATGTCGAGCCGGCCCAGTGGCGATCCGCGGTAGCCGGAGATAAAGCCCCCGGTATTCTTGCCCAGGCGCGCATCGATGCGGCGCTGGTCCAGCGCGATGCGCAGGATCGCCTGGTTGCCGGTGAGGAAGACCTTGCCGGCGAGTTGCTCGAAGCGGTCGTCCAGCCGGGGCGACGGCAATGCCGTTGGCTCCGTGCGCGCGTTCATGGCAAATCGCCTGTGAGTACCCGGTTACCGCTGGCACGCGGAATAAGACAAGCCGTCATCGAAACGAACTCCGTGATGAATGATTAAGGTATCGATAGCAATCAGAAGCGCTGCGAGTACTGCACGCCGATGCTCTGCTGCCGCGTCGACAGGGTTTCCTGGCCCGCTGCCGTGGGATTGCCTGAAAGTTGTGTGGCAACGGCCGAACCCAGTGCCGAGCTGCCGGTGGTGGCGTAGCCGGGAGACAAGGAGTAGAAGACCGACCATTTGCTGTTCGGCCCGGTCGCATAGCCAAGTCCGAGCGTGTAGTGCCGGCGGAACGTGGCAGGCGAGGTGACGTTGTTGGCGGTGTCCTCATCCGCGTAGGCCGCACTGTTTAGTGAGACGCCGCCCGACACGTGCAAGGCGGGGGTCACCTGGTAGCGCACACCGAGCTTGAAGACATTCATGTCCTTCCACCCATTGCCCGGGCCGCCGCTGCTGCCGCGCAAGGCCGTGCCGTCGAAGGGGCGATTGCCGAGCCCGGACGTTCCCGAATAGTTGATGCGCTGGTAATCGAAGAGAAAGGACAGGTCGGGCGTGGGCGACCACTGCATGCCGGCCAGCATGTTCTCCGGAATATCCAGGCGGCCCTGGTCCGCCAGCAAGCCCTCATACTCCGTGAGCCGTCCCATCCGGATACGGGGCGAGTACGCCACGCCGAAGCTGAGCGTATCGCTGGCACGCCAGTAGGAACCGATGCGCATCCCCACGCCGAACGAGGACGCCGTGCCCTGGTTGGTCAGGTGGTCCGGCGCCGCCGATTGCGGGGCCAGCGCCTGCAAGCCCTCGGCACTGAACAACTGGGCCGCGATCAATAGCGAGAAGCCGACCGAGACCGTATCGGAAACCCGTGCGGATACCGTTGGCGCTATCGTCAACTGCTGGATGGTGGTGGTGGCCCTGCCGTTGCCGCATAGCACATTGCCACGGTAGGTGGCGCCGGGCGCCGCCGGCGGCGGTGCGAGGCAGGTTGTGGCGCTGCCCGTGAAGTAGGTGCCCGCGCCATTGCTGTAGCCGACGAGGCTCAGTGACAGGTCGGGACTGATCATCTTGCTGATCGCCATGTCGGCAAGCGGCACCCAGCGGTTCGCGCTATCCGCGCGGGTGTCGAGCACGCCGGTCAATGGCGGCGGCAGGCCCGCCGAGCGGCTCATGCTGGTCCGGCCGTTGGTGGCGATCAGGTTGCCGTCGAAACGGTTGCCGGCCCATACCGTGGTAGCGGGGTTGCTGGCGCCGCCGAACGCATCGCGCGTCGATGCGGCCGCGGCACCGGCCACGCCGCGCGCTTCGGCGCCGTAGCCAATCTGGAAGTAGCCGTTGTCGGCAAGCGCAAGCGCGGGGCACAGGGCTGCCGCGGACGTGACGATCCACTGTTTCGAATTCACTGCTGTCTCCATTGTCATTGTTATGGCCGCGGGAATGTCTCTGCCTCCTCGCGGCGGGGGCTTGATGCGATCAGTGGCCGGTGATCAGATTGGTCAGGACGCCAAGTCCGGCGATTTCAACCTCGACCCGGTCGCCGTCGTGCAGGAAGCGCCACTGCTCGATGCCGGCGCAGTTCGGCACGCATCCGGTGGCGAGCAGTTCGCCGCCGTGCAGGGTCTCGTTGGACGATGCATAGCTGACGATGCGGTCGATGCGATGGGTCATCCCCGAGGTGCTGCCTTTGCCGCGCACCTCACCGTTGACGCGCACGATGACGTCGAGCGCATGCGGATCGCCGATCTCATCCGCCGTGACGACCCAGGCGCCGAGACTGTTGCTGCCATCGAAGTCCTTGCCCTTGGCCGGGCCTGCGCTGGGCCGGGCGCGCATCTCCTTCATCAGCTGCGCGCGTTCGGAGAAGTCGTTGAAGATCACGTAGCCGAACACGTGCGACATCGCCGCCGCGCTGTCGATGTTCTTGCCCGAACGCCCGACAATCACCCCAAGCTCGGCCTCGTAGTCCAGCTTGGTGCCCGGCGCGGGCCGGCGCACCCTGCCCCCATGACCGGAAAGATTGAGGCGCGCGCCTTTGTAGTACATGGGCGTTTCAAAGAAGGCCTTCGGGACTTTCCCCGCGCCCAGCATGCGCATCAGCAAACCTGTCAGCGGGCTGACGCCATGCGCCATGACCTGCCGGAATGCATTCCTGAGATGCTGCTCGTACACGCTGAAGCAACGGATCTGCGGGGGACGGTAAGGGACCTGGAGCTGGACCTCCCCCAGCGCATGGACCCCCGGCGCGCGGCCCGCCCCGGCGCTTTCCGCCGCCAGTTTCCGAATGGCCGGCAGCGTCTCATCCTGATGCTCGATCAGCGCCAGCAGGGAAGCGAAGCGCGCGTCCCCCGAAAAGGAAGCGGTCACGTCCAGCACGCGGCCGCCCGAAAGCGAGAGCCCCACATGGCTTGCCACGTCCGCCGAGGAAAACGTACACAGTCTCACGGCCTTGACTCCCTCAGCGCAACGTCAGGAACTGGCGGCTAGTCACCTCGCCGGGCCGCATCAGCAAGCTGTCGGGTTCGCCCGCCTTGTAGCGTTCGAGCAAATGCTCCGGATCGAACTCGACGCCGATCGAGTTTTCGGCGAAGGCGCCCGAGCGGAACCAGGCCTGCAGGTCTTCCGGCGCCGCGAAGTTGTCAACCTGGAGTTCGGCCTGTATGCCGTCGGGGTCGCGGTAGTACAGCGACGTGGTCGGCCCATGGTTGATGCACCATTCCGGCTTGAGGGCGTGCGCCTTCAGGCGTTCATAGGTGTGAAGCAGGTCGCCGAGCGAGCCGAAGGTGAATGCCACATGGTCCAGGCCCGTACTCTCGCGCCGCT
Organism: Burkholderiaceae bacterium 16; assembly: GCA_000955785.1. GTDB lineage: Bacteria > Pseudomonadota > Gammaproteobacteria > Burkholderiales > Burkholderiaceae > Cupriavidus. The sequence goes on from JYOD01000091.1 coordinate 50,868, forward strand.
TGGGCTCGAAATTCGCGGCGTTGATCAGCGCCAGGCGGTGGTGCTCTTCGTCGTAGGACAGGAAGCAAAGCAAGGCATTGCGGAACATCACGCGCGCGCCCAGCACGATGCTCCACCAATGGATCGCTTCGTCAAAGCGCCGCGTGGTGAGCACGATATGGGCGAGCTTCGCCGGGGGACGCGCGTCCGGGTCCGGGCAGGGGATAGGAAACTGGTCCATGATGTCGCTCATTGCCTCTCCTTCGTGAGGTGTGCCGCGCTTGCGGCGCTGGTGGTGATGGTGGTGACGGACTGGGAAACCAGGCGGGTGACAACGTCCCGCAACGCCGCCCGGGGATCGGCGCACTGACGCCGGCTGCGCCAGGCCACGATGCCGTCGCCGCGCAGCAGCACGGCGCCGGACTCGTCGATCTCCAGCGCCGCGGCGAATGCCGACGGGTCGATGCGAAACTGCGCGGCGTCGCCGCTGCCGACAAGCGGACACGCCACCTCGATGCCCCAGTCGGAATGCAGTTGCGACAGGGCCGCCAGCCAGCGCACGCGCTCCTTTTCGTTGACCAGCAGCGTCATCGGTGCGCGCCGCGCCAGGTCCCGCGTCGAGAGTGACTCGCCATCGCGTTCGCTCCAGAGATGGGGAACCAGCGAGCCAGGACTTGTGCTCGGCCAGTATTCGGCGCCGGCATGGGGGGACTGCGGGTGCGGATGCGGCTCGCGGCAGACGAATCCGCCCGAATGCGCGTAGCCGAGATCGGTGCCGAGCGTCACAAACACCTCGCGCTGCTTGTCGATCGCCCTTCGCACTTTTGCCCGGGCCTCGACGCCGCCGGGCTCCGCGCCCGCCAGATGACACAGCGGCTTCAGGCCGGCGCCCGTCACGGTACGGAACAGCCCTCGTGCCACGCGCCTGGGCAGCATGCGCACCCACGCGGACCGGGAAAGCGCGGACAACGTCTTGAAGCCGGCAGGCTCCACGCCAGCGGCGCGCAACACCTCGTCGGACAGCTCGCTCAGTTGCAGCGTGCGGCGCGCATGGGCATCCGCGCTCGCGGACCGCTCGGCGGCATAACTGGACAACAGCCCTTGCGCGAGGTCGCCGCGCACGAAGCCGCCCAGCAGGATCTGCAGCCGCCACGCCAGGCTCGCCGCATCCTCGATGCCATGGTTCATGCCAAAGCCCCCGATGGCGGAGAATCCGGCGGCAGCGTCGCCTAGCAGCATTACCCGGCCCACCCGGCAGGTCTCGGCGCGCCGCAGCGCCATGGCCCATGGCCGGACCGACTGGACCTTGACGTCGATGCTGTCATCGCCGATCGCCGCCCGCACCAGCGCCAGCGCCCGCGCGGCCGGCATCTCGCCAGCCGGCTCGATATCCGGCAGCACCGCCGTCGACAGGACCCAGTCCTCGTCGTCGGCGGTGTGGGCCGTAAGCGTGCCCACCACCTGGGGGTTGAGAATCCAGTACAGCGGGCTTGGCCGCGACGCGGTCAGCCTGTCCAGCCGCGCACGGAAATGGATCTGCGCGACCGCCTGCAACGGCGTCTCGGCCGACCGCACCCCGAGCAGGTGCCGCACGGTGCTCTGCGCGCCGTCCGCACCCGCGACGAAGCGCGCGGTGCGCCGCACGCGCCGGCCGCTGCGTAGTTCGCGCAGCGTCAACACGCATCCGTCATCGTCTTGCGACAGCGCCTCCAGCTCGTATCCCGCCAGGAACTCGATCCGCTCGCTGCCCGCAACGCGCTGTCGCAAGATCGCATCGGTCACGTTCTGGGACAGGTGCAGTGGGCGGCAAGGCCCGCTGCCCAGCAGGCGTGCGGTATGCACCGGGTCGTTGCCGATCGGCACGCAGCGCCCGAGATCCACCCCCGCCAGCGACGTGCACCACGTGATGTAGCGAAGCTTGAGCGGCGCCGAACTGATCTCGCGCAGCGCCTCGGCAAGTTCGGCATCGATGGAGCGGATCACCTCCATCGCGCGGGCAGACCAGACGTGTCCGCGCGGATGCGTATCCGCATCCGGCTGACGCTCGATCAGCACGCTGCGGATGCCGCGGCTGGCCAGGAGCAGGGCCAGCACGGAGCCTGCCGTGCCGGCGCCGACGATTGCAACGGGGGTGGGATGCCCACCCTGGCCGAGCGGCGCGGCTTCGGGATCGTGTGTCACAGGTAAACCTTCGCGAGAGTGTTGATGAGTGCCTGCGCGGCGGGGCGCAGCGACAGCCGGGAGCCTTGGCCCGGACCGGGCGCGCTTACGAGACAGGCGCGACAGGCCGTGCGCCGGATGGCAGCGGTTCGCGTGACGGGACGGGGACTTGAAGCACCCGGCAAAGGGCTCCGAGCACGTCCTCCAACCGCGCGTCCGTCGCCGCCGCATGCCGCCAGGCGATGTGCCCATCGGGGCGCACCAGGATGGCGGCGTCGGGCAGCCCCAGGTTCCATGCGGATAGTTGCGGCCTGTCGGCGTGATGCGTGACGGCGTCGAGGTCCACGGCGTGCACGGCTACGCCGCCAAGCTGCTGGCTCGCTGACTCGGCAAGCCCGGCGCACGCCTTGCCATGGCGCCCAAAGCCGGCGAGCAGGAAGTGCCCATGGCCAACCAGATCGTGCGAAGTGGCGGGCGACCCCGGCGCGCCTTGCAGCCGGAAATGCGGCAGCCGCGCGCCCGGCGTGAGCGACTGCGCCACTTCGAGTACGGGATTTGACGCCATCGGGGCCGCCGCGCCGCCGCCGCAGACCGCCGCGCTCCGGTACACGTAGCCCAGGTCCAGGCCGAGCGTGTTGAAATGCTCCATCTGCGCCTCGGCGGCCAGTTGCACGTTTCGCCGGATGCCCGCGAACCCGGGCGTAGCCGCCCGTTGCACTTTCCGGGTCCGCGAGTCGATCGGTGCGACCAGCAGGCGCTTCACGGCGGAGCGCAGCGCGGCGGGCAGCGCACGGGCCGGCGCGCTGGCGCGCAGCCGCGCCATCGTCGGCAGCTTGTCCTCATCAAGGCCCAATGCCGCGGTGACCTGCCGCATCTTGCGGTGGTTCGCCACGCTGACGCGGCTGTTCGTCTCGGCGACAGGCTTGCGCTCGTCGCCATAGGTATCGAGCAGCCCCGGGCCCGCCCGCCCCTTGATCACGCAGGCCAGCTTCCACGCCAGGTTGTGCGCGTCGGCGGCGCCCGTGTTCAGCCCGAGCCCGCCGGTGGGCGGGAAGCGATGCGCGGCATCGCCCACCAGGAAGGTACGCCCCTGGCTGTATGGCGCGGCAATGTGAGCCTGCATTGTCCAGTTCGACAGCGACGTGATGCGCAACGGCAAATGGCGGTCGCCGAGCGCGGCCCGGAGAATGCGCTCGCAGCGGTCCGGGGGAAAGTCGGCCGGCGATTCGTACTCCGGAAAGTACGGTGTCATGAAAACCGAGTAGCGCGCCGCATCGTGCACGATGAAGGTGCCGGGCGCCGCGGCCGACAGGACCCAGAAAAGGATCGACGGACTCTCCTTGACCAGATGCCGGATATCCGCCTCGAAATTGATGGTGATGAGATGCGCCAGGTTGGTCTCCCCGACCATGGGCAGCCCCAGGCTGCGGCGTACCGGGCTGCCGGCACCGTCGGCCGCGATCAGCCAGTCGCTGCGCACCCGGTATGTCTCGCCGGTCGCGACATCCTTCACCGACGAAACGGCGCCGTGCCCGCTGTGCTCCGCGCCCTGCCAGGCATGGCCGAAGCGCGTCTGGCAGCGAACGCGGCGCGACACCTGGGCGAACAGCAGGCGCTCAAGATGGTGCTGGGGAATATTCGCGGTGCGCTTGCTGCTGGCGGGCGCCATGCTGGCAAGGTAGCCGGCGCTGCCGATATCGATGCGGGCAAGGTCCCCTTCGGCAAGGTTTTGCCGCCAGGTCACGAAGCGCGCTTCGGCGGAATGGGTCGTGATACCCGCCAGCGCCTCGTCGGTGACGCCGATACCGGCCAGGATCTCCTGCGTCCGGGTGTTGATGACATGCGCCTGCGGCGCGAGATGCAGGTCGTCGCGCTGCTCGACCAGCAGCGACTCGATGCCCTGGTCCGCCAGCAGCGCCGCCATCAGCATGCCGACCGGGCCAGCACCTACGATCAATACCGGAACTTCCAACTCGCGCATCCCTGCCTCCCCATGTTGCTGGCCGCCTCACGGCCGCCTTGGGACGTGAATTTATACAAGTATAAGTCAAGATCACACTGGTACTTATACTTATATCAGGACGATATCGATGAGGACGCGAAGGGAAGGCCCGGCGAAGCTGCCACCCAGGCAGATGCCGGGGGACAAACCCCAGGCATGTGGGAGAATGCCGGGATCGTTACCGTGAGCGAAACACGTCCTGAGCCACCATGCCCCCTGTCGATAGCCGGCGCACCAAGACTCCCGCCCCAAAGCGCGCCACCGAAACATCCGCCGCCACGACACCCGCCTCCCCCGCGATCGAGGTATCGGGACGACAGCGTCTGATCGAAGCCGCCGAGTGCGAGTTCACGCAAAAAGGATTCGACGGCGCCTCGGTCCTGTCGATCGCCAACCGCGCGGGCGTGAAGCAACCGCTGCTGAACTACCACTTTGGCAGCAAGGAAGGGCTCTGGCGCGCGGTAGTGGAGAATGCGTACGCGGGATCCCTTGCCGCATCCAGGCAAGCGGCGGATGCGCTCGATCGCTCGGATCCGCTCGCCCGCTTGCAAGCCGCGCTAAGGGCCTTCGCGGTGAGCAATATCCTGCATCCGGCAGCGCACTCCCTTGTCCTCATGGAGGTCGCGCAGGACGGCCCAAGACTGGACTGGCTGGTGGACAACTACATGAAGCCGTTTCATGAGAAGCTCGATGCGCTGATTGCGGAGTGCCATGCGGCGGAATTGCTGAAGCCCTACCCGGCTGAGCATGCCAGCGTCATGATGACCGCCATGCTGACGGCGGTGCAATCGGCTACCCATCTGCTGAAGCGGCTTTATGGCGTGGGGCCCATGACGCCCGCGCAGGCGGACCAGCATGCGGAACAGGTCATCGATGTGCTGATGCATGGCATGGCAGCCCACCGGCCAGGCAGACGGCGTACGGCAAAGCCCGGCTAGTTCCGCGACCGCGCCGCGTCTACCGGACGGCAACGCTCCCGGCCGCGCGCCGCGCCAGCTCGTCGGCCCGCACGCCGGCAAAAGGCCTGGCGCGCGCCGTCATGCTCATATCGCAGTTGCCGGCCCTGGCAGCGCCATCCATCACCTGGCTAACCGCGCCCGCCAGCTCCGGACCGGCCTGCGCGCCACGGCCCAACCGCCACGACAACAAGTCCGCCACCGCCATGCCGCAGCGCTGCGGGTCGCGATACAGCGCGCCGTCGTGTGCAAGCAGCATCTTCACCTTGGCTTGCTGGCCCATCATCATCATGGTCACCAGCGGCAAGGCATCGGGCTGGTCCACCCCTGCGATACGCACGCCCGCGTCGGTGCGGTCGGTCTGGTCGGCACCTGCCTTCAGCCATGCCAGGTAAAGGTCATCCGGCAGCCACGGCAGGCTCAGCGGCGCGATGCCGTTGTTCTTCATGCCTTGCGCGCTGTCCAGGTACTTCAGGCTGACGCCGGCGGCAACCATCCGCTCGCCCACGGCACGCGCGCTGGCCCGCAGTCCGTCCCAGGCAGCACTCTCCTTGCTGCGGCCGCGCGCGACTCCAGCTCGCTCCACGTACGCAACAGCGCCGACATGGGCTCGCTGGTGAGCGGCGCCGCCGGCTTGCGCGAAGCCTGCGCCAGCCGGTCGACCAGCGCCGGCTGCAGGTAGCGCGCGGACAGGCTCAGCGCTTCGTCCATGCCGTTGCGCGCCACCCCGGTCTTGACGCCGTAGCCGCCCACCGAAGCATCCGCGCCATGATCGAGCGCAAAGGCCACGCGTTCCGGCACGGCAAGGGCCGCGCCCGGCTTCAGCTCGCCGTACGACGCGCGCAGCGCCTCCAGCAAGGGCGTTTCCCACTGGGGGCTAGCGCCGTAATACATGCGGATGTACGCCGCGTTGATGTCGGCGCCCCTGGCCAGCAACTGTTCGGCGAACCAGCGGGTACGGTAGTTGGAGATGGCTGCGTGCAGCACGCTGCGGCCCTGCTTGTCGCGCGCGTTCGGGTTGGCGCCGTGGGACAGCAGGTACTCCAGCGTGTCGCGATCGTCGCCGTAGTAGGACGTGCGCGTGATCAGCAAGGGCGTGCCGTTGTGGTCGGGCGCCTCCACCGAGGCGCCCGCCGCCAGCAGCATGTCGGCGATGGCGTAGCGCTGCGCCGGGGGACGCGTATCGCGCCCGACCGGCATGGCGCCGGCCAGCATGGCCCGGCCCGTGCCCGGCCCGTCAGCCTTGGCGCCGGCCGCCAGCAAGGTGCGGACGATCTCCGCCTGCTTGTGGTACACCGCCGAGCCCAGCGCCGACACGCCATATTCATTGACCCCGTCCGGATCCTGGCCACGCGCAAGCTGCGCGCGCACCGCTTCCAGGTCGCCCGCCTTGATCGCCGCGAAAATCTCCAGCCGCGGCCGGCACGCGGCCGGCGTCAGCGCCGGCTCGCCCAGCGCGGCGCCGATGCGGGCTGCCACGTTGGACGGGATGGCCGTATTCGACGCCATCCGCAGGGTGCAGTACTGGCGGTAGTCCTCGCGCGCCAGCGCCAGGTAGTAGCCGCGCTTTTGCGGCTCGCGTTCGCGTCCGCCTTGCTGCCAGCGGGCATCCGCGCGGTTCAGGTAGGCGGCGGTACGTGACGGGTCCCGGCGCAGCACCTCGCCCAGGATCAGGTCGGCCTGGGCCGCGTCGCCTGCCTCGGCCAGCCAGCCAGAATGCATAGTCGATGAATACTCCCGCCGCTAAAGCCTTCGGCTTGTAGCGGGGGTTTCCGGGTTCGGCGACTCATGCACCTTGCGGTTGCCCGCCCGGTGTCTTACTCGAGTCTCCCCCGGCGTAGAGGTCCCATCGGACCCCGGTTCGGAGCATCCCGCCCCTACCTTGTTTCTGAGGCGCATCGTCTTCTTCTTGCCCTTGGCCGAGAACTCGCCCGACCGGACCAGGGCCACCCCACGATCGCGAATCACCTCGCTCGCATTGTGGTCGGCGTTGGCACGGAAGTCGCAGCGTTGACAGACAAACGCAGCCTGCGATGGCCGGTTGTCCGGGTGGGTGTGGCCGCACCGGCTACACTCCTGCGAACTGTGATGCGGCGGCACCGTGACGACGAGCTTGTTTCGTCGCAGCGCCTTGTACTGTGCGAGCGTGAGCGTCCTGCCCCAGGCGCTCGCCAGAATCTTGCTGTTGAGTCCCGCCTTGGCGCGAGCCTGGTTCTTGAGCCACTTGCCCGACTCGTCCCGCTTGGCCTTTGGCCGTGCGCTCATCGCCTTGACGCGCAGATTTTCGAACACCACCAGCCGCGTCTCCTCTCCTGTTACCAGGTGGTAGCTGGTCTGATGCGCGAAGTCCTGCCGCACGTTCTTGGCATAGTGTTGGCACCGCGCGGCGCGGTACTTGGCCTTGTGCCATCCCGATGAGCCTTTGGTCCGGCGCGCCATCCGGCGCTGCCAGCGCTGGCGGGCGCGCTCTTTCTTTTCCATCCGTTGCTGCTGGACGCGGCTCAGGACGGCTGTCTGCCCGGTGCTAGCGTACACGGGCACCGTAATGCCACGATCCACGCCTACCGCCGCGGCGCGCAGATCGGCTTCGGACCAGGTCGCCAGCTCCGCTGCGATCTCTTCCGGCGTCACCGCCGGCAGCCCATCGTCGACGCTGAAGGCGACGTACCATCGCCCAGCGTCGATCGTCAGCGTGATGCTAGCCGGCATCGTGTGAGGCCGGTGAGCGGTGTAGGGGATGCCGCCCACCGGGAACTTGCCCTTGCCGACGTGCAGGCGATAGCGTGTCTCGCCGGTCGGCGTGTCGGCAATCGGTTGGAACGAGAACAGCTCGCTTGTGAGCCAGATCGATTGTGGGCCGCTCCTGCGCTGAATCGTTGGACGTCCACCCAGCTTCTGGAAGAACCGGCTGTATGCCTGCTTCCAGCGTACCGCGCCATTGCGCAGCACCTGTGATGGGACTTCGGACAGCCAGGGCGTTAGCTCCGCGTTCTTGTAACGCGCGTATTCCTGGTCAATCGGAGGATGTTGCCCCGCCAAGGCCAGCGCCTTGCGCTGGAATGCCCGGTAATATCGATCCTCACCAACCTTCGCGTTGTAAATGAAGCGCTGGCAGCCAATCCAGCGCAGCAGAATGGCTTGCTGCGCTGGCGTCGGGTAACAGCGGAATCGATATCCGGTTTGCATCAGGACACTTTACCAGCAGAACATCGGAGCGCAAGCATGGAGCCGAGGAATCAGTCGAACGCGCATGCCGTCTACAACCTCAAGTTGCATATCGTCTTCGTGACCAAGTATCGCCGCAAGACGCTGATGCCCGAACTGCTCGCTTACCTGGAAACTGCATTCGCGCAGATTCTCACGGCCTGGCGTTGCGAGCTGCTGGAGTTTGGCGGCGAACTGGATCATGTCCACCTGCGGGTCAGCATCCATCCCGCTCTGGATATCTCGGTAACAACCTTAAGACGGCCAGCGCACGTCGAGCACGTCTTCGCTTCGCCGAGCATCTCGCCCGGCTCTATTGGAAGCCGCTATTCTGGCACCGCGCATACTTTGTCTCTTCCGTAGGTGGAGCATCGCTGGAAACGGTGAAAGCCTACGTTGAGCGACAGGGAACCGAAGAGCACGCTCGACGTAAAGGCAAAGCAGCCTGACGGCTGCCGCCGACTTGACCCCCTCCTTCGCCTAGCGGCCCTAGGAGGGGGAATGCGTCGGCAGAAACTGTTCAAGCGCAATGTTCATGCTGGTTTTCGAAAGTTGATATGGCTGTCAGCTACCCCGCGGCACCAGGCCGGTCAGCACCGGCGCCATGGCGGCGCATCAAATTCTATCCGAGGCGCACAGCCTGCATGACGGCGCCGGGGAATCCCGCGAAGGGGCGCGCGCCTTCATGGAGAAGCACAAGCCCGGCTTCCCTGGCCCGCATTCAGCGTAGCCACGGCTTCCGCGCGCCCTGCCCGGCTACGGCGGGGTCGGGGAGTCGGCGGTAGACATATTCGTCAGTCAAGCGTCATGTTCGATGCGCGAATGACTTCTCCCCACCGTTCCCGCTCGCCAGCCACAAAAGCAGAAAACGTTGCCGGTGGCTGCCCGCCCGGAATCCCACCCATTTGCCGCAGCTGTGACACGAGGTCAGGATCACGCATGACTGCACCGAGGTGGTGTTCCAGCTGGCTGACGACGGCCGGAGGCGTTTTTGCAGCGACGAAGATGCCAATCCATGCCGTCGAGACGAAACTGGCAAATCCGGCCTGCTCCATGGTCGGCACATCGGGCAGGCTCGGCACGCGATGCGCCGCGGCCACCGCCAGTGCGCGCAGCTTGCCGGAGCGGATATATGGCAGCGCCTGCGTCAGATTGTCGAACTGGAACGTCGTTTCCCCCGCAAGCAAGGCGGTCGTGGCAGGCGTGGAGCCTTTGTATGGCACGTGAATGGCATCCGTGCCAGTGCGTATCTTGAAGAGTTCGCCCACCAGGTGGCTGGTCTGGCCGATGCCCGCGGAGCCGAAGGATAGCTTGCCGGGGTGTTGCTTCATCTGGGCGACAAGGTCAGCCACGCTCTTGACCGGTGACTGGGCATTGACCACCAGGACATTGGGAAAGGCAATGACATCGGTAATCGGCGTCAAATCCGATGGTTGGTACGTGAGGCGCTTGTAGGCGCTGTAGTTGATGGCTTGCGGGCCAACGTTGCCGGCCAGGAGGGTATAGCCGTCGGCCGGCGCACGCAAGGCAGCTTGCGTACCGATGATGCCGCCACTGCCGGGTCGGTTGTCGACGACGATGGGCTGGCCCAAGCGTGCACTGAGCGTTGATGCCAGCAGGCGGATGGGAATGTCGATCGTACCGCCAGGCGCACCGGGTACGACGATCGTGACGGGTCGTGTCGGCCAGGCGGTCTCGGACTGCGCACCCGCGACAGCGGAGAACGCCAGCGCCACAAGGCCGCAGGCGAAGGACACTACCGGACGTCCCGATGGACAGAGTGCTCTCATACTGTTTGTCTCCTGGATGTACTGCTTCGGATTCTCCGACCGATCCATGTCAGGGCACGGGTGCCGCATCTGCGGCCTCGGCGAAGCGGCCAAGGTGCATGGCGGCATTGCCGAGCAGCAGCTCATTGCCGATGAGCCGTTTGCTGTAATGGCTGACCGGCGTCTCGTGTTGCAGTCCGACAGCGCCATGCAGCTGCAAGACATCAAACGCGATAGCGCGACCAGCCATGCCGGACAGGTACTTGGCGGCGCTGACCCGGCGCCTGCGTTCGTCGGGGGGCGCGGCATGCCAGCCGATCAATGCCTGCCGCACCAGATGACGTGCACCGCTCCAGGCGCGATAGTGATCGACCATGCGATGCTGCAAGACTTGCTGTTCCGCCAGGGTGCGTCCGAACTGCTTGCGTGTCCGCAGGTACTCGACAGTGATGCCCAGCACGCGCCGCATGACACCGACGCTTTCAGCGCACAGGGCGATGGTGGCCAGTGCCATCGCATGCTCCGTTGCGGCCACCGCGTCGTCCCCGCGGCCGATCAAGGCGCCGGCCGCCAGCGCAACGGAGTCCAGCCGCACGTCAGCCGCGCCGCGCGCGTCGTGGAGCTGATAAGCGCGTATCACGACACCACGGGCTTCCGCCGGCACGTCGAATACCCCAAGACTGCCGTCTTCCAGCTTCGCGGCGACGATGAAGTGGTGCGCCTGGGCGCCACCCATTACCAGTGGATTGATACCATCGAGCTGCCAGCCTTCACCAACCCGCCGCGCGGTTATCGTCGGGCGCAGCGTCCGCCCCGCGACGGGCTCATCGCCGCAGGCCACCGCGCAACGCGCATCGCCACTGGCCAGCGCCACCAGTCGCGCATCGCGCGTGGTGCTGGCCGGCAGCGCAAGAAGGGCCTGAACCCCGAGTACCGCGTTCCAGGGAAGAGGTTCCAGCACGAGCGATTCCCCAAGTGCTTCCACTAGAGGCAACAGGTCTTCCATGGACCGGCCCAAGCCGCCAAAAGCTTCCGGCATTGCCAGGTTGGTCAAGCCCAGGTCGATAAGACCTGCCCAGGCCTCATTGTCAAAGCCGCCCTGCATGCCGATGATCTTCTGCCGGCGCTCGAAGCTGTAGTGGCCATCCAGCCAGCGGCGCACGGTATCGGCCATCATGGCCTGCTCTTCGCCGAGGTAATCATTGCGGGGCCGGTCGAGTTCGGTCTGCCCGGCAAATATTGCCTTTGCAACGATCTGGCGCTGGATCTCCGAGGAACCGCCCGCCAATGAGCTGCCACGATAGCGCCACATATGCAGAGTCGTGTTGCCTGCGTGGGCCGAGGGCCCCTGCCCAGCCTGCGGCCGGCCTTCCAACGCCTCAGGATCGAACCGCAGGGAGGCGGCACCATGCGCATCCATTCGGAACAAGTGAAGATCCTGCAGCAACTGAATGCCTTCGAGTTTCAGCAGGGACGCTTCGAGGTCGGGACTGCCCCCTTCCGCTGCCTGCCGCACGGCTGGCCACCACGCCGCATCAAGCGCGCGCAGGCGAATGTCCAACGCGGCGTGGCGGCGCGCGACCAGGGCGTGCTCAACGGCGTGCTCCATGTTCACAGGCTGGCCTTCCTCATTGCGCCGCGCCCGGACCAGTTCCGCGGCACGGGCCAACTCCGCCTTGCACTCAGCCACCCGAGCCACGAACAGACGTTCGATCACCAACAGTCCCTTGGCGATGGCCCATCCACCGTCTGCTTTGCCGACCAGATTGGCTTCAGGCACCCTCACATCGTCAAAGAACATCTGGACGTGGAACAGCGCGCCGTTGATATAGCGGATTGGCCGCACCGTCACGCCGGGTGAGCGCAAGTCGATCAGCAACACGGAGATGCCATCCTGCTTGCGCAACGCAGTCGGATCGGTGCGTACCAGCACCAGGGCCCAGTTGGCCCAATGCCCCAGGCTTTGCCAGATCTTGGAGCCATTCACGATCCATGCGTCGCCATCGCGACGTGCCATGGTGCGCAGCGCGGCCAGGTCCGAGCCCGCGTCGGGCTCGGAATAGCCCTGTGCCCAGAAATCGTCAAAGGAAAGCATCCCGGGCAGGAATCGGCGGCATTGCTCCTGTGTGCCGTGGCGGATCAATGTGGGGCCGATGGTATCGATGCCGAGGTTTTCGATATACGGCGCGTCGCTGGCCGCCAGCTCCTCCCGAAAGATGGCCTGTTGCACCAGCGACCATCCCGGCCCGCCGTGCCCGGCCGGCCAACCCGGCGCCGCCCAGCCGCGCGCATGCAGAATGCGATGCCATCGGGCCGCCTGCTCCCGGGTGACAAGACAATGGGCGCGCGTCGCAGCGCGGATATCGGGCGGCACTTCGTCGCGCAGGAAGGCGCGGATTTCCTTGCGGAATGCCTCGTCAGTGCGTTGAACCGATCCGGTGTCTGACAGGTGCGACATCTTCTGTTCCTTCATGGATGTTCAATTCGGGCAACAGGATCTGCGTGGCGCTTATCGTCGATTGCCGATTGCCGGACATCAGGCTTGCCAGCGAGGCTTGCGCTTTTCCACGAACGCCGTTAGCCCCTCTCTTGCGTCTTCGGTCGCGATGACGTTGCCAAACGTCTCGACAGCGGTAGCCACGCCGCGACGGTAGTCGGAGTCGTTCGCACGCATGAACGCCAGCCGCCCCATCCGCATGATTTCCGGCGACTTCCGGCACAGGACCTGCGCCAGTGCGCGTGCCTCTTCCATGACGTCCTGCTCGGGAACCACACGGCTGACCAGCCCCAATGACATGGCTTCCCCTGCGTCAAAGGTGCGCCCCGTGAACAGCAGGTCAAAGGCGCGGTGCCGGCCAACGATGCGAGGCAGATGTGTGTAGTGAATGGCTGGCGTCAGCCCGACATCGATTTCCGGATAGCCGAAGGAAGCCGTATCGGCGGCGACAATCATGTCGCAATGAATGGCCAATGTCATGCCACCGCCGCGCGCGGTGCCGCCAACCGCTGCAATGGATGGCTTGCCGAGGCGGAATTGCGCATCACACAAGCCGTTGTATAGCTTGTCGACCAGCGCGTAGCTGCGTGCTGGCGAAGCGCCAACCAATTCGCCGAGCTTCAGCCCGGCGCAGAATCGCCGCGGTACCGCGCTGCCAAGGATCACCGCGCGTACCGCGCTGTCTTCGGCTGCGCGGTACAGCGCCTGCAGCAAGGCGTCAATCATCCCTTCATTCAGCGCGTTGACGGGTGGGCTGTCGAGCAGAATTTCCGCGACGCGGTCGCGAACCTCATAGGAAACGGAAGACATGGCAGTCACTGGTCAGTAAGTGGCAAAGCTGTGGGCCCGAGGCTGGCTTCGGGGGCATTGGCGGCAGCGACCACGCCGCTGGCCTTCAGTTCGGCAATGGTGCCGGGTCCATAGCCAGCCTGGCGCAACACCTCATCGGTGTGCTCGCCGAGCAGCGGTGGCGGACGGTGTGCCTTGCGGTCTTCACCGCGAAAGCGGACTGGCAGGCCGATGTTGCGGATCTTGCCGAGCACCGGGTGCTCGGACTCGACGATCAGCCCGCGCGCATCCAGCTGCGGATGCGCCAGCGCCTCGCCCAGCGTATGAATCGGGGCACAAGCCACGCCGGCTTTACGCAGCGCATCCAGCCAATGCGCAACCGGCTGCGTGACGATACGTGCCTGCACCATGGCCACGGTTTCGTCGAAGTGCGCGACGCGTGCCGCGTTGGTGGCAAACCGGGGTGCATCGACGGCGTCATGCAGCCCGGCAACCGCGCAGAAACGCCGCCACTGGGCATCGTTGCCGACGCCGATCATGACCGGCCCGTCGGCAGCCTCGAACACCTGATAGGGCGCCATGGCTGGATGCGCTGTTCCCATGGGCCGTGGCAGCTTCCCGCTGCACCAGTAGTTCTGCGCCAGATAGCCCATGAACCCCATGGCCGTGTCTAGCAGCGACACCTCCAGCAGCATGCCCTTGCCGGTCTTCTGGCGCTCGAGCAGCGCGGCCAGGATGCCGCTCAAAGCGTGCATGCCGGTACCCAAGTCCACCGGCGAGAAGCTCGCGCGCGCTAGCTTGCCGCCGGCTTCGCCCATGGTGCTGACCATTCCGCTGAACGCTTGCAGCATCACATCGTAGCCAGGCTCCTTGCCTAACGGCCCCGCACGCCCGTAGCCGGAGATTTCGCAGTAGATCAGCGCCGGGTTCCGCGCCGACAGCGTCTCGTAATCCACGCCCAGCCGTGCTGCGGCTCCGCTGCTGAAGCCCTGCAGCACGATGTCGGCGCGGGCCGCCAGCGTTTGTACGATCTGCCTGCCCTCCCCGGTCTTCAGGTCAACCGCCAGGCTGCGCTTGTTGTGGTTGACGGCCAGAAAGGTGGCAGACTCGCCGCGGTCCTGTGGCAACCACGCGCGCGTGTCATCACCGCGGCCCACCGGCTCGACCTTGATGACTTCGGCACCCAGCTCTCCCAGGTATTGGCCGCACAGCGGGCCGGCCAGCACCTTGCTCAGGTCCAGTACGCGAATTCCCTGTAGTCCAATCATGTGTATCCATCCGGAGCGGTTCGATGCCGGCACCGTACCGCGCGCGGCATGGTGCCAACGTACGGGGCTGGATCGCAGCCCCGCGGGCTACCCTATTCGGGCTTGATATCGATGGAACGCGCCAGCGCCGTCCAGCGTGCGGAATCGCGGTTGACAAAGTCCTGGACATCCGCCGGCGCCAGTTGGAACGGTTCGGCGCCGCGCGCAACCAGGGCCTTGCCGAAGGCGGCATCCTGGGTACATTCGGCAACGGCCTCGCGCAGCGCCCCCACGACAGTGCCCGGTGTCCTGGCCGGGACTTGCAGCGAAAGCCAGAACTTCAGGTCCAGCGCCGGGTAGCCGGTTTCCTGCAGGGTCGGCACATCCGGCAGCAGGGGGGAACGGGCGGCCGAGGTGATTGCCAACGCCTTGAGCTTGCCGCCCTTGATCTGGCCGATGGATGTGGTCATGCTGTCAAAGAGAAAGTCCACATTGCCCGCCATGACATCGCTGCTGGCTGGCGCGCTGCCCTTGTAGGGCACCGGCACAGCGCTGAATCCGGCCTCCTTCAGCAGCAGGGCGCCATAGATGTGCGGGGAGCTGCCGGCGCCATAGGTAGCGTAGCTGAGGCGGCCCGGCCGCTGCCGGCCAAGCCGGACCAGGTCGCCCAGGCTGCTGACATCGAGCTTGGTGGGGTGTACCACCAGCACGTTCGGCACGGTGGCGATCACGCCGACGGCCGTCAGGTCGCGCCGTGGCTGAAAGCGCAGGTCGGGAAACATCAGCGGGTTGACGGCATGCATGCCGACGGTGTTGAGGAGGATCGTATAGCCATCGGCGCTCGCATCCAGGACGCTTTGCGTACCCAGGTTGCCGCCGGCTCCCGGCTTGTTCTCCACCACGACCGGCTGGCCAAGCTTCTGTGCCAGCGGCAAGGCGATCTGCCGCGCCACGAAATCACCGGGCCCGCCTGCCGCAAATGGCACGACCAGCCGGATTGGCCGCGAGGGCCACTGGCTCGCCAGGAGCGGGCGCGACAACAGCGCGACACCTGTGCCTGCCAAAAAAGTACGGCGAGTGATTCTCATCGCATCTCCCATCAATGTCGGCGCCGATCCGCGTACGCCGCGCGGCGGGTCCAGGACCGCACTATTGCTTTCCGCGAGATATATGTCCAAGATATATTCTTTATGCTAGCTATCATTTCGCGATATACCCCCGGAACCACGGGGTTGCGAGACTGGACTGGCGCAGCCGCACGCACCGGCATAGCACCGGAAGCGATGAAGGGAGACAGCATTGGGAATGCCGGTAGATCTGCGTGGGTTACAGTGCTTCCTTGCCGTGGCGACGGCAGGCTCGATCTCTCGTGCGGCGGAAGTCCTGCACATTGCACAGCCCGCCCTGAGTATTCAGATCAGGCATCTGGAAGAAGCGCTGGGGGTGGCGTTGTTCACGCGCAGCCACAAGGGCGTGGTGCCGACCGCGGCTGGCCAGCGCCTGGTGATTCACGCCCGCGACATCCTGAGGCGACTCGACATCGCCTGCGAGCACGTGCGTGACGTGATGAACGATCCCGAGGGCCGGGTGGCGATCGGCCTGCCGCAATCGATGGCCAAGATCCTGACGGTTCCGCTGGTCCGGGAGACGATCCGGCGCTGGCCCAAGGTGCGGCTGCAAGTCATTGAACTCAGCACGGGCTATATACCCAGCCACCTGCTGACCGGACATATCGACATCGGCCTGACGTTCCAGAACAAGACCGATTCCGGCCTGCTGTGCAGCCATCTGGTAGACGAGGATCTTGTCCTTGTGGCGCCAGCTGGGCAGTTCGCCAGCGGCGGCAAGAGCGCCATGCCACTGGCCAGGACTGTCCGCTTCCGGGACCTGAGCAAGTATCCCATGATCCTGCCCGCCGGTGAGCACGGACTTCGCGCCCTCCTCGACGGCTATCTGCGGGCACACGAAGTCGACCTGCGCATCCTGGCGGAAGTCAATACCATCCCGGAGCTGATTGCGCTGGCGTCGGCGGGTATCGGCTACACGGTGCTCTCCTACGCGTCAGTCTCCTCCGAAGTGCTCCAAGGTCTGCTGTCAGCCGCACGCATCGGTCAGCCAGCCGTTTCTCGCCCGGTCTACTTGTGCCGCTCGGCCACCATGCCGCTGTCGATTGCGGCGTCCGCGGTGCAGGACCTGCTGGTGGAAACCGTGCATGCCCTGATTGCGGATGGCAGCTGGCCAGCGGTCATGCATGCCAGACAACAAACAGCGACATAGCGCCGCCTGCCGCCTCAACAAGTCACAAGACTTGACAAGTCGCCCAGATCAAATCCGTATCCGGAATCAGCCATTTGGTCCAGGCAGCGGCCGTGCGCATTCCTCGCATGCTCTCCCTCAATCTGCCCGCCCGCCCGGCATCCACCCGTTCGCCGAGATCGCGGCCGCCACCTGTTTCGCGATCGAATCGCCCAACCGCGCGGCATCCGCGGAAATGCTGTCGCGCTTCGCCTCGGACATCCCATGCAGGCCCGAGCCCGCCGCGGCGGACTCCGCGAGATGGCCCGCGGCCGCGCCGACGCCGGCAGTTTCGGCCACGCCCGGCATGTGGCCGCTGTCCGCATCGGCGGAGAAGCTTCGCAGCAGCACCGGCGAACCGTTCGCGGGCTTGTACATGATCTGGACCGATGCGCGAACCTCGCTCTTGCCGGCGCCAAGACCGACCAGCAAGCGACGTCGGCGCGTGCCCTCATCGATCTTCTGGAAGCCTCCCTCGACGATCAGCGCATTGCTGTCCGCGGGCACGGGGCCGTCCGCGCGTACCGCGTGCAGCCCCATCGACTGCAGCTTGCGCACGATTTCATCGGACACCTGCTCACGCGCTTCGCGCGCCGTCTGGGACTGCTCGCTGGCGTCCGAACCGCCGGCGGCCATCGTCTTCAGCTTCTGGCCCATGCCGCTGTCCAGTTTCACCTGATCCGGGCTCGCATCGAACGAATACACATAGATGACGTCCGCCCGTACCTGTGATTGGACGCTAGCCTGACCCACGCCTTGATTCACGCCTTGATTCACGCCTGTATCGCCCCAGGCACAGCCCGCCGTCAGGAGCGATGCCGTCGCGAAAGCTGCAACCGCCATGCGCGTGGCGCTGTCTGCGAGGGATTTGAATGAAGTCTGCATGTCGATCCTGTCCTCGGCACCATCGTGCCGTCAATTACCGTAAAGCCGTAAAGATGTCGCCGACAATCATTCGATCCGCAGGATCACAAGCCATCGGAGATCACGCCTGCCTGGGTGCGGCTCATTTGCTATCGGAGTAAGCCGCAACCCGCTGAAGCCAGTATGGGAGAAACCGGCTACGCCCGCCATGCAGCAATTATTTCGCCCGATGTCACCCTTTCCTTGTGCTCGGGCATACGGGACGCATGGCCGCGTCGATGCGTGAATGTGTGAGCTCGGCCTTACGCGGAATGTCGGTCAAGCGGCAACGCCACGACCGCTTCGAGACCGCCACCGTCGCGTGCACGGAACTGCAATGAGCCACCGTGCAGGCGCGCGATGCGTTCGACGATCGCGAGCCCGAGGCCGGTGCCGCCCGAATGGCCGCGCGCGTTCCTGCCGCGGCTGAAGGGTGCCTTGAGCTGCTCAAGCTCCTCCGCGCCGAGGCCGCTGCCCCGATCGCATACGGCGACATACGCCGTATTGCCTTCGGCCCAGGTATGGATGAAAAGGCCGGTTCGGCCGTAGACGACCGCGTTCTGCATCAGGTTCATCAGCAGGCGCATCAGGCTTACCGGCCTGAACGAAATCACCGGCATTTCGCCGAGCGACAGCTCGAATTCGTGCCCGAGCCCCGCAAAATCCGCCCTCAGCTGACTGACGAGCGCATTGAGATCGCCGGGCTCCGGCACCTCGCGTTCGCCGCTACCCGCGTAGTCCATGAACTGCTGAAGGATCGTGTCGATCTGGTCGAGATAGCCTTCCACCGATGCCACGAAGGGCTCGTCGGCGCCGCGCGGAATCGCCATCGCCATCGCGAGACGCAGCTTGGTGAGCGGCGTGCGGATATCGTGCGACACGCCGGCCAGCATCAGCGTGCGCGTCGCATCGGCCTGCTGCAATGCCTGTGTCATCTGATTGAACGCGCTGCTTACCTGGGCGATTTCCGTCGGTCCGTCGGTGGGCAGCGGCACCGGGGCCTCGCCGGCGCTGAGGTGACGCGCCGCCCGCGCCAGGTCCTGCAGCGGACGGTTGATATGCAACTGGATCAGATAACCCGTCAGCGCCGCGAGCAACGCGAAGGCCGCTGAAAGCACGAGCGCGGCGGTGATGCCGCTCGCCTGTGCGTCTTCGGCCACTGGCAAGGCGATCCAGCTGGGCGTGCCGGCGACGTGCACGCGAATCCATAGCCGCTCCCCGTCCCCCGTCTGCCATCGCACCGGCATGTCCGGGGGCAGATAGCGTTGCAATGCATCGACGAAGACGTCGCGCTGATACGTGCGAAAAATACGGATCGGACTGGGGTGCGGATCCTGTACCACATGCTCCGGCGGCTGTGCCTGCCCACCGAGCCGCGCGGCCGCCGCGCGGCCCTCATCGGCCGGCATGGCGGCAAACACGCCGTCGAGCAGTTTCACGTAATCGGAAAAGATGATAGCCGCGCGTTCGATGTGCGGGCGCTGCACGAAATGCAGCAAGACAATGAGCGAACAGACCTGCGTGAGCATGACCAGCCCCACCAGCAAGGCGATGTTCCGCGCGAGCAGCGAACGGGGCAGCGCGAGCCGCATTACGACTCGATGCCGGCCACCAGCATGTAGCCGACACCCCACACGGTCTTGATGAAGCGCGGCTTGGAAGGATCATCTTCGACGATCTGGCGCAGCCGCAGGATCTGTACATCGATGCTGCGGTCGAGCGCGTCGTGGTCGCGGCCGCGGGCCCGCGCAAGCAGGTTATCCCGGCTCACCGCCCGGTTCGGCGACGAACCCAGCGCGTGCAGCAACAGCATCTGCGCGGAATGCACCTCGACCGGTTCGCCGCGGCGCAGCAGCGTCTGCTTGCCGACATCGAACTCGAATTCGCCAAAGCGCAGGGTCTGCGAGGTCACGGTCGGATCGCCCGCCGCCATTTTCTGGCGGCGCAGCAGCGCGCGGATCCGTGCCACCAGTTCGTCCGGCACGAACGGCTTGGCAAGATAGTCGTCGGCGCCGGTCTCGAGCCCGGCCACCCTGTCGACCGGATCGCCCTTCGCGGTCAGCATCAGGATCGGCAGCGTCTGTCCCGCGGCGCGCAGCCGGCGGCAGATGGTCAGGCCATCCTCGGGCTCCATCATCAGGTCCAGCACCAGCAGGTCGTATGGCTCGCGTTGCAGGTAGCGGTCGAGCTGCTTGCCGTCGGCGATCACGCGCACCTGGAAACCGTGCCCGGTCAGGAACCGCTGCAGCATGTTGCGCAACTCGGCTTCATCATCGAGCACGATAATTCTGTTCACCTGCTCCATGGCCCGTCTCCGGCGATGGCCGGGAATCAGCGGGCCATCATTTTCTGACTCAGGTATTGCTCGATCTGCGGCAACGTGACGTAGCCGGCCCGCTGCGTGTCGATTTCGTTGAAGCGGCTGGCGACCACCGGCATGCCGGCCGCTGCCTGGCCTCGGGTCAGCTTGCCGTCGTGCGTCGTGTTGGCACTGGCGAAGCGCGTCTGCAATTGCTGCATCGCACGCTCAACCCGTGCGCTGTTTCCTTCCGGCGGCGCGGCGCTCTGGGCGGACGCACCTGCTGAAACAATACACAAAATAAGAATCGCGATCATCTTCCTCATGACTTTCTCCGTGGTTTAGCCGACACTCGCCGGCGGCGTGGGTGATCGATCCGATACTGCGGTCACGCCCAGTGCGCGGGCACCCAGGCGCGGCCGACCCAGTGTCCCGGCACCATCACCGCAGGACCTGGCGCCCGCGTCACGTAGACGGGACGCGGCGCGTACACAACCGTCGGCGGCAGCGGCGGCGCGACGTACACCACCCTGGGCGGCGGCGGGGCGACGTAGACCGTCTTCGGCGGCGGGGGCGGCGGCACATAGACCACCGGCGGGGGCGGCACATACGCTACTGGCGCAGGCGCGATGACCACCGGCGCGGTACCGACCGCAACCGTGGCACCTACGGTCGTTACCGTCCCGCCATGCACGACCGTAGTGCCGCCTGCGGTCGTCACGACACCCGGCGCAACGCGGGTCGCAGAGCCCGAGTGCGTGACGGTTCCGCCGTAAGCGCCGGTCGCGGTCCCCGAGCGGTCGCACGTAGCGCCGGCGCAGTTCGTCGATGCCGAGTGGCTGACGGTGTTGCCGCTCGAACCGGTGATCGTGCCGGATGACGAGTACTGCCCCGGCGCATCACGTGTCACGCTGCCCGCCGTGGAAGCGGTCTGTCCGTTGGGCCCGGTGAGGTTGCCCGTATGCGAGCACGTGCCGCCTGCGCAACTGGTGTCGCCAGCGTGCTGAACCGAACGCCCGTTCGGTCCGGTCGCGGTGCCGGAGTTCGAAAAATGCCCCGGCGCGGTACGGGTCACCGTGCCGGTGTTTGTCGCGAGCCCGCCGTAGGGACCGACGACGCCGCCGGCGTGCGAGCAGCTTCCGCCTCCGCATGATCCATAGTGCGCGCCGTTATAGACGCCGTGCGGCGTGTAGGCCGTGCCGTGGCCGGACCAGCCCGCGAAGGCCGGGGTGCTGGCGAGGAAGATCAGCGAGGCAGTCGCTGTAAGGAGGTAACGGGGTTTCATCGGATGTCCTTCTGGTTCGGGTCAGGTCACGCACTGCGGCGTGGCAACGGGACGAACTATAGGACGACATCGCCAGTTAATCGCCTTGGAAAAAATGTCGCGGTGTTACACCGGATAGCAGAGACGGTGCGCGCCGATTGCCATCCGCCGCACCCGCAAGCCTCCCGCGCTGGCGAACCGATTCGGTGACATCGGGCGAAATACTTTCCGCCTGTTCCTGGCCGCGCCCGCCCACTAGAGTTGGCTCATCCGGCGCGACGGCGGTCATTCCCGCAGACGGCACGCCTCCCCCCCGACCTTACCTGTGCTCATCATGCTTACTACCGGAAAAATCACGCTCTATGTCACGTCGTTCATCGTCGCCGTCTCGCTGGTCGAGGCCTGCGTGCTCACGCGAAAGAACCGCAACAGCGGCACGCCGTTCGACTGGAGTGAAACATGGCTGTCGCTGGCCGATCTCGCCGGCCGCAAGTTGTTCGCGCTGCTGCCGCTTTCGCTGGCGACGCCGATCTTCTCTTTCGTCTGGGAACATCGCCTCTTTACGGTCTCGATCAACAGCGCGCTGATGGTGCTGCTACTGTTTGTCGGCCAGGAGTTCTGCTACTACTGGTATCACCGCGCCTCGCATCGCATCCGGTTCTTCTGGGCGACACATGCGGTCCATCATTCGCCGAACCAGTTGACGCTGTCGTCTGCTTACCGGCTCGGCTGGACCGGCAAGCTGACCGGCACGGCGATGTTCTTCGCCCCGCTCGTCTGGCTCGGCGTGCGCCCGGAGGTCGTGCTCGCAACGCTGATGTTCAACCTCCTGTATCAGTTCTGGCTGCATAACACGTGGATGCCCAAGCTCGGCTGGCTCGAATACGTATTCAACACGCCGTCCGCGCATCGGGTGCACCACGCGTCGAATGTCGACTACCTCGACGCGAACTACGGTGGCGTGCTGATCGTGTTCGACCGCCTGTTCGGCACCTATATCGAAGAACGCGCCGACGAACCTTGCCGCTACGGCCTCGTGACGCCGACGCACTCGCGCAATCCGCTCGTCAACCAGTTCGAACACTGGGTCAGCCTCGCACGGGATATCGCATCGGCGGGCAATGTCTGGACCGCAATCAGCTACGTGATGATGCCGCCGGGCTGGCGCGCGGACGGCACTGGCGAAACCACGGAGAATCTGCGCCGACAGCACTGCGACGCACGCCACACGGTCTCCGTGAGCAGCAACTGAAAGGGAGCGGCGCGGTCGTGGCGAGTTGCCAGCCTCCGCGCCCCAAGGCCGCCAGCGCCCGGCTATGCCCCCGCCACCGCAAACCTGTCGGTAGCGGCAACCAGCTGATCAAGGATGCCGGGCTCGGTCCACGCGTGCCCGGCGCCTTCGATCAGATGCAGATCGGCATCTGGCCACGCCTGGTGCAGCGCATAGGCATAGCGAGCCGGGCACGGCATGTCGTAGCGGCCGTGCACGATGACGCCCGGAATGCCGGCAAGGCGATGCGCGTCGCGCAACAACTGCCCGTCTTCCAGCCAGCAGCGATGCGTGAAGTAGTGGTTCTCCAGCCGCGCGAACGCCAGTGCAAAATGACTGTCGGCATGCTTCGCGCTGTTGGCCGGATCGGGCAGCAACGTGATCGTCTCCCCCTCCCACACACTCCACGCGCGGGCCGCCTCCAGCCGCTTCTCCATATCGCTGCCGGTCAGCAGCTTGCGATAGGCGGCCATCATGTTGCCGCGTTCGGCTTCCGGAACGGGAGCCTGGAAGCGGGCCCATTTCTCGGGAAACACCTCCGAGACGCCGTATTGGTAATACCAGTCCAGCTCCGCCTGGGAGACGGTATATACCCCGCGCAGCACCAGTTCGCTGGTCCGCTCCGGATACTTCTGCGCATAGGCCAGCGCGAGCGTCGAACCCCAAGAGCCGCCAAAGACCAGCCAGCGGTCGGCGTTGGCCAGATTGCGCAGGCGCTCGATGTCATCCACCAGATGCCACGTGGTATTGGCTTCCAGCTCCGCATGCGGCGTGGAACGGCCGCAGCCACGCTGGTCGAACAGCATGACGTCGTAACGCGCCGGATCGAACAGGCGGCGGTGATCGGCCGATATGCCGCCACCAGGACCTCCATGCAGGAAAACCGCCGGCTTGGCGCCGCGCGTTCCAACGCGTTCGTAGTTGACCACGTGGCCGTCACCGACATCCACCATGCCGGTTTCATAGGGTTCGATAGCGGGATAGAGCGAGCGAAGTTGTGGCATGGATCAGGTCCGGTTAATGCGTCCGAAACGGAAGAGTGTATCGCCGTCGCAGGTGCGCGTGGCGGAATTGGCTAGCCAACGGGCGATTGCCGGACAGCTTGCGCATGGTCGCGCTTGACGCCCTGATAGGGTCCGGTCGATACCAACTTGCCGCAGATGACCAAATCGGCCGATGAAGAGACAATCGCCATCACCGCCTTGGGTGACCGATTATGGGCGCCCATCGGACCTCCGCAGGCAGAGCCTGGATGCCAGTTCGTCGGCCAATACCGAATTTTGTGGTCTGGAGCGCAGTCTCCGAGTCCATTTCAGCGCCGATATGAAGACCGCCTGGAGCCCGGGCCAAAGTAGAACGGGGCAGGCGTCGATGAGCAGGACGGGCGAGACAAGGGCGGCTCCTTTTCCACCCTGAGCTTTGGCGAGAAGACGTCCCCAGACGACCCAAGCGCCAATGCTCGAAGCGAGGCCCAGGACGATCCAGATCGCTGCGGTTGTCCCGCCCCCTATACTCGTTGAGCAAGACAATAATTAAGGCCATAGAATATGCCCTAAAGCCGAATAGTCGGAAGCGATTCGCTCACGTGGTGGAGATCCGGATATCCACTAACAGCGATCTCGAAGGCCAAGGCACGTTGCGGCCTCGCCGGGCAAGCGCCGGTGCGCAGTTGCTACGAGGCCGGCCGTGACGGATTCTGGTTGCACCGCTGGCTCACGGAGCAAGGTATCCATAACCTGGTGGTAGATTCGGCCAGTATTGAAGTCAACCGCCGTGCGCGGCGCGCCAAGACCGACCGGCTCGACGGCGACAAGCTGCTCTCGATGTTGATGCGTTACCACGCCGGCGAGCGGCGGGTGTGGGCAGTCGCGCGGGTCCCGACACCAGAGCAGGAAGATGAGCGGCGTTTGCACCGCGAGCTCGGGCGACTCAGACAGGAACGCACGGCCCACAGCAACCGGGTTCGTTCGCTGCTGGTATTGCACAACCTGCGGGTCGCCCACATCGGTGACCGCCTTTGGAAGCAATGGTGGAACGAACATGGCCCGCAACTGCTCCCTGGCTTGCGTGCCGAGATCGAGCGTGAAGTCGCGCGACTGGCGCTGGTGAAAACGCAAATCAAGGCAATCGAAGCCCAGCAGCACGAGGCGGTGAAGCTGGGCGCGCAGCCAGCCATTGCGCTGCTCGCGCGGCTCAGCGGGATCGGCGTGGGCAGCTCCTGGCTCCTGGTCAAGGAACTGTTTGCCTGGCGGCGCTTTCACAACCGGCGCGAAGTCGCAGGTTGCCTCGGACTGGCGCCGACGCCCTCCAGCAGCGGCGAAAGTCAGGTCGAGCAAGGCATCAGCAAGGCGGGCAACAAACGAGCGCGCTGGCTGATGATTGAACTGGCCTGGAGCTGGTTACGCTACCAGCCAACGAGTCAGCTCACGCAATGGTTCAATGAGCGCTTTGCGCCAGGCGGCAAGCGCATGCGGCGCGTCGGTATCGTCGCACTCGCCCGCCGATTGGCGATTGCCCTGTGGCGCTATCTCGAGTACGGCGAGATTCCCTCCGGGGCAAGCCTCAAACCAGTAGCGACGTGATGCCGGCCCTGAGTGTGTCAGGGCTAAGCGGTAACGATAGCAGGTCAGCGCGCCCGTAAATGGGTCGGGCTACCCCGCGGGTAGCCGTCGTTTTAGATGGGGCGCGCAGGTAACAGGGGCAGTTCCAGCGCTTTGCGCATGTGGTATGTGGTGCCCGGCCCTGCGCCCGGCACGGATAGAAGATAGTCCGGGCAGTAGCCCGGCCATTGAGCACCCCGACCTCCGCTTTCGTGCCGCGTCAGTCCGCGAACGAAAATTAATGGCTTGCAAGGAGAGAGTATCGCGTCCAGATATACCTGCGACTGAAGTCCAATGCTGAACGGGCTTGACAACCTCGCCCCCATAGAAGACCCATGCCATCGGCTGGCGGGCGACCGACAAATGTGCGACAACCTGCCACGGTGAGCCCATCCCAATCATGGCTAAACGCTGGTACTATTCTTGCAAAAATTGGCAACAGTTCTCGTGCGCACATCTCTTCGCCGGCTATGGCTTGCCGGGTTTCTCATCACCGCCTTCCTGACAGTGCAACTGGCAGCGGCGGCTTACGCCTGTACGGGAAGCCGCTATTCGCTTGAGCAGATGGACGATATGGCCGGCATGATGGAGTCGTGCCCGGAGATGGCGAAGAATGCCCAACAGAACACGGGGGCGCATGACGGACTTTGCCTTGAGCACTGCCAGCTTGGCTCCAAATCTGTCGACCACGCATCACCGCAAGTTCCGGCTTTTCTGCCCGTGCTGTTGAACGTGGTAGAGCCAACGCCGGCGCCCACGGTTGACCACTTTGCACTGGTGTATGGCGACGCCATTCCGCGCGCGCCACCACCACGGCTCTCCATCCTCCACTGTTGTTATCGCACCTAGCCTCCTGAGCAACGCAATTCGGGTGCTGTCTCGCTAGGCCGGGACAGCTGTCGTTGCTCCTGGAGGCTTTATGCATTTCCCTCGTCGTTTGATGCAGGCGCTGCTTTGCGCGCCTGTGCTTGGCATGGCCGTGCCGCTGCCGGTGCACGCTCAGTCGGCACCACCTCTTTCTATCGAAGAAGCCGTTGCGCTGGCCACCACGCGCGCCGGCAACGCCGAGACCTCTCACGGCGCCGTTGAAGCCGCCGTGCAAATGGCGGTCGCGGCCGGCCAACTGCCGGACCCGGTGCTCAAACTGGGGCTGAACAACGTCCCGGTAACGGGCCCTGACCAGTTCTCTCTTAGCCGGGACTTCATGACCCAGCGCTCTGTTAGCGTTGTTCAGGAGTTCACTCGCTCAGACAAGCGCCGAGCACGCGCCGAGCGCTTTGAAGCTGAAGCCGCCGCAGCAGAGGCGCAGAGAGCCGTCGGTCTGGCCAGTGTTCAGCGCAGCGTAGCCACCGCCTGGCTCGACCGCTGGTACGCCCAGCAAACGGACGTGCTCCTCGGCCACCACGGCCACCCCCTCGAACTCGAACTTCAAGCCGCCACGGCCGCCTATCGAAGCGGGCGTGGCACGCGAGCGGATGTGCTTGCGGCAGAGATGGAAATTCAGAAACTGCAGGACCGTCGTGACGAGAACCGAGCCGCCGTCGACGCGACCAGCGCGAATCTCGAGCGTTGGGTCGGCCAAGCCGCAAGTCGCCCACTCTCGGAGCGGCCAAGTCTCGTCGTTCCCCTGCGCCAGCAGCAGCTTGCGCAGACCGAACTGGATGCCTTGCCGGAAATGGCGGCTTCCCAACGGCAAATCGCCTTGGCAGAAGCCGACATTCGGGCAGCCACTGAGAACAAGAAACCGGATGTGACCGTCGAGTTGATGTATAGCCAGCGCGGCTCAGCCTTTTCCAATATGGGTTCTCTCAACGTCAGCTTTCCCGTGCCTTGGGACCAGGGCAATCGGCAGGACCGCGAAGTCGCTGCCAGGCTCGCACAGGCACAGGAGGCACGAGCCAAGTCGGAAGTCATCGCACGTAATACCAGGGCCATGGTCGCGGCCAAGCTCGCCGAGCTGCAGCGCAATCTCGACCGGCTCAAACGCTACGACGAGAACATCTTACCGCTTGCAAACGCGCAGGCAGACGCAGCACTGACGGCATACCGGGCCAACACTGGGCCCCTGCTCGCAGTAGCCGAAGCGAATCACCGAGCCATCGACACGGCGCTCGAGCGGCTAACACTTGAAGCCAAGACGGCAAAGCTTTGGGCCGACTTGACCTTCCTCATCCCGCTGCCGACAGCACAAACCGAGCCCGCCGTGAAGGAGCTCAAATGAAGAAACAGGCCATTTCAATCGCGGTGGGTGTCATCGTCGCCGGGAGCGCACTCTATACCGCCTATCACTTTGGCGTCACGCATGGCGCGAAGTCCACCCAATCCTCAACGCCGGCCGCGGCGGCGGCAGGGGTCAAAGCCGGTGACGCGGACCCGAAGACCGGAAAACGTGTTCTCTACTGGCACGACCCCATGGTTCCGGGCCAGCGCTTCGACAAACCGGGCAAGTCGCCGTTCATGGACATGCAGCTCGTGCCCGTCTACGCGGACAGTGAAGGTAGTAGCAACGGGGTGACCGTGGACAGCCGCGTTGCACAGAATCTAGGCATTCGCACAACCGAGGTGAAGGCCGGCCGCTTGGGCGCCGTGCTGGAGGTACCCGGCAATGTCGCCGTCGACGAGCGTAGCGTCCAAGTTATCCAGGCCCGGACGAATGCCTTTGTGCAGCATGTCTCCGTCAAGGCGACGCTCGACACGGTCAAGCGCGGTCAACCGCTGGTGACGTTGTACTCGCCGGACTGGGTGGCGGCGCAGGAGGAATACCTGGCGGTGTCAAGCATGTCGACCAGCGGGCAAGCCGACCTGCGCAGTGCGGCCAAGGCGCGCATGCTCCAGGCCGGGATGACGCCCGGCCAAGTGAGCGCCGTCGAGTCCTCGGGAAAGCTGCAGCCCAATCTCGGGATAGTTAGCCCGGTGGACGGCATCGTGACCGAGGTCGGAGTTCGTGACGGCATGACCATAGCGCCGGGCATGACCCTGTACCGCCTGGCAGACCTGAGTCAGGTCTGGGTCATCGCAGAAGTGCCGGAAGGGCAAAGCCACAGCATCGCGCCAGGCTTGCCCGTCAAAGTGTCGCCAACCGGTGCATCAGAGGCGCTCGTCGGCAAGGTCGACACCGTCCTGCCGGACGTGAATCCAGCCACGCGAACCATCAAGGTTCGCATCGTGCTGCCCAATCAGGGCCGGCGCTTGCTGCCCGGCATGTTCGCAACAGTTCGATTCGACGCCGGACAGGCGAAGGAGGCCCTTCTGATTCCATTGGAAGCGGTCATCCGAACCGGCCAGCGTAGCGTTGTCATGGTCGATGCCGGCAAAGCTGGCTTTGCCGCAGTGGAAATCAAGACCGGGCAAGAAGCTTCGGGCATGGTGGAGGTGCTGGACGGACTCAAGGCCGGTCAGCACGTCGTCACATCAGGCCAGTTCCTCATCGATTCGGAAGCCAGCCTGCGCGGCACCGCCAATCGGATGACGGAACCGCAAGGCGCTTCTACCCCCGCCGCCCCAGCGGCGGAACATGAAGGTGTGGGCCGAATCGAGGCCATGAGCGCAGGGAGCCTCACCATCTCTCATGGGCCCATCGACTCTATACATTGGGGAGCGATGACCATGGACTTCGCCGCGCCGCCCACCGGATTGCCGAAGGGGTTCAAGCAAGGCGACCGTGTCCGGTTCCGGTTCCACATGAACGGCGATGGCGAGCCGGTGCTGTCTTCGGTACAGCCTGCAACAGCAGGCGCCTCAGGAGACAAGCCATGATTGCAAACCTCATCCGCTGGTCAATCCGGAATCGGTTCCTGGTGCTACTGGCCACCATCATCCTGACGGCCTGGGGCATCTGGGCCGCACGCAGCACGCCGCTGGACGCGTTGCCGGACCTCTCCGATGTCCAGGTCATCATCCGCACCACCTACCCGGGGCAGGCGCCGCAGATTGTCGAGAACCAGGTCACCTATCCGCTGACGACCACCATGTTGTCAGTGCCCGGGACCAAGACCGTGCGGGGCTACTCGTTCTTTGGGGATTCCTTCGTCTACGTGTTGTTCGAGGACGGTACCGACTTGTATTGGGCACGCTCTCGCGTACTGGAATACCTGAACCAGGTCCAGTCACGCCTGCCTGCTGGCGCAAAGCCTGCGCTCGGACCGGATGCTACGGGAGTCGGCTGGGTCTACGAGTACGCGCTAGTCGACAAAACCGGCCAGCACGACCTTGCGCAACTTCGGGCTCTACAGGACTGGTTCCTGCGATTCGAGCTGAAATCACTGCCCAATGTCTCCGAGGTGGCTTCCATCGGCGGCATGGTGAAGCAGTATCAGGTCGTGTTGATGCCGGACAAGCTACGCGCCTACAACATCTCTCAGGCCAAGGTCCTAGAAGCGCTAAAGGGTGCCAACCAGGAAACCGGCGGCTCGGTGCTGGAGCTTGGCGAAGCCGAGTACATGGTTCGCGCGTCGGGATATCTGAAGACGCTGGACGATTTCCGGCAGATACCTCTCAATGTGAGCAATGCCGGTATCCCGGTACGCCTTGGTGACGTGGCGACAATTCAACTCGGCCCGGAAATGCGCCGCGGCATCGCCGAGCTGAACGGCCAGGGTGAAGTCGCCGGCGGTGTCATCGTGATGCGCTCCGGCAAGAATGCCTTGGAGACCATCGAAGCAGTCAAGGCGAAGCTAGAAGTCCTCAGGAAAAGCTTGCCGCCAGGCGTGGAGATTGTTCCAACTTACGACCGCTCCAGCCTCATCAGCCGGGCGGTCGAGAATCTCTCTCACAAACTGCTGGAAGAGTTCGTCGTAGTGGCCGTGGTCTGCCTGGTGTTCCTATTCCACCTGCGCTCTGCATTGGTCGCCATCGTCTCCCTTCCGCTGGGCATCCTCGCCGCCTTCCTGGTGATGCGATACCAGGGTGTCAACGCCAACATCATGTCGCTGGGTGGCATCGCCATTGCCATCGGCGCCATGGTGGATGCAGCCGTGGTGATGATAGAGAACGCACACAAGCACATCGAACATTGGCGGGAGCAGCATCCCGGCCGTCATCTAGTTGGTGACGAACAATGGCGTGTGATTGGCGAATCCGCAGCAGAAGTCGGCCCGGCGCTGTTCTTCTCGCTCCTCATCATTACCCTCTCATTCATTCCAGTCTTTACATTGGAGGCACAAGAGGGACGCTTGTTCTCGCCGCTGGCCTTTACCAAGACCTACTCGATGGCGGCAGCGGCAGGGCTGGCAGTGACGCTGATTCCCGTCCTGATGGGTTATCTCATTCGCGGCAGGATTCCGTCGGAGCAGTCGAATCCACTCAACCGTTTCCTCATCCGCCTCTATCAACCACTACTCGCGCGGGTGCTGCGCTTCCCGAAGACAACTCTCGTGGTGGCCGCTCTGCTACTTGCTGCAACGGCGTGGCCCATCATGAGAGTGGGCGGCGAGTTCATGCCGCCCCTGGACGAGGGGGACCTCCTCTATATGCCATCTGCGCTGCCCGGGCTGTCGGCAGGCAAGGCGGCGCAACTGCTCCAGCAAACCGACCGCCTCATCAAGACGGTTCCGGAAGTTGCCACCGTCTTCGGCAAGGCCGGGCGGGCCGACTCTGCCACCGACCCGGCACCGATGGAGATGTTCGAGACCACTATCCAGTTCAAGCCACGCGACCAGTGGCGCGCCGGCATGACGCCAGACAAGCTGGTCGAGGAACTGGACAAAACCGTCACCGTGCCGGGTCTGTCCAACATCTGGGTGCCGCCGATTCGCAACCGCATCGACATGCTGGCCACCGGCATCAAGAGCCCGGTGGGCATCAAGGTGGCCGGCACTGATTTAAAGGAAATCGACAAACTGGCCAGTCAGATAGAGCAAGCCGTGAAGTCAGTGCCAGGCGTCACCTCGGCGCTAGCCGAACGGCTTACCGGCGGGCGTTATGTCGACGTCGACATCGACCGCTCGGCAGCAGGCCGCTATGGGCTCAATATTGAGCATGTGCAGAGCATCGTGTCATCCGCTATCGGCGGTGAAAGTGTCGGCGAGGTGGTGGACGGTCTGGCTCGCTTCCCCATCAATATTCGATACCCTCGAGACTACCGCGATTCCGTCGAGCAGCTGCGCATGCTTCCCATCGTGACCGACCGAGGCCAACAGATTTTGCTATCGGACGTGGCCCGTATCCAGGTGAACCAGGGCCCGCCAATGCTGCGTAGCGAGAACGCTAGGCTTTCCGGTTGGGTCTACGTGGATATCCGCGGGCGTGACTTGCGCTCAGCCGTACAAGAGATGCAATCGGTCGTTGCCAAGGCGGTGCCGCTGCCTGCCGGCTACTCCGTCAGTTGGTCCGGCCAGTTCGAGTACCTTGAGCGTGCCACCCAGAAGCTGAAGGTGGTGGTGCCGTTCACGCTGCTCATCATCTTCCTGCTGCTTTACCTCACCTTCAGTCGGTTCGACGAAGCCCTGCTCATCATGGCGACCCTGCCGTTCGCGCTGGTGGGCGGGTTCTGGCTGCTCGATCTCCTTGGCCACAACTTATCGGTGGCAAGCGTGGTGGGGTTCATCGCATTGGCCGGCGTCGCCGCGGAGTTCGGCGTCATCATGCTGCTCTATCTCAAGCAATCCTGGTTCAAGAAGGTTGAAAGTGGGCATGCTGACCAGGCTGCCCTGCTGGCGGCGATTCAGGAAGGTGCCGTCCTGCGCGTTCGGCCCAAGGCCATGACTGTGGCCGTCATCCTGGCTGGCCTGCTGCCTATCATGTGGGCGGGCGGCACAGGCTCAGAAGTAATGCAACGCATCGCCGCGCCGATGGTTGGAGGCATGGTCACTGCCCCCCTGCTCTCACTGTTCGTTGTACCGGCCGCCTATCTCCTGATGCGCAGGCGCCGGATGAGTTCACCCACCGCATCCACCAACCCCACCCTTAGAAAGGAGTCGCTATGAAATACGCCAACACCCTCTCAATCGTTCTTGCCCTTGCAGCCGCACCGGCGGCCTTCGCTGCTGGGTCGATGGATGCCATGGACATGAAGCCGGCCACCCAATCTCAGCAAGCACCGCATCCTGTCGCTGCCGAAATCAAAAAGATTGACCGGCACGCAGGCAAGGTGACGCTCAAACATGAGGCTATCGAAAACCTTGGGATGGATGCCATGACCATGGCCTTCCCGGTGAAAGACCGGGCTGTCTTAAAGAATTTCAAGGTGGGCGACACCGTGTCCGTTACGTTCGACAACGTGAATGGCAAGGCGACCGTGGTCGATATGCGTCGTCCCTAATCTTGTTCTGAGCACCGCTAATGCAGGCGGTGCTCAGAACTTGTGAAAGGCCTATGACAATCACGAGGCCTGAAAGGAGGTGGATGCCAAGCTGTGCTCATCCGGCACACCGCCGGTGCGCCGATTACTATCCATATTCAGAAGGAGACATGTCATGCGAAAGTACATTTTTCCCCCTGCTGATGCTGTTGTCCCTCTCGGCTTTCGCAGTCGAAGAGCAGACCATCGAGCTCAAGAACGGGGGCAAGGTCATGGTCAAAAAGGACGGCACCATGGTCCACATTGACGCTGCCGGCATCCGCGTCAAGATGCGCGACAACGTAATCATGGAAGCCAAGGACGGGACGAAGTTCATGATGAAGAACAACGCCCTTTGGAAGCAGCTCACCGAGAAGGGAACCCTGAAACCGTGATTCCGAAGTACTAAGTAGCGCGGATGGCCCTCCGGAACTTTTCATCAAGCCAACATCGAGCGCCGCGCAGGGCGCGCTCTAGGGATAGACGGTTCACTTCACAAGACTTCCTTCGTGGCAGACAGGCCGGCGGGTCATGCACGCCGGTCTCTCACTCTAAAGACGGACTGCCACAAGGCGTTAGCCGACCTTTGAGCTCTACCGCTTCAAAGTAAATGGTTCTTGCGGGAGTCTTTTCTCAAACCAGGAGTTTTTGGTTAACGTAGGTATCCGGTTTAGCCTTTTCCCACCTGCGTCGCGGTTTTTCGATGGGACACTGTGGCAAAAATGAGGAACGCTAGAGGTACGAGGACGAGGCTGTAGCTCAGCCAGATGCCGTAGACACCTTCGGGTCCATAGGGCTCTGTCACGTTGTGCCAAAGCTCATTGTTGACGAGCGGGAGCGCGCCCGCCTCCGAGAACTCGTGGACCGCGTAGATAGCCAATTGAATGGAGAAGAGCACCATGAATATGGCCGTCACCTGAAAGAACAGCGACAGATTGACCCGCCGCCCATAGCGGCTCCATGCCCATGCCAACATGCCGGCGCAAGCCAAGCCCAACACACCCCCCAGCGCCAACTGGCCCGTGGCGGCGCCAGCCGCGAGGGAGGCAATCATCGTGGCCGCCTCGACGCCTTCGCGCCCGACCATCAGTAACACGAAGGCAAAAACAGCAAGCCACGGTCCCACTGCCGTCTCGTCAGAGACTTTGGAAAGCCTGTTTCGGATTTCTCCCGCCATCGCCTTGCCGTGCCGGAGCATATGCCAGGTACAGGAAATCACAAGAGCACCCGCCAGCAGCGCCAGCCAACCTTCCGCGAGCGGGCTCATGCCACCCACACGGAATAAGACAAGTCCAAGTACCGCCGACAACACCAGCGCAGCGACTACGCCAGTCTTGGCTGCCCCTGCAAGGTGCTGCCGTCCGGCTTTCTGTAGGAACGCGAATGTAATGGCGGCAACGAGAAACGCCTCAACGCCCTCCCGGAAGGTAATCATGAACATCGCGAACATTTGGGTCCTCGTTCAGTTGCACTGACAATAACAAGAATCATTCCCATCTTAGTGCAAACCAGGAATCCGCGTGGAACTCTTGCGAACGACGTCATCCCGCGACAGAGGAAACGTCGTTCTTTAAGCCGCACACAACTTCAGGACACCACGCAACGTCAATCGGATTCACACAGCGTGTCAATCAATGGACAGGACATCTCTTCACTATTGGCGCGGCATTGCCCCACAAGTGTTGATTTGCACGGAATCCTGACCCGGGATTTGCACTGAATATTGACCCCGACCGGGCTTGTTCCTGCTGTTCCTGGCGCCAGCGACGCGCAAAGGCCGCCACCCGATCATAGGAGCCGGTGAATCCGAGCGCACACCGATCCGCGTGAATCTGCTTCAGCGTGCGCCGTTGCTTGCGTGGTTTATTGGCCTCGGTCTTGAGCCAGGCCGAGAGCTTGGCGGCATGGCCGTCCAGCTTGCTTGGACTCTGTCGGGCCGGGTAGGCGGGTGCAGTGACATCAGCGCGCAGGTAGCGCCTGACCGTGTTCCTGGAGATGCCCAGGCGTCTGGCGATCTCGCGCAGCGAGATCTGATCACGAAGATGCCAGCGTCGAATGATGCTTAGTATGGCCACGTCGATCACTCCGAACTCCCGCCCGTTGCCGAGCAGGACAGTGTTTTATACGTGGGTCAACATTCGATGCAAATAACGGCCTTGCCTGGGTCAGGTTCGGATGCAAATCAACACACAAGCAATATGGCAACGGCCCGAAAGCCGAACACAGGCATGCAAATCGGCTACAATAGGAACGATTTTCATTTACCAACCCTGGTGTGAGTTTGCCGACCGCGTGCCGTGCCTCGCGCCAACGGACTGGAAGCCACATGCGGTTGTCTGACCTTGCGCGGCGCACCGCCGCTGTCATCGTGTCTGTCGATGACAACTCTCCTAACGATCCGGTAGCACGCCGCTTGCGCGAACTCGGCTTTGTGCCGGGCGAAGCCGTACAGGTCATTGCGCTGGGACCGTTCGGCATGGATCCCCTTGTCGCCCAGGTTGGCTTTACCCGGTTTGCATTGCGCCGCGCCGAAGCGGCCCGCATTACCGTGGAAGCGGTCAGCGCTTCCGTCTCCAGCATCACGCCGGCAGCGCAGCCCGACGCGCCCGCCGCCAAACGCTCCGCTGCCTGACCAGGCACCTGCCAAGAATATGTCTGTCGCCTCCCCGACTTCCGCTTCCCAGCGTCCCGCTTTGCGCGTTGCGCTGGTGGGCAATCCCAACTGCGGCAAGACCGCCCTGTTCAATCGCCTGACCGGCAGCCGCCAGAAGGTGGCCAACTATGCGGGCGTCACTGTCGAGCGCAAGGAAGGCCATTTCGTTTCGCCGGCCGGGCGCCAGGTGCGGGTGCTCGACCTGCCGGGTGCATATAGCCTGCACGCGGCCAGCCTGGACGAAGCCATCACGCGCGATATCTGCCTGGGGCAGCGCCCGGGCGAGCCGCGCCCCGACCTGCTGGTGTCGGTGGTGGATGCCACCAACCTGCGCCTGCACCTGCGCTTCGTGCTGGAGCTGCGCCGCCTCGGCCTGCCGATGGTGCTGGTGCTCAATATGAGCGACGCCGCGGCCAAGCGCGGCATCCACATCGATCGCGACAAGCTGTCCGCCGCGCTCGGCGTGCCGGTGGTGGAGACGGTGGCCGTCAAGCGCAATGGCGCCGCCAACCTGCTGGCCGCGCTCGACGCCGCCCTGCCCGCGGCGCCGCAGGCCGCCGCCGAAAGCGCTTCCGACCTGGACGTCCACCAGGAGGTCAAGCGCCTGCTGGATGCGTCCGTCACGATGCCGGCGCGCACCGCCGCCATGGACGACCGGCTCGACCGCATCCTGCTGCACCCGGTGTTCGGGCTGCTGATCCTGGCCGTGCTGCTGTTCCTGATGTTCCAGGCGGTGTTCTCATGGGCAGCGCCGCTGATGGACGGCATCGAGGGCGGCGTGCACTGGTTCGGCGAGATCGTCGGCAGCCACCTGCCAGAAGGCATGCTGCGCAGCCTGCTGGTGGATGGCCTGATTGCCGGCCTGGGCGCCGTCGTCGTGTTCCTGCCGCAGATCCTGATCCTGTTCCTCTTCATCCTGACGCTGGAAGAATCCGGCTACCTGCCGCGCGCAGCCTTCCTGCTCGACCGACTGATGATGGGCGCGGGCTTGTCCGGCCGTTCCTTTATCCCGCTGCTGTCGAGCTTTGCCTGCGCGATTCCCGGCATCATGGCCACGCGCACCATCCAGGACCCGCGCGACCGCCTCGCGACCATCCTGGTGGCGCCGCTGATGACCTGCTCCGCGCGCCTGCCGGTATACGCGCTGCTGATCGGCGCCTTCATCCCGGCGCGCACGGTGATGGGGCTGTTCAATCTGCAGGGGCTCGTGCTGTTTGCGCTCTATGTGGCGGGCATCGTGAGCGCACTGGTGGTGGCCTATGTGCTGAAGTATTTCCGCCGCGACCGCACCGACCACCCGCTGCTGATGGAGCTGCCCTCGTACCGCATCCCCAATGCGCGCGACGTGGCGATCGGCCTGTGGGAGCGTGCCCGCATCTTCCTGTCCCGCGTGGGCAAGGTGATTCTGACGCTGACGGTGCTGCTGTGGTTCCTGGCCACCTTCCCGTCGCCGCCGGACGGCGCCACCGCCCCGGCCATCGACTACAGCTTCGCCGGCATGATCGGCCGCGCGCTGGAGCATGTCTTCGCACCGGTGGGCTTCAACTGGCAGATCTGCATTGCGCTGGTGCCCGGCCTGGCCGCGCGCGAAGTCGCCGTGGGCGCGCTGGCCACCGTCTATGCCCTGTCGGGCAGCGAGGACGCGATGGCCAGCCAGCTGGCACCGATGATCGCCGCGCAATGGTCGCTCGCCACCGCTTTGTCGCTGCTGGCGTGGTTCGTGTTCGCGCCGCAGTGCATCTCCACGCTGGCGGTGATCCGGCGCGAGACCGGCTCCTGGAAGGTGATGGCGGCTTCGACTGCCTACCTGGCGGGGCTGGGCTACGTGGCAGCCTTTGCCACATACCGCATCGCCCTGATGCTCAGCTAACCAGCAGCGCCCAGCCATGAACTTCTACCACGCCGTCGAAACCCTGCTCGTACCCTTGATCGTGCTGGTCTGCGCGCTCTCCGTGCTGGCGCGCTATGCGCCGCGCACGCGCGAGCTGGTCAAGGCGTGGCTGGCGGCGAGCCTGGGCGGCAGCGCCGCCACCGGCTGGCGCCAGCGCGCCGTGGCATGGCTGGCACCGCAGGCCGCGGCCGGCTGCGCCAGCGGCTGCGACAGCGGCGGGGGCAATACCTGCGACTCCAGCACGGCGCAGGGCGAGCAGCCGGCGCCCGGCAAACAGGCCGGCGAGCAGGTCATCCGCTTCGTGGCCAAGCGCTGAAACACCCTCAAGACCCATCGCGAACCCTGTTTCCGATCCACGCAGAAACGCACGCAGAAACGGGTACGCCCTGGGTTCGCCGGGGCTGAATCCCGCGCCTTTTCCCGCTTCCTTTCCCCCTCCGCCTGCGCCGGTCTTTCTCTTCCCGCCAGGAAGCCCGGGCCAGGCAGTCTCCACGGTGTTGCGCCAGCGTCCAGGCTCTCATGCACGAGCAGTTGCCGGATTCCCAACGCGTTACGGTATTTTCCCGAATGCCAGGCCAACCTCTCCTTGCTTGTGCAGTGCGCCGACAATGACAACGACGCCCGGCAGATAAGCATGCCGGGCGCCGCGTCAAAGCTGAGAAGGCGTACAGGATGACCTGGCCCTCGTATCAGATCACCGTTCCCGGAATCGTGATCGAGATCGGCTGCAACTCGGGGCCTGCCGTGCAGGTTGCCGTCACGGAGAAGTCGCCAAGCGCCAGGGGCGTCACTACGATCTGCGCGGCATCGACGCCAGGCCCGAACGTCACGTTTGCGCTGCTGGTCCAGCTCCAGCCGGTGCAGTTGAGGGACGGGCTTGCCGCACCGAAGAACATAAGCTTGGCGCTGACTGGAATGGGCACCGGCAGCGACAGCAGCAGCTTCAGGGGCTGCGGCCCGCTATACACCAACGCCCATTTCGGCTGCTCCGTCACCGTCAGGCTGGCCTTGGGCGTACTGGATATCTTGGAACTTGCAGCCGTCACCAGCAACTGGCTCTGCACGGTGGGCGTGCCAATCACGATATTGCTGCTCACCACGGCTTGCCGCGTGGCCGGAGTCGCGGAGACGGACAGCGTCGGGGAAGCGATCGCATAGCTCCAGGTGCCGTCGAAGTCCGCGGTGGAATCATGTGAGTCGCTGCGGATCACGCGGGCGCCAAAGGTCTGCGGATAGCCATTGAGCACGGTCAGCGTACTGATCGGCGTTCCCCCCTGCGACAGTTCGAGCTGGTACGTGTAGCTGGTGTTCTTCTGCACCGTCACCAGCATTTGCCCGCTGACAGGACTGCCGTTGGGCGCGGTGACCGACACGGTGACCGTGCCGACCGCTTCGGTCGTATCAGAGCTGTTGCCCCCCTTGAGCGAAGCCGAGTTCTGCGCGGCACTGACTTGCACGTTGGAAATCGAACTGGCCCAGGCCCAGTCATGCACGGCCGCGCTGACGTCGTTGCCGTTGCCATCGACCAGCTTCGCCGTGACTGGCTGCACCTGGCCGTCGACCAGCGACAGGACCGGATTCGACAGCGCCAGGTTGTAGCTGACAGTGCCCGGCTGCACTGTCACCGTCGCGGTCTGTGCGGGCAACTGCGTGGTGGTGTTGTCGGCCGCCTTGACGCTGGCGACCACCTGGATGGTGGCCGTACCCACCGCCATGCCTGTCACGGTGGCGCTGCCGTTTGCAGCGGCGGCAGGGATCACGGTGGCCACTGTATTGGCTGACGAAGTCCAGGCGAAGCTGGTGGAAGAGGTCACGTCCGTGCCCTTGCTGTCCACCACCGACGCTGACATCGAAATGCTGCGCCCCACGCCCACCTGTCCCGAGGTCATCGTGAGCGTTACCGAGTATTTCAACGGTGTCGTATCGGCCGCGGTGCTCGCCGTGCTGGGCGCGGCCGAACTTCCCCCGCCGCCCCCGCCACCGCAACCCGCCACCAGCAATGCCATGGCGCCACAGGCCAGCCATGCTGGCCACCTCTTGGTGTTTGTCATGATGTCTCCCCCGTATGGCGTCCTGTCCGCGAGCCATGCCGAATGAGGCAAAAGGCGCAGGTGCCGAATCTGGTTTTCCGGACGCGCCAGCTGAGAAAATGGCGGAATCTCTGGTCGCGTCGCTTACCAGACTAGTCAGGATGTGCGGGCTGCTGTACCAGCCAGACGGTTGAGGGTTCGAGGCTTATGTGCGGCAGCGCTCATCCCCGCGCCGCCATCCGTCAGGGTGAAATGCGATAGGCGCACCTTTGCGGCTCAGGCCCGCCCGAAGGCGATGCGGCGGCGCCCTTGACGCCCCCGCGTCAACTCGACTACTCTTGCCAGATGCTTGCCGCTTCGCTGGCGACAGGCATGCAACGCAAGTGATCAGCGCAACCACGGAAG
Organism: Burkholderiaceae bacterium 16; assembly: GCA_000955785.1. GTDB lineage: Bacteria > Pseudomonadota > Gammaproteobacteria > Burkholderiales > Burkholderiaceae > Cupriavidus. The sequence continues at coordinate 90,357 of JYOD01000091.1, forward strand.
CCGTGCCATCCGGACCGCTTCCCGCACCGCACGCAATGCACCAAGCCACCTGCTCCCACCGCCAGGCCGCCGATGCTTCCAGCATCGCCGCAGCCGTGCGCGTGCCGGCAGCAGGCCGTGTGCCGGGCACCGCATTGGCTCCGGCGCTATCGGCGCCGCGTCTCTCCTCCTCGCTACCGCTAGACCTACTGATCGGTTGCCGGGCCTAGTGCCTCGTGGCAGTTCGGCAGCCTCGCGCCACCCTTTTTCCGCCATAGCGTTTTGGCGCTCTGGCGTATTGTGTCTTGCATCTTCCCGCGAGGAAGGAGAACCGTCATGATGTTGCGCAACCCCGCCGCCAAGTACCGCCCCGCCATCGCCGTCGATATCGCCGACCGCACCTGGCCTGACCAGCGCATCACGCGCGCGCCGATCTGGATGAGCACCGATCTGCGCGATGGCAACCAGGCCCTGATCGAGCCGATGAACCCGCAGCGCAAACTCCGTTTCTTCGAGCAACTGGTAAAGATCGGCCTGAAGCAGATCGAGGTGGCGTTCCCCTCAGCATCGCAGACCGATTTCGATTTCGTGCGGATGCTGATCGAGGAAGACCGCATTCCGGATGACGTGACCATCGTGGTGCTGACGCAGGCGCGCGAGGACCTGATCCGTCGCACCATCGATTCCGTGCGCGGCGCGGCTCGCGCCGTGGTGCATCTCTACAATCCCATCGCTCCCGCGTTTCGCCGCATTGTGTTCGGTGCCAGCCGCGAGGAGGTCAAGGAGATCGCCCTGGAGGGCACGCGGCTGATCAAGGCGTTGACCGATGCCATGCCCGAGACGGCATGGAGCTACGAATACTCGCCGGAAACCTTCAGCATGACCGAGCTGGATTTCTCGCTCGAGGTCTGCGATGCGGTGTCCGCGATCTGGCAGCCGAGCGCTGCGCGCCCCCTGATCCTGAACCTGCCGACCACGGTGGAATGCAGCACGCCCAATATCTTCGCCGACCAGATCGAATGGATGCACCGCCATCTCGCAAGGCGCGCTGACATCGTGCTGTCGGTCCATCCGCACAATGACCGCGGCACCGCGGTGGCTGCCGCCGAGCTGGCCGTGATGGCCGGCGCGGATCGCGTGGAGGGTTGCCTGTTTGGCAATGGCGAGCGTACCGGTAATGTGGACCTGGTCACGCTGGCGCTGAATCTCTACACGCAGGGCGTGGACCCTGGGCTCGATTTTTCCGATATCGACGAAGTGCGCCATTGCGTGGAGCATTGCAACCAGCTTCCGGTGCATCCGCGGCACCCCTATGTGGGCGACCTCGTCTTCACGGCCTTCTCGGGCTCGCACCAGGACGCGATCCGCAAAGGCTTCGCCCAGCAGAAGCCTGACGAGATCTGGGAAGTGCCCTACCTGCCGATCGACCCGGCCGACCTTGGCCGCAGCTACGACGCGGTGATCCGCGTCAACAGCCAGTCCGGCAAGGGCGGCATGGCCTACCTGCTGGAACAGGTGCATGGCATCTATATGCCGCGGCGCCTGCAGATCGAGTTCAGCCGCGCAGTGCAGGCGATGACCGACGAGAGCGGGCTCGAAGCCAGCGCCGACGACCTCTACGGCTTGTTCCAGCGCGAGTATCTCGAACACGCAGCGCCGTTGCGCTATGTGGACCACCAGATGGTGTCCGATAGCGAAGGCCACGTGGAAATCGAAGTGGCATTGCTGCACGACGGCGAGTCCGTCAGCGTGCGCGGCCGGGGTAACGGCCCGATCGATGCTTTCGTCGGCGCCTTCGCCAGCGCGCTCGACGCGCCGGTACGTGTGATGGATTACCACGAGCACGCGCTGTCGTCCGGCGCCAATGCCGCCGCGGCTTGCTATGTGGAAGTGCGTGTTGGCGATTCCGCCACCGGTTTCGGCGCCGGCATCGATGCCAATATTGTCACGGCGTCGCTCAAGGCGGTGGTGTCCGGCGTGAACCGCCACCTGCGCGCCACTGGCCAGTCGCAACGCGAGGAAGCCCTGGCCGGCTGAAGTCTGCCGCGGGAAAAACCGGTGTGCCCCGCCCCCACGGGGCACACCCGGAAAGACGCCCTTGGCGGGACGCCCACGACATGCTTGTTGCTTGACTGTGTGCACAGCGTAAGGGGCGCCGGTGCCGGATGCCACGAATATTTGCGCATGTCCTTAGAACCCCGGACCAGGATAGGAAATGCGAAAGTCAGGCGGCTTGCCCGCGATCCCGCCTGACAACCAGACAGCGGCTGTGGCGACGCTGCGACGCGTACGTACGCGCGCGCCACCGATGCAGTGCTTCTTGCTTTCGGTCAAGACTTGGCTGGGAACCCTACGCCACACTGTGCGTGAAGTTTCCTACTACACGAGCCAACCATCATGAAGAAGCGTCTGTCCTCCCGCCTTTCCACAATCGTTGTTGCTGCCATCGCCCTGCTCGGCAGCGTTGCCGCGGCGCCCGCCATGGCCGCGCCCGACGAAACCCAGGGCAACTGGATGGTGCGCCTGCGCGCCACCTATCTGGACATGGCCGACAAGTCGGACCCGATCGGCGGCGTTGGCGCATCAGACCGCATCACCGTCAACAACAAGTGGATCCCGGAACTCGACGTCACCTACTTCTTCACACCACACATCGCCGCGGAACTGGTGCTGACCGTGCCGCAGAAGCAGAACGTCTACCTTGACGGCAACAAGATCGGTTCCTTCACCCACCTGCCGCCGACGCTGCTGGTGCAATATCACTTCATCCCCAACGGTACCTTCCGCCCCTATGTAGGCGCGGGCCTGAACTTCACGCGGATCTGGGGCGCCGACATCGCCAATAACTCGCTATCGCTCGACAGCTGGAGCGTGGCGCCTGCCTTGCAGATCGGCATGGACTACAAGCTCACCAAGAACTGGTTCCTCAATGCCGACATCAAGAAGGTGTGGCTGTCGAGCGACGTCAAGGCGGCCGGCGTCAAGGTCTCGAACGTGAGCCTGGATCCGTGGCTGTTCAGCATGGGTGTGGGCTACCGCTTCTAAACACCTCGAACACGTCGAGCCCTTCGAACGCCTCGGACGCTTTAACCGGGCCTCCAGGCGCGCGGCAGATCCCCCGTCAGGCCCTGGCTTGACGGGGGATCTGCCGCAATGCATCGCGATTCAAGCCGTAGAAGCGCGCGACCACGGCCATCTCGGAGCCGGCGCTGAGCAGCACTTGCGCCGACTGCCGGCTGTGCAAGACCTGCGGGATGTTGGCGAGGAAGACGCTCGTCACGTCCGGGTCGAATTGCGTGCCCGACCCAGCCGAGACGATGGACAGTGCATCGTAGTCCGTCATGCGGGGGCGATAGCAACGCGCCTCGGTCATCGCGTCGAAGGCATCGGCAACCGCCACGATGCGAGCGGCCAGCGGGATCTCCTGGCCGGCCAGCCCACACGGATAGCCCGTGCCGTCAAAGCGCTCATGGTGATGATGCGCGACCTGCGATGCGAGCCGCATCAGGGCATTCGAACTACCCGCAAGTATGTTCGCGCCGATCTCGGCGTGGCGCTCGATCACCTGTCTCTCTTCGGGAAGCAACTTGCCGGGCTTTAGCAGCACGGCGTCCGGGATGGCGAGCTTGCCGACGTCGTGCGCCGGCGTGGCGAGCCGTATGCGCTCACACTCCTCGGCACGCAGTCCGACCATTTCCGCAAGGCCGGCCGCAATCGTCGCGGTGCGAACCAGATGGCCAGAGGCATGCGGATAACGCAAGCAGCCTGCCAGCGTCAGGCTGGCCAGCGTAACGACCGCATGGTGGTTCGTAGTCATAGTTCTGAAGTGGTGCAGATCGCAACGGCGCCGGCATGGCCAGGTGGATGCCATGCCGGGCAATCGCGGCATTCGCCGCATGACGGCGAATGGAATCTGGCAAAGCGCGAGATTCTATGCCTGGACTGGGTTATCGCCAATAGGCAATGGCCGGTTATCGCCAGGGATCCTGGCGAAACACGCGCGTGGTGGGCCGTCAACGTGGTGAGCGGGAACAGGGAATGCGATGGACCGCCAGTGCGAACGTACGCCAGCTCGCACGTCGATGAGAGCGCAATCGGCATAGGGGGCAGCCATCCGGGCTGCGCCCCTGCCACACCACCCGGCATGCGGGTCCGCACCGGGCGGTTCGAGAGGTTGAGGTTAAGCAAGACGAGGCATCATCCAGGCAGCAAGGCGCGGTGCAGAGCGAGCTGTTTCTGGTCATCAACCGGATCGAGGAATTTGCATGCGCTGTCACCGAAAAACTGGACACGATTGATCTTGAGACGAAGCGCAGGATCGTATTGGGTCTGGTCAAGCGCGTCGAAATCCACAAGGATGAAATCGTCGTTGTATTCAGGGTCGACCCACAGCCTGAGGCTCTTGCAAGCGATAATTCGAATGATTCAGACGACGGAGTGAAAAGTATGCAACGTTGTACGAGGCGTAAGCGGCCCGCCTTGCGGCGTGCCCTCATACCGTTGCAACACCACCCCGCCATCCCCTTCGTCGGCGGATTCGAGCC
>JYOD01000092.1 GCA_000955785.1 Burkholderiaceae bacterium 16
GTTCACTTGCCGAAGCGCGCCTCGAGCCAATCGAGGAACTCGTACTCGCTACGTTCGCTCCTGGCCTCCAGATACCGCTCGATCCCGTCGATGTCCTCTGGCGGGAAAGGCCCGTAACCCGCCACGCAACGTGGCAGCCTGCCAGGACACTGCCGCAGCAGGCGTCTCTCGACGCGTATATTATGCCGCCACCATACGTTGAAGTCGTACACATAGACGAAGCCTTAGTGTCCGGGCAGCCTGGTCATCCGCGTCATCTGTGGGCTCCGCACCGCATTCGCCGCGCGCGTTCGGTTCGCCGAGCAGGCCGGCATCCGGGCGATGACGAAACGGCGAATCTCTATCAATGGCTCGGAAATTTCCGCCATGCGGCCGGTCCCGGCATCGGATGACTTGGTATGGCGCCGCCGACAGATTGATGTCGCAGGGTATTGAATCGTCGCCAAGATGCTGGACAACACAAATGGCCCAAGTTGCTGGGCGTTCGGCCGTCGTGATGGCGCCGTGATGGCGTTTTGCAACGCATAACGCGATTGGGGGATAGTCGGAAGGGAGACTCATAACCATACTCACCAACGGCAGTCCGACTGCCTAGCCGTGGTTCACTCAAAGGCCACCCGGCCCTGTGCGGATCTTTACACGGCATAACAATTAAAAAGGCGGCAGCACGCCTTGATGAAGTCGCGAAAAAACATCCGGCTAAACGCCGAGGCGAGAGGGGTCAAAATGAGAGGCATTTCCATTCGCGCTGCCGTCACCGGCCAAGCGCCACAGATTATTAGCGTCCTCGAACAATGCGGGCTTGATGCTTCGACCCTCAATCTATTTGCAACCACATTCCATATCGCCATCACCGAATCCTTGATCGTCGGTTGCGCCGGCGTGGAACGGCATGGTGACACAGCAATCATCGGGCCCGTTGCCGTGCTTGCCGATTACCGCGACCGTGGTATCGCTTCGTCTCTGGTGCAAGCTGCGCTCATGCGCGCCCGGGCTGGAGGGTGTCGACAAGCAGTGATGTTAGCGATGCGTTTTGCGACTTACTTTAGTCGTCACGGGTTTACGTTGATGCCGAGCCGCGCGCTACCGGCAGAGGTACAAGCGTCACAGACATATCAATGTCAGGCCAATCCGTCCGATGCCTGCATGAAATGCGACCTGATCTCCGGCTGACGTCCCTTAATCGCCCGTTGGGCGTTGTATCGCGGTGAGGCCACACCCTTATCCATCATAGCGAGGAAGGCATCGCCCTCGAAACCGTCGCGTCACCCCAGTTCCTGGAGATTCCTTCGCGACGGTCCCTCAACCCGATCTGGTAATGCGGGTCAATCCAGCGTGATTCCTTCGCGCTGGATCACAGCCCCCCAATTGGCATCCTCTTTCTCAATGCGCTTCGCGAAGTTTGCGGAGTCGATCATGACCACGTCGCCCTGCTGGCCCAACGCCGCCTTTGCCTTGCCGTCATCAAGCACCCCACGGGTGATCGAATGCAGCTTTTGCACAATCTGCGGAGGCGTGCCGGCCGGCGCGAGCATGCCGATCCAGAAGGTCACGTTGAAAGGCGCGATGCCGACTTCCTCCAATGTGGGCACTTCGGGCAACTGTGCCATGCGCTTTGACGAACTGACGGCGAGGGGTTTCAGCTTCCCTACCTTGATTTGAGGGAGGGCGCTCCAGGTGTCAAAGGCGGTCTCCAGTTCACCACTCATCACGGCCATCTCCGCCTGCGCAGACGACTTGTACGGAATATGCGTGGTCTTGATCTTTGCCCGGTTGTTCAACATGGCGAAGCTGAGATGCGCAATATTGCCCGGGCCCGCCGATCCATAGCTGATTTTCCCGGGATTCTGCGTGGCGAATTGCAAAAGGTCCGCTACCGAGCCGACCGAATTCTTCTGCGACCACTCTGGGTTGGTGACCAGGATGAATGGCGCCTCAAGCACTAGCGTGACCGGCGTGAAGTCTTTCGGCTTGTAGTTGCTTTTCTTGTACACCTGATGGTTGATGGTAATGCTGCTGGAGTTCGTAAGCAGTAAGGTGTACCCGTCTGGCGCTGCCCTGGCAGCCTCTGCCACGCCAATCAACCCGTTCGCTCCCGCCTTGTTGTCAACGATCACGGGCTGCCCCAGGGATTTGCTGAGGTGCTCCGACACAACGCGCGCCACGGTATCGGTGAATGACCCGGCCGGGAATGGAACGATCATCCTGATCGGCTTGTTCGGCCAGCTTGCATTCTGGGCTGCGGCCGGACCGGAAATTGCGCCAGTCAGGACGACCAGCGCAGCGACAGCCATTCTGAATCGGCCTGCGACCATCTGGCGGCGCGACGTAAATTTGAGTTCCTTCATTCTTGTCTCCTGTTCTTGGGTAGTAGTCTTCGAAACGTTTGCTGACCTTACGCCACCCCTTTTGAGGACTTTGGCTTCGCGGTTTTTCCTGTGATGCCCATGCGTTCCAGGTCCGCGATCTGCCCTGCGCTCAATCCAAGCACGCGAGTCAACACCTCCTCGGTGTGTTCTCCCAGGGTCGGGGCGGCGTTGCGGACCGGCATGGGCTCGCTTCCAGTGCGAAACCAGGCGGTGCTGGCCGTGTACATGCCACTGTGGGCACGTTCGACGCCACGCCAGAATCCCCGCGCGTGCAGGTGGGCGTCCTGCAGCACCTGTGACATGGGCCGAACCACGCCCGCGGCAATGCCCGCCCGTTGCAACAGGCGCATTGCCTCTTCCGGGTCCCGGGCCTTGCACCAGGACGTGATGGCCGCGTCGATCCTGTCCTGCTGCGCGCGACGCCCTGACGCCTGGGCAAGCTGCGCATCCGCGGTGAGGTCCTCCCTCCCGATCACACGGCACAGGGCAGGCCATTGCGCGTCAGTGACAGTCAGAACGATCCACGCGTCGTCGCCTGCGCAGCGGAAACACCCATGCGGGACGTGCATTGGATGCCGGTTACCCAGGCGAGGAGAGACCGTTCCGGAGACCGATTGTTCCAGGATGAACGGCGCAGCCATTGGCAACATGGCCTCGACCTGTGACAGGTTGACATGTCGGCCTTCACCGGTGGCTTGCTGCACGAACAGCGCCAGCAACATTGCGGCCCCTGCGTTCAAGCCGCCTATCGGATCACCATAGGCGTACGACGTCATGGCCGGCGGCCCCTCCGGGTGGCCCGTATGAAGCGGCAGCCCGCTGGCTTGCTCCAGCGTGCCGCCGTACGCACGGGTGTTGCTCCACGCGTTTCCAAGCCCGAATGCCGGCATCGACAGCATGACCAGTCGCTCGTTCACGGCTCGCAGTGCTTCGTAGTCCAAGCCCAGCTTCGGCAAGACCTCGGCAGAGTAGTTTTCGATCACCGCGTCCGCGCGCGCCGCCAACTGCAGCAGCAACTGCTTTCCCTCGGGGCGCGTCAAGTCCAGGGTGATGCCCAGCTTGTTGCGGTTCATCAGGTTGAAGTTTGAATTCTTCTCGTACAACCTGTCCCGATAGAACGCTTCAGTGAAGTTGGCGCCGCGCCACCAGTCTGGGTAGCCGGTGCTTTCGACCTTGATGATTTCCGCGCCAAAATCGGCCAAGGTTCGCGACGCCAGGGGGCCCGCCCAGCCCATCGTCAGGTCGACAACACGAATGCCCTGCAGCGGCAGTTGCTCAGCAGACGTTCGCTGGAGCTGCAGACGGGGGTGGTGATCCAGGCCGGATGTCCGATAGAGGGAATTATGGGTCCCCTTCGCCGGAGCCGATCCGCCCGGCAACGGGCCGGCCGCATCGAGGCATAGCGGCACAACGGGGCCTTCGAAGGAAACTCCCCCTACTTCGACCGGGACGAATGCGTTGCGCTGCCGATGCACTTCCTGGCTGAGCAACTCCGCCATGGTGGGGACGATGACAGTCGGATGCTTCTTGTCGCCGAGGATCTCGAACCACTCCCGGGCCGTCCGCGTGAGAAACGCGGGTATGAGCAGCGCGTCGATCTCGTCCGCCCGGGCCATGCGCTCCTGGCCGTTCGCGAAGCGGGGATCGCTGGCCAGCTCGGGGCGCCCGATCGCCTCGCACAGCGCCACCCACTGAGGCAGCGTGTGCGTGAAGATTCCGATCCACCCCTCCGAGGTCTGGTAGATGCCACCCGGATGCGTGCCGCAGAACCGGTTGACGCCGAGGCGCCGAAGCGGGTGGCGCTTGTCCGGCACCATGCCTGCTTCCATTTCGACCACACTGAAAATGGCCTCGTGCATACTTAGCACGTATCGGCGGCTGCCTTGCGCGCGTCCAATCAGGGCCGCAACTGCGGCCGAGAATGCGGCAAGCCCGACGACGACCGCGGTCTGCACGTCGTGCGGCATGTGGGGCGGCCCCTCCACCGGGCCACTCCCATGCACGGCGCCAGCAAGGCCTCGGCACACCGCTTCTGCGCCCGCGTACTGACTGTAGGGCCCGCTCTCACCGAACCAGGTGAGCGCCACCTCGATCGGCACGTGCCCTTGCTGCTCGCCTGGATATCCGGACCAGACAGGCCTGGCAAGGATGACCGGACCCTCGGTCAGCGCGCGGGCATCCAGGACCACATCGCAGGTTCGCGCGAGCTGTGCCAGCCATGCACTGTCCTCCGCGCTTCCGGCATCCGCAGTGACGCTGCGCTTGCTGGTATTCAGCCAGGCAAAGAGCGCGCTTTCCGGCTGCGCGGCGCCAGGAATGCAGACCATGGGCGGCATCTGCCGCCAGGCGTCGCCCGCCGGACTTTCCACCTTGATCACTTCGGCACCGAAGTCAGAGAACAACTTGCCCGCGTACGCAAGCGCCGGACCGGTGCCGACCTCCAGTACGCGCAGCCCACTCAACGCCAGTTGCGCCGCGTCAGGACCATTCTTCATCATGGAACCCTCTTGTGTATGCATGGCGATCACCAGGCATCGATGAACGAGCGGCGCTCTCTGCGGCTTCGAACGTCGGCTGATGTGATACCCTGGACAATCCATTTCCGTGTCTGGGCAGGGTCAATCACGGCATCAATCTCCACAGCAGCGGCCGTGTTAATCGCGTGGCCACGCTCGTAGGACTGTGCAACCAACTTTTCGAACAGCGCTATACGCTCGGCCCCGTCCGGAACGGCTTCGAGCTCCTTCTTGAAGCCCAGCCTGACGGCGCCTTCCAGACCCATCGGACCGAACTCGCCGGTCGGCCACGAGATGGTGAAATTCGCTGACCGGAAGCCACCACCCGCCATTGCCATGGCGCCAAGGCCATAGCCTTTGCGCAACGTAACGGCCAGCAAACCGACGCGCAGCTTGGCCGCCGTGAGGAACATGCGCGACACATGCCGCACCTGGGCGCGTGCCTCGACGTCCGGCCCGACCATAAACCCAGGGGTGTCGATCAGCGAGATGATCGGCAGCCCGTGCGCATCGCACAGTTGCATGAAGCGCGCCGCCTTGTCCGCGGCATCCGCATCGATGGCGCCCCCGAGGTGATATGGGTTATTGGCCATGATGCCCACGGGTTGCCCTTCCACGCGGGCAAGCGCCGTGTGGATGCCCGCACCGAAGCCGCTGCGCAGCATCAGCACACTGCCGATGTCCGCGATCCCCTCGATGGCTTTCCGGGTGTCGTACACGCGTAACCGGTTCTCGGGTACGACGCGACGCAAGTCCAGGGAATCCGGTGCGCTCCAGTGCGTCACGCGCCCCTGGAACATGGACAGGTAGTGCTTCGCCACCTGCACGGCTTCCGCCTCGTTCTCTACCAGGACATCGACCACGCCATTGGCAAATTGCACCGAAGCCGGACCAACGTCCTCGGGGCTGAAGACCCCGAGGCCACCACCCTCGATCATCGCCGGTCCTGCCATGCCGATGTTCGCGGACCTGTCAGCAATGATGACGTCGCAACAACCGAGGAAGGCCGCATTACCGGCAAAGCAGCGCCCCGAAACGATGCCGACTACCGGGACATTCCCGTTGAGATCGGCAAACGCGGCAAACGACGGCTGATACAGGCCGGACACCGAAGGAAAGTCCACGTCGCCGGGCCGCCCGCCACCGCCTTCGGCGAAGAGCAAAAGAGGGAGTTCATCACGCAGCGCAACCTCGACGATGCGATCGGTCTTGATATGGTTGCGCTTGCCTTGCGTACCCGCCAGCACCGTGGCGTCATAGGCCATCACCGCACTGCGCGCCCGGTCCTGACCGACAAGTCCTCCGTTGATGTTGCCGATGCCGGTGATCAGTCCATCCGCGGGGGTGTTGGCAATGAGGTCCTGCTGGCTGCGCCGGGAGGCCTGCGCCGCAAGCGCCAGCGCCCCATACTCGACGAAGGTATCCGGGTCGCACAGGTCCGCGACGTTCTCACGGGCCGTGCGCTGCCCGCGCGAACGGCGCTTCGCTACCGCGTCGGGACGCGCGGCGTCATCCAGGTACGCATGCCGGTCCAGCACGCGCTGGAGGTCTGCACGGATCGCATGGGGGTCGACCTTCTGGGCTGCATCCACGGATACGCCATCGGCCTCGACCTGCTCTAGCACGATCAGGATCTGACCTTCGGATGCCAGAGCTCCCTTCTCCAGTCGCAGGTCGACCACACGGCCGCCACATTCCGCTGCGATCGCGTGCTCCATCTTCATGGCGTCGAGCACCGCAACCGTCTGCCCCGGCTTGACGATATCGTCCACCTGCACCGAGATCTCCACCACCCGGCCGGTCAGCGGAGCGCGGATCGCCACCAACCCTTCGTCCACCTCCTCTTCAATATCGGGGGACCGTGGCGTATGCGCAGCCGGCGGGCGGCCCGCGCCTGCGAAGAGCAGCTCCTGCGCACACTCGGCCTCCGCAATGGCCTCCGCCGATGCCATCAGCTCCTGCAGTATCCCTTCGAAGTGCCGTGTGTGTACATGTTGCGTGAGGAAGTCGTCGCGCTGCGCGAGGGCCCGCAGCAGGTTGAGGTTGGTCGGCACCCCCACGATCCGGAACTCCGCAAGGCTACGCTGCAGACGCCGCACCGCGACCTCGAACCCGGGCGCCGCACTGCTCACGATCAGCTTTGCCAGCAAGGTGTCGAAGTTGGGCGACGGCTCATAGCCGGTGTAGCCGTGGGAGTCGACGCGAACGTCAGGACCCGAAGGCGGGTCGAAGCGCTCCAGGCGACCGTGAGCCGGGCGTGCCAGGCCCTGCGCATCGGTCATTTCCGCGTTGACGCGAACCTGGATGGCGTATCCCCTGGGTTGCGGCGGCGAAGCGGGATCCAGGCCAAGATCACTTAAGGACCGCCCCGCTGCCAGCCCGATCTGCAGCGCGACAAGATCGACCCCGGTGACTTGCTCGGTGATGGTGTGCTCGACCTGCAAGCGGGGGTTGGCCTCGATGAAGACAAAGTCCTTCTGCTCGCCGGCCCCGGTTTCCTCGACCAGGAACTCGAAGGTGCCCAGGCTCTGGTAGTTGACGCGGCGCGCCAGCCTGAGCGCGGCCTTGATGATCTGCTCGCGCAGCTGCGGCCTGAGTACCGGGCTGGGGGCGATCTCCACCAGTTTCTGGAAGCGGCGCTGCAAGGTGCAGTCTCGCTCGCCGAGGGCGATCACCTGGACCCCGTCGCCGGCAATCTGCACTTCGATATGGCGCGCCCGGCTGACCAGCCGCTCGGCGTACAGCGCGTCAACGCCAAACGCGGAGCTCGCCTCCGACCGGCAGCGCGCGTAGGCTTCTGCCAGGTCCTCGCGCCGCCGGACCACGCGCATGCCACGGCCGCCTCCGCCGCCAACGGCCTTGATGACCACGCCGGCATCGCCTTGCGCATCAAAGAAGCTGGTGATTTCCTCGAGAGATGCGCCGCCTCGCGTCGCGGGCATGACGGGAACGTCGCTCTCCGCCGCCAGCTGCAGCGCCCGCCCCTTGTCCCCGAAGAGCGCAAGGTGCTCGACCGTCGGGCCGATGAACCGGATCCCGGCGTCAATACACGCCTGGGCGAAATCAGCCCGCTCGCTCAGGAAGCCATAGCCAGGGTGGACGGCGTCGCAACCGGATTCCTTCGCTGCGGCGATGATCCCCGCAATGTTGATGTAGGCTGACGGGCCCGCCCCATCGAGGGGACAGGCCTCGTCAGCCAGCATGCGGTGCCGCGCGCTAATGTCGTCTTGCGAATAGACCGCGACTGTGCCGATATCCAGGTCGCGTGCAGCACGCAGGACGCGCAACGCAATCTCTCCTCGATTGGCGATCAACAGTTTTTTCAATTCAGTCTCCTCATTCAAACTACGATGTCAGTGCCAAGTCAGCAGGTCGGTCATACCGCCGGCAGGAAACGGCAAGATGATGGTGATTGGCTTGCGCGACCAATTGCCCCGTGCTCGCGCCGTGGTTGCGGCCACGGCGGCAGGTATTGGGTTGCGAGCGAGCGTGCGCAGGCCTTGCCAGCGCCTGGTCAGTCGTCTCCATTGTTGTGATCGAGAATCCGGAGAAGCGGCGCTCAAGGCCGGATGCCAAATCGGCTGATGCCGGCTTCGCGCAGCGGTGCCGCCAGATTGGCGAACTCGCACAGCAGCGTGCGGGTCTCGCGCGGATCGATGATGTCTTCGATGACGAACGCCTCGGCGCTGCGGAACGGCGAGGTCAGGCTGCGCACGCGCTGCTCGATCTCGGCGCGCTTCTGCACAGGATCGTCAGCGCCTTCGATCTCCGCCTTGTAGGCGACTTCGAGTCCGCCTTCGATCGCCAGTGAGCCCCAGTTGGCCGATGGCCAGGCATAGCGGAAGTTGAACCGCCCCATGTGCTGGTGGCCGGCCGCCGGCACGCCGTACGCGCGGCGCAGGATGACCGAGCACCACGGCACGGTCGCCTGGTAGACCGCGGCCAGCGCGCGCACGCCGTAACGCATGGTCCCTGCCTTCTCGGTCTCCAGGCCGACCTGGAAGCCGGCGATATCGACCAGGTTGACCACGGGCAGGTGGAAGGCCTGCGCCATGTCGACAAAGCGGGTGAATTTCTCCGCGGTGTCGCTGTCCCAGCCGCCACCATAGAAGTACGGATCGCTGGCGACGACGGCCACCGGCCACCCGGCCAGCCGGGCCAGACCCGTGACGATGGCGCAGCCCCAGTGCCTGCCGATCTCGAAAAAGGAATCGGCATCCACCAGCGCCTGCACGATCGGGCGTATCTTGTAGACGGCACGGCTGTCGCGCGGAATGGCTGACAGCAGCCATTCGTCGCGGCGCGCCGGATCGTCGGCCGACTCGGTCCGCGGCGGCAGTTCGTAGACCGAGGCCGGCAGGTAGGACAGGAAACGGCGTGCGCACTCGAAGGCCTCCTGCTCGGTGGCGACCTCATCGTCCACCACGCCGTTGCGGGTATGAATGTGGCTGCCGCCCAACTCGTTCTTGGTCAGCTTCTGGCCAACGCGCGCCACCACAGGCGGGCCTGCGTTGAACAGTTGCGAGGTTTCCCTGACCATCACCGAATAGTGGCTGGCGGCCACACGCGCCGCGCCCATGCCCGCCACCGATCCCAGCGCCAGGGACACCACCGGTACCACGGACATGTTCTCCACCACGTGCTCCCAGACCTTCATGGTGGGGATCAGGGTGTGGCCCTTGATCTCGATATTGCGCACCGAGCCGCCACCGCCAGTGCCGTCCACCAGCCGGACCATCGGCAGGCGCAGGTCGTGCGCCATCTTCTCGGCGTGGATCAGCTTGTCCCCCACTGCGCCATCATTGGCGCCGCCGCGCACGGTGAAGTCGTCCCCCACCAGCACCACCGGGCGCCCGCCGATGCGCGCCCGGCCCATGACCAGGTTCGACGGGACCAGGTCCACCAGCCGCCCGTTACTGTCATAGCGGCCACTGCCGCTCAGCCCGCCGACCTCCCGGAACGACCCCGGGTCGGCGATCCCGCTGATGCGCTCGCGCACGGTAAGCTTGCCGGCCGCCTTGTGGCGCTCTACTTTATCTTCGCCACCCATGCGGGCGGCGAGCCGCCGCCGGTAGTCCAGTTCGTCGATTTCAGGCTGCCAGGTCACAGCTTGTCTCCCGTTGATGTTGGCGGAATATGTGTTGGCGTCAGTACCGCACTAACCATGCCACCCTGAAGACACTTGCATGGCCCTTGATTTCATTGAGGAATTTCCCGGGCATGGTTATCATGTCCGCTACAACGACAGATTGTGTCCGCAGTGAGGACACCCATGGAGACGGCCTGTGTCCTCAACAACAACACCACGGTCAGCAGCCGAAGCCGTCGCGCTTGGTGCCCTGGTGCGTATGCGCGATGGCGGCCGAGTGGCAGCGGTCGGCGCCTGTGCCGACCCCGCCATTGCGGACGCGGCGGAATCCGCCTGCGAGCGTGCAACGGACCGGGCCAATGGGCGCAGGCTTTTCCCCGTTGAGGCCGGCCCTCACCGCTACATCGGCCTGTGCCTGGAAGACAGTCAGCATCAGCTGATCCTTCTGCACCGCGCCGACACAAAGGCGGTGCTGCTTGACTTCCTTGGCACTGTCCCCTTTGCGGGCGCGATCCTCGACCACTTCCTGACTGGCCCGTACCAAGCCATCACCGTGGCCGACCAGGATGGCCGGGTACGCTTTATCAGCCCCGTGCACGAGAAATTCCTGGGCCTGGACGCCGGCGCAGGCATTGGCCGCCCCGCGGCGGACGTCATCCCGAACTCACGGCTGCCGCAGGTGGTGGCGAGCGGGAAGGCCGAGATCGGGCAGTTGCAGCAGATGAACGGCATCGCCCGCGTGGTCAACCGCATCCCCATCCGCCAGGACGGCAAAGTGGTTGGGGCCATCGGCCAGATCATGTTCAAGGGGCCGGAAGCCATTGTGCGCATGCACAACGAGTTGTCTGAGTTGCGCTCGCAGGTGGCGCGTTACCAGCGCGAGCTGGATGGCCTGCGGGAAGGCCCGTCTCTCCCTGGCCTGATCGGTGAAAGCGCGCCGATGCAGCGCCTGCGTCGGGAGATCCAGACCGTGGCACGCCTTGACGTGCCGGTGCTGATCCTGGGCGAAAGCGGCACCGGCAAGGAACTGGTGGCCCGCGGCATTCACGTGGCCGGGCGGGAGCCGGTCAACGAACGGCCGTTGGTCAGCCTCAACTTGGCGGCCCTGCCCGCCACGCTGATCGAGTCCGAACTGTTCGGCCATGCGCCCGGCGCCTTCACCGGAAGCCGGCGCCAGGGGCAGGCCGGCAAGCTCGAACTGGCGGCCGGTGGCACCGTTTTCCTCGACGAAGTGGCGGACATCCCGATGGAGATGCAGGTCAAGTTGCTGCGGGTGCTGGAGGACCACATGGTCGAACGCCTGGGCAGCCGCCGCGCGCAGCGGGTGGACTTCCGCCTGATCTCTGCCACCAATCGCGATATCCCCTCGCTTATCGACGCCGGGCGCTTCCGCCTTGACCTGTACTACCGGCTTAGCGGCGTGGTGCTGCGCATTCCGGCCCTGCGGCAGCGGCGCGAGGATATTCCCGCCCTGCTGCAGCATTTTGTTGGCGCTTTCTGCGAGCGCAACAAGGTGCCCGTGCCCAGGATAGATCACGAGGTGGCGCGGCACCTTGCCTGCCAGCCCTGGCCTGGCAATGTGCGCCAGTTGCGCCAGCGCATCGAGGAGGCGCTGGTGTTCTGCGACGGCCGCACGCTGGGCGTCGCGGATTTTGCACGTGGGGAATCGGCGCGCGAGTCAGTGAGCATGGAAAGTCCGCTCGGCGTGCATCCGCTGGCGCAAGCGTATCCGCACGAGGATAGCGAAGCGGGCGGGCCGCCATCCCCCTCACCCACTGCCTGGTCATCCAGCGAGCCCGCGGCGGGCATGAGCGAGCTCGCCTATGCCGCAGTGGTTGACGCCATCGCACGCCACAATGGCAACAAGAAGCGCGCCGCCGAGCAATTGCGGATCTCCCGCTCCCACCTATACAAGCTCCTGGAGCGCGGGCCGGGTGGCTAACCACTCCGGTTCGCGCACCCGCCCGGCGCACGCTGTTTGCGGTGCATGGCTGGCCTCGCATGACGCGGCACTGGCGGAGATGACTCATTGCTCCCTCCTGGCAACGACACCGTGACGCTCCCGATGACATTCACATTCGCAGCCAAGGCCGGTCCTTGATAGTAGCGACTGAGCTATCGGCGCTCGCCTCGAAGTGACCGATAGAAACTCGTCCCTCTTGCGCCAGGTTTCCGCGTGTTCAGACTGACGGGATGGCTGCAGTGGATTAGGGAGCCGCCTTCAGTGCAGGCTAACAACTGCATGTTGCCGTTGCGTCTCGGTCAGCAGTCACGTTGCCAAGGGTGCGCAATGTGCGAGCCATTTGCCATCGATGTAAGGAGCAAGCTTCGTGTACATGACCGCGTCGCCTTGTTGTGAATTGGTTTTGAATGTATTCTCTTTTTTGTGGACGACATCAACTATATCTACAACGATCATGGCGACTAACTCTAATCTCAAGCGAGCAAAATAGTTGACAGACGCATCAAACAGAACCAATTCAATCATGAGTGAATCGAGACGCAGCCCCAACGCGGCACCGCAAGTCATTACCGACCTGCTGTCGTCGCGGTTGCACAATCTGGCTGGCCTTTCCGCGGCGAGCGCGTCGCTGCGCGTTCAGCGCAAGTTCAGCTTGACGCTGCTCGAATGGCGATCGATCGGCATGCTGGGCGCGTACGCGCCGCTCTCACTGAAGGAACTGGCGCGGCGCGCCGCGCTCGACAAGAGCTATGCGAGCCGGACGTTGGCTGGCCTGATCGAGCGCGGGCTGGTTGTCAGCGAGCGCAGCGACGCTGACGCCCGCGCCGTGATGCTCAGTCTGACCAAGGCGGGCGAGGCCCTTTACCGGAAGGTGATCGCCGATGCGAACACACGCAACGAACAATTGCTGAGCCCGCTTACGCCCGAGCAGCGCAAGCAGTTGATGGATATGCTGGCGACGCTGACGGTCAGTGCGCGCCGTGTGCTGGACGAAGAGCGCCGCGCAGCGAACGGCGAAGCGGTGGACGACGAGCCGGCCGCGGCGTCGGCAAAATCCGGCAACGGGGACGGCGTGAATTTGGCCGAGATCCGCTCGCTCGTGTCACGCCTCAACGAGCTTGTCGGCGGCGCTTGACCCCTCGAGCGCGGGGGACTCGGGCGTGCCACCGAGAATGAAATCAGCGCAGCGCTCACCGGTCATCACATACGGTGCATTGGTGTTCCCACTGACGCGCGTCGGCATGATTGGTGTATCGGCCACGCGCAGGCGACCAACCCCCGTGGGTGCGCAGCCCGGTGTGCACCACCGCCATCGGATCACTGCCCGACGCCAGGCGGTTGACAATGACGCAGCCTGCCGAGCCGCCTCCGACGCCAATGTAGTCTGCGTGCAGCGTCATTCGGCGCTCCCGGATGCATGGCTTCGAAGCGGGTTGAGGCCGCTGTGCAGGACGCGGCTGTGCAGGGGTCTGCCCAGGACCGACTCGCACAACTTTGACGTCTCGAGTAGGCCGTCAAGGTCGATTCCCGTGCGCACGCCCATCGACTCCAGCAGCCCGACCCAGTCTTCGGTACACACGTTGCCGGTATGGCCGCCGCCGTACTGCACCTTCGCCGGATGGCCGCCCACGCCGCCCATCGCGCAGTCGAAGTGCGTGACGCCGGCCTCGAGCGCAGCGACGTAGTTGACGAGTCCGGTGCCGCGCGTGTCGTGGAAGTGCGCGATCGGAGTGACGTCGGAGATGGACTTGCGCACCGCGCCGAACAGCGATCGCACGGTGTCTGGCACCGCCATGCCGGTGGTATCGCCAAGCGTCACGAGCTCGACGCCGAGGTCCCGGAACCGCCCGACGTCGCGCAACACTTCCTGCGCATCCACGACGCCTTCGAATGGGCAGCCGAAGGCGACCGAGATCGTGCCGACCATGCGGAACCGTCCCCGCGCCGCCTCGGCCATGTCAGCGATGTTATTCCACTGCGCTTCGCGGCTGCGCTTGAGGTTGCGCTCGGAGTGCGACTGCGACGCAGACACGAGCAGGCTGATCTCGTTGGCGCCTATCCCGGCTTCCAGATCCGCCAGTGCACGCTCGACCGCGTGCACGTTGGCGCAGGTCGCCTTGTACATGACGCCCTCGCGCCGCGGCAACTCACGCAACAGTTCGCTCGCATCGGCAAACTGCGGCACGACTTTGGGGTTGGAATAGGATGTCGCCTCCACGCGCGCAAAGCCAATCGTCGCGAAGCGGTCGACGAGGCGAACCTTGGTCTCGGTCGGCACAAAATCGGGCTCGTGCTGTAGCCCATCGCGGGCGAAGCACTCGCACAGCACTACATCGGATTTCATCGAAGTCTCCGAATCATTGATTGTTCGACAAGCGGAACCTCGCGATCGCGTGCTCGCGCAGCTTGTTCTTCTGCACTTTTCCGCTGGCCGTCATCCCGATGCACTCGAAGTCCGACACCACTTGGAGATAGCGCGGCGCGCGGAAGTTGGCCATGCGCTGCCGGCCCCAGGCGAGAAGGTCGGCCGCGTCGAGCGCAAGGCCGGGCTTGAGCGTCACGAAGGCGGCGGGCACCTCGCCCAGCCGCGCATCGGGCACGCCTACGACCTGGGCCAACGCCACCGCCGGATGGGACAGGAGTACTTGTTCCACCTCGGCCGGCGCAACGTTCTCGCCGCCGACGCGGAACACGTCCTTGAGGCGGCCGACCAGACGCAGGCGCCCGTCGTCGCGCAGGGCACCGAGGTCTCCGGTCCTCAACCAGCCGTCCGCCGTGAACACTTTCGCGTTCGCCTCCGATTGGTTGTAGTAGCCCAGCATCACGCCCCACCCGCACACCTGGATCTCGCCGACTTCCTCTGCAGTGCACAGATGCCCCGTCGCCTCGTCGACGATGCGCACAGCAACGCCGTCATGCGGCAGTGCAAAGCCGCCCACACGCAGCGCCTCGCCGTCGCGCCAGTCGTTAATTACGACGTTGGGCGAGGCCTCCGACAACCCGTAGGCCCAACAGATGCGGGCGATGCCCATTTCGTCGATGATGCGCCGCATGGTGTCCGGGCCGGCCGCGGCCCAGCCACCTCGCAGGTGCAACCGCCGGCGGTCGAACGATGGATGCGCCAGCAGCATCAGGAACAGCGTGTCGTTGCCTGAGATGAGGGTACAGCGTTCCGCTTCCAGCATCTTCAGCGCCGCGCCGGGCTCGAATGTCGGAAGCGTGGCGATGCATGCCCCGGCGGACAATGCGCACAGCAGCGAGAGCGTCGAGCCCGCGACATGAAAGAAAGGCCGGCAGTTGAAATAGCGATCCTCGGCTTCAATGCCGAGCCGCTCGCCCACGGCGGCGGCATTGCGCAGCATGTTGTCGTGGGTCAGCATCACGCCCTTCGGATGCGCCGTCGTCCCTGAGGTGAACTGGATCAGCAAGAGGTCGCTCGGGGTCACGGACCGCATGGCAGTGGCCAGCGCCTCGTCCGATACGTGCTCGCCCGCGTGCAGGAACTCATCCCAGCCCAGCCCGGCGCGCGGCACAACGTTGCCGATGACGACCACGTCTCGCAGCAAGGGGAGCTCCTGGCCTGGCAGTCCCACATTTACCGCGGGCTCGGCCTCGCACAAGAAGTCCACGAAATCGATCTTCAGGAAGCAATCGGCCAGGATCATCAACCGCACGTCTGACTGGCGCAGGCAGTAGCCGATTTCCGCGGCCTTGAAGCGCGTGTTGACGGGCACGGTCACGGCACCGATCAACGCCGCGCCATAGAAGCTGGCTACCCAGTGCTCGTCATTGCCGCACAGCAGGCCGACGAATTCGCCGCGTCCGACGCCCCGGGCCAGCAGCGCCTTCGCGACACGGCGGGCGTGCTCGTGCAGGTCGCGCCATGTCACGGACGCCGTGGGGGTGACAACTGCCTGCGACGGCCCGCGCCGTTCAGCCTGCAATGCCAGCACGGTGGACAGTGTGCGAGGTTCCCAGCTCATTTCGCACCTCCGAAGGCACCGATGCCAGAGCGCCAGTCCGACCGGACGAGGTTTTCCTCAATGGCCAGCAGTTCCTCCGCCAGCGCGCCGCGCGGCCCCAGTTCGACGCCGCGATCGATGCAGCGTTTGGCCAGTCGCATGGCCAGCGGCGGCGCCTTGACGATCGCCGCAGTCATCTCGGCCAATTCGCTCTCCAGCGATGCGCGCGGAACGATCCGTGTCACCAGACCAGCGAGCAACGCCTGCTCAGCCGTCAGGCGGCGCCCAGTGAACATCATGTCTTTGGCAAGCCGCTTGCCCACGATGCGCGCAAGCCGTTGTGTCGCGCCCACCGTGCCCCACTGCGCTTCGGGCGTCCAGAACGCGGCCTCCGGGGTCGCCACCGCGCAGTCGCAGGCCGCGGCGATTTCCACGCCAGAACCGGCTGCTGCGCCTTCGATCACCGCGATGACCGGTATCGGCAAGCTCTCCAGTGCCTCGTAGGCGAAGAAGCCGCGCATGCGGCGGGCAAGCACCTGGGTCTCGTCCATGGTCTTGCGCTCCTTGAGGTCAGCGCCAGCGCAGAACACCGCGCCCGCGGCACGCACGAGGACGACCCGGACCTCGGGATCGGCGGCGGCCATGCGCGTCGCGTTCAGCAAGCCCTCGCACATGGCGAGGTTGAGCGCGTTACGGCTTTCCGGCCGATTTAGGGTGATGGTTGCGATGCCGTTGCCGACGGCATACAGCACGGACGGTTCATTGGCTTCAGTCATGGGCACCTCAGATAGCCTTCAGTTCGCGCAGCTCGCGCACGCGCTGTGCGTCGATGCCGAGCCGCTGTTCGAGAACTTCGCTCGTATGCTCACCGAGCAGGGGTGGGCGGCCGACGGACGGGTCATCCCAGCCGTCGAAGCGCAGTGGAACGGGCAGCGCGGAGAACTGCCCAATGACGGGATGATCGAAGCTTGCCACCATCCCGCGCGCCTGGACGTGCGGGTCCGACAGCACTTCATCCACGGACTTGATCGGCCCGGCAGGTACGCCCGCGGCGTCCAGCGCTTCGCACAGCGTGTCGCGCTCGCAGGCCGCGATTGCCTGCGTCAGTCGCTGCATCACCTCGTCGCGCCGGCGCACGCGGCCGGCGTTGGTCATGAGCTCCAGTTCGGCACCCCATTGCGCGAGGCCAAGCACTTCGCACAGCGGCAGCCAGTGCTGGTCGCTGGCCGTGATGTGCAGCCAGCGGCCGCCGGACGCCGGGAAGCTCGCCGACGGCACGCGGCCGGGATGCTCGGTCCCCATGCGCGGCGGCACCTCGTGTAGCGCGAACCAGCGCGCCGCCGCTAGGGTGAGCAGGCTCACTTGTGCATCGAACATTGACAGGTCAATGTGGCAGCCCTGTCCCGAGGTGCTGCGCCCCTGTAGCGCGGACAGGACGGCAATCGCCGCCCACAAGCCCGAGGTCAGGTCTGCGACGGGCAGGCCAGGCTTGACCGGTCCACCGCCGCGTTCACCGGTGAGGCTCATGATGCCGCCCATGGCCTGGAATACCGTGTCGTAGCCCTTGCGCGGCGCGTAGGGGCCGGTCTGGCCAAAACCTGTGCACGAGAGGTAGACGAGCCGCGGATTGATTTCGCGCAACGCCTCCGGTCCCAGACCGTAGCGCTTCAGGGTGCCAACCGGAAAGTTCTCGATGACCACGTCGACACCCGCGGCGAGATCACGCACGATCTGCTGCCCTTCCGTGCTGCGCAGGTTGACCGTGATGGACTGTTTGCTGCGGTTGAATGCCATGTAGTAGGCGCTTTCCGAACCGCCGGGCGCTTCGACCCGGGGTTCGAAGCTGCGCGTCTCGTCGCCCGTACCCGGCTGTTCCACCTTGATGACCGTGGCGCCGAGCTCCGCAAGGATCATCGAAGCAAACGGGCAAGCCAATACTCGTGAGAGGTCCAGGATGGTAATGTGCTCAAGTGGCTTGGCCATGTCGACTCAGCGCTCCGTGCGCACGAAGCTGCGCATGCGTTTGTTGGCTTCGCGGCCGACCTCCAGGCCTCGTGCGAGGGGCAGGTCCACCACCTCGTGGAAAGTCCGTTTGGTAGTAGCCATCGCAGCGCGGCTGACGGCGGCGAGCCGGCTGGCTAGCGCCATCGTCTCGTCCATCAGTTGGTCGTCATCGTGCACCGCGTTGAACATGCCCAGCGCAACGGCGCGTTCGGCGCCGACCGCCTCGCCGGTGGCCACGAGCTCGAAGGCGGCTTTGCGCCCGACCTGCCGCGTCAGGTTCGGCAGGACGATGGCTGCGATGATGCCGTGCTTGACCTCCGGATAGCCGATGCGCGCCGACCGCGCGGCGAGCGCAAGGTCGCATGCCAGCGCAAGGCCGGCCCCACCGCCCATCGCGAACCCGTTAACCGCGGCAATCACCGGCTTGCTCATGCGCGACACGCTGAGGTGCAACTGCATCGTAAGCTCGGCGCGCTCATCGACGCGGTCCATCTGGTCGGGTGTAAGGTCCTTGAATTCGGTGATGTCCGCACCCGCGCAAAATGCGGGGCCGTTACCCGTGAGCACGACGGCATGTACTGCATCGTCAGCCTCAGCCGCGGCAAGGGCCTGCACCAGGCCGAGGGTCAGCGCGTTGTTCAGGGCATTTCGCTTGCCTGGCCGGTTCATGCGCAGCACGCGAACCCGGCCCACGTCTTCGATCAGCAGTTCGTCCATGTCTTCAGCCTCATTTGGTCAAGAGTTGTTCCATTGCCTCGCGAGTCTCGGCGGCGATGCGCTCGACCAGCGTGGCCGCTGGCACCAGTTCGTCGATCAGGGCCGCGCACTGCCCGGCCTCGACCTTGCCCTGCTCGACATCGCCATCGAACGCCGCCATCTTCAAAGAGCGGCTGCCGAACAGGGCTTCGAGGAATTCGCGCGACTGGCCGTCGCGTTCTGCGGCTTCGTATTCAGCCGTGAAGTCGTTGCGCACCGCGCGTATCGGCAAGCCGCGCCAGCCCACCAACGTCGTGTCGCCGACGCTGGCAGCGAGCACCTTCTGTTTGTAAGCGGGGTGAAGCGAAGCTTCCGGCGTGAGAAGAAAGCGCGTGCCCATCTGCACCGCATCGGCACCGAGGCACAACATGGCTGCGACACCCGCGCCGTCGACCACACCGCCGCCCGCGATAATGGGAACGCTTACCGACTTCGCGATCAGGCGCACCAGCACGAGCGTGCTCGTGCCGCTTGGCGGCGGGTGACCCCCCGCTTCGCCACCAACGACAATCAGGCCGTCCACACCTGCCGCCTCCGCCTTGCGGGCGTGATCGGGATGGGCGACCACGTGCAACCACTTTACGTTCGCCTGCTTGAAGCGACCGATGTGGTCGCGGGGACTGCCCTGGGAGGCGATGAGGATGGGAGCGCCCTCTTCCAGCACAATGTCCAGGTGTTCGGCCGCACGCTTGTTGTATAGCGCGACATTGACGCCGAAAGGCGCGTCGGTGATCTCGCGCAGTTCGCGAATCGAGCGACGCAGGTCGTCGGGCCGCATCGGCCCGGCCGCAATAACGCCGAGTCCGCCGGCCTTGGATACCGTGGCTGCCAGCAGTGAACTCGAAGAGGCCCAGCTCATCCCGGCCTGGACGATGGGGTAACGGATCCCGAGCAGCTCCGTGATACGGGTCTTGATGCTCATGTCGTGAGTTCTCATGGAAGTTCTTGTCACTCGGCGGTGATGCCTGCCGCCTTGATCACCGGCCCCCACCGTTCCTGTTCGGACTTGAGCAACGCCCGGTACGCGTCGGGAGTGCCTGGTTGCGCAATGCCACCCTGCTCCGCAAACTTCTCGATCACCTCAGGCGATCGCAACGCGTCTGTGGCGGCATCAGAGAGCTTCCTGGCCACTTCCCCGGGCAGCCCCCGCGGTGCGACGAGTCCATAGGCCCCAGATGCGAGCACCTTGGGCAGCCCGACCTCGGCGGCGGTCGGTACGTCGGGAAGGGCGGGAAAGCGCTTCAAGTCTGTCAGCATTAAGCCACGCAGCTTGCCTGCCTTGATGAGATGGGCCACCGCAGTGACCTCGGCAATAGACATGTCGACCTGTCCGCCTATCAGGTCCTGCACCGCCGGGGCTGCGCCCTTGTAGGGCACATGGTTAAGACGTATGGCGGCCTCGTGCTGGAAAAGCGCGCCCACCACATGCGTGCTGCTGCCAACGCCAGCCGACGCAATGCTGAGCTTGCCCGGTTCTCGCTTGGCGGCGCTCACGAGATCGGCCACCGTCTTGAACGGGGAGTTCATATTGACGACAAGCAGGTTCGGGGTTCGCACCATGGTGCTCAAATGGGTGACATCCTTTAGCGGATCGAAGGGCATCTTTTGAGAAATGAACGGGGCATAGACCATCGCGCCCGTGCCCGCCATACCCAGCGTGTAGCCGTCGCCAGGCGCACGCGCGACCGCCGAGATGCCAATCAAGCCGCCGGCGCCCGGCTTGTTCTCGACGATGATCGGCTGACCCAGCCGCGCACCCATCGAGCGTGCAAACGTGCGGGCCATTACATCCGCAGGGCCTCCGGCAGAGAACGGGACCACCAAGGTGATGGGTCTTTCGGGGAAAGCGGCCTGCGCCGGGCTATTGCCCAACAAAACAGCAAGCCAGAACATGTGCTTCATCAGGCGCAACATCGTGTCTCCTCAGGTTCGTTCGGCTCGGTTGGCGCCGATAGCACCGATCTAATAGTGGACACTGTAGTTCATATGGTTGATGTTGTCCACTACATTAGCGGGAGCGGACTGATGCGCGGCAAAGGGGAGTGGCCAAGATCGGAGGCACGTTCTAAGACGCAGGGCTTACATTCGTAAATCTCTCGATTCGCCTGTCAGGCGGGTACTAACGCTTTAAATTGCTGATGTCCTCACCGTTGAGAACGGCACCTCTGAGCTTCAGTAGTGCATTGGCTCCCGGCATCGTCCAGCGCATGTGCCCATTCCTCTTCATCCGTTGACCAATCACATAGTCGACGACCGACTCCGCTTTTGCGCTTGAAATAGGCCGCCCTTGCGCACGTCGCTGCTGAGATTGGCTTGGAAGCGACCACGGGAATCCAGCGCAGCGTGCCTACTCGGATAGGTCGTTCAACGCATAGCTGGTGCTGCGCCCGCCTGCATCCGATTTCCGCAAGACGCCACGTGCGAGCAGATCAGTGATGTCGCGCAGCGCCGTGTCTGGAGAGCATTTGGCGATCGCCGCCCACTTGGAGCTGGTGAGCTTGCCTTCGAAGCCATCAAGCAGTCGGTTGAGCAGTTTCACTTGCCGCTCGTTCAGTGGCGTGGTCGCCCAGCGCTGCCAGAATCGCGTCTCGACGAGCACAACATCAAGGGTGTCCTGCGCCTGATCGACGGCGCGATGCAGGGTATCGAGGAACCAGGCCAGCCACTCGGTGACATCCATCGACCGCTTCTGGGTCCGCTCCAGAATATCGTAGTAGGCCTTGCGCTCCCGCTGGATCTGTGCCGACAGGCTGTAGAAACGCTGCGGACTGCCATCGGCGCGCGCCAGCAGCAGGTCGCCGGTCGCACGGGCTATACGGCCGTTGCCGTCGTCAGATGGATGCTAGGTGACGAGCCACAAATGGCCGAGCCCTGCCTTGAGCAGAGGTGGATCGTTCGATGCACCATTGAAGCTGAAAACGGAAATACCAGGGCATCGCGCAACTGATAGCCGCCGCCGGGAAGCGGTGACCGTGATAGAGCGATTTGCCTTTCTTCATCGCACCATCTTGCTCAACCGCCTTGGTAACGTAACAGTGCCCCTCAAGCAAGTGCGCCCCAGGCGCACAAAAAAAAATGCCGCCGAGGCAGCACAAAGAGCATGTGAGAGAACTGCATGCACGCGAGCATTCCGCAGGACTGCCTGCACCACTGCGCAAGTAAGCCCTTGTCACATACCGTTGGACTGTCTTTAGAACTTGTGGCGAATACCCGCGGCGACACCAAGCATATTGCTTTGGCCGCTGGCTAGCGTGTAGCTATTGCCAAGGGAAAGGCTGTTCGCGTAGCCGATCATCGCAGAATCCAGTCCCAGACCCGCATTCTTTGAATATGCCGTGGTCAGGTAGACATCAGTCCGCTTGGAAAGCGTGTAGTCCGCGATAAAGGCAACTTGCCATGGGTTCGGCACCGACTTGCTGGCGAAGAAGCTCTTGACGTTGTCGTAGTTGTACTCAAGCGTCAGGCCAAGCCCCGGCGTCACCTGGTAGTTGGCGCCGATCCAGTAGAAGTCGTCGCGTTCGATCAGGCTGCCGTTCTGGTTCTTGTTCTGGCCCCAGCGGTAGCCGCCCATGATCTTTGCCGAGCCGAACGCATAGCTTGCAGCGACCGTCGCCTTCTTGAAGCTGCCGCTGCCGAGGGCGGCAGCCGTTGACGGGTTGGAAATGGTTGGGTTGAACTGGTCGTAAGCCAGGGCCACACCGACAGGGCCAGAAATATAGGTCAACGCTGCGCCATAGGCGGTGTCGCGGCGGAACTGGCCCGGCACTTCGCCGTTGCCACCGAGCAATGGGCCGTTTGCCACCGTAGTCGGCAATGCCAGGCCGGTACCGAAGGACCAGTGTGCCAGTGCAGAGACCGAGCCGAACCGGCCGGAGTACTTGATGGTGTTGTCCTCGCGGAAGTTCGCACCTGTCAGCATCACGATCGGTTCATACTGGGTGGCGAAGGCTGCCGGCACGAAGTTCGCGATGCTCTCGAACATCGAAGTGTACTGACGGCCGAAGGTCACCTGGCCAAACTGCGTGCTTTGGATGCCAACGTAGGCCTGTCGACCGAACAGGCGGCCGCCTTGCTGCGACGTGCCAGTATCCAGGTTAAAGCCGCTTTCCAGTACGAAAACGGATTTCACGCCGTTACCCAGATCTTCCACGCCGCGCAAGCCCCAACGCGACCCAGACAGGCCGCCGGAGTCCATGCGGTAGACGTTGTTGGACGGGCCCGCATTGAACTTGTTGGCCGCAGTGGGCACGGTGCCGACATGGTTGGCAAACTCGATGTTCATATCTACCACGCCATATAGCGTCACGCTGCTCTGTGCGTGTGCGCCGCCGGTGCAGATTGCGCCCGCAGCGACGAGTGTGCGATTAAGCTTGCTCAGCTTGCTGAATGATCCCATTGCCTCCTCTCCTTTAGGTTATTTTTTTTTGCGTGTCACAAACGATGCCATCAGCCACGCGTGTCGTGGCCATGGCGAAGAACACCCCAAGTTACTTAGGGCTTCCCTCAACAGCAACCGCACCGACAAATCGGTTGCTCGGTCAGTTCCTTGAGCCCATGGACTGTACACCAGATATATTATTGTCGACAACAATAAATTTAAGTGCAGCAAGCCAGCCATTGGTTTCCGGACCGATGCGTCGATGCACAAGAATGGTGAGAACAGCTACGTCAATAGAGATTGGCAATACGACTACACGCGCCGGACTGCTTCGCGTAGCTACCGCGGTGGCAGCCACCGGCACGAAGCATCAACAGAAGGAACTGCGTACCGCAGGCATCAAACCAGTAACCCTGATGGCCCGTAGGTGCAACTAGGCAGCCTTGCGCCGCCTGGCTGTTTGCGCAGTCTGCTCCCGCGTGGCCGGGCCATTGCCGTCCTTTGAGACCACCGGAACGCCGGGCTTCACCTTGAGAGCACGCAGCGCGGCATCCCTCGCCTCATCCAGCCGCTTCTGGGCGACGGAGAGCAGCAACTTCTCGTCACGCTTCTGCACCGCGTTATGAAGCGCCCGCCAGGTCTTCAACGAAGCAGGAATGGATTGCGGAGCGGCAGATAGTCCAAGGCGAGCGTAGCGCAACGTGCGAAGCGATATGGATTGCAGCATGTCAACCAGCAATCTGTTGGCACACAAATCGACAATCGCAAAGTTCAGCAGAAAGCTCTCGACAGCATAGGCGTCGACCGACTCCTCCGCTGCCTTGGCAAGCTTCGGCATGCGCTCGTCGAGGACGTCCTGGAGCCCGTCCGAGTTCTCGCGCACAACCTGCTCCAGCATCGTAACGTAGAGTACTGCTCGAACCTTAAAGATATCGCGAAGCTCCATCTCGCCGGGCGCGGTGACGATGGCACCGCGCCTGGCCTGAAACTCGACCAGCCGGTCTCGTTCGAGGATGCGCATAGCCTCCCTGACTGGCGCGCGGCTTACATGCAGCACTTCGCTAATGTCTTTCTCTAGCAGACGCTGACCCGACCGGATTAGATCGAGCGTGATCACGCCAGCCAGTCTAGCGGCGATCTGTTCGGCAATGGGCGCGGATGCACGTTCCCAGTCCTGCCCTCTTAGCACAGCGTGCTCAACGGCCAGCATCAGCTGATTTTTAGGCGTGAGGAGGCTAGAGAGATCCGGGAGGTTTTCAGTCTTACTTCTGCTCATGGTTTCGAATACCGGTGTACTGTCCTGGACGCCGCATGGCTGCTGCGCAACTTCGGTATTCTATCCTTCCCCGGCCGTCGATCCGGCGCAACAGGATGAAGAACGCTGGCATTTGTGGCAGGGCTTGGCACCCTGGCCAAGGCGCCTTCATTACCCGGCGCGACGCGCTGACCAGACGGAAGATCTCCGCGATCCAACGCAAAGAGCGTCCGTAACGACCTGGCCTGATGAAGGGTTATGCTCTGCTCGCCCGCGGAGGTGCTGTCTGTCGGCGCACGGTGCCGCTTGCGGCCCGGCTCTCCTTGGGGCTGCAACCGAATTGGGCGTGATACCAGCGTGAGAATCCGCTTGGCGCGGAAAAACCTAGCAGGGTCGCCACCTCGGTCAACGGACGATCGCTCTCGATGACGTGACGCGCCGCGAGTTCCGTGCGGATGTCGTTAACGATCGACGAGAAGCTCTGCCCCTGTTCCGCCAGCCGGCGCTGGACCGTGCGGCACACCACGCCCAGGTGCTCGGCCACCTGTTCGATGCTACAGCGCCCACTGGGCAACAGCAGAAGGATCGTGCGCCGCACGTCCTCAAGCATCGTCGCCTGCTGCGACATGGCAGACGCGTCTATCAACTGCTGCGCGTAGCGCACCATGGCCGGATCGGCCGACGGGTTGCGTGCATCGAGATCGGCCTTCGCGCAGATGATGCAGTTGAAGTCATAGTCGAACTCGACGTGAGGGCCAAAAAAACGTTGGTGTGCACTAAGGTCGCGCGGCGCCGGGTGCTCGAAGCATACGCGCCGCGGCTCCCAGTCGGGCTTGAGGAGCTGGCGTATCAACCGCACCATTACCCCTAGCGCCAGTTCAACCCTTTGGCGCGTTGGCTGATGTGCGTTGCCCGCCATTACCGCCTCGCGAATAATGACCAGTCCTCCGCATTCCTCGACCGCCAGCGACAGCGCACCGTTGAGCATCGCCTGGTAACGCATTAGCATGCCAAGCGAGTCGCGCAGCGTTGCCTGGTCGCGGATCAGCAATCCTACCGCCCCAAGATTGGACAATAGGCGCGACTCGGCCATGCACAGCCCGAAACTCTCGTTGCCTGACATGGTTGCGGACGCCTGGAGCAGGCGTCCAAAACGCTCGACTGGAATCATGAGGTCCGGCTCGCGCAGTACGCTCGGACTTATCCCTGCGTCAAAGAGCATTCGCACCGGATCCAGCCCGGCGGCACGAGCGACCTCGCTGTAGTTCGTGAGGGCCGCGGCGCGGACAAGTAACGACATCGGGGAACTGACGTAGGAGGGTGACATAGAATGATAAATGCCTGTCATGTATTGTCAAGCGGGAGAAACCCGCGACGCCCAAACTCGCTAGGATCGAAGGGCATAATCGGCAATGGGAGACAAACGTTCATGATTCAACGCCTCAATGCGGCACCCGCAGCGGTCCGCGCAACCTCTCTGGGCAACTCGATCCAGGTCGAGCCAGTCACTTGCACGATCGGTGCGGAGCTCAGCAACGTCAACCTGGGCGCGGCTGCCGAAGACGACCAACTGATGGCCGAAATCCGGGCCCTGCTCTTAAAGTATCGCGTGCTGTTCTTCCGCGACCAGGACATCACTCGCGCGCAGCACGTGGCCTTTGCGCGCCGCTTTGGCGAGCTGGAGGACCATCCTGTGGTGGGCAGCCATCCCGATTACCCCGGACTGGTTCAGATCTACAAAACCCCGGACAGCCCTCCCGAACGCAACGAGAATTCCTGGCATACCGATGCCACCTGGCGCGAAAAGCCTCCGTTGGGCTGCGTGCTGCGCTGTATCGAATGCCCGCCTGTGGGTGGCGACACGATGTGGGTCAACATGGTCGAGGCCTACAACCAGTTGCCCGAGGATATCAAAACGAAGATCGCCTCATTGCGCGCGCGCCACAGCATCGAGGCAAGCTTCGGCGCCGCGATGCCGATCGAAAAACGTCTTGCACTGAAGGCTCAGTACCCGGACGCCGAGCACCCGGTGGTGCGCATTCATCCCGAAACCGGAGAGAAAGTGCTGTTCGTCAACGGGAGTTTTACGACGCACTTCACAAATTACAACGTGCCGGCAAACGTCCGCTACGGGCTAGACAAGGCGCCGGGTGCCAGTAATTTGCTTAACTACCTGGTCAGCCAGGCCACCATCCCCGAATACCAGGTGCGTTTTCGTTGGAGGAAAAACAGTGTTGTGTTCTGGGACAACCGCTCAACCCAACACTACGCAGTGATGGATTACCCCCCGTGTCACCGAAAGATGGAGCGCACCGCCATCATCGGTGACGCGCCTTACTGAAAGATCGAAATGGCCTCTACGAAAACGACCGTTCTCATCGTCCCAGGCTTGCGTGACCATGTGCCGGAACACTGGCAGACCCTGCTGGCGGCGAAGCTGCCTGGCGTGGTCAGCGTCGCCCCGCTTGAGCAAGACAAGCTGAGCTGCGCTGCCCGCGTCGATGCGATCGATCGCGCGCTAGCCACCATCGAGGGGCAAGTGATCATCGTGGCGCACAGCGCAGGCGCGATGATGGTCGCCCATTGGGCGGCACGAGGCGCCACACGCGAGATCCTCGGCGCACTGCTTGCAGCGCCCGCGGACCTCGAGACGCCCATGCCGGCAGGCTACCCGACAACCGACACACTGAGCGACCACGGCTGGCTGCCGATCCCTCGCGGCAAATTGCCGTTTCCGAGCATCGTTGCGGCAAGCAGCAACGATCCCCTGACGCGTCTCGATCGCGCCCGTGACCTGGCGCAGGCGTGGGGCAGTCGCTTCGCCGAACTCGGCGAGGTCGGGCATCTGAATCACGCGTCAGGCTATGGCGAGTGGCCGCAGGCCGAAGCGTTCATTCGCGAACTCTCGTGACCAAAACATGGCCGAGTGCCATCGGCCGGAAAAAAAGGACCTGGACTGCGGAATTTGAAAACGACAGTGCCACCAGGGACGACCGGCCAGATTCAATGACCACGATCCGTATGCTTACCTGACGGCCGTGCCGGAACGGTAGTAACCCAGCCGGCCAGTTGCGCGGCCGGGCTACTACCGCAGCACCGGATATTTCTTATTATTCTGGCTGGTAGTTAATGGACTTCAGCAGCGCGGACTGTTGCTGGTATGCCTGCTTCAGGTCCGCCATCAACTCTTCCGAGGTGGCGCCCCCGCCCTGCTCCATGCCCATGTCCTTGACGCGATTCTGCACTGCGGGTTGCTTGAAATACGCCAGCGTTGCCTCGCGGATTTTTTGCTGGACTGCCGGAGCGACATCCGGGCGGGACCACACGGCGAACCAGCCTGCTTCCGCCAGTTGCGGGTAACCGAGCTCCTTGAAAGTCGGCACATCCGGCAATCCGGCAATCCGCGTCGGATAGTTCAGCGCAATCGCTTTGATCTTTCCGGCCTTGATCAGCGGCAAAGAGGTCGTCACGCCATCGAACATCAGGGGCACATGGCCGCCCATCAGGTCGTTCAATGCCGGGGGAGAGCCCTTGTAGCCCACATGCCGCATTTGCACATGCGTGAGTTGCCCGAGCAGCATGCCCGAGGTGTGGCCCTTCAGTCCCGCAGCGTAAGAAGCGAAGACGAGTCCGTCTTTTTGCGATTTGCCGTAGTCCACCAACTGCTTCAGGTTGGAGACGGGCACATCCTTGTTGGCAACCAGCACCAACCCCGTGCGACTGATCTGGGCCAGGGGCTTCAGGTCCGCAAAGGGGTTGTAATGGACCTTGTAGGCCAACGGCGCTTCGCTCACGACGCCGCCCTGGATGACCAGGAGAGTATGGCCATCCTTGCCGTTGGACTGCAAATCGCTGATCGCCAGCGCGCCGGCGGCACCGGGCTTGTTCTCTACGATGACCGGCTTGCTCAATTTCTTCTGCAGCCCTTCCGCCAGCAGTCGCGCCAACGCGTCGGCACTGCCGCCGGCAGGCCCCGCCACCACCAGACGGATCGGCTTGCTGGGCCAAGCCTCCTGGGCCTGGGCCATGGGGATCCCACCGGCGACACCAACACCGATCGCCAAGGCGTAACCGCGCCACCGGAAGTTATTGGTCTGCTTCTTCATGTCTATACCTTTTGATTGCTACGCTTTGCGTGTTTAGAAAGGTTTGTCGCCGATGACCTCGATGCCGCACTTAACCTTCCGGCCGGCGATCTTGCAGCAGGCTTTGCGATACATTCACCCTTTGTCTATTCTTGGATCGCACCGGGTCAACCGGCTTGACCGATCACGACAAGTTGTTGCCAATTCGCGCAAACAAAGGGAAAACCCTAGCAAGATATAGCGAGCACACTTTCAAAGACGTCTCTTGCGAGCGCTGCCAGTATCGGCCATGCAGGGATTGACGTTCCATGGCAGCAAGGCCTCGTCGCCGACGCTCGCGGCGAACGGGAGCGCTTTGAACAGGGCAACGAGATGCGGGTATGTATCGATGCCGTTGGCCTTGGCGGTGTCCACCAGGGAGTGCGGGTCGGCCGAAGCGTTGGCCCCGCCACGGTGTCGCAGAACAACCAGTTTCTTCTCTTTTGGAAGGGCTTCCATGGTCACCAGGCATGGCTCCTTCCAGGTCTGATGCGTTACGGGCAACAACCAACTCCTCAAGGTGTGCTGAATCTGGCCCATATGGCGATCCAGTGCTCCCTGCGTGGGCGGATTACTGTCATAAAAGGCCAAGTTCAAGGCGTGCAAGGTAAAGCGGGAAGTAGCGCCAGGCTAGATGATCCGGTGCGAGAAGTCCTTACCGAGGATCGTGTCGTCGAACGTGATGCCGCCTTGCTCGTGGGCCTTGAGTGATCGAGCGTCGAATTCCAAAGCGCGCACGGCGGCACAAAGAAAGCGCCCGGCGATGCTGATGGCCAGCAGTCACCACTGGCGCCCTGGCCCGAAGGCCTTGCTTCACACCGCCCACACGACAGCAGGCTGCACTATTAGCCATGAGTTTCGAGAATCATTAGAGGAGATAGAATTGAACCCATGTACGAGTAACGCGATGCCGGCTGAGCCGACTGCGGCTACTACTGGCGCCCGACCCTACGCGTGGGTCGTATTTGCATTGATGTTTTGCCTGTTACTGTCCGACTACATGTCGCGGCAGGCGATCAATGCCTTGTTTCCACTCTTGAAAGTTCAGTGGCAGATTTCCGATACACAGCTCGGTTCGATTAGCAGCGTGGTGCCGTTGGCGGTCGGCGTGCTGACCCTCCCATTCTCCATAATCGCGGACCGCTGGGGACGAGTCAAAAGCATTGCACTGATGGTTGCGGTGTGGAGTGTTGCCACGCTCGGGTGCGCCATTGCCAGCACCTACCACGAGATGTTCGTCGCGCGCTTGTTCGTTGGTGTCGGCGAGGCTGCCTACGGAAGTGTCGGATTCGCCATGCTCGTGAGCGTCTTTCCAAAGCATATGCGGTCCACCATTGCCGGCGGCTTTACGTCTGCCGCCGCTTTTGGGTCCGTGCTCGGTGTTTCGCTTTCCGGCATCATTGCGACGCACTTTGGCTGGCGCTGGTCGATGGGTCTGATGGCGATCATTGGCTTTGTGCTGGTGATCATTTATTACTTCGTGGTCACGGAAGAAAAACTCGCAAGTGCGCAACCGGACAATGCGAACGGAAATCCGGTATACGGGCATGTGAAACTGACACCGCGTGCGTTTTTCTCTGGCCTGTTTCCGTCCCGTTCCGTCTTTTGCGCGTACCTCGGCTGCGCCCTGCAGATCTTCGTTCAGGGCACTCTTTTCGTGTGGCTGCCCAGCTACCTGAATCGCTACTGGGGCATGCCTGTCAGCGAGGCGGCCGTACTGGCGGCCGGGCTCGTCCTTGTCAGCGGCCTGGGCCAACTCATGTGCGGTGTGATGACCGATCGGATCAGCGGGGATTCGTCGCTTAAGCGGTGGAACATGGCCATTGGCTATTGCCTCGTATTAGGCACTCTGCTGGCGATCGCGTTCCGCTTGCCACAAGGTAATCTGCAACTCACCCTCCTTGCGCCCGGGGTGTTCTTCCTTGCGAGCTCGTTCGGCACTTGCAGCGCGATCATTGCCGGGGCCACACCGCCAGCTATTCATGGCTCGGCATTTGCCACACTGACGTTGTTTAACAATATATTAGGCCTCGCAGCAGGCCCCTTTATCACCGGTATGGTAGCGGACGCGGTCGGTCTTCAAGTCGCCTTGCGCTGGCTACCGCTCGCGGCAGTTCTGCCCTTCACCGTGTTCCTCATTGGCAGATGGTGTTACATCGCGGAAACGCGACGCGGCTGAGCGCGCTGCCGGCACTCAATCCATCATCCCCACGATCCTCCATCGCGGGGACGATGCAGGATCCCGTTGGTCGATTCAAGCACGGCCATTGAATATCTCGGTTCCGAGCTGCACGAATGCTCGTACCGCCGGGGATATTTCCCGACGCCTGTGAGCTAGCGCCAGGTGCACTGAGAATTTAAAGTCGGCAATCTGTGTGTAGTGGATACCTGGCTGGGAGAAGTTCTGCATTGACTCAGGCACGATGGCCACTCCGTATCCCGCAGACGCGAGGCAGATCGCGGAGATGAAATCCTGGACGCGATATTCCAGGTTAGGCGTGAACCCTCCGGCTTTGCCCAGGGCGGATAATGCAGCCCCGAATCCTTCCTCGTCCGCAAACTGAGGGACGATGAAGGATTGATCTGCTAGCGCGCGCGCTGAAACCGTCCCTCGCTTTGCAAGGGGATGGCTTCCTGTCATTGCGGCCAGCAGACGTTCAGTCTGTACGACTTTCGTGATAACGCCAGCCGGATAGAGCCGTCTGGGCCTGACAATTCCCACATCAATCTGGCCATCACTGAGCGCTTCGAGCTGCCTTGGCGTTTCCATTGGCACGACTTCGATCCGGACCATCTCGTGTGATTTCCGGAACTCGCTCAACATCATGGACAAAAGGCCGCTGCTTACGCCAGATGCCACATAGCCGACACGGATGACGCCAGCCAGCCCTCGGGCAGCCAAGCGTCCCACCTGATCGGCTCGCTCAATATGCCGCAACGCAGCGACAGCCTCGGCATGGAACAGGTGCCCCGCGTCGGTAAGTGACACCGGCTTCCTTTTGTTGCGATTCAAGAGCGTGACCCCCAAATCTTGTTCAAGGCGTTGGATTTGGGTGCTGAGCCCTGATTGTGCGACACCTAAGCGATCTGCCGCCTTCGCAAAGTGAAGCTCTTCCGCCACGGCGAGGAAGCACTGCAACTGGCGAACGTCAATCATCGTTTTAATCTCGATTTCGGAACAAAGATTACTGTCTTCTATCTGGATCATATCAAAGAATCCAGATGAAATAGCGTCATACAACATCCCGGAGAGCTAACGATGAATGCCCCGCTTCCAGCGGCAGTGCTTGCCAGCAATGACGAGCCCCGTTTCCAATTGTCTGCCCACGCAGATCACCATCGCATCCTGCATTTGACCGTTGAGCGCGATGCCCTTCTTGGGTTCCTGCATGACGTACGCAAGGTCGATGTTCAGAACCTCGAGTATGTTCCCTTCATGCGCTACGAACTCGCGGATGTACTCGCGAAGCATGTCGGCGAGGACTTCGCTACAACCGTCAACGGCATTGTGAAGGATCGGCAGCACGGTGGCTTTACGGTAGGCCTCCAGGGACTGACGACGGATGCCGACGATTTCGTTCGCTTCGGCACTGCCATTGGGCACCTCTTGGGCCCCAGCAACCACGATGCGATGTCCGGCAACTACTATGCTCGCTTCGTGGTCAAGCACACGGACGATAGCGACTCCTATTTGCGCCAAGCCTATCGACTCTTCACGATGCACACCGATGGCACCTTCGTTACCGAAGCGACGGACTGGCTGTTGATGATGAAGTTTGCAGAACAGCATGCCATTGGCGGCGAGTCCCGATTCTTGCATCTGGACGATTGGGAGGCGCGTGACCGGTTTGTCAGTCACCGTCTCGGGACGCAGCCTTTCCTTTACAAGGCACCAGGGTCCAAGAATGTGGGCGATAGGGTCGAGCGCCCGCTCTTCTTCCAGAATGAGTTTGGGTTGTCGATGTCCTTCATCGATCAGTTTGTACAACCTCGCAATCGCGAGGAGGCTGCATTTCTCAACGACCTGTCGACCTCCATGGAGGCTTCGCCGGGAACAAAGGAAGTGTCGCTGCCCGTCGGCGATCTGGTTGTACTGAACAACTACTTCTACCTCCACGGGCGTGCGCCGTTCGAGAAGAACGAGGCGCTGTTCCGTGAGCTGATGCGCCAGCGTGGCACGTTCGCCTAATTATCGATGTGATCCGGCGTGGCTGATAGTGACAGCGGTTGGGCCTGATAGACGCTTCAAATCAAGATGACATCTCAAACAGAAGTTGCAGAAAGCCAAGCCGTTCCGAGCGCTGGAACGCCTGCCAAGCCTGCCTATGGCGCCAACCGTCAGATTCATCGACGACTAAGACAGATCCTCTCTCTTGCCGATTTTGAAGTCGCGGCAAAGAGGGGGCTTCCGCGCCCGATCTTTGGCTACATTGCCGGTGCCGCGGAGGATGGAAAGTCGCTTGCCGCAAACAGGACGGCATTCGACGATGTCAAGTTTCGTCCCAAAGTTCTTGTCGACGTGTCGGGAAGGTCGCAAGCGACTGAGATCTTTGGGCAACGTTACGCTTCTCCCTTTGGCGTGGCGCCCGTTGGAATCAGTGCGATTGCCGCTTACCGCGGCGATGTGGTCCTCGCGCAAACGGCGCGGGAAGAGCAGATACCCGCAATCATGAGCGGCACGTCCTTGATTCCGATGGAATCCGTTCAGGCGGCCGCGCCAGGTACGTGGTTTCAGGCGTACCTGCCAGGCGACGCCGCACGCAGGGACGCCCTGATTGAGCGGATTGAAGCGGCCGGGTTCGCTACGCTTGTCCTTACGGTTGATATTCCCGTTTGGGCCAACCGGGAGAATAACGTCCGTACTGGCTTCTCTTTGCCTTTGCGACCATCTGTCCGCTTGGCATTCGATGGCGTGTCTCGGCCGCGTTGGCTGGCCGGGACGTTCGCCAGAACGCTAGTTTCGAGTGGGATGCCGCATTTTGAGAATTCTTTTGCGTCTCGCGGCGCACCGATCTTGTCGGCCTCCGCTATTCGCGATACGACGGGGCGCGATCATCTGAGTTGGACGGATATTGAGCGAATCCGGCAAAGATGGCGCGGCAACCTGGTCATAAAGGGCATTTTGCATACGTCCGACGCCGAACGCGCTGTCGCCTTGGGCGCCGACGGCATCATTGTCTCGAATCACGGTGGGCGCCAATTGGACGGTGCCGTGGAACCGCTTGCTGTTTTGCCGGAGATTTGTGAGGCAGTCGCGCACAAGACAACCGTCATGATGGACAGCGGTATCCGGCGAGGCGGCGATGTTCTGAAAGCGTTGGCAATGGGCGCCCGCTTTGTCTTCCTGGGGCGACCTTTTATTTACGCTGCGGCCGTTGGGGGAGCCGAGGGCGTTCGCCACGCCATCACGCTCTTGCGCGATGAGGTCGATCGAAATATGGCCATGCTTGGCGCGACGACCATCGCAGATGTGAACAATACCGTCATCGTCTAGGGCCACAGAACCCGCCGAATTGCATCGCGCTTCTCTACTCCCATGTAGCCCGCATCGCCAAACGCATGGTCCTCGTGGCCATGCGGCAATGCCTGCGCCTGCGATACGTCCGACTCGTTGGCCCTTGGGGTAGTTTGGCTCGAGCGCCGCTATCAGCCGCAGCCACGGCACAACGCTTCTCATCGCCGCCAGGAAGCGCTGCCGGCGCGGTACCCTCGTCTTACGCTGCCCTTACGCTTCTGCAAAACTGATTTGACGCGTCATTTCCGCACCTGACTTGTACACATGCTCATGACAACGCACTCAGCCGATGTCGCGACGACTCGCGCACCGATTTGATCGGCATTTTCCTGGCGTCATGTGATCGGGATTGAGCACGCGTGCCCAAACCGGCGTGCTCACGCCGCGCAAAGGCATTCGGAATTGAAGGGTGCAGGTCGCAGGCAGATGATCGGAAGCCGTGCGTGCATTCAGGGGGGAGGCGGCATTCACATCGTGGCTATGCCTGGTTGCGGGCAACAAAATCTCTGTCGGCAAGATACTGCCGTCAAAGACGCGCCGCTCGTCCAGCAAGGCCTCGGCTGCGCGGCGTCTTGTTGCCGTCGTATTCGGCGAGTCGGATACCACGCTGAGCGGCTTTTGCCGACGGCTGTCGGCGCGGATCGGCGACGCCAAGGCGATCGCTACCACCGCTACCGCCACCGTTAGTGAGATCGCGGCGCTCTTCTGCGACACACAGCGCTATGGCGTGGGACATGTGGATCCCGACGCCGCGTACGACAAAGATCGCTGCCGACAGCGGGTCCTGAACAACCTGACCCGACTGCCAATTCACTGGGTTACGCTTTGCCGACCAAAGCAGCCTGACGGCTCGCGTTTCCCAGGATGGGGGAACACTCAAATCTCGAAAATGGACGAGCCCGTGGTCTTTCGAGCTTCCAGGTCCCGATGTGCCTGCACGGCGTCCTCCAAGGCATAGCGCTGATTGATCTCGATGCGGATGCGGCCTGCCGCCACGTGGCCGAATAGTTCATCGACCAGTGCCGCCTTCTCGGCCGGATCGGCGATGTAGTCGGCCAGGCCCGGGCGGGTCAGGTACAGCGAGCCCTTGCGGGCCAGAATTTGCGGATCAAACGGCGGGATTGTGCCGGAGGCGGTACCGACGCAGACCATCAGCCCGCGGCGCTTGAGGGAGTCTAGCGAGGACATGAAGGTGGCCTTGCCCACGCTGTCGAAGACCACGGACACACCCACTCCGTCGGTCAGTTCCCGCACGCGCTTGGCCACATCCTCATGGCTGTAGTTGATCGTGTGATCGCAGCCGTGGGCGCGCGCCACTTCGGCCTTGGCATCGGTCGAAACCGTGCCAATCACCGTCAGCCCGAGCAATTTGGCCCATTGCGAAACGATCAGGCCAACACCGCCTGCTGCGGCATGCAGCAGCACGGCCTCGCCCGCCACGAAAGGATAGATTCGACGCACCAGGTAAGCAGCGGACAAGCCCCGCATGGTCATGGCCGCCGCGGCTTCGCAACTGATGGCCTCCGGCAGTTTGATCAGCAGTGCGGCGGAAATCAGCCGCTCAGTGCTGTAGGCGCCCAACGTGTTGATAAAGCCCGTGTAGGTCACACGGTCGCCGACCGCCAACTGGGTCACGCCGGCACCGACTGCCTCGACCACGCCGGCGGCCTCGTTGCCGACGCCGCTGGGCAGCGGAACCTGGTAAATGCCACCGCGGAAGTAGGTGTCAGCAAAATTCAGGCCCACGGCCACGTGGCGGACGCGGACCTCTCCCGGTCCCGGTTCGCCAACCTCAACGTCCTCGAAACGAAGGACATCGGGCCCACCCGTTTCGTAGAATTTAACGACTTTTGCCATGTTGTCTCCTGTTCTGTATCAAATAAGACAGTTCGCCTGCGGCTTGCAGCTTGCGCTCGCCAAAGGACATATGAATTTGGTGGCACAGTTGGCCAGGCTGCAGAAAATTTGCCATAGGCGGCTTGGGAAAGCCACCTATGGCTTCTCCCGGCTAGCAGTGGTGCTTAAGCGGGAACGGCTTGGCTTGCTGCTGGGCTCCGGGCATTCAAGCGTCGCTGCGTATCGGCCTTGTGTTGTAGCCATTGCGGTCCGTAGGGCGCGGCTTGAATGACCAGAGGCTGCTGGTTTTCAGGCAGAAGAGAGTTGTCCAGAAAGTGCGTTTGCATCTCCTTTACCCGGTTGATGTCAGAATGTCCTTTGCGACGAGTGAATCATCTGGCCTGGCGCCACTTCCCGCTTTACCTTGCACGCCTCGAACTTGTCTTTTTATGACAATAGTCCGCTGACGCAGGAGCACTGGATCGCCGACTACCGCAGCTTCGATCCGGACGGCGACGCAAGGCAAGATTGCATCACGTGCGCGGACCTGCTGTCCAACCTGGCCTCCGCCCGACGGGAGTCATACTGACTTTCGCGAAAGCGGGCAACTAGCGGTCGCCCTGCTGCCCGACGTACCAAGCTCTCCGGAACGCGGATATACTGATTTGAACGCCCCCGCCGTGGATCGGCATGCGGGTGCCCGGCTGCACGGCGAAACGATCACCAGGCGCCTTCATCACGAAGTGAGGTCGTCTGGCACACCGCGGCGGTTCGCGAAAGGCTG
This sequence comes from Burkholderiaceae bacterium 16, assembly GCA_000955785.1. Taxonomy (GTDB): domain Bacteria; phylum Pseudomonadota; class Gammaproteobacteria; order Burkholderiales; family Burkholderiaceae; genus Cupriavidus. The sequence continues at coordinate 36,552 of JYOD01000092.1, forward strand.
CGTTCGCCGGGATTCGAGCCCGCGCCAGACAGCACCCTGGATGAGCAGCAGCGCGACCTGAAAGCACAGTCCGTATCGAACAGGGAAATTGAGCGGCGCCTCGGCATCAGGCCGGACTGAACCTGCGGTCGCCACTAATCGCGCAGCATTGCCCCAACGAAACGACATCAAGAGAAGGAATGAAGATGGCCAATGGCTTTGACACGGAGTTTTTTGCCGAGCGCTTCGGCCTGCGCGCTCTGACGGCAATCGTCACCGGCGCTGGCTCGGGACTTGGGCGGCAGGCGGCAAGGACGCTGGCCGCCACCGGCGCGCATATCGCCCTGCTGGGCAGGCGGCCGGAGCCGCTGCAGGAAACTGCAAAACTGATCGCACAGGCCGGCGGTACGGCGCGGGCCTTTCCCGTCGATGTTGCCGACCAGGAAGCCGTGCGCCTTGCCTTGGATGAAATCCAGCAAAGCATGCCGCCGCTATGGGCGCTTGTGAACAATGCGGGCGTCGGAGGGCGCGCGGCGCTGCTCGACGTGGACGAGAAGATGTTCGACCGGGTATTCGACGTGAACACGAAGGCCGCGTTGCTGATGTCTACCGCCTTCGCACGCCGGCTCATCGACAGGCAGTTGCCGGGCCGCATCATCAATATATGCTCGCTCGCCGCGCAGACGCACTCGCCGCACCTCGGCATCTACGGCGCCAGCAAGGCGGCGCTGGAGCATCTGACCCGCACGATGGCCCATGAATTAGCGTGCCACGGTATCAACGTCAACGCCATCAATCCCGGCTTCATCGAGACTGACATCAACCGCGCCATGTTCCAGAGCCCCGCGGGCAGGAAGATCGTTGAGGGTCTGCCTCGCCGCCGCCTCGGCACGCCCGAGGCGCTCGATGGCGCGCTGCTGATGCTCGCTTCACCGGCCAGCGCATTCATGACCGGCTCGACGCTCGTCGTGGATGATGGGCAACGCTTCAGCATCGGCTAAGTCCAGCCTCTGCCGCCATTTCGTGACGCCGCAACCGAAACGGTGGCTGAGCCATCTGGAGACGGCGCTGAGAGAGACGAAACCCAGCAGCGCCGCGGCTTCGGACAGTGGCCGCGCCTGACTCTCGATATAGCGGCATGCGCGGTCTGTGCAACTGCCACCTCGATGGCAGGCTTGTCCGGATCGAAGCATGGACCAGCGCGACGGATCATCCGCCGTTGGCGGCGTGGCAGGTTGGCCCAGGTAACGCCCGGGCGAGCCACGTCCTTGACGGCGCAGGATGATCCTCGGTTGACGCGGCAGGGAGCCCGGAAGCCGGCGCGTCGGGGGACGGCACTTCCGTAGCGACGGACCAGGGCGAGGGAAGGCGAGAAGCCGCCACAGGTGGTGAAGTCGCTGTCTGCATCAGCAGGCTGCAACCACCTCGACCGGACGTTTGCGCGGCAATAGCACCCGACCAGCCTTCGAGCGCTTCTTCGTCGCATCGTGCAACGGCTTCTTCGCCATGGCACACATCTCCAATTATTCCGTTGGAGACATTACGCGCCACCGCAGAAGTGGTTGCCCTGTTTTAGGGAATTCTCAATACTTGAATTCTGGCGGGCGTAGCCAAAGTTGCTTGTCCTCCACGACGACTTCATAGGTGCGGATACACAAGCTCGGAGATGCAGTGCACTGGCCGTTGCGAATATCAAATCGCAAGCCGTGTGCAGGGCAGCTGATAACGTGCTCAACACACGAACCTCCTGCCATGGAGGCTCCCGCATGCGGGCAACTGTTTTCCATGGCAAAGAATTGGCCGCCAAGGTTGAACACGATTGCCGATTGACCGTCTTGCAACAAGACCAGTTTGCCTGCGCCTGGAGCCAGCGACTCCGGAGGCCCGACCAGAATCCATTCGGAATCAGGCATCGGATTTGCACCCGCTGTTCAAACGCATGGCCGCCACGGCTTTCTGCATGATATGAATCAACTCGCTTGCTGGAGCTGCGCCAGTGACCGGCCACTGCCCATTGAAGACGAGATGAGGAACCCCTCCTGCATGGCCGGCCCCCCTTGAAGACCGGAGCGGAGAGGACGCCCTGGCATCCCAACTGAACCCTGACGATTGAGCCAGGGCCTGCAGTGTCTCTGTCGAACCGATGTCTTGCCCTTGGGAGAAGAATGCACAGTAGATGGACTCTACCAACTGGTACATGGCCTCCGGCACCAGCTTGGACTGGGCCGCATTGACCAAGGCACATGCCAGCACCGAATTCGGGAAGGTCGCAATGTTTTCGAAGTTCAACGATAGATCAACCGATTCGGCCACAGCGCGAATCTGTGCGCGGCGCATCGCCACAGCCCGTTGGCCACCAAGCCTTGCTTCATAGAATTCTTGGTACGGAATGCCTTGCGCAGGAATCTGCGGCAGCAAAGCATTGGCATGCCATATCGTCTCCAGCTCCAAACCAGGATGCTGCTGTCGAAAGCTTGCCCATGCTGAACGCAGATTGCGCAACCCAATCCAGCACCAGGGGCAAATCAGGTCAAGGTAAAAATCAACGCGCAGAGTTTGCCGCGATGTGGTGGCAGGAACCCCACCCGAAATTTCAGAGAAATTCACGCAATAATTCCTTAGCGCCCGGCCAGGGGCCGTATCCAGATGCAGGGTTGATGTGACCGCCATTCCCAGGATCAACAAGGCGAGAACTCCGGTCCCCCGCCAAATGAACGACCCGCTCGAACCTGGCCAAGGGATCGGGACGGCTGGCGGCTATCAGGCTGGGATATGGCAGCTTTGTCCTGGACAGGCCGCAATGCCGCGCACGGCACATCTTATTCTTCGAGCCTGATTCCTGCGTCGTTGGCGATCTTCGTCCAGACTTGCAGATCATTCTGGACGATCTCGCCCAACTGCGCGGAGGACTTTACAGGAGGCGGCTCGAAGTTCAGTTTCTTCATCAGGGCCGCAATCTCGGGCAACGCCTGCACCTTGTTGACCTCATCGGCCAGCCGCTTCACGATCGCCGGACTAGTTCCGGCCGGCGCGAACATGCCGAACCATCCCACCGTACTGAACTTGTAACCCTGTTCACCCATCGTTTTGACGTCGGCGAGCTGGGGAGACCGCACGTTGCCTACAATGGCAATGCCGCGCACCTTCCCGGATTGCAGGAACGGAACCGCCACGCTGGGATCGGTCCAGCCGATCTTCAGCACCCCCGATGATAGTTCGGTAAGCAGTTGACTAGATGTCCGATATGCGACGTGTTCGGTCTTCATGCCGGTCTGCTTCTTTAGCCACTCCATCGTCAAGTGCGCGGACGAGCCGGTGGCCCAACTGCCATAGCTGTACTTATCCGGATTCGCCTTCACGAGCGCGATGAGTCCAGGCAAGTCGTGTACCGGCAGATCCGGGCTCACCAGCAGCAACACCCCACCCACAGCTGTCTGCGCGATCGGCACGAGGCTCTTTCTTGCTTCCTGGGAAATGGGCTTGATGACGGCCGGCGCAACCACCATGTTGGATGCCGTTGTGTAGAGGATCGTGTAGCCATCCGGCGCCGCCTTGAGGACGGCGTTGGTCCCGATCACCCCACTACCACCCGGCCGGTTCTCCACGACCACAGATTGCTTCAGCGATTCGGAAAGGCGCCGCGCCATGACCCGCGCCAGCGCGTCGGTTCCCGATCCGGGAGACGACGGCACGATCATTTGAATCGGGCGCGCTGGCCAGGCTTCCTGTGCCTGGACCGGGCCTGGCGCGCACAAGGCAATGATTGTCTCGGCGCACAACGCAGCTGCGAGCAGCTTTTTCAGTAATGACATCGTCTCCCCCATGTTTTCTGGACTATCACCCAGCCTGCCAGGTGCTGCCCGCCTCACCAACCAACTGTGCGACAAGCGACTTCTACCGGCTCAGGCTATCGTGAGCACGATCATAGCAGCCATAAATTTTAATGTCGACATTATTGTATTGACCGGTAGCGCGCGCGGCACGCTACCACTGGCTCTTCGCGGTGCTTGATAATGAACTTGACGCCTGCGGGAATCGTCGACAGTACCTGGGCGTTGGCGGCTCTGGAGACGCTGAAGAAGTGCTGGCCGGGACTGAAGCATCTGTTTGCAGATGGTGCGTACGATCGTCGCACCTTGATGGATAAAGCCGCGACGCTCGACTTCGTCGTGCGGGTGGTGCGCCGCCACGAGAATCAGGTTGGCTTCGCGGTGCTACCCCGTCGTTGGGTGGTGGAACGTACCTTCGTATGGAGGGACTACGAGCGGCGTCCTGATGCGTCCCGAGACCATGGTCTATATCTCAATGGGCGGGCTGCTACTGCGCAGAGTCGCCCATCCTTGAGTTTTCAAACGGACTCTTAGTGCAGCTGCCAAGTCGTTTTAACGATTAAACTTCCTCCAGTGGCGAAGGGAATTCGGAGGCGGCCAGCCATTGCGCGGTGAAGCGCCCCATCGCATTTAACAATACGTCGGAGTTGAGGCCTACCACTCCTCCAAACGCCGGCGAGATGACCAACGTCGTATTGTCCTTGGTGAACACCTGCAATCTCACGGGTAAATCCGCTGGCTGCAGTATCGCGTCCGTACCTCTCGCATTGGAGAACTCGAATGCGCGCAGAAAGTCGTCGGCATGGCATGCGCCTATGCAGACAATTACTTTGGGCTGCATGCGTTGCCTCAATTTCGCAATGAAGCGGAACCGGCCACCCGTCCGGCATAGACTGACGTATCGACTCTGGGGATTAAGTACCGGTTGGTTTCGGTACACCCTGGCCCAACATCTGTTTCCGTTTGCGCCAGTGCGCAATGGAAACAGACTGATCCTGAATTCCCCGCCGGAGGGACCGTAAAGGTGGTGCATGAAGTAATGCTTCCAGTCGCATGCTTCTGCGCCAAATGCCGCCGAGCGCGCTGAGGAAATGAGCTTTGCCGCTTTCTGATGGCTTTGCCAGTGCATCATATTTTCCTGATTCCGCTGCCGAAAGTATTTGTCCCATACAACTGGCCCGTGCAAAGGATTGAGCGGTGCTGTCAGCGACTTGCCATCGGTATTTGGCGTAATGTCGCAAAGCCAGATAGGTGCGGCGGGATTTCCGTGCATGCCGACATAGGAAGCAAGGTAAGCATCTACCTCCTCACTGTAGAATCCAGCCGTACCGCATTCCGAATGCCGGCGCTCGGCACAACCCCATCCAGCGGCAAGCGCAGCTAGTGCGTTCATGCTTCGCGCCTCTTATTGGTTATAAAAACTATAACGATATGAGGGGAGCTTAGCCACTTCCAACAGCTTTGCAAGCCCGAGACCTGCCCGCCGTTAACGGGGCGCAACACCCGAACCTCAGGCGTCAGCGGCGCCGCGCTATATCTTCCCCGCCTCTAACGGCACGCAAATCCGCTGGTGCCGCACGCCAGCGTGCAAAAAAACAAACAGCCTGCCGTCGTCCGGCTGGGAAGGACTACATCCGGCGGCGCCTCCCATGAGGCATGGGGGTGCTACCGCAAATCCTTCGATTCGCATGTCAGGTGGGCCAATGCGTGAATTTGCGAATGTGCAGGCCGTTGAGTACGGCACATCTCACCTGCAACAAGACATTGGCCCCCGGCATCGTCCAGCGCCTGCAACCGTCCTTCGGATGTGTCTCCGAGGTTTCCACCGGATATGATCAAGCCCTCACGTGACGAGCTTCAATTCACTATTCAGCGTTGGTTGACAACAACATGCGAATTAAGCGGCATCTATTTCAGATGTAGATGTGTTTAAATTCACCCTTCGCAGCGTCGCTGCACCACTTACGCGCACGCTGCGCGAAACCGGAATGGGCACCCCCGCGCAGTTCCGGTTTTTTTTCACATCCTGCGTTCCCATGCGGCAGGCAGGAAGCCCTCCACAGGGCTGCAAGGAATATTCCGTCGCCCCCCTTCGGGTCTGACGAAGGCCCGGCTCCTCAAGCGCCCCTAGACATCCCCTCCTGCGCCCGCCACTTCACTCCTGAGGCGAAGCGATGCACCGATGCGCTTGAAAGGTTCAGGCGGCATCCAGCCTGGACGGCTGTTTGCCATGATGAAGTCAAGCTCCCTGCTCCGCATGCCGTTCATGTATTCGGCCATGAAGTGGCCGAGATACGTGCCCTTGACGACGCCGACACCGTTGCACCCCACGGTGCTGAAGAAGTTGTCCCCATCCTTGCGGAACACGGAGTGATGGTTGAGCGTCATGCTGATGAGCCCGCCCCATGTGTATTCGAAGCGCTTTCCGGCAATGGAGGGAAAGCGCGCCTCGAATGACCTGCGGTGCTTTACCCATGCGTCCTGCAGGCAGATGTCGCTGCTACGCAGCGCAGGCTGAAGGTGAAACGTGTTGCGCACAAAGATGCGCCCGTCAGGGGTGTAGCGGACGGTGGTTCCGGCCGGGTGCGCCGATGTGGTACCCCAGGGCCGTACCCCGTTGAAATGGGCCGAGACTTCGCTGTCCGATAGCGGTTCGGTCAGGCTCGCATAGGTGAAGAGCGAAGCCAGCCGGTTCCCGACGCGGCCGAATGCCTCGCTGAAACTGCCGACGGTTAGCGCCAGCACGTCAGCGCGCAAGGTGCCGCCCAGAAACTTCAGGGTATGGACTGGCCCGTAGTCGCAGGCCACTACCGGGCTCGCCGCGAACAGCGTGACTGATTCCGGCAGCGCCGCGGCCAGACCGCGAACCAGGCCCGCTGGGTTTACCAGCACGTTGCCGGGTGTATAGACCGCCGCCTTGTAATAGCCGGTGCCGAGCCGCCGGGAGAGGGCCGGTCCTTCCACGACTTCATATTCGAAGCCGGCGGCCTTCAGGGCGTCGGCAAAGCACTCGAGCCTGGCAAGATTGCCTTCCTCGTGCGCCGACATGTATTTCCCCGCGTCGTGCCAGCCGCAATCGATGCGGTATTGTTCTTTCAGGCTGCGCAACTGGCCGATGGCAAAATTGTTCAGCGTGAACAACTGGCGCTCGTATTCGACGTCCTGCTGTCCGCCATCCACGTTGTGCGGCACATCGATCAGGAAACCCGCGTTGCGGCCCGAGGTGCCCTGGCCGATCTCAAGTGCGTCGATTAGGGCGATCCTTGCCCGCGGACGGATCTCCGCCAGCCGGCGTGCCAGCGAGATGCCGGTGAAGCCGGCCCCTACGATGGCAACATCGAAATGCTGCTCCCCCTTGAGGCGCGCTCCGAGACCGGAATGACGGGAAGGTGATGATTCATACCAGCCGAGATCACCGTCGATGGCTGGTCGTTTGCGTATGGATTGCATTGATAAATTGGCCGCCCGGGAGGAGCAGGCGCCATTCTATACACATAGTGAGCCAGACATGGCGACTGGCGGCGGGAATCAAGGTTGGCCGGCCACGGCCGTCCGGTGCTATCCCCCGAAGCGTCCGGGGATGTCGGGCCTTCTTAGTCCGAAAAATTCAGATCTCTGGCCGCCGCCGGCGCCACCGCTCACAGCGGCCCGGGAAGCGCCTTCAGGCCGATCCAGAGCACCCCGATGACGACATTGACCGGCACGCTGAGCACACCGGGCACGTAGAAGAGCGCTGACAGGCCAGGCGCGCGCAGCATCAGTTCGACCACGCCACCCAAGGCGCAGAAGGATAGCCCGCACCAGAGCCAGCGCCGCATATAGGTCAGCAGCCAGTGCGCGTGCGCCTGGTTGAAACGCCAGGCGACGGTGCGTTCGACGAGATTGCCCCGGCTGACGTCGCGGAACAGCCAGCCGAAGAAAAAGTAGCGGTACAGCATGGTGCGAAAGGCAAGCTCTTGCATGATGACTCCTTCAGCCGCGCCTGTCCGTAGTTCGCCTGGCCCAGCGCTGAATGGTGCCAGTCCCTGCATCTCCGCCCCCACCTGTGTCCGGGACGCAATAGTGGAGAAGATACGCACGGCCAAAAGCGCTTCGGGCTGCCTCGTGCCTGGGCTTCCACGCCCTAAGTACACGCTGGTCACCCCTGGATAGTGGTGTCATACCCCATATGACCTGGCCGATACCGGTTAGTCGCACGGCAAGTGCCATCATTGCACGGCCCATGATCGACCATGAAGCAGGCACAGCGGCCGGGAAAATGGCGTGAGACTACAGCCCCGTCTGCGTGTTCTCGACGCAAGCCTTTGCATAGGCAATTGCTTCGCGAATCGCTTCTTCCTTGCTGCCGAATCGGGTTTTCATCTTGTGCCGCAAGCCAGGGATGAACTCGTTGGTGTGATCGATCTTCCGCTCGAACAATACTGATGCCTGCCAAATCCCGCCATGTGACTCCCAGACCGTGCAGTGGCAGTGGTAATCCCCTTCTTCGACAAAGACATGGCTCGACACGGCAATCTCCCATCGTTACTCATGGATCATGGATCATGGAGTGGGCAGAAAATCACTAGCCATTTTCCTACTCATCACCCAAGCCAAACAGATGCACGGTGTCCCGGTGTCGCCGGTGAGCTACCAGCGCCAAGCACAGGCCTGCGATTGAGAACCCCAAGGCCCAGCCAATAGTCCGCCGCATCTTCGCGGCCTGTTCGGCCCGGTAGCGGGAGTCCGCGGCTACGCGCACGCCCTCCCAAAACTCGGTTTCCTGGTTGCCGTTTTCGACTATCGCCATGTCTGCCTCCCTGTATGGATGTCGGAGAGCTTTATGGAGGAAATCGTAGCATGTGACACCTGACCACGCAGACCATCCACTGCAAATCCGGCACCTGATGGACCTGCCCCCGCTGCCGGGCAGGCTGCCCGTCAGCTCGCCGCGCGAGAATCCGGCATCTCAGGGCGCGATATTGCCGGGACCGCTACGATCCATGCAGCGAAATTGGATTGCCAACACAAGACCCCCGGCCATGGAGACAACGTTTCATTCATGCCGCGGCAAATGAGCGCTCGCCCAATACCTTGTTCAATCGATTGTTCAAAATATCCAGGGATGTGAACCCCATCGCCAGAAGTTGCAACTGCCCTCGATCTTCGACGAGCAAACTCGGGAAACTTGATATACCCCAGCTACGGGCGAGGACAAAATCCGCCTGCGTCGCTTGCTTCACACTATCGGATTCGAAGAGATCGCGAAATGCTTGCTTCGATACATCGAGGCCGCTGTCTGCCAGGGCGCCGGCTGCCACTTCGACCAGGACATCCGTTGCCGTGGTATCTCGGGCATCAATGTAGAATGCTCGCTGCAGAGTACGAAATAGCGGAAGCGGATTCTGTCCTGGAGCGAATGCGCGCGCGGTTACCACCGCTCGGCAGATTGGTTCCGTGTCGTATACAAAACCTTCGCGAGCCAGGAACCCCTTGCGGTTGAATTGAAGACCGCTAGCCTGCTCCACGCGCGTCCAGTGTTGAAGGCGGAAGCGTTTGCCGGCGTCGTCCAGAATGTCCGTTGCCCCTGCGCGAATGCCGCCCACTACAATTTTCAGGGGGAGGTCCGGCCTTGTTTCCGTGAGTTCCGTCAAAATATTTCCAAATCCGTAACACCACGAACACATCGGGTCGCCAACGTAGATCAACTGCATCGAGTTCTCCTGAATGAAGGGCTGATTGCAATGCGTGTCCAGCCCGGGGACGCCAATCTATTGGATGGGCCGGCACCGATAAACGCCCCTCGCGACATAACAGTCGTTACATGCCCGCAAAACGATGAAACGCAAATTCGATGACCTTCAGCTCGGCAGCATCGAGCTCTTCTGTCTTGCCGCAGAACTCAGCAGTTTTACGGCAGCAGCGATTGCTACCAGCGTGACGCCGGCAGCAGTAAGCCGCTCCGTTTCCCGCCTGGAATCGCGCCTGGGCGTACGCCTCTTTGTCAGGACGACACGACAGATCAGGCTGACGGATGAAGGCCGGATCTATTTCGAGCAATCTCGCAACGCGCTGGCACAACTGGTCGATGCCGAGCGGCAAGTGAGCGGTCAACACGGGAGTCCGGCAGGCCTGCTGCGCATCAGCCTGCCAACCCCATATGCGCACTACCGGGTGCTACCGGTACTGCCGGAATTCCATCAGCGCTTCCCCGATGTTTCCGTCGAAACCCATATCAGCAATCGCAACGTCGAATTCGCAGACGATGTCTACGATCTGTCGGTCCGTGGCAAGGCGCCGGAGGACTCCACTCTCATCGCCAGGAAACTGGAGGACGCCGAACTCGTGGTCGTCGCTACGCCGGGCTATCTCAAGCGCGCGGGCAAACCGACGACGCTCGACGAGCTGCACACGCATGAGTGCATTCAGTTCGATATTCCCAGCAGCGGACGCCGGTTGGCCTGGACCTTCAATCATGAAGGGAAACACATCGACATCGCGACAACAGGAAGCTACGGATGCTCCGAGGACGTGCTCGGTGGAGCCACATTAGCGCGCGCAGGAGCGGGATTGTTTCAGACCTATCGATTCGTGGTGGAATCTGACCTGCGCGAGGGGAATCTGGTGGAGGTGTTGCCGGAGTATGGCGGGGCCACCCGGCCGTTCATCCTGCTCTACCCACACGCGCGCCATTTGTCGCTGCGCGTGCGAGCCTTCGTCGATTTCCTGGTGGAGAAGTTCGCGCACTGAGCTACTGCGCCGGCCGTATCTTCGCGATGACTACCAGCACGACAGCGGCGTTGGCAGGCAGCTGGTTATGCGAGAACGCCGAACGTGCATGGCCGGCCTTTTCACCCAGCACGGCGGCAAACAAATCCGAGGCGCCGTTGATCACCGCAGGTTGATCGAAATAGCCCTCAGCACTGCTCACATGGCCTTCGACGCGCACGATATGATCCAGCCTCTCAAATCCGCCAAGGTAGTGCTTAATTTGCGCCAGAACGTTCAAAGCGGCCAGTTCAGCCGCCTGCTTGCCTTGCTCCACAGTCAGGACTTCGCCAACGCGCCCTTGAAAGATAACGCGGCCCTCCTGAAGCGGGAGTTGCCCCGATATAAAAAGAAGGTCCCCCGCTTCACTGGTCGCGGTGTAGCTGCCCAGGGGCTGCGGTGGCTGCGGCAACGCAAGGCCAAGATCTGCGAGTTTGGATTCCACGGACATTTTCGGCTCCTGAACGGTTACGACTGAACAAAGACATCTCAAGATTGATTGATTAATTGATTGGCTCAGCATGCTTCCCGCAAGCCGTCTGCTACTTCTGGCGAGGGTCGTCTTCCGAATTGACATAATCGATCCCTAACGGACCGTTGCCGGAAACTTGGGTGATGTATCCCCCGGATCTTGCCCAATGGAAATGCGGTGTGCCGCCTGGCAACACGACAACGCTCCCTGGCGGATACGCGACGAGCTTCTGTGGATCGAATTCATCGCCGAGGCCGATGTAGAAGACGCCCGCGATGACGGTGTAGATACGGTCCTCGGGATGGACGTGAGGCATCAGCTTGACGCCGGCGGGGACGTTGACCCGTACGACATAAGGGCCCGGCTTGGTCGGGTCGCCCACCAGGACGGCGAGCCGGGCCCGCTGTGGGAATGCCGCGAAGGACGACCATCTGATCTCTTCCTGCAAGATCGCGCCGTTCTGCTTCGGCGACAACCCCTCGGCCGCCGCCAACCCACCGTTCATCAGGCCAGCGAGGACAGCGACCGACACACCCATGCTCTTGATACTTGACCGCATACTGACTCACCCAGATTTCAGGAAGGCGGCCGTAGACGCCACCGCTTTCATTGTTCAACAACGGGAACCGCGTTGCCGCAGATGCGGAATCCGATCCTCCATGCCGGACATATGATGTAGACGATCGGCATTCCGCCTTGGCTAAACTATAGGCTCCGGTGCCGCCCCAATAAGCCTCCGACGTGGAACATCACTTGCTACACGACGGAATAAATCCGAGTGGCCTTCACCCTCGCGTCCAGGACTTCGCCGGCCACAGTAACTTGACGCCTCCCGGGTCTTGCATGCCTGAGGCCCCACACGGCGCCCGCGCGCCAGTCTCCGATCGGATGCGTTATCCCTTCCGGCGCTGCCAGGGTCACGCAGGCCGGTCTATTCCATGGACAAGAATTTCGTCCGCGCGTAACGCATCGGGAATCCTTTCACGTACGAACGCGATCCAGGTCTTGATCTTGGCGTCGAGGTACTGTCGCGACGCATAGAGTACGTAGATATTTAGCCGCTGGAGATGATATGCGGGGAGTACGCGAACCAAGGTGCCGGCCCGGAACGCCGCGCGCACCGTGAGCGCAGGCAGCGCGCCGATGCCCATCATTCTTGCAAGCCGTCGTCCCCGTCCATGGACGATCGCGGCAGCACGCTTACGCGCCGCCCGCCCTCCAGCAGTTCGATAAAGCTGGAGTTCTTTTGCCTGGAACCGGGTTCCAACAGGCCCGCTCGATTTCGAGTCACCTGGAGATCGAGCGTTCTGGTGCGAGTTCAAGGGGATGTGGAAAGGTTGCCTGCCCGATAAGCACGGGCAGGCCGGATATATGAAAACGCTGGCTCAGACCAGGTTAATCACGACGTTGATGTTGCCCCTTGTGGCTTTGGAGTACGGGCACGTCTGGTGCGCGGCGTCCACCAGCGCCTGGGCGACTTCATGCTCCACACCCGGGAGGCTGACATTGAGACGCGCTTGAAGGAAGTAAGCGCCACCGGTTGTGCCCAGGTCCACTTCCGCGTCGATGGCCAGGTCGGCCGGGAGAGTGACCTTCATTTTGCCAGCCGCGATCCCGATCGCACCGATAAAACAGGCCGACCAGCCAGCGGCAAACAGCTGCTCCGGATTGGTGCCACTGCCGGCGGTGCCAGGAGACGAGAGATGAATGTCCAGGCGGCCATCAGAGCTGCGGGATGTGCCGTTCCGCCCACCGGAGGAGGTGTGGGTTTTGCCGGTGTAGAGTACATTTTCGAGTTGGGTCATGGTGGATTCCTTACTGGAAATAAAAAAGGCTGTTTATCAATTGCATGCGATCAATCTGGGCGGTCATCAGAGTGACGGGACGTGCTATGCGGCCAAGCGGGGATCTGCAGCGTGTTCGCTTTCGGTATAGCCGTCACGATTGCTGATGCGGGCGAGCATGGCTGCGCTGTCGGCAGCGGCATCTGAGCTTCGGGCGGGCGAAGCGGAGACGCCAACGCGATCCAGGCCCGCAACGAATCGCGCGGTGCCATCCACATAACGGGCGCCATCCGTGTAGACATCACGCTCGCCACTGCGCGCGCCGTCAGTGAACGGATCCCGTTCTATGCTGCGCGCAGCGGCTGCGCTTGGGCCAGCGCCATGATCCGAAGCCAGCTCGGCTGCGGACACAGCCTGTACCCCACCGGCGGCGGCCGCAAGGGCAACGATCGAGACAAGGCGCTTGGCAAAGGTTGTGACGTTGATGATTTTCATGATGTTTTTCCAGGTTCGTGTAGGGCAGTTGCGCCGGTGTCCGGCGCGGACAATGTTGCGGCGCGGGCGGGATGATCTGGTCTTGGTTGCCGCCGCCGCGCTACAGGATGCATTTAAGGCGACCGATGTATCTGGTCCGTAGCGATTTCGCGGTGGCACTGTGAGCACACGTATCGCACTGGGCAAGCGATACAAACGAATACAAAATCGGCCGTGGCGGCAGCGAGGAGGAGGGACTGAAGAAACGGCAACTGAGTGCGGAGAGACTGGACCCGAACCAGAGGACGGCACGGACCGTACATTGTCAGGACGCGGCACGAAGTGCTGCATGCCAAACACCAAACACCAAACGCCAAACGCCAACCGCTAAACGCTAAACGCTAAACGCGACGTGCAGCCCACCCTGCCTGCCGTCGCTGGAAACGAGGCGCCGCGCGCCGGAACAGCCCGCTATGCCCGTGCAGGCAGGGTGAGCCTGGCCTGAAGGCCGCCCGCTTGCCGATTGGAGAGCACTAGCTGGCTGCCAAGGGCTTGCGCCAGTTGCTGCGCAATCGCCAACCCCAGGCCCGTACCGCCCGTCCCCCTGTTCCGGGACGTCTCGAGGCGATAGAACGGCTGCATGACCCGTTCGAGTTCGGCTTCGGGAATGCCGGGACCGCGGTCCCGCACTGCAATGGCAAGACTGCCTTCCGCCTCCCGGAACACAGCAATATCCACGTCGCCGCCGAACTTGAGCGCGTTGTCCACGAGGTTCGTCAGGATGCGACGCAGCGCCTGCGGGCGCGTCAGTACCGGTGCGCCGACCTTGCCGTCCAAGGTAATCGCATGCCCACCGTCCCGATAGTCACAAGCCAGGCTGTCCAGCAGTGCATCGAGGTCCACACGAGCCAGCGCTTCCGCGCTGCCATGCAGCGTGCGCGCATAGGTGACGCCCTCGCGGACCAGATGCTCCATCGCGCGAAGATCGCTGTAAAGCTTGTCCTGTGTCTCGGATCTCTCCATCAAGTCCAGGCGTAACCGCATTCGCGTGATGGGCGTCTGCAAGTCGTGGGAGATCGCCGCGAGAATCTGCACGCGCTCGGCGAGATACCCCGCGATGCGCTGCTGCATGGCGTTGAAGGCCGCCGCGGCGTGTACCACCTCGGCCGGCCCGCGCTCGGGGATAAGGTCGGCCTTCAGATCCGGCCCCAGGTTCTCCGCGGCCGCCGCCAGTTGTTTCAGCGGGCGCGTTACCAGGCGCACGGCGATCCAGGCGCAACTTGCCAGCAGCGCCAGTTGAGCGCACAGGAGCACCGGCAACCAGGCCGACAATCCCATTGGCGCCGGATGGACATCGATGGTGAGCGGACTGCCGTCGCTAAGGCGCAAATGCACCTGGAATTGCGCCCCATCGGCAGACAGTGCATTTACCGTCACATTGTAACGCTCCCCCAGTGCCTCTGCGATCGTCGCGACGGCTTCCTGGGATAGTTGCAGGCCTGGCGGATCGCCGCCGGCCTTGCCGGCGTTGAGCAGATAGCTGTAGTTTCGGCGCCCCAGCTGATCGAGCCAGGCCGGCCGCTTATCCGCCGACATCATGTCCAGGATGGCAACGGAACTGGCCACATCGCGCCCGAGGTTGCCCAGCATCAACCTGTCGGCGACCTGCGAGCGCTCCCGCAGCACGAGGCTGAAGGCCAGCCCTTGCGCCAGCACGAGGCCGATCAGCAGGATCACCATCAGGCGCGCAAACAACGTGCGCGGCCATCCTTGCAGGGTTCCGTCCGGGCGGCTCATGTGCGCTCCTCCCGAATCTCCACCATCGCCGCGAACACATAGCCCTCGTTGCGCACCGTCTTGATATAGCAGGGCTCCTTGGCATCGTCGCGCAGGCGCTGCCGCAGCCGGCTCACCATCAGGTCGATGGAGCGCTCGAACAGTTCGGCTTCGCGTCCCTGCGTCAGGTTGAGCAATTGGTCCCGGTTCAGCACGCGCTGCGGATGGTCGAGGAAGACCCGCAGGAGCCGGTACTCTGCGCCGCTGAGGGCGACGATGACGTCGCTATCGTCGAGCAGGTGCCGCGCGGTCGTATCCAGCCGCCAGGGGCCGAAAGCCAGCACGGTAGCCGCTTCGGTGATCTGCAGGTTGGGGGGCAGCATGCGCGTGCGCCGCAGCACCGAACGTATCCTGGCCAGCAGTTCGCGCGCCGCGAATGGCTTGACGAGGTAGTCGTCCGCACCCATCTCGAGCCCCAGGATACGATCGGCCTCCTCGTTGCGGGCAGTAAGCATCAGCACTGGCATGTTCTTGCGCTCGCTTGCGCGCAAGTCCCGGCACAACGTCAGTCCATCTTCGCCGGGAAGCATCAGGTCCAGCACGACGAGATCCACCGCTCCCTTGTCCAGGGCCGCGCGCATCTCGCGCCCGTTCGCCGCAAGGGTCACACGCATCCCGCTGCGTTCGAGATACTCGGCCGCCAGCGTACGGATCTCCCGGTCGTCGTCCACGATAAGGATATGGTCAGGCTGAGTCATTGCGCACCTTCAGATTGGCAGGGTGGTTGCAGGTCACAGGACGAACACGCCGTCGCCGTGCGGCGCCCGCCAGGCGCAGAACAGGCGGCTTGGAGAAAGCCCATCGGCAGGTCGCGCCTCCCCGAAGCTCATACGCGAGTGCGGACAAGATCATCGTGGCGAGCAGCAGTGAACGCTTCATTTCCGTTTCCCCTCCAGGATCGCGGCGCGCAGCCCGCGCCTTGATGCCATTGTGCCGTGGCCTCCGCGGCGCTTTGTATCGTCATGTATCTGGACCGCCCGCGGACAAGAAACATTTCATTTCCGGCCGTTTCCCGAAACATCCGGAATACGCGCGAGCGTTGCAATAGCGCCATCGCGTCAACACCGGAGGCATTCGTGACTTCATCCACCGCCACCCTACCCCATTTACCGCAGCGGCGCCGCAGAGCGGGCATCACCGGGCGCGCCTTGCCGGGGCTCCGCGGGAGCCAGCCATGATCGAACTCGTACTGGCATTTTCAGCCGGCGTGCTGACGATCGCGTCCCCATGCGTGCTTCCCGTGCTGCCGATAGTGGTGAGCACGTCCATCGGCGAGCAAAATCCTCTGCGTCCGCTGTCAATCGCATTGGGGTTCGTCACCGCGTTCTCCTCAGTGGGTATTGCGTTCAGCGCACTTTCGAATTCTATCGGTGACGCTCACGGCCTGATCCGGGATGTCTCCATCCTGATTCTGTTCGTATCCGGGCTCGCTCGAATCTGGCCGCGGCTATTCGACCGGCTCATGACGCCGCTTGGCACCGTGATCGACCGCGTTGCCGGCGTGGGTGCCCGGTCAGGCAATGGACTGGTTGGCGGCTTCGTGCTAGGCACAACGCTGGGCGTGGTCTGGACTCCGTGCGCCGGGCCGGTACTGGCTTCCATCCTCGCACTGGTCGCCAGGGCGCAGGACCTGGGGCGTGCCGCAAAGCTCCTGACGCTGTTCGCCGCGGGCGCCGCGATTCCCATGCTGGCCATTGCCTACGGTGGCCGGTTCGTGACCACTCGCGGCCGCAAGGTCACCCGCTATGCACATCATTTGCAGCGTGGCTTTGGCGCGATTGTCGCCGCAACCGCCGTTGCCATGTACTTCCAGTATGACGTGCTTGCCGTAGCTTGGCTGACCAATTCTTTCCCCTCAATCACCCTCGGAGTCTGACTCATGCACCGCTCGATTCGTGCCTGTATCGCAGCCGTATCCCTACTCGCAGCAACACACGGCAGTGCAATAGCCCCCTCGCCTGTCGACTATGGCAAGGCGCCGGAGTTTCCCGCCAACGCGAAGTGGCTGAACTCCGAGCCGCTGACAATCTCCGCACTGCGCGGCAAGGTGGTGCTTGTCGATTTCTGGACCTATACCTGCATCAACTGCATCAACACGCTCCCGCATGTCAAGCAGTGGTACGACAAATACCGGGACAAGGGGCTGATGGTGGTCGGCGTGCATACGCCCGAGTACCCATTCGAGAAATCGACCTCGAACGTACAGGCTGCTCTCAAGCGCCTCGACATCCGGTATCCGGTCGTACAGGACAACGCGTATGTCATCTGGGACGCCTACAGGAACCAATACTGGCCCGCCCTCTATCTTGTCGATGCCAGCGGCAAGATCGTCTACCAGCATTTTGGCGAAGGACACTACGAGGAAACGGAAGCGGCCATACAGAAACTCCTTTCCGATCGCAAATAACCCTGCGCAAGCCCGGATCACGCCAGCAACCGCCGCCCCCTGAAAGACAGATCGACGCGGAGGCCGCGTCGATCCACGAGGGGAACCTTCCTGCCACAGGCGATCCGGAACGTCCCCCAACCCGCGCTCGCTCAGTAGCGGGCGACTTCGATTACGGCATCCGCAAAGGCCTTCGGCGCTTCCTGTGGAAGGTTGTGGCCCGCACCTTTGACAATCCGATGCGCGTACTTGCCTGTGAACCTTTTCGCGTAAGCGCTACCATCCGTAGCCGGTGCAACGCCGTTCGAATCTCCGTCGATCGTGATCGCCGGCACCGTGATCGCCGGGCCTGTGGCCAGGCGCGTCTCGAGACTGTCGTATTGGGGCTCGCCCCCGGCAAGACTGAGTCGCCAACGGTAGTTATGAATCACAATCGCCACGTAGTCTGGATTGTCGAAGGACGCCGCCGTACGGTCGAACGTTGCATCATCAAAGTTCCACTTAGGGGAATTCTCCTTCCAGATAACCTTGGCGAAATCACGCCGGTTAGCCTCGAGGCCGGCCTTGCCGCGTTCCGTAGCGAAGTAGAACTGATACCACCATGCGTGCTCGGCGTTCGGCGGCAACGGGCGCTTGTTGAACTCAAGGTTATTGATGATGTAGCCATTGGCGGAAACAATGGCTTTGCAACGTTCCGGCCAGGCCCAACTCCACGGCACCGATTCCGACAGCTGCGGCACCAAGGAAGCGACGGCGGTCAGGGTTAATCTCTTCAGGCATGCTTAATTCCCCTTTTTGAGGCTGGCTTTGATTTCCAGGATACGAATTGCTTGTATTTGGGACGTGTCGGGGTTTGGTGGCAGGTCCGGCGATGGCATCGCGCCGGGGGCACGGTCGGAGCTACGCGCCGCTATCGGCCTGATTCAGGCCGGTGCGCAAACAAGCGCGAGATGAGTTTGCACATTCCGATTTGCCGTGTGACGCCCGGTGCGCACTGATTCCTCACATGAGCGGAGTGCCGCATCTCCCACGAAGCGGATGACTACCCATCGTCCATGTGGAAAATATAGATTCAATCGGCCCGCCGATTGGCCCGCCGCACAGCACATGGGTTGTTACATGGTGTAAATCGAAATGCGCCAGGCTTTCGGCCACCTTGGCAGTCACAGCTCCCGATGCCTGCTATCCGCGTTGGTAATCGCAAGGCGAATGGCATGTGGCGCATGCCGGCACGCCGCCGTTCCTGCCATCTCCTGGCCCGTGAGACTGTTGAGCCGCTGCGCCAGCGTTCCCGCACGGTCAACACACAGACAGATCCACGCGAGCACTGGCTGTGCGCTTGACTTGTTCCCATCAGGCAAGACTCTTTGTCCATGGCGGGTATTCGAACTCAGCATCGATTCAACTAGATTTAGGACCAATCGGTGCCGCCGGCCCGATCGGCAACATAGCCGAATCAACTTGTTTCGAGGTTTATCATGAGCACATCGCAAAAGGTCGTAGTCATTACTGGTGCGTCGCAAGGTATTGGCGCAGAGGTGGTCAAGGCTTTCCGCAAGCGCGACTACCGCGTTGTCGCAACGGCGCGATCCATCAAGCCATCGGACGACGACAACATTCTGACGGTCGCTGGCGACATCGCCGATCCAGCCACCGCCCGGCGCGTAATCTCTGAAGCCGTGGCACGCTTCGGCCGCATCGACACGCTGGTCAACAACGCAGGCATCTTCATCGCGAAGCCTTTTACCCAGTACACCGCCGAAGACTACGCGGCGAAAACGGGCGTGAACCTCGCAGGCTTCTTCTACATCACGCAGCTCGCCATCGCTGAAATGGAGAAGAGGTCGAGCGGCCACGTGATCAGCGTCACCACCAGCCTGGTCGACCACGCCATCAACGGCGTGCCTTCTGTACTGGCATCCCTGACCAAGGGCGGACTGAACGCGGCCACGAAATCGCTCGCCATCGAATACGCTAAGAGTGGCATTCGCGCGAATGCCGTCGCGCCGGGAATCATCAAGTCCTCGATGCACCCGCCGGAAACCCATGCCGCGCTCGGGGCACTCCATCCGGTAGGCCGTATGGGCGAGATGAGCGATATCGTCGAGGCCATCCTGTATCTGGATTCGGCGCCCTTCGTAACTGGCGAAATCCTGCATGTCGATGGCGGCCAGAGCGCTGGTCACTAGAGCACTCCAGGGCGTCGCTGAACGGCGCCCTGCCCGCTTGGGCAGGGCGGACATCTCGTGCGCTAGTCAGTCCAATGCCGCCTGGCTTCGGCCCTGCCCCGCGCCACTCACGTGCGCCATCTGCTGCCGCGCACGAGTTCTGTCACCGCGTCGGCAAAGGCCTCGGGCGCTTCCTGCGGCAAGTTGTGGCCGACGCCCGGAATCTGCCGATGAATGCGCGGCCCCGTAAACCGTGCGGCACTGGCTTTGCCGTCGGTTGCCGGGACGACGCCATCGGCCGTGCCATCCAGCGTGATAGTGGGAACCGGGATCGGCGGAATCACCGCCAGCTTTCTTTCCGTTGCCTCATGCTGCGGATAGCCGGGCGCCAGGCCAAGCCGGTGGCGGTACGAGTGAATCACGACATCGACATAGTCCGGGTTGTCGAACGCCTCGGCGGCGCGCGCGAACGCAGGCTCGTCAAAGTGCCAGGTCGGCGAATTGTTCTTCCACAGGAGGCGGGCGATATCGCGACGGTTGGCTTCGAGGCCGGCGCGACCGCGCTCCGTCTGGAAGTAGTACTGGTACCAGAGTCCCCGCTCGACCTGCGGCGCCAGGGGTGCGGTGGCATGGGCAATGTCCTGGATCAGATAGCTGTTGACGGAAACCAGGCCGACGCAACGCGAAGGACGGATTGCAGCCACCACACAGGCGGCACGGCCGCCCCAGTCATAGCCGGCCAGCACGGCTTCGGGGATATGCAGCGCATCCATCAGCGCGATCACGTCTTCCCCGATGGCCCCCTGCTGTCCAGCCCGCGGCGTCGATGCCTCGCGAAAGCGCGTCGTGCCGTGGCCCCGCAGATGGGGCACGATGACCCGGCAGCCACGCGACGCCAGGATGGGGGCGACATCCACATAGCTATGGATGTCGTAAGGAAAGCCATGCAGCAGAATCACGGGGCGACCGTGTTCGGGGCCCGTCTCGTGATAGCCGATTTCGAGCCAGTCGGTGCGCACCTGCCTGACCGGCATGCGTTGCAGAGGGGCAGCGGATTTACCGGTTTCGACTCGATTCACGGTTGGTGAGGCCAGCGCTTGCGACGCGGCTACCAGCGTGGCGCCGGCGACACCGGAGAGCAGGAACACCCGGCGGGAACTTTGATGGTTGGACACAGTGCCATTCCTCAGGGCTGGATCGGGGGAATCGTCAGACATTTTCAATATCGGCAATCTTGGCGACTAGCGCGTTGCTCAGCCAGTTGGCAAGCAGTACGCCAGCCCTGGCGATGCCATCGGCTTCGCCGAGGCGCTCCACCAGCATGGCGCAGAGCGCGTCGAATCGGCCGTGCGCCTGGACTTGGATCAGGGCGTCGCGCTCCACTGCATCGACCTGATGCAGAAAGCAGCCGAACTCCCTGCGCCAGACCACCAGTCCGGCGCCTGCTTCGAGCATCTCACTGGCGGGCGGGGGCATTCCGTCGCTGAGCGAAGTCCAGATGTCCCGTGCATTGGTCGTTGCTGCACTAACCTGCAGGGACGGCACCAGGATCAGCGTCGCCGCATCCCAGTCAATGCCTTCCAGCGCGGTAGCGGGCAGCGGCGCAGCGTCAGCCGCCACGAAGGCCCGAGACATTGCGTATTCGATCCAGGCCAGTTCATGCAGATCGGGATTGTCGGGATACCGGGCGATCAGCGTTTTTCCAAAGCCGTCGGCATAGGCATCGAGTGTCCATGCGTGCGGCGGATGACTGTCAATATGTGCGATGGCCGAGGCGAGAAACGCTTCGTCGCCCATCCACTCGTGCACGCGCGGGAACGACGTTTCAAGGCAGCCGACAAGCTGCGCGCGGTAATTGTTCTGGTAGACCGCGAGGCCCGCCGCGGCGTCAGACCCGATCCGGTGCGCCGCCGTGGGGGATGCCGTCATCAGCCAGGCCCGAAAATCCTCCTGCATGGCAGACAGGCTCATGCTTCATCTCCCCCAATGGTGCGCGCGACGGCAAGCTCGTCAAGCAGTCCGGCAAGCGGCGGTATGTTGTCGTCGCGCTCGATCATGGTGGCCACGTGGCCGACGCGCGAACGCACCCGGGCGTAGAGCTGCCATACCGCCTCGCAGACCTCGTTGTCGTGGGTGTCGATCAGCAACTCGCGCCCCTGGCTGTGGCCGGCCAGGTGAATCTGGCGGACGCGGGCGGCGGGAATGCCGTCGATATAGGCTTGCGCGTCGAAGCCGTGATTGGTGGCGCTGACGAACACGTTGTTGACGTCCAGCAGCAGACCGCAGCCGGTGCGGTCGCACATTGCCGCGAGGAACTCCCATTCGGTCATGGTGGCCCCTGGCAGGGCAAGATAGCTGGACGGGTTCTCGAAGAGCATCGCGCGGCCGAGCACGTCCTGCGCCACCGCGATGTTGGCGCAGACGATATTCAGCGCCTCGTCGGTATACGGGATCGGCAACAGGTCGTGGGAATTGAATCCGGCGATCCGCGACCAGCTCAGATGGTCGGAGACGTAGAGCGGATCGATTTCATCGACCAGCGCCTTGAGTCTTTGCAGGTAGTTTCGGTCAAGTCCGTCCGATGAGCCGACCGACATCGACACGCCGTGCAGCACAACCGGATATCGGCTGCGCACCTCGCGCAGGACATGGCGGGGCCGCCCGCCGTCGACCATGAAGTTTTCGGAGATCACTTCAACGAAATCGACCGGGACTTCCGTTTCAAGAAAGTCCTGGTAGTGTTCCTTGCGCAGGCCGAGACCATAGCCGGCGAAGGGCGGACTGAAAACTGGCATGGGTATGCTTCCAACGGGGCAACAGGTCGGGATTGCCCGGGATGCTTGCGCCTCCCGGGCAATCCCCTGGGCCTGACTTCAGGGATTACTTCGGTTCCGCCAGCGTGCCGCCTTCCTTCAGGCAGACCGATGCGGGCTTGACGAGGACGCCCTTGCCCTTGCAATCGTTAAGACCTGCACAGTCGTTGCTGGCCGTGGCACACAGGCTGGTACCCTTGCAGGAATTGACGCCATAGCAGCGGCCAGGCTCATCGCTACCGGCCGCACGTGCCGGTGCCATGATCGAAAGGGATGACAGCGCGACAAGCGCGGCGGCGGCGGCCAGGGTGGCACGGGACTTTTTGGTCATGTTCATGGTGAAACTCCAGGTTGGGTGGGGGAAAAATGCTTTGCTGCAATCACGAATTTCGCGCCGCTTCTTCGATCACTTGCGCAACCGCTTCGGGCTGCGAAATGGGGAGAGCGTGGCTGGCCTTGATCTCCGTGACTTTGGCGCCCGCTCGCTTGTACATCCAGCGCTGCAGGTCCGGGTTCAGCACACGGTCTTCCGTGGCGACAATGCCGTAGCTCGGCTTTTCGCGCCACGCGGCCGACCAGACATTGCCCGCGAACAAGGCGCCGGGCACCGGCACCTGCGAGGCCGCCATAAAGTCGGTGCGGTTGGATTTGAGATCGGCGGCGTAGTCGGCGTTGAACCGGGCGGAATCGATGAAGAGGTGGCCATCGCGTGTCGAGCGAACGCTTGAAGCAGCGGCAGCCGGCATCGAAGCGTTGAGCTGGTTCATGCCTTCCCCTACGTCCGGCTCCATGCCTGCGACGTAGACCAGCGCCTTCACCTTGGAACGGGCACCGGCTTCCGTGATGACCAGCCCGCCGTAGCCGTGACCGACCATCACGACGGGGCCGATCTGCATGGAGATACGCTCGCGCACGACAGCGATGTCATCGCCGAGCGTCGTGTGCGGAAGCTGGACCACACTGACCTTGTAGCCTTTGTGGATCAGGATGTCGTGAACCACACGCCAGCCCGAGCCGTCGACGAAGGCGTCGTGCACCAGGATGATGTTCTTCGCGCCCGGAGGCGCGTCCGGCGTAGCCGCCGGGGCGAGCGAGGGGATTGCCAGTGCCACCGCGGCGGCGAGCAACGGAATGTACCGCATGTAGTATCTCCGGCAGGCCGGTGTGGCCTGCGTTGGGTGTGTGAAGACAGATAGAGCGCGAGCCGGCTAGTTCTTGCGTACGCCAGCGGGCACTGTGCGATCTAGCGACCAGGCCCCGCCGCCGTATGCCACCAGTGGCAGCAGCAGGCCAGCCCAGCTCAGGTGCGTGGGCCATGCGGCCGGATAGACAAAGATCTCGATCACCGCCGTCATGCCGAGCAGCGCTGCCGCCGAGAACCGCGTGAACAGGCCGAGCACGAGCAGCACCGGGAACAGGTGTTCAGACCACGTTGCAAGCTGGGCGGCAAGTTCTGCCGGGATCAGCGGCAATGCGTACTCCGATGTGAACAGCGCGTAGGTCGACGCCTTGATCGTCAGCAGCCCCTCCACCTTCGTCCGTCCCGAAAGAAAGAACACAGAGGCAATACCCAGACGGGCAACCAGCAGCAATGCACCGTCCACTGCTGACGTGCCCTGCCCCGCAGCGCCTGCGTATTGACCGGTGCGCGACATCACTGGATGGCCTTCAGCGAGCCGTAGCCCTTGGGCGTCTTGATCTGCGCGCAAGTGCCCTTCTCCACCATCACCCAGGCATCACCCTGGTAGTCCGCTTTGGACGTCCCCGCGCAGCTGGTGCCCGCTCCGGCGGAGCAGTCATTCTTTCCGGCGAGCGATACGCCGTAGCATTTTTCGGTGGCCTTGGCCGGTTCCGCGGCGTGGGCGGCGCCCGCAAAGGCATTGATCGAGAGAGCGAGCGTGGCCGCGATAAGCGCATTCGAACGTTTCATGGGGAACTCCAGAGTTGAGAATGGGGAAGAGCGTTAAACCAACCGCCCGGAACCGATCGCGGCGATGCCGGTCGTAGTCCGCGCAGTGAGAAGACTTTTTCACATGATCCTGGCGGGGCGATGTTGATCGCGCCCCATCGCCATCAAGCGCGTGGGGCGTCAGGCGTTGGCGCCGTCGTAGTACGGATCAACGTTGCGCGCGCCGTCGGCGTATGGGTCGCGCGGTCCTTGCACCAAGCGGGCACCATCGGTGTAAGGGCTGCGTTGCTCTTGCACCGAACGGGCACCATCGGTGTAAGGATCTCGCGTGCTCCCTTGGGACAGGCCGGCGGCCTGTGCGCCGGCGGCGGCGGCAATCAGGGCGATGGCGAATACAAAATGCTTTGCGATGTTGGTACTCATGGTCGATTTCCTTGAACATTTACGTCGGTGACTGCGCGTCCCCGGGACAGAATCGTTGCTGTTCGTCGCCGGGCCACGGAACGCATTTACTCAGCAGTCCGAAATATA
>JYOD01000093.1 GCA_000955785.1 Burkholderiaceae bacterium 16
GCGATTTCGCGTACTGCTCGCATGTCGCGTTGACCGTGCCGGAATGGATGCCGAGCTCCTTGCTGCTGCCGGTGGTCAGCACGTTCAGATCGAACCCGCTCGGCCACTTCTTCCCCCCATTTGAGCGCGTGCTTCTGCGTGTCATTGCAGAAGTTCCAGACGTAGTTCACCGCTCGGCTCTGCTTGTTGAGCAAGCCGTTGAGCGGCATTAGGCGCGCAAGCCGAGGCCGGCCTTCTTCGGAACGTCTTGTTAGCGGCTAGCCTGCGACCAATTTGATTCAATGCGAAATGCGACGGGCGAAAGTTCTGATCCATTAGCTGCAACGGGGCGAAGGGTACCAAAGCTAATTTCAGGACGGCAAGCATCCCTAACCGTTTGCGGCGTCCCGGAGTCGACACTCGCCGGCTGTCGGCGCGGTGCCGACGCAAAACCCCCCATTCTGCCGAGGCGAACCTTTACCTATGCCTGGCAGGAACCGCAGTTCCAACGTGCGCAAGCGAACAGACGTCCAGGGACTCGGCGGCACTATGTGCGTGTGCGCAGCCTCTGCCCTGTATGAGGCAGCGGGACCAATCATTCCCCATTGTCCGCGGCACGGGGGCGCTGGGAACGAGTCATCCATTGCCCCTGGAGGAGTCGAATGAACAGCATCCTTGAGAAGTGCTCTGCAATGGTGGCGATATTGCTGGGCATGGCGCTCCCAGCGACTGGCGCGTTTGCTCAGGAAGCCTATGACATAGTCGGAACGTGGACGCTTGTCTCATCCGTTCTCGATAAGGACGGAAAGAAGATCGATCAGTTCGGTCCAGGCGCGAAAGGGATGATGATTCTGGATGCCCAAGGTCGGTTTATGCTAACCATCATTGGGGCGGACCTTCCAAAATTCACCTCCGGTAATCGCGCTGCTGGTTCGCCAGAGGAAAACAAGGCGGTAATCGGCAAGAGCGTTGCCCTCTTTGGCACCTACGCCTTAAATCCGGAAGGGAAGAGCCTCACTCTCAATATCGATAAATCGACCTTTCCAAACTGGGACGCAACCGAACAGAAGCGCTCCGTGGTCGCGCTCAGCCGAGACGATCTTCAATACATGACTGCGCAAGCGTCCGGGGGCGGCTCCGCGACGGTAACCTGGAAGCGCGCAAGATAGACGGGCGTAATGGCGAATGCCAGGGATCGGTTCCGATCGACCTGGATTGGGGAGCTATAAGGAACGGCCGTTCATGGCCGATTCTGTCCGCACGGACTTCCCTCAAAAGTCAAGATCCGATCCACGGCGTTTGCGGAAGCAAGCGCCGAGATGGCGGTGACAAAGCGATATCGTCTTCGTCACCGCCATCTCAGGCGATCGCTTCTACAACGTGACAATGCCTCTGTCAGGGCACCAGGACGGTGGACCCTACTGTCTTGCGCGACTCGAGCGCCCGATGCGCGTCGGCGGCATCGGCCAGGGCAAAGGTCTGCTGGGGTTCGCTCGCGACGCGGCCCGCCAGCACGTGGTCGAACAATTCCCTGGCCATGTCCAGCATGTGTGCACGTGGCTGGATATAGTGCATCATGGCGGGCCGCGTGAACCAGATCGATCCCTTCACGGCCAGCATCTGGGAGTCGACAATCACCGCTCCCGACGAGGTGCCATTGCTGATCAGCGAGCCCCGCGGCTGCAGGCAGTCCAGTGAGGCTTCCAGCGTGTCCTTGCCCACCGAGTCATAGACCACCGGAACACCCTTGCCGTCGGTGATCTCCTTGACGCGCTGCACGATGTTCTCGCGCGAGGTCACGATGGTGTGCGCACAGCCGTTGGCCTTGGCGATCGCGGCCTTCTCGTCGGTACTCACGGTTCCGATCATGGTGACGCCCATCGCCCGCGCCCACTGGCATGCGATCAGCCCCACGCCACCCGCAGCCGCATGGTAGAGGATGGTCTCGCCCCCCTGGAGCGGGTAGACCTGACGGAACAGGTATTGCGCCGTCATGCCCTTCATCATCAGCGTGGCGGCGGTGCTGTCGGAGATGCCATCGGGCAGCGGAATCAGCACCGCCGCCGGCATCACGCGCACCTGGGAGTAAGCGCCCTGCGGCCCGATCAGGTAGCCAACGCGGTCACCCACGCGGATGTCCGTCACGCCGGAACCCACGGCCTCGACCACACCGACCGCGTCGGAGCCCAGGCCGTTGGGCAACGCCAGCGGGTAGCGGCCGGTGCGGAAATAGATATCGATGAAGTTCAGCGCGATGTAGCTGTGGCGCACGCGGGCCTCGCCGGGGCCGGGCTCGCCGACCTCGACGTCCTCGAACTTCAGCACTTCCGGGCCGCCGGTTTCGTAGAAGCGAATGGCTTTTGACATGCTTGTATTCCTGTGTATGTTCTGAGGGGTCCCACGCGGCCGACTCAGTTGGTCGCTGACAGTCCGGCGATGGGTTCGTGGCCTGGCCAGGCACTGAATGCATCAACACGCGGGGGCATGGCCGGGCACGATCGCTCATTGGTTGAATTTGATGTTGTACACCTTGACGATCTGCGCGTTGCGCTCGTATTCGGCATGGGTCACTTTGGCCAGCGCTTCAGGGTTTTCGCTGACCATCGGAGAGAAGCTGAGCCCCATCAGCTTCTCGCGTACTTTTGGCGTCGAGGCCACCTTGGTGACCACGGCATTGATCCTGTTCACGATGTCGTCGGGCACCTTGGCCGATACGATGACGCCCACCCAGTTCGAGAAATCGATGATCTCGGGGAAGCCCTGCTCTGCCATCGTTGGCACATCGGGCAGTTGCGCCAGCCGCGTCGTCGTCCCGACGCCGAAGGCCTTGAGCTTGCCTGCCTTAATCAGAGGCAGCGAGGTCACGGCACCGTCGAACATGATGTCGACCTGGCCGCCCATCACGTTCTGCAGCGCGGGTGGCGAGCCCGGGAAGGGCACGTGCTGCAGGTCCAGCCCGGACTTGTTGGCAAAGATGGCGCCTGCGTAGTGCGAGCTGGTTCCCGCGGTGTAGGACGCATAGCTTCCCTGGCCACCCTTGGCGGTCTTGAGGTAGCCGATCAACCCTTTCAGGTCCTTGGCCGGCACCGTCGGCGTTGCCACCAGCACCATCGCGGAGCGGGCCACCATCGTCACCGGCTTCACGTCCTTGACCGGATCGAAGCCCGTCTTCATCACCAGCGGAATTTCGGTCAGGATGTTGCTTGCAATGACCATGATCGTTTGGCCATCCGGCGGCGCGAGATTCAGTCCCTGCACACCGATGGCGCCGCCGGCGCCCGGCTTGTTGTCGACGATCACCGGTTGGCCGATCTCGGTCGAGATGGCCTCGGACAGCACCCGCGCCACGACGTCCATCGTGCCGCCGGCGGGCGCCGGCACCACGACCCTGACCGGCTTTTGCGACCATGCGTTTGCCGCCAGAGGCGCCGCGCACAGGGCGAAGGCGACCCCGAGAAGCGTCGCGCGCTGGCGGTACTTGGTTGCTTGCTTCATCCTTTGTCTCCTTGTTGTTGTTAGCCAGGGCGTGGCGGCGCTCAGGCGACCTTGCGCAGGTGGCCTTGCTGGCGACCGATGCGGTTTGGCGCGAAGCCGTTGGCCGCCAGGGACTCCTCCACGGTGTCGTAGAACACGCCGATCTTGGAGATCTCGCGCGCCTGCTGCGCAGTGGCGATCGGACGGCCGAACTCGCGTGAAATGCGCACCAGTTGCTCGACCTGCTGGACCGTGCTGAACTTCTTGGTGCGCTGCTGGTTCCAGAGGTTGTCCTCGATGCCACAGCGCACATGCAGGCCCATGGCGATGCCCATCATGTTGATCGGCAGCACGTTGAGCACGGAGCTTTCCACCGTCAGCAACGCGCCATCGGGCACGGCGCGCACAATGTTGGCCATGTTGTAGATGTTGGGCGCGTCCATGCCGCCGCTGATGGCCACCCAGTTCATGACCAGCGGGCCTTTGTAGATGCCCCTGCGCATCAGGCGCTCGACCGACTCGAAGCTGTTGATGTTGTAGCACTGGAAAGCGCTTTGGATGCCAGCGGCCGACAGGCGGCGGATGTGCTCCTCGACCCAGCCAGGCTGCGAGGGCACCGTCATTTCCTTGTAAGCCTGAAAGGTGGCCGGATCTTCCATCGACGTGCCGCGCAGGTCTTCGTAATCGAAGTGCTCCAGCACATTCATCTGCGAGGTGTTCACGGTCACTGTGACCTGGTCGGGCTTGGGATCGAGATCGGCGAGCATGTGGCGCGTATCGTCGGATAGCCACTTGGCGGCAGCGCCATCGGTCTCCGGCGCGAAGGAGATCGAGCCACCCACCTGGATGATCATCTCGGGTACGGCCTTGCGCACGCCGGCGACCAGTTCGTTGAATTTGGACAGCCGCTTGGAGCCGCGACCATCGAGTTCGCGTACGTGCAGGTGCAGCACCGTGGCACCCGCGTTGTAGCAGTCCACCGCCTTCTGGATCTGCGCCTCCATCGTCACCGGGATGTCCTCGGGAAAGTCAGAGGGGACATAGGACGGCGCGTAGGGCGCGGCCGTGATGATGAGCGGCTGCTGGTTTTCGGGGAACAGGTGTCCGTCGAGAAAGTTCATGGCGTGTCTCCTGGGTGGGAAAGGAAGGAAGGCGATAGGGTTGGCGGGAGTGAGGGTCAGAACACCTTGTCGCCGACGATGCCGGCGCGCTCCATCTTGCGATGGCAGGGCGGGTAGTCCATCACGGCGTAGTGCTGCGTCGAGCGGTTGTCCCAGATGGCGATGCTGTTCGGCTTCCAACGCCAGCGCACCTGGTACTCGGGGATCAAGGCCTGGCCGATCAGGTACTGCAGCAGCGCCGATCCGCCTTGCGTGAAGTCCTGGCCGTAGCGCACGTTGGCCGACGTGTGGAAGTTCGAGAAATGGGTGGCGAAGCCGTTGACGAACAGCACCTTCTCGCCGGTCTCGGGATGGGTGCGCACCACGGGATGCTCGGCATCCGGGTACTGGGCCTTGAGTGCCAGGCGTTTCTCAATCGGCATGGCCGCACCGAACGTGGCTTCGATGCTGTGCCGCGCACGCAGGCCGGCGATCTGGATCTTGACCTGGTCGGGCAGTTTGTCGTAGGCCAGCGCCATATTGGCCCACATGGTGTCGCCGCCCACCGGCGGGCATTCAACGCAGCGCAGCACGCAGCCCATTGGCGGCGACTCGCGCCAGGTGGCGTCGCAGTGCCAGCCGTTCTCGTAGCGGTCGTTGGGGGCGTCCGGCGACTTGTAGATGCGCACCAGGCCCGGTTGATCCGGGTCGCTGCCGACCACGGGGTGGTCCTCGAGTTCGCCGAAGCGGCGCGCGAAGCCCACATGCTCAGCGCGCGTGATGTCCTGGTCGCGCAGGAACAGCACCTTGTGCCTGAGCAGCGCGGCCCTGATCTCGGCGAACAGGCCATCGTCGTGCACGGCGTCCGCCAGGTTCACGTTCACGAGCTCGGCACCTATGGCGCACGTCAACGGTTCGATATGCATGGCTTGTCTCCTTGTTTTTTTTTGTTCAGATCACCAGGACGGACGATCCCGTGGTCTTGCGGGACTCGAGGTCGCGGTGAGCATGGCCGCTACATGCGGCGCGTAGCGCTGGTCGGGCAGCTCTTGCATTGAGAGCTGCCGCTGATGCTTGCTTGGTCAGTGGTACAACGTGGACTCGGCGCTGCTCGAGAGGCGCCCTGCCTCAAGCCGCTCGATCAACTGCGTGGCCATCGGCCAGGGGCCATAGCCAGATGCCGGGTTCAGATGACCGACCTCGCCCAGGTCCACCGTGTCACTGCCCCAGGCCTGCGCGAGTTCGATCACCCTCGGCAGTTCGCCCAGCGGATCGTTCTGGCTGGTAGCAACCAGGCTGGGAAACGGAAGCCGCTGGCGTGGGACCGGGAGCCAGCCACTGGCGTGGATCGCGGACAGTGTCGGGTAGCCTTCCGGCATGGGGCGTTCAAAGTCGGGCGGACACGCCAGCAATGCGCCCTTGATGCGTGCCGCGTGTGCGGTTGTCAGGGCCCAGTGGGCAAGCATGATGCAGCCCCCGCTGTGGGCGACCAGCAGTACAGGACCGCCAATGTCTGCCACCGCCTGCTCGATTGCCGCGACACGGCGATAGCAGTCCAGGTTTTCGCGCCCCATTGGCGGCACTGTGCGGGCATTGGGCAGTCGCTCGGCCAGCAATGTCTGCCAATGCTCGGCAACCTGGTCACGCAGGCCGGGGACGATAAGCACAGTGGATGTTGTCATGATCGAATTCGATTTGAGGTGATGCTGCGACTCGGGTCTGTCAACAGCTCGCTTTTGCGCATGAGGTCCGGCGTAGAGACTGAAGCCACGCTGCGCTCCATTGACCTCGCCCCGCCGGGCGTCGGGGATCAGATCCACATCAGAAGACTATCGCTGCAGGATCGAATGTGATGTATTATTTGGGACATTCAATGTCTAAATTGGGACATTCCCATGCCCGGTTACACGCCCTTGATCCGAAGCGCCAGTCTTACCGGCTACACGGAACTGGCGCGCCACCATGGACTCAACCCTGAGGCGATGCTGCGCAAGGTGGGGTTGAGTCCCCGGAGCCTTCTCGATCCCGATATGCCGGTCAGTACCATGGCGGTACGCCGGCTGCTTGAGGACAGTGCTTTGATGGCAGGCGTGGAAGACTTCGGCCTGCGACTGGCCATGGACCGACGGCTGGCCAACCTGGGCCCGATCAGTTTCGTGATGCGCGAAGCGCCGAATGCCCGACAGGCGCTGGACAACCTGTGTCGCTATATGCGCCTGATCAATGCGTCGCTGTTGACTCGCATCGAAGACTTTGGCGACGCCGTATTGATTCGTGAAGAGATCCTGGCCACCGGCAAGCACCCGGTGCGGCAGTCCATTGAGATGGCCGTGGGCGTGCTATACCGCACGATCCAGGAACTATTGGGGCCAACCTGGCGGCCCCGAAGCGTCTGTTTCGAGCATCGTCAACCGCACGGTGCTACGTGTCACAAAGCGCTGTTCGGCTCGGCGGTTGAGTTCAATGCAAATTTCAATGGCATCGTCTGTGCCGCAAAGGACCTCGCCGCGCCCATGCCGACCAATGACTACCGCATGACGCCATATGTCCGTCGCTTTCTCGATCAGGCCTTGTCTGGATCCGATGAAAGTGCGACGCACACCGTTCGGCAGGTCGTGGTTGCCATGTTGCCCGGGGGCAGGTGTACATCGGACCAGGTGGCAAAGCACCTTGGCGTGGATCGCCGGACTTTGCATCGCCATCTCGCTGCGGAAGGCACGGGCTTTTTGTCGCTGCTCCAGTCGGTCCGAGCTGAACTCGCCTCCCGCCAGATCCTCGACAGCGATCGCTCCCTCGCCGAACTCGCCGATCTGCTCGGCTTCTCAAGTCCCAGCGCTTTCGCTTTCTGGTTCAGAAAACACTTTGGCATGACGGTTTCGAGCTGGAAGCAAACTTCACAGGCTGCCGCAAATGCACCGCCGCAACGTGGCTGATCTGTGCCCCCTCACTGCCACCTCCGCACCGAGGTAATTTACGGCGCAGAGAGTCGATGAGAAAATGCGCCGATCCGCCTTGGATGGCCACTCGCTACGCATCACCGCACGTTCGGCATGTAGCATCCCGATAAAGGTTTCCCGGCCGATCCTGCCGTTGGGGAAGCGGACCGCGAACGGCCGAAATTGGCTGCAGATTCAGCCTTCTGACTGGATCCCTGAACCATACCGCCCCCCGCCGTCTCGCCTTTCCAAACCCGCAATTCGGCGATGCCCCCCCAAAAAAAACGCTGCAGACCGGCAACCTTGCCGCCCTGCAGCGCTCTCCCAAGGGCCACCGGGTCCCAGGCCAGGGATCTTCCCGGCCCGGCCGCGGTGGTCCGGGCGATCAGATTTCGTCGACGCGCTTCGGCTTGTCCGAGGCCGAGGTCGGCAGCGCGGCGATCTTGCCGCTCTTTGCCAGCTTCAGCAGGCCTTCACCGATCTTGGCGGTGCTGACGGCCTGGGCGCTGACCGACGACACCACATCCTTCAACGCGCCCAGGCGCGGCAACAGCGTCGGATTCGCCGTCACGCCCGAAACCAGGGCCGTGCTGCCTTCCGCCAGTTGCTTGTCCTTCAGCACGCCCAACATGAACGTGTACGCGGCATTGCCGAACGATGCCAGCTGTGCCTTGTTCATGGCCTTGAGCTTGTCCTGCACTTCCTGGCTGGCGAGCGACTTCTGCAGCAAGGTGGCTTCGTCGTCGCGGATCTTGTTCAGCGCCGCGGCCTTCTCGGCGGGATCGGCGATGTTGTTGGCGGCTGCCAGCTTGGCTTCCTGCGCCGCGGTCTCTTCCTTGCTCGCCACGGCCTTGAAGATGTGGCGGGACGCCGTGCCGATCATCTGGTCGGCGTCTTGCGCGGTCTGGATGAACGCATCGATGTCGCCGGCAGACACTGCGCTGGCCGACGTGCCACCGCCAACGCCCGGAATGGCAGCGGTCAGGTTGCCGAGGCCGAAGGCCATGGCCTGCGGCGCCGACGTTGCCAGGACGGCAACCAGCAGGCTGCCCAGGAGTGCGGATGTTTTATTCACAGCAGTGATTCCTTGGTTTTAGTTGGGGTTCAACAATTGCTTCATGACACCATCGAGACTGGCCCGCGTGTCTTTGTCCAGATCGATGCCTTGCAAGGCGCCGACGTTCGCGGCATCGGTCGTTGCTGGATAGCCGCCTGTCGTAAAGCCGTGCTCCAGGATGGCCTGGCCCGTTACGCTGCCGGCGGACTTCTGCCGGTAGGCCAGGCGGATGCCATAGCCCTGCGCGCACATGCCGTCATCGCATTTCTTGTCCTTCGGGTCGATGCGATACAACGCCTCCAGGCACCGGTCGTAGGTACCGGGGCGCAACTCGAGATTCTTGCCGAATCCGGACTGGCCGCCGACCTTGTTCTTGACCAGGTCCGCCAGGCCCGGGTTGATCATGAGGATCGGTGCGCGTGCGGCGCCGGCATAGGCCAGCAGATTGAAACGCTCCAGCGCGACCGAGCCCACCTGGCTCTTCTCTGCGGGGCAGAACGCCATGCGCTGACCGCCGGTACCCGCCCTGGCCACGCTGTCGACCAGCACCAGGTCGCCGCTGCCCGGCCTGGGCGGCTTGCCCGCAACCGGCAGGATCGGCGCCGCGCTGACGCTGGCACCGTCGCGGCTGACGACGCTGGCCTCCCAGGTGGGAACCAGGGCATCCTCGGCAAGGCTGCCGGGCCTGCCGGCGTTGTGATAGACGCGGATCGTGTCGCCAACCTGCAGGTTCATGCCGGGATCGTCGACCTGGAAGCTGTCCGATGACACTGCGCTCACCGTTAGCGACAGCGGCTTGAACCGGACCTCCTTGCCGAACTGTTCCGCCAGATCATTCAGCGCATTCTTCAGCACCACCTCGCGGCGATCCGCGGCGTTGAATCCGGCGTTGTCCGTCACCGTGTCGTCGATGCGCTGGCTCACATCCGCCGCGTATAGCACGCGGCCGTCGCGCGACAGGAGCTCCGCGAATGCCCACGCCTGATAGCTCTGTTGGGTCTTGTAGCTCAGGTTGGTCGGCAGCGCATAGTGCTTGGCGGGCGGGACCACCAGCCGGATGAAGTAGTCCGGCAAGGCCCGATTGCCGCTGACTTCGTGCCCGATATTGGTATTGCTGTCGATCGAGGCCTGCACCTGGCTGAAGTTGGCATTGAGCGGCAAGGTGGCAAACGGCGCGCTGCTGCCCAGCTTGTCGGTGAACAACTGCGTGCTGACCGCGTGCGACAGATCGGGATTGCCATCGCTCACCAGCGCCAGCACACGCGGCTTCTTGACGTCGGACAGCGCCATGGTGCTGGCGCGGCTGAAGATGGTGCCGTCCTTCGGCGATCCCAGCACGGGCACCGCCACTGCATAGCCCTGCCCCGCATACTCGACGCGGATCTCGGACTCGCCATCGTTCATGACGTCGCCCTTGCCGATGCCCGCCTGGTAGCCCTTGTCCAGGATCACGAAACCGCGCCACGTGTCGGCAACCCTGGTTTCGACCACATAGGGATTGAACTGCCTGGCCGCGGCCGTCAGTGTGCTGTCCAGCAGCGCGGCGAAGCCGGAACGGTAGGCCGCCGCCACCTTGGAATCGATAGCCGGCGCGCCTTGCGCGCGCGTGACGGTCAGCACGTCGTAGCGCGTCTGGCTGAAGGACTGCAGCACCTCGCCCGTCATCGGATTGCTGAAATATACGCTCAGCGTGATCGGCAGGTAGATGTCCGCGGTGCCGTCGGACTTGTCGATCCGATAGCGGGAAACGCGCGTCACCTGCACCGACAGCGCCAGCGTGCGCAGCCGGTTCTTGCTGTCCAGGTTCGGCGCGAGACCCTTGAAATAGGCCTGTGCCCGTTGCTGCAGCAGCGGGATGGCCTGCTTCACGTCGAGCGCGGCGCGGAAGGCCGGATCGACCTTGCTGCTGCCCGTTCCCGCCGTCCCGGCCGGGGCATCATCGAAGAAAATGCCGGGGACGACATAGAGGCCGACCGGCGCCGCGGCGCCGGCCGGCCCCGCCAATGCAGCAAGCGCTAGGGCCGCGCCGATGGTCAATGCGTTACGGCGCATGTCAGCGGACCGCCTTGGGCTTGCTGCACCCGTTCATGCACAAGGTGATGATATTGCCGTCCACCATCGAATCGAGGCTGGTGAACTGCGGGTTGTTGCCAAGAGCCATCGCCACCGCCTGGTCCAGGGGGTCGCTGCCCTTGTAGATCGCCACGATCTCCACCTGGCTCGCGCCGGCCTGGCGTTGCGTCGCCTTGTCCAGGCCCGGCACCGTCTTCAACGCCTGGCTGAACGCCGTGCGGCTCATCAGCGAGAGGTTGCCGCCAGTCAGGCGGATGACGTATTCCGCGCCGTACATGGTGCGCTTCTTGGTGAACTCCTGGATGCGCTTGCCCACCTGGTTGCCCAGGCTCCCCGCCAGCTTGACGGCCAGCTTGGCGCGGCAATCGTCTGACGAAATGCCGATGGCGGCTTCCGATTGCGTGGCCGAACCGATATCTTCGCCCGTCTTGGTCGAGAAGGTCTTGGTGCTCGCCACGCCCGTGCACGCCGGCTGGCCGGAGTTCTTGTCGGTGCCGATGTCATAGATGACGGACGAGCCGATCATCAGGTAGTCCGCCGTCGCTTCCTGGCGCGCGAAGTCCACGTATTTGGCAAGCTCGGCGCCGTTTTCGAGCTGGTCCAGTGTGATGGCGCGATTGCCGAAGTACTTGCTCTTGAAGATCGCGTTGTCGAGGACCTTGATGTCCAGGTCGCCGAGCTGGCCCTTGAGCTCGTTGTAGGTGTAGTTCTTCTTGTCCGGACCCGTATTCTGCGGCTGGTACTTGACCAGCTTGCGGAAGTAAGTGTTGTTGTGATCTTCCGCGTTGACACTGCGCGCATAGGCGGATTGCGACGACGAGGCAGCCGCCACATTGCTGCTGCTGGCCACGGCAACCTGCCGCGAAGCTGCGCCCGCGGCCTGGTGGCTGCTGGCGCTTGCCGCGTCATACCTGCCCGAGTCGCGCCCCGCGACCGACGCCTGCCCGCCATAACCGTCGCGCGCTGCGCCCGCAACCTGCGTGTCGCGAGCCGCGCTGACGCGGCTGGCCGACGCATCCTTCACGGCATAGGCTGCCTGCTCCTTGGCGGCATAGGCGCTGTTGCTGCTGGCGGCATAGGCGGATTTCTTCGAACTGGCGGCGGCTTCCTTTTCGTTATAGTGCGAACCTTCCTCATGGCGGAATTCGGTGAGTTCCTCCAGTGGCGCGCGCAGGTTGGTCGGCGTCGTGAAGAACTCATCCATCATGACCAGGATCGGCTGGCTGCGGGTAGCCGTCGTATTCATGGCCAGGCCCAGGTCGCTGATCTGCGAGCGCAGGGCCTTGTCGTCCATGCGCAGCGTGATGCTGACCTGGTACTGGCCATCCGCGGAACTCGGCGTAAGGCTATAGAAGGATTCCTCGCCGACCTGTACCACCAGGTCATCCAGCTTCGCCTGCACTTCGGGGTTCTTGCTGGTCCCTGCGCCGACAACCTTGTCCAGCGCGGCCAGCACGGCATTGCGCTTTGCCTGCCGCAGCGCCGAGGTCCGCACGGAGTTCAGGTCATCCGAGATCTTGGCCGATCCGACGCCGCGCGCCTCGATATCCATGGCATATGCGCCCGGAATGGCGACCGTGGCCGCGATCGCCGCGGCCAGCAAGTTCTTGCTGAAAACGTTCATATTGGGAATTATTTTGAATGGGGAAGCGTGACCGAGACATCGCCGGCGCGCACCACTGTGCCTGCCGGTGTTTCGTCAATGGAGGTGTCGCCGGCTCGCGCGGTGGTATCGAGCAAGCGGAAGCGCTGCAGCAGCGCCCTGTATTCGCCTGACGAGCGCAGCGGTTCCAGATACTGGCTGTCGTTGATCCGCGCGGCGTCGCGCATGCCTTTGCCGAGCGCGGTCTCGAGCGCGGCCAGTGCGGCCAGCCAGCTGCCGGTGGCGGCCTTGGCCTCTGCCGCGGCCAGCCAGACATTCGCGTCTTCGGGATTCGATGCGGTCAGTTGATCGGCCAGCGTGACGGCCTGGCCAAAACTCTCTTGATCGAGCGCGGCTTGCACTTGCCCGACCTTCGCGGCAGAAGGCCCGGATTTGGCATCTTCTGCTTCCTTCTCCGTGAAATTACAGCCGGATACCAGCAACACGCACGTCAGCACCGCCAACGGCAACTGCCTGTTGTAAAACTTCATTCTTATTCTCGTTGATAGCGAATCGGCCTTTGGGCGGACATCGGGAGACCAGACCACGTCACCCCGACCGAGGCATCGTCGGCCTCCAGCCTCTAAGCAAGCACTTTGTTATCGGCTGCAGCAACCCGTTCTTAAGCGCCCGATTAACAATCTCGCCCCCCACATTGGTGGGGTGACCGGGCCCTCGTAAAGCCATCGTCGCCATCGGGTGCTCTATCGACTCGCCATCGCCCCCCAAGGCATATCCGGCACATCCGCGATACAGGTAACACGCGCTGGAATCGGCTCAGGCCCGGCATTGATGTCTCGCGGCATCGTTGCCGGATACAATTCGGCAGCGCCTGACCTGTCCAATACCGACCTGACCCCAATCCATGCCTAACCCCACCCGGGCCTTCCTCCTTGGCCCGCTACTGAAAGGCGTTTCACGTTCTTTCTACCTGACGCTGCGCGTGCTGCCCGCGGGGATGCGCGATCCCGTTGGCCTGGCATATCTGCTGGCTCGCGCCGCGGACACGATCGCCGACACTTCGCTCATTCCGCCGCAGCAACGGCTGGATCTGCTCCTGTCGCTGCGCGATCAGGTCAACGGCGCCGCGGACGACGGGACGTTCCTGCGACGCATGGCGGTGGAAGTCGCGGGGCAGCAGACGCAGTCGGACGAGAAGGTCCTGCTCGAGTCGCTGGGGCCCGCGCTGTCGATATTGTCCCAGTTGAGCGAGTCCGACCGGGCGGCAGTGCGCGAGATCGTGACGACCCTGACGACGGGCATGGAGTTTGATCTCCGTACCTTCCCCGACGAATGCTCCGGGCAGATCGTCGCGCTTCGCGAACCGGAAGAGCTTGACCGGTACACCTACCTGGTTGCGGGATGCGTGGGGGAATTCTGGACCAAGATGACCTATGCGCACATGCCGGGAACACTCAAGGGTAGCCCGGAGACCATGCTGCACCGTGGCGTGCGCTTCGGAAAGGCACTGCAGTTGACGAACGTTCTGCGTGACTGCTGCAAGGACCTGCGCATCGGCCGTTGCTATCTGCCAGCCACGCTGCTGGACCGGTTTGGATTAACGCCGCAAGATCTCTTGCTGCCGGCCAACGCCCTGCGCGCCCAACCCCTCCTGTTCGAGCTGATCCGCGAAACGCTGGATCACTTCCGGGAGGCGGTTGAATACACGCTCGCCATCCCGGCGTTCTCCATCCGGTTGCGGCTGGCGTGCCTGTGGCCGGTCCTCATCGGCCTGGAAACCCTGCTGCTGCTCGTCAATAACGACGATTGGCTCGACCCCGGAAAAGTCTCCAAGGTACGACGCAGCAAGGTGTACCAGATCGTGGCGGCAT
The DNA here is from genome assembly GCA_000955785.1 of Burkholderiaceae bacterium 16. Lineage (GTDB taxonomy): Bacteria > Pseudomonadota > Gammaproteobacteria > Burkholderiales > Burkholderiaceae > Cupriavidus. Next base: position 14,094 of record JYOD01000093.1, read on the forward strand.
CAGTGCCGCTGGTGGTCTCCGACAAACTGCTGCGTACCTGGGTTGACGGGCTGACCGGAAAGATCGAAGCCCGGCTGGGTAGCTGACGGGACGCCGCCTCACCGGGCGACGTCCTCGCTGCCCGACGCGCTCAGGCTGCCGTCCGCGGCGGTTGCGGCCAGGGCCGTTGCGCGGGACGCATCTCCTCCCAGGCCCTGGCCATCTGCAGGACGCCCAGATCGTCGAAACGCCGTCCGGCAATCTGCAGGCCGATGGGCATGCCATCCGCCGCGTACCCGCAATTGACGGATGCCGCGGGCTGCTCGGAGAAGTTGTAGACGATCGTGAAGCTTGCCTGGTGAATCGGTTCGACGCCCTCGTATTCCACATGCGTCTGTTCCGCGCCAAACGCAGGCTGCGGGAAAACGGGCGAGAGCACATAGTCGAAATCGCGCGTGGCGGCCACGGTCGCCGCTCGCAGCGCCAGGCCTTGGGCGTGCGCCTTGTATAGCTGCTCGGCGCTGACCTCCTGGCTCTTCTGCACCGCCCACTGGATGGCTGGCGACGCCTTGCCGCGCCGCGCTTCGGGCAGACCGGAAAGGTCCATGCGTGTGCGCATGGACCAGAAGCGGCTAACGCCTTCGAGCATGCCCGGCTCGATCCACGGCCGGATCGGTTCGACGACCGCGCCGGCCACTTCGAACGCCCTGGCCGCCCTCTCCACCGCTTCGCGCACATCCGGATCGAGCGGGATGCCGCAGTCGAGCTCAAGCCACAAGCCGATACGCAGGCCCTTGAGGCTGCGATCCAGCCGGTTCCACTCAATAGCCTGGTAGGGCAAGCTCATATGGTCGCGCGCATCGGGCTGCGAAAGCACACGCATCATGAGCGCGGCATCCGCCACGGTGCGCGTCATCGGACCGGCAACGCGCGCCGCATAAGGCGGATCGATCGGAATGCGGCCAAGGCTCGGCTTGAGCCCGAAGACGCCGCAGAAACCGGCCGGCCCGCGCACCGAGCCACCGATGTCCGTGCCGACATGCAAGGGACCATAGCCGGCCGCCGCTGCCGCGCCCGCGCCCGAACTGGAGCCGCCCGTATTCCGGCTGAGGTCCCATGGATTGCGCGTCAACGGGTGAAAGCTGGACATGGCCGCACCAAGCATGCCGAGGTCCGGCATCGTGGTCTTGCAGAGGAACACAGCCCCGGCTTCACGCAAGCGCGCCGCCGGCGGCGCATCCTTCGCGGCCGGGACCAGCTCGGTCGCGGCGCAGCCCAGCGGGACTGGCACCCCTTGCGTGGCGATGTTCTCCTTGATCGTCACCGGCACGCCGTCCAGCGCCCCTTGCGGCGCGCCGCGCTGCCAGCGCGCCTCGGACTCGCGTGCCATCGCCAGCGCGCGCTGCGTGTCGAGGGCATAGGCCGCATGGATATGCGGCTCCCATGCTTCCATTTGCGACAGCACGGCCTGGGTCACCTCCACTGGCGATAACGCCTTGCGGGCATAGAGGTCGAGCAGCGTCGTGGCGCTCAGTGCATTAAGGGCAGTTGCCTCGTTTGTCTCGTTTATTGTCATTGGGTCATCCATGGGTGAAGGTCCATCAGCCAGCACCGGATTCGCAACCCCGGCACGGGGGAACGAAGAATCTATGCGGCCCGCTTGGGCTTGACCCTGGCCGCCCCCTCCCCGCCGGCGTCCCTCGCGCGATGCTCGAGCGTATCCGTCAGCTTGTCGATGCAGCGATTGAAAGTCTTGAGCTCCGCCTCGGTCAGCGTGGCCAGCAATGCCTTCTCCAGCGTATTGCCGCGCTCGTAGGTTCGCTTCACCATGCTCTCGCCCTCCGCGCTCAAGAACAGATTGATCTGCCGGGCATCGAGTTCGCCGATCTGCCGGCTCAGCAGCCCTTGCCGCACCAGCGCGCTGACCAGCTTCGACACCTGTGTCTTTTCGAGCAAGGAGAGTTCGATGAGCCGGCTCAGGGTCAGCCCCGGCTCCAGCGCAACCAGGCGAAGCACGCGCAGGTCCCGCACCGTGACGCCGAACTCGTTTTCGTAGAACTGCGAACCCGCCGCCTTGCTCAGTTCGCTCAGCCGATCGAGCCGGAACGACAGGTATTCGAGGATGGGGTGATCGGAGGATGGCATGCCACGCTTCGGAGAATTAGTCGATATCGACAACAGATTCTCGTTGCAATAGTTTCTTCGTGCAACTAAGCACAAATACCTAGGCCTTTACCTTGACGCGACAAGGGGTCGCATTTCGCCGCGAAGCACAAAGCAAAAGGCCTGCACGAATGCAGGCCTTTTGCTTTCTATCTTGGTGCCCAGGAGAGGACTCGAACCTCCACAGTGTTGCCACCGCTAGGACCTGAACCTAGTGCGTCTACCAATTTCGCCACCTGGGCTAGGTGAGGAGGCGCATTTTACCTAACGGATCGGAATTTGCAAGTGCTCCGCATAGCGAACCGGAAGAAAAATATCGCCTTGTCCCGAAGCGCATCGTGCAACTGCTGCCATCAACGCGACGATCAACAAGATCCCTCCCGGCCATGGGCCGGAAGGGAGCGGTCAGGGAGGGCGCAGGTACAACCCGCCCCGACCGGGAGGCAGCGGAATTTCCTTAAGCCTGCGCAGCCGCCAGCGCCGCGTTCAGCGTCTTGCTCGGGCGCATCACGGCATCCAGCTTCGCGAAGTCGGGCTTGTAGTAGCCGCCGATGTCCGCTTCCTTGCCTTGCACGGCCGACAGTTCCGCCACGACGGCCTGCTCGTTGTCGGTCAATTGCTTGGCCAGCGGCGCGAACTGCGCGGCCAGGGCCGCGTCGTCGGTTTGCGCCGCCAGTTGCTGGGCCCAGTACATGGCCAGGTAGAACTGGCTGCCGCGGTTGTCCAGTTGCCCGGTCTTGGGCGACGGGTTCTTGTTGTTCTCCAGCAGCTGGCCGGTGGCGGCATCCAGCGTCTTGGCCAGGATCTTGGCCTTGGCGTTGTTGGTCTTGATGCCCAGGTCTTCCAGCGACACGGCCAGTGCCAGGAATTCTCCCAGCGAGTCCCAGCGCAGGTGGTTTTCTTCCACCAGTTGCTTGACGTGCTTGGGCGCGGAACCGCCCGCACCGGTTTCGTACATGCCGCCACCGGCCATCAGCGGGACGATGGAGAGCATCTTGGCGCTGGTGCCCAGTTCCATGATGGGGAACAGGTCGGTCAGGTAGTCGCGCAGGATGTTGCCGGTGACCGAGATGGTATCCAGGCCGCGGATGACGCGTTCCAGCGTGTAGCGCATGGCGCGCACCTGCGACATGATCTGGATGTCCAGGCCGGTGGTGTCGTGGTCCTTCAGGTAGGTCTCGACCTTCTTGATCATCTCGGCTTCGTGCGGACGATACGGGTCCAGCCAGAAGATCGCCGGCATGCCGGAGTTGCGGGCGCGGGTAACGGCCAGCTTGACCCAGTCGCGGATCGGCGCGTCCTTGACCTGGCACATGCGCCAGATGTCGCCCTCTTCCACGTTCTGCACCAGCAGCACATCGCCGGTGGCGATGTCGACGATGCGGGCTTCGCCGGCTTCGGGCACTTCAAAGGTCTTGTCGTGCGAGCCGTATTCCTCGGCCTGCTGGGCCATCAGGCCGACGTTGGGCACGGTGCCCATGGTGACCGGGTCGAAGTTGCCGTTGGTCTTGCAGAAATTGATGATTTCCTGGTAGATGCGAGCGAACGTGCTTTCCGGGATCACGGCCTTGGTGTCCTTCGGGCGGCCGTCGGCGCCCCACATCTTGCCGCCGATGCGGATCATGGCCGGCATCGAGGCGTCCACGATCACGTCGTTGGGGGCGTGCAGGTTGGAGATGCCCTTGGCCGAATCCACCATCGCCAGTTCCGGGCGATGCTCGTGGCAGGCGTGCATGTCGCGGATGATTTCTTCGCGCTTGGAGCTGGGCAGGCTTTCCAGCTTGTCGTACAGGTTGACCAGGCCGTTGTTGACGTTCACGCCCAGTTCCTCGAACAGCGCGCCGTGCTTGGCAAAGGCTTCCTTGTAGAAGATCTTCACGGCGTGGCCGAACACGATGGGGTGCGAGACCTTCATCATCGTGGCCTTCACGTGCAGCGACAGCATGACGCCAGTCTTGCGCGCATCTTCCATCTGCTCTTCGTAGAAGTCGCACAGCGCCTTCTTGCTCATGAACATGCTGTCGATGATCTCGCCGTCCAGCAGCGAAACCTTGGGCTTCAGCACGATGGTCTTGCCGCTCTTGGTGACCAGCTCCATCTTCACGTCGCGGGCGCGGTCCAGGGTCATGGACTTTTCACCGTGGTAGAAGTCGCCGTGCTTCATGTGCGCCACGTGGGTACGCGAAGCCATGCTCCACTCGCCCATGCTGTGCGGGTTCTTGCGGGCGTAGTTCTTCACGGCGGCCGGTGCGCGGCGATCCGAGTTGCCTTCGCGCAGCACGGGGTTCACGGCGCTGCCCAGGCACTTGGAGTAGCGCTGGCGGATGGCCTTCTCGGCATCGGTCTTCGGGTCTTCCGGGAAGTCAGGCACGTTGTAGCCCTTGGCCTGGAGTTCCTTGATGGCGCCGACCAGCTGGTGCACCGAAGCACTGATGTTGGGCAGCTTGATGATGTTGGTGTCCGGCAGCAGGGTCAGGCGGCCCAGTTCGGCCAAGTTGTCCGGGACGCGCTGCGCTTCGGTCAGGAATTCCGGGAATTCGCCCAGGATACGGCCCGCCACCGAAATATCGCTGGTGGTGACGTCGATCCCGGCCGGCGCGGTAAAGGTGCGGATGATCGGCAGGAAGGCGCTGGTCGCCAGCAGCGGCGCCTCGTCGGTCAGCGTGTAGATGATGGTGGGTTGCTGGGTACTCATTGCTTCTCTCAGGGTCAAGAAATGGGTTGGAGAACGCCACCGGCTGGGTCGCAGCCCGGCAGTAACGTCGAATTTTGCCTGATTTTGCTTCGGGGGGCTTAAACACGAGATGGCTTTTTGCATTATGAAATGCGAAAAACACGCATCGCCTGCCCGGCTGGTATCCCGGTACGGCCTCTTCCGGCGGCCTGCGCACAGCGTGCAGCGTCCGCGCCAGCCCCGTCCGCGGGGCGCTACGGCGCCTGCGTGCCGGGCTTGTTCCAGCTGTCTTGCGCGGCGCCAGGGGCCTCGCCATCGGCCTTCAGCCGGCCATCCACCTCTTGCGCCGCCTCCACGAAGGCGCGATGCCCGCAAGCCACCGCCCCGGGAATACCCGCATAGAAAAAATCAGGCCGCTGACCAATTATGATAATTATGATCATAAATAGAGTCAGCAATGCCTCACACCCCCAAGCCCGGGTTATCCGGCAGCAAGCGCGTAAAGCGCGTCGATCAGGTAGTCAACGGTATCAAGCGCTGGATCGTCCAGACGCACCAGAAAGTGGGCGGCAAGTTGCCGCAGGAGGCGGCGCTGATCGAGCAGATGGGCGTCGGCCGCGGGACGGTGCGCGAAGCGCTGACCGCCTTGCAGGTGCAGGGCCTGGTCACCGTCACTACCGGGCCCAACGGAGGCGCCACGCTGACGCAGCCCTCCTACGTCCAGTGCCTGGAGGCTGTCTCCAATTTCCTCTACTTCCAGCCGGTCGATATCGCGACACTATATGCCTTGCGCCGCGCGGTTGAGCCCGAACTGGCGGCCAATGTGGCATTGCGCCTGACCGAGGCCGACCTGGCCGATCTCGATGCGCTGATTGGCCTGAGCCATCCGGCGCATGGCGGCAGCGAGGACTGGAACGAGCGCCGCGAAGCGGATCTGCTCTTTCACGACCGGCTCGCCGATGCCTGCAGCAGCCCCATGCTGGCGCTGTTCTGCCGCCTGCTCAACGACATCATTCGCCGCGTGATCGTGGTACGCAACGCACAAGAGAGTTTCGACCGCTTTGACGACGAGATCGTCCACAGCCACACGGCCCTGATGGACGCATTCCGCGCGCGCGACGCCGACCGTGCCCGCGCACTCATGCAGGAGCATATGGCGCACGCCGAAGCCCTGGCCCTCGAAGCCGAGTCGCGGGTCGACCGGAGCAGCCTGCTGATAAGTCCGGGCGACTGACCTTGGCCGCGCGGGTCTCGCCCGCCGGCACAGACCACCCTCCCCGCCACACTCCCATCGGCCGTCAGCCGATGGGGGCGGGATCGCTTTTGCTCTAATTTTTGGAGTCCCACGTGAAACCCCATGAAACGCTGTGGCGCTGGAGCGCCGTCGACATTGCCGCCGCGGTACGGCGGCGCGAGATATCTTGCCGCGAAGCCACGGCCAGCGCGCTTGCGCGCATCGAGCAGCTCAACCCGAGCATCAACGCCCTGGCCGAAGTGCTGGCCGGGCAGGCACTGGCCAGCGCCGATGCAGCCGACCGGCTGACCGCGAGCGGAGCGCAACTCGGGCCGCTTCACGGCGTGCCCGTCACGATCAAGATCAACGTGGACCAGGCGGGCCATGCCACCACCAACGGCGTCATTCCGCTGCGGGACAATATCGCGCGCGAAGACGCCCCGGTGGTTGCCAACTGGCGCAATGCCGGCGCCATCATCGTCGGGCGCAGCAACACCGCCACCTACTCGTCGCGCTGGTTCACCGACAACGGTCTGCACGGACGCACGCTAAACCCCTGGAACCCGGATATCACTCCCGGCGGGTCCAGCGGTGGCGCCGCTGCCGCGGTGGCCTGCGGCATGGGCGCGCTGGCACATGGCAATGACATCGGCGGCTCCATCCGCTATCCGGCGTATGCTTGCGGCGTGCCTGGCCTGCGGCCCACGACAGGCCGGGTACCCGCGTACAACCCCACTGCCAGCGTCGAGCGCGGCATCACGCCGCAACTCATGTCGGTGCAGGGACCATTGGCACGCAACATGGCTGACCTGCGGCTTGGATACCACGCGATGGCTCGCCATGACGCGCGTGACCCCAGTTGGGTGCCGGTACCGCTGGAACTGCCGCAGCCGGCGGGCCCTATCCGCGTGGCGCTGTTCAAACGCTGCCCCGGCATCCCCATCGATCCAGCAATCAGCGAAGCGTTGGACAGCGCTGCGCACTGGCTGCAGCAGGCCGGCTACGCCGTCGAGGAAGCCGCGCTGCCGGACTTTGTGGAAGCCGCCGCCCTGTGGCGCACGCTGACGACTGACGACAGCCGCCGGAATATCGTCGCGGGCGTGGAACAACATGGCGACGACGCCATGCGGCGCAGCCAGCGCAACATGCTGGCGGGCATGCCGGAGACCGACCGCGACGGCTTCCTCGATGCCCTGGCGCGGCGCCAGGCACTGGGCCGCAACTGGTCGGTCTTTCTGCATAAATATCCGCTGGTGTTGATGCCGGTGTCATGGCAGCGCCCATGCCCGCAGGACGCGGATACCGGCACGCTGGAACAAACCCACGCCCTGCTTGACGCCCAAAGCCCACTGCTAGCCACTGCCATGCTGGGCGTGCCGGGCCTCTCGGTGCCCACAGGCATGGCCGGCGGCGTACCCGTCGGCGTGCAACTGCTGGCCTGGCGCTTCCGGGAGGACCTGCTGCTGCAGGCAGGCCAGGTCATAGAAGACGCCGCGCGCTTCACCCCGTTCACCGCCCGATAACAACCCCCGCAACCAAGACAGGAGACTCCCATGAATGAACGCAACCCGACTTCCCCTGCGCGGCTCTCGCGCCGGGCCATGCTGGCCGGCACCGCCGCCGCCCTCTGCACCGGCAGCCTGATCTCGCGCGCCGCATGGGGGCAATCCGTGTCTCGCATCATCGTGCCATTCCCGGCCGGGGGACCCGCCGATTTCATGGGCCGTCTGCTGGCCGAGAAACTCAAGGAAACGCTTGGCCGGACCGTCATCGTCGACAACCGGCCCGGTGCCGGCACCCGCGTGGCGGCGGAGGTATTGAAGAACGCTCCGGCAGACGGCCATACCGTGCTGCTGGCACCGGTCGATCCGATGTTTATCGGACCGTTGATCTATAACAATATGCGTTTCAATCCCGCCACCGATTTCAGGGCGATCACCGATGTGGCCGGCGTTCAGTTTGGCCTGGCGGTCAATGCAAACTCCCCGGCCAGGACACTGGCCGAGTTTGTCCAGGCGGCCAAAGCCCGTCCCGCTGACCATTCGATCGGCATCAGCACGGTTGGTACCCTGCTCCACTTCCTCGCCGGGGAATTCGTGGCCCAGTCCCGTACCGGCAGCACCCTGGTGCCCTATCGCGGAGGCGGCGCCCTGGTGACGGACTTGATGGGAAACCAGATAGCGGCGGGCATGGACGCGACGACCTCGTTCATGGAGTACCACCGTGCCGGCAAGCTCCGCGTGCTGGCGGTGGCCGGCGACAAGCGCGCGGACGCCCTCCCCGACGTGCCCACCTTTGCGGAATCCGGATTTCCTAACCTGGTGACCTCGTCGCGCTACCTGCTGTACGTGCGCGCCAGCACCGCGCCCGAGGTGTCCGCACAGTGGTACCAGTCCGTGCGCAAGGTGCTGGCCATGCCCGACGTCCGCGAGAAACTGGGCCGCACCGGTTATGACTTGCTGCCTGGCGGTACAGCGGACGAAGTCGGCAAATATGCGAACGCACTTGCCGCTCGCTGGACGCCGGTCATCAAGGCATCCGGCTTCAAAGGCGACTAAGTCCCGGAGCCGCCGGCGCGGGCCAGGGGCGCGCGCTGGCGGCAATCCGTTGCGCAAGGCAGCGGTGGCGACACGCGGGCCTCGCAGCCGGACGCTCCTTTCCCCGATCACAGTGACAACGAAGGCTTCTTCCCCCTTTCACCGACGCTCCCCGCCCGCGGCACACCGGCATCGGCCCCCAACTTGCCGCGCTTGATCTCCCGTCTCGCAGATACCGCGCAGCCGGCGATTGGCGGCGCCGTGGCGCTCAGGTCGCTCGGCAGGCGCTCGAGTGCCGTGCACACCTTGCCAGCGCTGTCGCCGCAGTTGACCCCGACGCAGGTCCCGGAAACCCCTCCCGCTAGTAAAAACCCGACTTTCGGGCGTCTAGCGCGCAAGTCGCGCGATTAGCGCGCAAATTGCGCGAATTGAGCTTGTCCGGGGACCGGCGATCGCTTAATTTCCAGGCACCAAATACAGGAGACAACATGGCTACCACCATCGACCGTGACACACACGGCGCACGCCAGACGAAGAAGGCGACCGCGAGCGGCTGGATCGGATCGGCGCTCGAATACTATGACTTCTTCATCTATGCGACGGCCGCGTCCCTGATCTTCCCGCAGATCTTCTTCCCCTCGGGCAACCCCAAGATCGCGATCGTCGCGTCGCTGGCAACTTACGGCGTCGGCTACATAGCACGGCCAATCGGCGCATTCTTCCTGGGCCACTGGGGCGACACCCACGGACGCAAGACCGTGCTGGTCCTGTGCATGTTCCTGATGGGTTTCTCGACGATGGCGGTCGGCCTGCTGCCGACGTATCAGCAGGTCGGCATGCTTGCCCCGGTGCTGCTGGTCGTCCTTCGCCTCATCCAGGGTTTCGCGGTGGCCGGCGAGATTTCCGGCGCCAGTTCGATGATTCTCGAGCACGCCCCGTTCGGCCGGCGCGGCTACTACGCCAGTTTCACGCTCCAGGGCGTGCAGGCCGGCCAGATCCTCGCCGCCGCGGTATTCCTGCCGCTGGCGTACTACATGCCCGCCGATGCCTTCAACGCATGGGGCTGGCGCATTCCCTTCCTGCTGAGCGCCTTCGTGCTTGTCGCCGGCTTTATCATCCGCCGCGAAGTCAATGAAACGCCGGCATTTTCCCAGGAAGCGAAGGGCAGCGCCGTGCCTCGCTCGCCGATTATCGAAGCCTTCAAATACAGCTGGAAGGACATGATCCGGGTGGTATGCGTTGCCCTGATGAACGTCATCCCGGTGGTCGCCACGGTGTTCGGCGCGGCTTACGCGGTGCAACCGGCCTATGGCATTGGCTTTGAAAAGAGCCTCTACCTGTGGATTCCGGTCGCGGGCAATATCCTCGCCGTGCTGGTCATTCCGTTTGTCGGCAACCTGTCCGACAAGATCGGCCGCCGGCCACCGATCATCGTCGGAGCGCTGGGCTCGGGGCTGCTCTCGTTCGCCTACCTGTACGCCATCAGCATCCATAACGTGCCGCTCGCGATCGTCTCGTCGCTGCTGATGTGGGGCGTGGTCTACCAAGGCTATAACGCGGTGTTCCCGAGCTTCTACCCCGAGCTGTTCCCGACGCGCTCCCGCGTCTCGGCCATGGCCATTGCCCAAAACATCGGCACCGCCATCACCGCCCTGCTTCCGGCGCTGTTCGCCATGGCAGCGCCTCCGGGTTCGGCCAACATCCCGCTCACCGTCGGCGCGATCACCCTGACCGTCACGATCATCGCTGCGATCGCCGCATGGAGCGCACGAGAAACCCATCGCATCCGCATGAGCGATCTCGGGGAGCCCGGCGCGGCCCCCATGGACAAGCAGGACTATGACCGCTTGCGGGAAGAGGCCATGGGCGAAGCGAAAGTGATCAAGGCACTCGCCTGAGGCAGCCTGCAGCCTGCGACTTGCACTGCCGGCACCAGGACGCCGTGGCGCACCCAACGTCGAACGCGGGGACATGAGCCTCAGCCAGTTCGTCTCCCGAAGTTTTTTCCGATGCGCTCTCCATGCGGCAAAGGGGAGCCGTTTGCCGGAAGTGCCGGGACGCAGCCGCGGCGCATCTTATCAAGACGAATCAAAAGATATCAATAAATATCAAAAGCCAACCGGAGGAGTATCAATATGAAAAAAGCCGCCGCCCTGCTTATCCTGGGGAGCGCAGCATGGCCAGCATTCGCGCAGCAATCCGGCGTCACCCTGTATGGCCTGATCGACACCACGATTCGTTTCTCCACCCACGAGAACGCTGCCGGCAACAGCAAATGGCAAATGACAGACGGCGAACTGACCGGCAGCCGCTGGGGCCTGCGCGGCACCGAAGACCTGGGCAACAACCTGAAGGCCTTCTTCATCCTGGAATCGGGCTTCAGCCCCGATACCGGCACCAGCCAGCAAGGCGGCCGCCTCTTCGGACGCACTGCGGTGGTCGGCCTGGACGGCAATCTGGGCAAGCTCGCCCTCGGCCGGCAGTACACCCTTGCGCACGAGATCCTGTCCTCCTACGAGGCCATGGCCTTCGCCAACAACTCCATCGTCGGGTACCAGGGCGGGAACTACACCGGCCTGCGCTACGACAACACCATCAAGTACATCAAATCCTTCGGCGGCCTGCAGGTGGCCGGTGCCTACACCTTTGGCGAAGTCGCCGGCAGTACCTCCGCCAGCAACGCCGCTGCCGGCTCGCTGGTCTACAGCTCCGGGCCCATTGAGGTTGGCGCCGTCTACCAGGTAACGCACGACGTCTCCTCCGCCTTCTTTGGCGCCGTGCCCGCTTCGCAAGCCAGCAAGCAGACCGTCTGGGGCCTGGGCGGCACCTGGAAGGCCGCGCGCGCGCAGTATTACCTGGGCTATACCAACAACCGCCTCGATGTCGCCGACTATCGCAACAACGTCGGTTATGTGGGCACCCGCGTCAACCTCACCGACGCCCTGAGCCTGATCGGAACCTTCCAGTACGACTGGCTCAAGCACGCCGGCGAGAGCGGCAAGCGGCTGACCACCGCGGCCATGCTGGACTACAACTTCAGCAAGCGGACCGACGTCTATATGGCGGTCGATTACACCCACCTGAGCGGCGCATGGATCCCGCTGAACAGTTCCCCCACCTTCATCAACAGCGGCAATACGTTCGGCAACAGCACACGGCTGGGCGTCATGGCCGGGATACGCCACAAGTTCTGAGCGCTGCCAGCGTCCCCTCCAGTTGCAAGAACAAAAGCCGCAACGCCGCCCGCATGCTGTGGTTGCCCTCCCCGGCGCCGCGGCATGACGGCGGCGTTGCGCGCGCCAGCCTTAACTTAACGGACGCCTTTCGGAAGCCACCTAATGCTCGACATCCTGGCCATCATCGCCCCGATCTATATCGCCATCCTGATCGGATACTCGATGACCCGCGCGGGAATCTTCGCCAAGACCGACATGCGCGTCTTCGGCAAGTTCGTGATCAATCTGGCGCTGCCTGCGCTGCTGTTCCGGACGCTGTCGCAACGACAGCTTGGGGAGATCCTGAATATCAGCTACCTGCTCGCGTATTGCCTCGGATCGTGGGCAATGGTTGGCCTGGGCTATTTCTGGTGCCGGCGGGCTGCCGGGCTGAATCCGGCCACCAGCGCTTTCTACGCGATGGGCATGTCGTGCTCGAACAGCGGCTATGTCGGCTATCCCATCCTGCTGCTCACCCTTGCCCCTGTGGCCGGGGTATCGCTTGCGCTCAACATGACGGTGGAGAACCTGCTGCTCATCCCCTTCCTGCTCTGCATGGCCGAGAGCAGGCAAGGCGGCGCCGGACAATGGCGTGCATTGGGCAAATCGCTGATGCGGATGGCCTATAACCCGCTGATTATCGGCTTGCTCGCGGGGCTCGCCGTGTCGGTACTCGGATTGAAACTGCCCGGGCCGGTGATACGCACGGTTGATATGCTGGCGACTGCCTGTAGTGCCCTTTCCCTGTGTGTCATTGGCGGCACGCTGGTCGGGCTTCCCATGCGCGGACACGGCTCGCGGATTACGCCGATTGTTGTTGGCAAGCTGGTGCTGCATCCGTTGCTGGTTTTCGTGGCGATCACGATGGTGCCGATGCTCGGGCTCGGGGAGATCGAGCCTTCACTGCGGATGGCGGCTGTGCTGATGGCGGCCATGCCAATGATGGGGATCTATGCGACCTTGGGACAAGTCTATGGGCAGGAAGATTTCAGCGCGGTGACGTTGCTGGTGACCACGGTTGTGTCGTTCTTTACGCTGAGCGCGTTGCTCTGGGCATTAGGAAGATATTGGAGTCTGGCGTGACGGCCGGACGGATGTGGGCAACCTAATTGCCCCGAGGTCGTCCGCCGGGGGACAGCGGAGTCGGAACCAGGCAGACAAATCTTAAAAAGACATAAGAAAAAGGCGGGTAAAGCCCCCGCTTCGCCTGCCACGTACGGCCGAGGTGGCCGCCATCGGGAATGCCAAGACCAATTCGACATTCCCCGAAGGGCATAACATTTGCTCAACTCCGTCATACATATCGGCATAGGACGTTCTGGCATATCGCTTACTACACTACGGGATCTCAACAGCACGAGCGAGACAGGAGTGTCATGGGCGATTTTGATTTGGTGGAGCTGACGCGCAAGAATATCGCCCGCATGACCGAAGCGGGCGACACCGGCTGGGAGCCGGTCATTGAACTGCACATCACAAATATCCACGCGCGCGAAGAGACGCATCGCCATTCGATCATCTCGCGGGCGGCCACGGGCGTGATCTGCGGGCTTGGCGTTGCCGGCTACACATTGGCGCTTCGCGCCATGGCCGAGGCATTGCGGAGCTAGTCCCTGGGCTGGACATCGTGTTGCCCCGCCGCCATGATTCCATTGCGGCCAACCTCCACGGGAGCCAGCCATGACGTCCACGCTCCGATACGCCCTGTGCTTACTTCTCAGCACCTGCTGCCTCATCCTCGCCGCGTGCGGCGGGGGCGGTGAAATCGAAGTGACCACCGGTGACGGCAAGCCCGGCACCCTCTCCATCATCATCTCGGGCCTGCCTGCGGGAACGCCCGCCAACGTCACGGTCACCGGCCCCGGCGGCTACCGGCAGACTGTGGGGCAATCGACGACCCTGGGGAACCTGCAAGCGGGCACCTATACCGTGACGGCGGCCAATGTCATTAAAGGCTCTGTCTCGTTCAGGGCGCAACAACCCGTCCAGACGATTATGGTGGCGGCAGGTACTGCGCCTGTGGCTGGCGTGGTCTACGCCTCATCCGAAGTCACTCCCATGGCGCTGGACCAGATGGCCGACGGCCTTGTAATGCAGTGATTCCTGGCGAGCCAATATGTTGATTGGCAAGTGCCTTTCCTGCGGACACCGGACCACCGCACGATCAGGAGCGCCGGCATGCCTATGTATAATGCAGCTTCTTTAGGTCAAACCCCGGCCCACCGCCACCACCAGACTGGTCAGCGCGATGTGGCCTGCGCAAGCGATGAGTAAGCCAGTTCGGCCGCCAATCCGGCCCTGCTGCAGCGGCTTACCGCCCGCACGGCATCGTATCGCAGTGTCCCGCACTGACCGCCCAGTACCGGGCGTCCTCTCCGCCAGAGCAAGAGCACGCCGCCGAAATCGCGCCCCAGCCGTCTGATCGACTTCCCGTTTGATCGGCGCCGCGGCCGTCCAACATCCCGATCGTCGAGCCTGGCAACGCGCCGTCTGGCGCACCAGGGCCATCCACGGAAAAGTGCCCGATTGCTTGCCCGGCTAGCCGATCTGTAGCTTTTTTTGTCTTATGAGCAAACTCCCCAAGCTCGCGCTGAGCCTTGTGCTGATTGCGCTATTCCACCTGAGCCCGGCCGCGCTGCCGACAGCCGCCGCCGCCGATACCGTAAAAAGTACGGACGCCCAGCTCGCAACGTCACTTTCGCACGCCGAGGCCGTCGCTGAACTGAAGAGGCTCCAGACAGAACAGGACCGTATCAAGCAGCTGGCGTCGGCCGCCACGAGCAGCACGCAGCTCGAAGGGCTTGACAATGACATCAAGCAACTGGCGGGCGACGTCGACAAGCTGACTGCGGCACTGCTGCCCGAGCGTGCGCAGTTGCAGGCACAGCTCGATGTGCTCGGCCCGGCGCCCGCCGCCGGAACGACGCCGGAAGCACCTGCCGTCGCGCAGCAGCGGGGCGAACTCAACGCGCGCAAGACGCAGCTGGACAACGGACTGAAACAGGCGGCCGACGACAAGGAGAACGTAGCCAACCTGAACGGGCAGATCGCCAAGCTGCAGCGCAGCCTGCTGAAGAACCAGCTGGCGCTGCGCTCGGACAGCATCCTGAGCGCGCAGTTCTGGATGCCGTTGTTCAAGCCGACACCGGAAGACCAGCAAAGGCTAAGTGCGTTCAAGGACCAGGTCGTCCCGTTGTGGCAACTGGCCTGGCAGCCGGGTCAGCAGGCTGTCACCACCCTCCTCGTACTCCTTGCGCTGGCTGTCTGGCTGATCGGCCGGCGGCTGATCGAGCGGGCTCTCGCGTGGTTCTGCCTGACGCAATTGCCGGAGTCCCGCCTGCGGCGCAGTGCACTCGCACTGGCGACAGCCCTCGCGACCGTCGTGACGACGGCGGTCGCGGTACAGATCGTCTGCTTCGCCTTCACCCGATACTACGAGCCGCCGCCCCAGTTGCAAGACCTGATCAGCGAACTCGGAAAGCTGACGCTGACCAGCGCGCTGATTTCCGGCCTCGGCCGGGCGCTCCTATGCACGCGTCATCCGTCATGGCGCCTGCCGGCACTCGCCGATCGAGTCGCGCTGGCGATGAGCCCGTTCCCCGCTGTCCTCGCCGGCCTGTTGCTGCTGGCCGGCACGCTCGAGCAACTGAACCGGAGCGCCGATACCAGCCTGCAAGTCACGCTGTCGGGCCGCGGCCTTGTGTCGCTTGTCGTGGTCCTGGCAATCGGCGCCGCGCTGCTGCGCGCCAACCGCGTGCGCACCCTGCTCTGCGCGGCGGGAGAGCAGCCCGAGGCGCGCTCCACGCTGGCCGGCATGATCCACGCTGGCGTGACGATTACGGTGATCGCATCGTTGTTCGCCCTGCTTATCGGCTATATCACTTTCGCGCGCTTCCTGACCTACGAACTCGTCTGGGTCGATATCGTCCTGTGTAGCCTGTATCTGCTGACGCAACTGACACGCGACGTCTGCGAGTGCGTTTTCTCGTTGCATCATTCGAGCGGCAAAGTCATCAAGCAGCTGTTCGGCCTGGGGGACAGCCATCTCGAGCAGGCGTCGACGGTGGTATCGGGCATCGGCACGAGCCTGTTGCTGCTGGTCGCGGTCATTGCCTTGCTGACCGGCGGCTTCGGCACGACACCGAGCGATCTGTTGAACAGCCTGCTCACGGTGCTCGGCGGAGAAAAGCTGCGCCGCCTCAATATCATGCCCGATCGGATCCTCAGCGCGGCCATCGCGCTGTCGGTTGGTATCTACCTGCTGCGCTCGGTACGGCGCTGGCTGGATGCGGAGCTTTTGCCCAAGGTATGCATGGAGCCGGGCTTGCGGGTCTCGCTCGTTACGCTGTTCAGCAATATCGGCTACGTACTGATCGTATTGCTGACCTTGTCGCTGCTGGGCGTCAAATGGGACAACCTCGCGTGGATCGTCAGTGCGCTGTCGGTCGGGATTGGCTTCGGCCTGCAGGAAATCGTCAAGAACTTCGTGTCGGGGCTCATTCTCCTGACCGAGCGTCCGGTAAAGGTCGGCGACATGGTGAGCATCGGCGGCGTCGAGGGCGACATCCGGCGCATCAACGTGCGCGCGACGGAAATCCAGTTAGGCGACCGCTCCACCGTGATCGTGCCGAACTCGCAACTGATATCGCAGAACCTGCGCAACGTGACGATGAGCAATAGCACGCAAGGTGTGGCGACGCTGCAGCTGACGTTTCCGTTGAACATCGACCCCGAGCACGTGCGCGATCTGCTGCTGGAGGCTTACCGCGAAAACATGGCGATTCTCGAGAAGCCCGCGCCGTCCGTCACGTTCAGCCAGCTGGCATCGAACGGGATCACGCTGAGCGTGACGGGCTACGTAGGCAGCCCGCGGATCGCCACGGAAACAAAGAGCGACCTGCTGTTCGAGATCCTGAAGCGGCTGCGCGCGGCCGAGATCTCACTGTCGGTGCCACAAACGCTGAGAGTGCAAAACCTGCCTGCGCTGAACGCCTGATACCGCCGGCGCCATCGGCCATCGGCCTGCTGCACCGTCAGGCCGCGCCCTCCCCATGCGACTTGTGCTGCGAAGCCATCTGTTCCTGCTGGGCGGGCGGCACGGGTTCATAGTGACTGAGCTGGATCGTGTAGTTGCCGTGTCCGCCCGTGATGCTGTTCAGGCGTGACTGGTAGTCGTTGAGCTCGGACAGCGGCACCTGCCCCGCCACGACGACGCTGTTGCCGGCCGCCGTACGCGTGCCGCGCACCTGTCCGCGCTTGGCGGAGAGGTCGCTGATGATGTCGCCCATCGCCGTTTCGGGCATCGTCACCTCAATATCCACGATCGGCTCCAGCACACTCGGCCGCGCCTTGAGCACAGCATCGATAAAGGCCTTGCGCCCGGCGGCCGCGAACGCCACTTCCTTCGAATCGACCGAATGGCTCTTGCCATCGAACACGGTAACGCGCACGTCCTGCATCGGAAAGCCGGCCAGCGGCCCGCTTTCGAGAACCTGGCGGATACCCTTTTCAACGGCGGGAATGAACTGCCCCGGAATCGCACCGCCCTTGACCGCGTCGACAAATTCGAAGCCCGTGCCGCGTGGCAGCGGCTCCACGCGGAGCAACACCTCGCCGAACTGGCCGGCACCGCCGGTCTGTTTCTTGTGGCGGTGGTGCCCCTCGGCCTTGCCGCCGATGGTTTCGCGATAGGCGATCTTGGGCGGCCGCGTCACCACCTCGAGCTTGTACTGGTCGGTCAGGCGCTCGAGCGCGCAGCGCAGCTGGAGTTCGCCCAGGCCAAGCACGACGGTTTCATTGGTGCCGGCCGGATGCTCGATACGCAGGCACGGGTCTTCCGCGCCGAGTTTCTGCAGGACTTCCGACAGGCGCTGCTCGTTGCCGCGCCGCGCCGGTTCGATCGCCAGGCCATAGATCGGCCTCGGAAAATCGAGCGGGACCAGGTGGATGTTGCCGTCCTCGCTGGCATCGTGCAGCACGGCATCGAAGGCGATCTCGTCGATCTTGGCCACAGCGCAGATATCGCCGGGTCCGGCCTGCGGCACTTCGACGCGCTCCTTGCCCTGCAGCATCAGCAGATGCGCGATCTTGAAGGGCTGGCGGCCGTCGCCGATATAGAGCTGGCTGTCGCGCGAGACGGTACCCTGGTGGATGCGAAACACGGCCATTTTGCCGAGATACGGGTCCATCGTGATCTTGAAGACATGCGCCAGCACATGCTTGTCGGGCACCGGCTCGGCGCGAACGGCGACGCGGCGCTCGCCTGCGTCACGGTAGAAAAGCGGCGGATTGCCTTCGGTCGGGTTAGGCAGCAGGCGCACAAACACGTCGAGCAGTTCCCTGATGCCGGCGCCGCTGGCGGCCGACGCGAAACAGATCGGCACCAGGTGGCCTTCGCGCAGCGCCCGCTCGAACGGCGCGTGCAACTGCTCCGGCGCGATCGCCTGGCCCTGCTCCAGATAGAGTTCCATCAACTCGGGATCGATCTCCACGACCTGATCGACGAGCGCGTCGTGAGCCGAAGCCACGGACAGGAAGTCCGCCTCGCCGGCGGGACTGAAAAAACAGTCCGCGACCTCGCCGGCGCGCCCCGCCGGGAGATTGATCGGCAAGCACTCTTTGCCGAAGGCCTCCTGGATGTCGGCCAGCAGCGCGGGCAGATCCGTCTTTTCCTTGTCGATGCCGTTGACGATGATCATCCTGCACAGCTTGCGATCCTGCGCCCAGGCCATCATGCGCCGGGTCGTCATCTCGATGCCGGTCTGCGCGTTGATGACGATGGCGGCAGTCTCGACCGCCGGGAGGACACTCATCGACAGGCCGGAGAAATCGGGATAGCCGGGCGTATCGAGCAGGTAGATGCGGGTGTCGCGATAGTGCAGGTGCGCAACCGCGGAGGTGAGGGAGTGGCGATACTTGCGCTCGAGAGGATCGGAATCGCAGACCGTGGTGCCGCGCTCGATACTGCCCGGGAGATGCAGCGCGCCTCCCTTGTGCAGCAGCGCTTCGACCAGCGAAGTCTTGCCGCACCCCGCGTGCCCCAGCAGGGCAATCGTACGAATTGCATCGGGACTATAAAGCATGGCGCGCCCTCGTCCGGCAATGTCAGTTAGACCATTATTGGCGATAGGGGCCGGGAACACCATATGGGGTGATACCCGCGCCGCGCCGGCGTGGTGGCGATGCAAGCCGTGCAGTGGAATCGGCCGGCGGCGCGAGTGCCGCACGCCTCACCCGAAGCGTATTGGAAGGTACGCCCACACCCCACGACACGCAAAAATGGGGATTACCCGGCGCAAAATTTCCCGTTTCCGTAGGGGCGCCTGATTTGTGTGCGGTCGGGCACGGGTGCGACGCAGGTTCGCGTCCGCGGGAAACGGCAACAAGGAGAGAGGCCATGCGTTGGTTCAGCCCGAGATATTCTGAACCCGCTCGTCGCGCGGCTTTATTCGCGCCATTGGCTGGGGTACGACAAGAGCCCGCCGCACATCCTGCGCATGCATTAACCAAAAATAGATTGCATTTTTCCGCGATTGCGATATAGTTCTGCCCTCGCGTGCGGCTGTAGCTCAGTTGGATAGAGTACTTGGCTACGAACCAAGGGGTCGTGGGTTCGAATCCTGCCAGCCGCACCACCTATTTGAAGGGCTTCCAGTTATGGAAGCCCTTTTTCATTTGGGCTGCTGTGGGACTGCGCCGCGACCGAACCTGCCAACCTTTCAGCGCCTTGCATTCTGGCGACCCTCCTGCCGGCGCTGGTGATGCAACTCCAATCGCGGCGAACCGTGCCAGCAAATTCAATCGCGCCAGTCGCCGGGTAATTCGCTTCCGAACGGAACGCCGCAACAGGCCGGACCCGACCTATGCCCCGCGCAGACGGTCCAGATTCTGCTGCACGAGGAGTACGTCCGTCACGATACAGTTCATCTCGTCATGGTTTGCCGTAAGCAGGCTGGCCCAGGAAACCTTGCCGGGCGCGACTCCCGCGTCCGCGGTGTAGGCGCCCAGGGCGCCAGGCGCCACCAGCGCCGCGTAGCAGACTGCGTGGTGATGGCAGAGAAGATCATCCCTGATCGTCGGGCCAACAGACGGAATGTTCGGGTTGGGGAATGTCAACACGTCCCGGAGCGCTCTGAAGCCAGCAATCTCTTTCGGCAGCTTTGGCACGACGTCAAGCGCATGGTTGATCACGATGTAGTTATCAACCTTGCTCTGGAAGTCATCCGCGAAGCCCTGGTCCCCAGGCCGCGGCGACGCAAAGAGACAGGCCGCCAGTTTGTCACCGCCGATACCCGCCTTCGCCAGGCCTAGCGTGAGATAGCTTGCGATGGCCGCCCCCAGGCTATGCCCCGTGACGACCAGTTTGTTGCCGTTTGCCACGTTCATGAGGCTCGGAAGCAGCGGTTGGGCGTCCCCCGTGCTATCGGCGGCCAGGAACTGCATGGAAGTGAATATGCTCGAGAAACCCAGTTCGACCTTCCCGGCGGTCGTGATGGACGGTACCCCGACCAGTTCGCACTCTGCGTTGACCAGCCACTCAAGCAGACTGGCCGTGCCCCGGATGACGATGAAGTCCGTGCCGGCACCGAATGGCTCCTTCAGGACGACACCGTAGCAGACCCTCTCGGCCAGTATGTGCATGCGCCGGTCCAGCCCGAGCAGCACATCGCTTGCCACCAGGTAGCCGGCCACGGCCTGCGTCGCAACCAGCCGGGCAAACAGGGAATCCTCAAGCCCCGATGGCCTGAGACTGGCCTTGCTTTCGCGGCAAGCGTTGAACACGTCCGCGATCAGCAGGGCAAGCTCGCCGACCCTGTCGATCTGCAGGCCACACTCCTGAAAGATGATCTCTTCGTCAGTCATCGTGGTACTCCCCGTTTGACGACAGGCACCACGCATTCGTTGTGCGAGCGCCATCGTGTAGTTCGTGACCATCACCTTGGGTGAGACCGGAGCCCCGCCAGGCGCCCGAATGCGATTACCTTTCCACCCCGCGCTTGTTTTCCAATGATGACGAACCGGGGCAGTGTCTTGAGTCCATCAGTGCCGAGGAGCAAGCACATCGAAACCTGGTTTGACACGCCATGGAACGTGTTTCCAGCCGCTATCGGCGTTCCAGCCATTTATCCTGTTTCTTATCGGGCTAGTGCTCGCCGTCGGCTTCAACATAAACACCGTGGAGTTTGCGGACTATCTCTAGCGTAGCCTACGGAACGGGCGGCATTGGTGGCGAGTGCGGAGTCCTTGTCCAAGGCGCGGAACACCTGGCCCTATACCGGCGCGCCGCCCGCCCGCCGAAAAGCCGCCCCCACCTCCCCATAAAACTCCCGCAACGCCACTACCTCCAGATCCGGCGGCAACAAGGCCGGCCAGAGCAACGCAACGATGTCCCTGGCGGTCCGCTCGATGTCCACCGGACGCTGCCTGGCGATCGCATCCCAGAGAATGTGCTCCATCGGCCCAAAAATCGCCGAACGCAGCAAACTCAACGGCAAATCGGTGCGGATCTCCCCATTCTCCCTGGCCCGCGCCAGCATATCCATCAGCGGCGCCGTGTAGCGCCGTTGCAGCGGCACGAATACCTCGCCCAGCCCGGGCCCCTTGGCGCGGCCCTCGGAAAGAACCAGCGCGCACAGGCCGGTGCCCTGGATCAGGAACAGCCTCAAATGGGTCCGCACAAAGAACTCGAGCTGAGCCTTGGTGGTCTGGTCACGCGGCATGCCCTCTTCCACCGCCGCGATGATCTCGTCGTACCAGTCCTCGATCACCCGCACGCATAGCTCACGCTTGCCGTGGAAGTAGGTGAACACGGTGGCCTCGGAGATGCCGAGGCGCTGGGCGATCTCGGTCGTGGTGGTCCGCTCGTACCCCATCTCGGCAAAGACTTCGCGGCTCACGCGGAGGATGTCGCGGATACGTTGCTCCGCCTTGGCGCCCGCGGGAATGCGGCGCCGCACCATGATGTCGTCCATCGACGTGTTACCTCGCTTGCCGGAAGCCGGCGATTATAGTGCCGCGCCGCATGAAAACATGCGCCCGGGCGTGCCTCCGCGCCCCCTCGGCCCTGTCATCGCATTGTAATTGATCTTTACTCAAGTCTAGGTTGCAATTTTCCGGTCTAGCGTGTACTTTTCCACTCAACGCTACTGGTCCGGTGTCTGGATGGCAGGCCCAGAGACAAGAAAATATGCGCACCCCGAGACTTGAGCCTCGCTCAACAAAGTTGAACAAAGCTCAAGAAATCAGGTAACTGACATGATTGCGACAGCGCTTTGGAGACAAGTATGACCACACAGGGTGCCGCTAGCCCAACCACTTTGCCCATTGGCGGGCTCTCCCACGTACGGGGCAGGACCGACATCCCCCTGTCCGAACTGACGGTGCCGGCCTTGCTCGCGGAAACCGTGGCGCGGTTCCCGGACCGCGAGGCGGTGGTGTTCCGCGAGCAGGGAATCCGCTGGACCTGGCGCGAGTTCGCGCAGGTGGTGGATGCCATGGCCGGCGGCTTGCGCCTGCTGGGCCTGGAGCGCGGGGACCGGATCGGTATCTGGTCGCCGAACCGCGTGGAATGGCTGGTGACCCAGTTTGCGACGGCGCGCCTGGGACTGGTGCTGGTGAATATCAACCCGGCCTACCGTTTGTCGGAGCTGGAATACGCGCTGAACAAGGTGGGCTGCAAGGCGATCGTGGCGGCGGAGTCGTTCAAGACATCGCGTTACTTGGAAATGCTGCAGACCCTGGCGCCGGAGCTGCAAAGCTGCGAGCCGGGCGCGCTGCAGGCGGCGCGCCTGCCCACGCTGCGCTGGGTGATCCGCATGGGCGGCGAGCGTACACCGGGCATGCTGAACTACGATGCGCTGCTGGCACACGGCACGCACGCCATCACCGGGGAGCTGGACGCGATCACCGCGCAACTGGATCGCAACGACCCGATCAATATCCAGTTCACCAGCGGGACCACCGGCGCGCCGAAGGGCGCCACGCTGACGCACCGGAACATCGTCAATAACGGACGCTTTATCGCCATGGCGATGCGGTTCTCCGAGCAGGACAAGCTTTGCATCCCGGTGCCGTTCTATCACTGCTTCGGCATGGTGCTGGCCGTGCTGGCCAGCGTGTCCACCGGCGCCTGCATGGTGTTCCCTGGCGAGGCGTTCGAACCGGCAGCCACCATGGCGGCGGTCAGCGAGGAGCGCTGCACGGCGCTGCATGGCGTGCCGACCATGTTTATCGCGCAGCTGGATCACCCGGATTTCGGGAAATTCGACTTCTCCACGCTGCGCACCGGCATCATGGCTGGCTCGCCCTGCCCCATCGAGACGATGAAGCGCGTGATCTCGCAAATGCACATGGCGGAAGTGACGATCGCCTATGGCATGACCGAAACCAGCCCGGTTTCCTTCCAGAGCTCCACCACCGACCCGCTGGAAAAGCGCGTGACCACGGTCGGGCTGATCCAGCCACACCTTGAGGTCAAGCTGGTCGACGGCGCGGGCGAGATCGTGCCCGTTGGAGAAAAAGGCGAGCTGTGCACCCGCGGCTATTCGGTGATGCAGGGTTACTGGGACGATGAACCGCGCACCCGCGAGGCGATCCGCGATGGCTGGATGCATACCGGCGACCTCGCCACCATCGATGAAGAGGGTTACTGCAATATCGTCGGCCGCGTGAAGGACATGCTGATCCGTGGCGGCGAGAACGTCTACCCGCGCGAGATCGAGGAATTCCTGTTCCGCCACCCCAAGGTGCAGGCGGTGCAGGTGTTCGGCGTGCCCGATCCCAAGTACGGCGAGGAAGTGTGCGCATGGATCGTGCTGAAGCCGGGCGAGACCGCCACGGAGGACGATATCCGGGCCTTCTGCCGCGACCAGATCGCGCACTACAAGATTCCGCGCTATATCCGCTTCGTGAGCGAGATGCCCATGACCATTACCGGCAAGGTGCAGAAGTTCGTGATGCGCGACCGCATGACACAGGAACTCGGACTCGACGAGACCAAGACCGCCTGACTCCGACCCGGCTTCCACCTGACATCGGGCTGTGCTTCCCGCAGCCCCACTGAACAACATAACGAGCACTCCTATGAACGAACTTCCAGGCCTCAATTTCCACCTCGGCGAAGATATCGAGATGCTGCGCGAGTCCG
>JYOD01000094.1 GCA_000955785.1 Burkholderiaceae bacterium 16
AAGACCGAAGTCTTCCGCATCCACTATCAAGCGCCCACACTTATCGGTTGTTTGTTTGTTAAAGAACTAGCCGCGGTTCGCTTTGCTTACCGCGTCGCTGCGTTTGCTGCAGCAGAGAAACGAGATTATGAAGAACTTTCTACGTTTCGTCAAACACTTTTAATCTTTTCTTGCTTCGGCAAGCCTCGCTTTTTTTGCGCCGCCCACCCTTCCAGCAAACCCTGCAACCCTTGCCCCGCCTGCTTTGCAGCGCGGTGTTTGTGTTGCGAGGGGCCGAATACTAAAGCGTCGGCGCCCGCCTGACAAGCCCTTTCTGGAAGAAATTGCAGGAACCGCTTCGATCACCCATCGCAAAGCACTTCAGTGCCCTTTCTGGTGACGCCTGCGCGCATCGCATATTGCGCATCAGCCATATCTGGCAGAGGCGATGCCCCCGCACTCAGCACCCGCCCCCTCAAAGGCGCCCCGCCCTGCAGCCAGTTGCATGCGGGAAGTCTATCCGCCCTGGCAGCGCCTGGACCTGCCGCCTCATCTGTTTGCTGTCGACACGTCGCCCTTCGAGCAAGAGATCAACCAGTTGCGTACCTATCAGGGGCAAAGCGACGTGTACATCATCAACGACAAGGGAACCATCCTGGCGCCGACCTTCGGAGGCGGCGCGAATTCCCTGGTGACGCAAATGCTGGGAGACGACGCCATTATCTCTTCCAACTTCGGCGGGAACCCGCCGTACGAGAAGATGAAGCCTGTCGCCAGCATCTGCTTCAATCATTGGCTCAAGCAGAGCAACGTGCTGTTCATCATCGGTGGCAAGTCCAACAACACCGATATCTTCGAGACCTTCCGCGCCAAGGCTGACGCGCTGCGGGAGCATTTCGGCAAGTACGGCGCAACGCCGCTCTACGTGGTGGTCGGACGCGGGGGACCGAACCTGGTCCGCGGCATGGCCGTGCTGCGCGCTACCTGCGAATCGCTCGGCCTGCCCTACGTGAGCTTTGGATTCGACTCGGCGATGAGCGAGGTGGTGGACTATGCTCGTAAGGTAGACGCCTGGATGAAAACCGGTGGCCGCGCACAAGTCGCGGCCAATTTGAATGTGACCGCCTGAAGTCACTGTACAGGAGACAACCATGCGCGCCAAAGGTGTGGGTGATTTCAAGTATTTCGGCGGTATTCAATCCTTGTCGGAAATGGCCACGCGCGAGGACCGCGTGTGCGTGCTCAACATGATAGGAGGTGAGTCCGGCGCGCTGGGCGGGGATGCGCCGGCCGACACCTTGCGCAAAGGCTCGATCGCGATCCTGTCGAACTCGGGCGGCTTCACCACCACCATGGCGCAGTACCTGCGCATGGCCGGCTGGGGCACGACCACGTTGATCTCTAGCGGCAAGGATGTCTACATTCACTACGCCGCCCGCGAATTTGCCTTCGCGCTGGCCAACGACGACCGTAGCAAGGCCGCGGTGCTGTATTGCGAGCCAGGCGGCTACTACGAACGCGATGCCAGCGTTACCAAACCGGTGGTGACCTGCTTGGTCGCCCGCTGGAAGAGTAAGCTCACGCGTGCCGTCGGCCATGCCGGGGCCATGGAGCGGACAGTACGCGGAAAGCGCGCTGGAGACGGCCGCCTTCACGATCTTCCTCTACCCGCGCATGCCTGGCTGCGCCGCCGAGATCGACGACCACCTGAACCGGGGCTGCAATATGGACACGCGCACACCGGCTTCCCAGTGCCGGTTCGTAGCCTGAGAGAGCGGAGATACACGACATGCTGACCCTGCTCGCTTATTCGATGGTGGTCGTTTTCATGGCGCTGATCATGACCAAGCGCCTTTCGGCCATGGTCGCACTGATCCTGGTGCCGATCGCGTTCGGGCTGATCGGTGGCTTTGGCATGGAACTGGGGGCGATGATGCTGGATGGCATCAAGAAGCTCGCGCCGACGGGCGTGATGCTGATGTTTGCCATCCTGTATTTCGGCGTGATGATCGACGCCGGCTTGTTCGACCCGGCGGTGCGCGTGATCCTGAGAATGGTGGGCGGGGACCCGATGAAGATCGTCGTCGGCACCTTCGTGCTGGCGGTGTGCGTCTCGCTTGACGGCGATGGCTCCACCACCTACATGATCACCTGCGCCGCCATGCTCCCGCTCTACAAGCGGCTCGGCATCAGCCGCCTCGTGCTAGCGTGCGTGATCATGATGGCTGGCGGGCTGATGAACATCCTGCCCTGGGGCGGTCCCACCGCGCGCGCGGCGAGCGCGCTTGGCGTGGACGTGGGCCTGATCTTCGTACCGATGATCCTGCCGATGATCGTCACCGGGTGCTGGGGCTTGTTCGTCGCCTTCCTGCTGGGGCGCCGCGAGCGCAAGCGGCTCGGCGCCATTGCGGCAGGCTCCGCGGATCCCGCTTCCGCCGCGCAACCGCAGGTGACAGCGGGGGACCCCGACATCGCCAGGCCCAGGCTCCTTTGGGTCAATTTCCTGCTGACCCTGGGACTCATGGTACTGCTGATTCTCGGCACCATGCCGTTGCAGGTACTGTTCATGGTGGCCTCCGCGCTGGCGCTGATGATCAACTACCCCAGCCTCAAGGACCAGAAGGAGAGGCTCAACTCGCATGCCGCCAATATTGTTCCCGTGGTGTCGCTGATCTTCGCCGCCGGCATCTTCGTGGGCATCCTGTCGGGCACCAAGATGGTCGACACGATCGCGGCCAGCGTGATCAGCGCCGTGCCGGACTGGATGGGCCCTTACATGGCCATCGTCACCGGCGTGCTGAGCGTCCCGTTTACCTTTTTCATCTCGAACGACGCGTTCTACTTCGGCATCCTGCCTATCCTTGCCAAAGCGGCCGCCGTCTATGGCATCGGCGCCGCCGAAATCGGGCGCGCATCGCTGATCGGCCAGCAGGTGCACCTGCTCAGTCCACTGGTCGCATCGACCTATTTGCTGGTCGGCCTGGCCGAGGTCGAATTCGGCGACCACCAGCGCTACACGCTGCTCTGGGCCTTGTCGGCGGCGCTGGTCATGTTGGTGGCCACCGTTGTCTTCGGGGTCATCCCCATCGTTGGCCATGCCCATTGACGGTAGCCCACCATGCACAACGAGATCCGATCCATTCTCTACGCCGCGGACCTGAGCGAAGGCTGCGAAGACGCGTTGGCCTACGCCATCGGCCTGGCCAACCGGTTGGGCGCAGGACTGCAGGTGCTCACCGTCATCCCGGACCAGCGCGAGAAGTCGCTGATCGAGATCGATTCCCACGTGCCGCAGGACGCGCTCGACAAGTATCACGATGATCGCGCGCAGCGGGTAAAGCTGCACATTGAAGCGCAGATCGCGGCCTTCTATGCCGTGCGTACGGACAAGAACCCGCTGCGGCCGATCACCGAGATCATTGTGTGCGAGGGGGACGACGTGGCCCAGCTTATCCTCGACGAGGCCCGCCTTGGGCCCGCTGACCTGATCCTGATGGGTTCGCATGGCGATGGCGTCCTGGCCGGCCTGCTGTTCGGCTCGGTAACCCATGAAGTCATGCGCAAGACTCGCACCCCCCTGCTGCTGGTGCCGGTCAGCGGACGAGACGAAGCGGAAGGCAAAGCATGAAATTCTTCATCGGACTGGGGTTCGGGCTTATCTGCTCCCTCGGCATGGCGCAAGAGCCTGCAGAGCTCATGGGCTATGCGTCCAAGGGCAGCGTTCCGCCAGGCTATGCACCGGCGTACGCGGAGACGGTCAAGGCCGCTGAAGACGAAGGCCGGCTGGTGATTTACTCGACCACGGACGCCGGCATCGCCAAGTTCCTGATTGCGGATTTCCGGGCCATGTATCCGCGTATCGACATCACCTATGAAGACCTGAACAGCACCGTGCTGTACCACCGCTTTGTCGCCGAGACACAGCTGGGCGGCGAATCCGCTGACGTGCTGTGGAGTTCAGCCATGGATCAGCAAGCCGCGCTGGTCGGCAGTGGCTACACCATGATTTACGACTCCCCCGAAAAGGCGAACTTCCCGGAATGGGCCAGCTGGAAGAACCAGGCCTTCGCCACCACCTATGAGCCGATCGTCGTCGCCTACAACAAGAAGCTGCTGCGGGCCGGCGAAGTGCCGCAGACACATGCCGACCTGGCGCGGCTTCTGAACAGCGACCCAACCCGCTTCAAGGGAAAGGTGGTCAGCTACGATATTGAAAAATCCGGACTCGGCTTCTTTCTTGCCACGCAGGATGTCGCTGTATCGCCGGCATTCTGGGATGTCGCCCGCGCCCTTGGCAAGGCCGCGGCCCGCCTCGACCTGACGACCGACGCCATGGCCAGGCGCGTGGCCTCGGGCCAGGCGCTGGTTGGCTACAACCTGCTGGGCGCCTACACGGTGGCGCAGGCGCAGAAGAATCCATCGCTGGGCTATGTGTTCCCGAAGGACTACACGCTGGTCATGTCACGCATCATCGTGATCAACAAGAAGGCGGCACATCCCAACGCCGCGAAGCTCTGGGTGGACTACACGCTGTCCAAGCGCGGCCAGGCCGTGATTGCGAACAGCGCACACCTCTACGCGCTGCGCGACGACGTCGAAGGCGAATTCACGGCCACCCGCCTCAGGCAAAGGCTTGGCGGCAGCCTGAGGCCGATCGCTGTCGGGCCGGGCCTGATTGGCTATCTCAACAACCAGAACTACCGGGATTTCATCCTGCAGTGGCGGCAAGCCGTAGTGCAACCCTAGGCTTAGCGCGGCTGTGGTGGTTACGCAGTCGAATGCTGATCGCGGAAGAAAAGACTGCCCGCTATCGACAAGCTACGCCTGGAGAATTTTTCCGAGGGCCGCTGCGCGCAAGTCCTGCACATTGGACCATTTTCTGAAGAAGGGCCGACGATTGAACGATTGCATGAATATATCGACATGCATGCAGGCCTAACCGGAAAGCACCATGAGATTTACTTGAGCGATGTACGACGGGCGGATCCCAAAAAATGGAAAACAATTCTTCGTCATCCCATGAAATGATGGCGCCAACATTCGGACGGGCGAAAGGCGGCATTGCGCCCGGTCAACCGACGACCCGGAAATGTTCCTGGCTCTGGCCCGCGCTGACCGCCCGCAGCAACCAGGAAGGCATCTCGCCCTGCCCGTCCCAGCTTCGCCCCTCCGCATCGCGATAGCGTGCCACTGGCTTATGTTCTGGTTCCGGCAACGGGAAACAGCCAGCATCCTCCAGGTCTGCCAAGGAGAGTCCGTGCTTCGCCATCTGGATCTTGACCCAGACAATGGCCGCGGCTTTTTCAATTTCGGGGGACATGGATGGAGGAGGAGACGGTATGGAGTTGGCTTGCTGACGGGTTCGGCGCGGCTGGTGCAGCCGCTGACAATCGCACGAAACCGCAACAAGAGTAAGGAAGGCGTCTTCAATCCGCCTCCGCGCTAGTCAGGCCAAAGAATCGAAAGCACTGACCATCGACCTGCCCGCCCTCAACCTGGCACAAGACAACCCGTTCTTCGGTGTACCTGGGTGCATCCCGGCGCCCGAGAAAGACAAAAGGGTCAGCACGCGCAAACGTGCTGACCCTTGTCATTGGTGGTGCGGCTGGCAGGATTCGAACCCACGACCCCTTGGTTCGTAGCCAAGTACTCTATCCAACTGAGCTACAGCCGCACGCGAAGACGGCATTCTAGCGCAACGGCGCAGAAATGCAAGCCCCTTCTTTGATTTGGTGTGAAGGGCCCCTTCATGCGGCGATGAACCGGTTGACTCCGGCGCAGCGCAAGCGCGCAACTCCCCCCCCCTACCAGCGATAGCGCGCGCCCAGAGTGCCGCCAGGATTGTGGCCGGCTTTGAGCTTGACCCAGACCTTGACGCCGCCGTTAGTGCTGCCGTGCGCTCCGAGATTGACAGAGAGAAGTCCGCGCAGCATATCGGGATCGATGCGTGTGCCGTTGATATTGATCACCTGCTTGCGGTCCTGCCACAGGTCGGCCTCGACAAATGGATACACCCCATTGACTCCGGTAAGCCGACTCGGCTGTGTGCGGTAGACCCGCAGGACGACTTCTGCGGCGCTTGCGTCTGCCTGCTGCCCGGCCAGGAAGCCGGATCCACTCTTATCGGGACCAGGCTGATAGGCGAGCTGCAAGCGCGGTTGTATCGTCAGGCCGCCACTGCGCGGGAGTACGGTATCCAGCGCGACAGCCATGCTTTGCATCCGGTTGCCGACGAAGCCGGTGGCAGATGTGACATCGTCCAGGTGCAGGGAAAGTTTGGCTGGCCCCGGCCCGCTGGCCGGTCCGGCATATATCGGATCGAGCACGGCCGCCGTGCGACCGGGGGCGTCATTGTCCGCACCGGGAGGAGGCGACCCACCGGTCCAGGTCCATTTGCTGATCGACGCCACCAGGGGTGGCTGCGTATCTTCCACGGCGAGCCGCGCTGCCGGCGCAGGCGGATCCGGGAGGTCGCTGCCGACGATCTGCGGGGGCAGCGCCAAGGCGTTGCCGGCAGCCTGCTCAGACGACGGCGGAGCATTGCTGGCAACCTGCGCGTACGGATCAGATTCAGGCTGGCTCCAGCCGAGGCCGGCGTTGCCCGGCGCGGGGCGCTCTTCGGCCTGCACCAGGGCTGCCAGCAGCATCGCAAGAATCGAGCAACAGCACTGGCGGCACGGATGGGAGTGGACAGCGTGCGCGCAAAGACCAGTACCGGCGGTGCTGGCACCGCCTCCTGTTGCGCTCGCAGATGACAGGCGCCTGGCCATGACTGCAACCCCTGGCTGAAATGAACCATGTCGGCATTGCTAGAGCATAGGTCAAACACTGGCCAAACGTTAGGGCGCTGGCGCGCCTTGCGTGGGGCGCCGCACAGGACCGTTCGCCTGCCCGCCTGAACGTGTCGGAAGGAGCTACATTGCTATGCAAATCGAAAGCGCTCCGCTAGCATCGCGGCTGGCAGCCAGGACCGGCAGCGAAACCCGGCGCGCCAGCCGTAGCAGAACAAGAAGAAGCAAAACAACGGAATAGCGGAAGATGCGGATAAATAGCGACTCGACCGACAGGCCTGAAAATCCTGGCGGGCCCGATGATTCAAAAATGAAACAGAACGGCGCAGCCGGCAAACTGCCAATCGCCCCGGTGCACAACGTGTTGCGCGATACGCGCGACCTGCTGGGCAGCAGCGGCGAGCTCGCGGCCGGACGCGGCCTGATCACGGCCATCCTTGCGCTGGCCCTGGGCGGACTCAGCCTGCTGGGCGTGATCGCTTTCCATTTCCCGCAATACCTGACCACGCCCGAACTGCGCCACAAGTATTCGGTCGACGTATTGCGCCACGTCCTGTTTGCCGCGCTGCTGGTGTCAGGCGGCCTGTCGCTCAGCAACCTGGTGCTGGGGCGCCGCCGCAGTCTGAATGCCGCTGCCTTCGCGCTCGTGGCGCTGGCCGTGGCGCTCGGTGGCTCGCGAGTACCGGTGGGGGACTTCCCGGACCACACGCCATATATCGGCCTGGACTGGTTCATCCTCGACCTGCTAGGCTCGACACTGATTTTCGTGCTCATCGAAAAGATGTTCCCGCTCTATCGCGGGCAAGCCGTGTTTCGCCGTGAATGGCAGACCGACCTCGTGCATTTCGCGGTCAATCACTTCATCGTTGGCCTGATCCTGCTGACGGTCAACTTCCTGATCTTCCGCTTGTTCGGCTGGCTGGTACGCGACAGCGTGCATGCTTTCGTTGGTGGCATCCCCTTCGTGCTGCAACTGCTGCTGTGCATACTGGCAGCCGACCTGGCGCAGTACTGGACCCATCGGGCCTATCACGAGGTGCCCTTCCTGTGGAAATTCCATTCCGTGCACCACAGCACCAAGACCATGGACTGGCTCGCCGGTTCGCGCCAGCACATCCTCGAACTGGTGTTCACACGGGTGCTGGTGCTGGCGCCGTTGTATGTGCTCGGTTTCAACAAGGCGGTCATCGACGCGTACATCATCATCGTGGGCTTCCAGGCGGTATTCAACCACGCCAATGTCCACCTGCCGTGGGGCCCGCTG
This sequence comes from Burkholderiaceae bacterium 16, assembly GCA_000955785.1. Classification (GTDB taxonomy): domain Bacteria; phylum Pseudomonadota; class Gammaproteobacteria; order Burkholderiales; family Burkholderiaceae; genus Cupriavidus. The sequence continues at coordinate 8,035 of JYOD01000094.1, forward strand.
CGCTACCTGGTGGTGACGCCGGATTTCCATCACTGGCACCACGCCTCGGATGACGAGGCGATCGACAAGAATTACTCGGCGCACTACGCCTTCCTCGATTATCTGTTCGGCACCGCGGTGAAGTCCGGCAAGCGCTTCCCCGAAAAATACGGCGTGGTCGGCGACTACATGCCCGATGGCTTCGTACGGCAGCAACTCTTTCCCTTTCGGCGCATGCCTCCGGCGCGCAAGGACGACGAGGCATGAGCCGGCCCCTGATGATTGCCGGTGCGGCGCTGGCAGGCCTCGCACTGGGCGGCTGCGCGACGCAATGGGGCAGCCACGCGGACGATCTCAATGTCGCTGCGGCACAGGGCTCCGGGCTGCCGCTACGCTTCCAGCAGATGAGCCTGGAGGTGTCCGGGGTCGAAGTGCGCCCACTCGATATCGACGCCTTGCAGGTCGGCGATATCCTGCTCTCGGCAGCCACCTCATTCAACTCTTCGGCGATCCGGCTGGCGACGATTTCGCAGGTCAGCCACTCGGCCGTCTATGTGGGCGGCGGCAATGTGGTGGAGGCCGTGGGCCCGGGCGTTCGGGTCTATCCGCTGCAACAGGCGCTGAATGACGGCGACATCATCGTGGCTTACCGCCACCCCGGGCTCGACGATGACATGCGCCTGAAATTGCATGCCTTCGCGATGGCCCAGGTAGGCCAGCCGTATAACCATCTCGGCATCGCCATGCATGCGCCGTTCTCGCTGGAGCGGCGCCTGTGCGAACTGCCGGGTGTGCCCGGCGTGGTCCGCAACGCCTGCATGCGCAGCTTCAGCGCCATCCAGATGGCACCCAATGAGCTGGATGCGCGCAACAGCTTCTTCTGCTCGCAACTGGTGCTCGCGACCTACCGGGCAGCCGGCCTGCCGCTGACAAGCGCGGCGGACGACGCGGTCTCGCCGGCCGACCTGCTGCATATGCGGGAAGGCGACGTGCCCTCTTTCCGGGTCACGCGCAAGCTGGCATATGTAGGGCGGCTGACGCCGGTATCGTCCTTGAGGGCCGATGGCACATCGGCAAGCCAGTCCGCGGACGACGATGAGTGGAGGATGCAATCCTGGTCCGCAGGACCCTGAGCAGACCGGGAAGCCTTGCCGCGATACAGATCGCGCGGCACAAAAGAAAAAGGCCGCTGCATAAGCAACGGCCTTTTTCATCGAGTCTTGGTGCCCAGAAGAGGACTCGAACCTCCACAGTGTTGCCACCGCTAGGACCTGAACCTAGTGCGTCTACCAATTTCGCCATCTGGGCTTCGTTTCACTGCTTTACTGCTGCAGCGCTGCGAAGAACAACATTATGCAGATTGCAGAATCTGCTGTCAACACCTGCCCTGCAATTTCTTTCCAGCCTTCCCAAAGCCGGACTCAAGGCTGGAAACTGACCTGCCCGGGCCTGCCATCCAGGTGCAAGGTCGCGGTAGCCGGACGCGTGCTCGCCACCACCTTGCCTGCCCGCAGCACGAGCAGACGGGTAGCGCGCAAGCGGATCGCCTCGACCGGGTCGCGTGCCTGCAGCAGCACCAGGTCGGCGCGGCAGTCCGGCGCGATGCCGTAGCCTTCCAGCCCGAGGATCCGCGCCGGTGTCTCGGTGACGGCGGCGAAACACGCGCGCATCGCCTCCTGCCCCGTCATCTGCGCCACATGCAGGCCCATGTGCGCCACCTCCAGCATGTCGCCGGAGCCCAGGCTGTACCAAGGATCCATCACGCAATCGTGGCCGAATGCCACCGGCACGCCCCCGGCCAGAAGCTCCGGCACGCGGGTCATGCCACGCCGCTTCGGGTAGCTGTCGTGCCGGCCCTGTAGCGTGATGTTGATCAGCGGGTTGGCGATGGCCGCCACCCCGGATTCGCGGATCAGCGGAATCAGCTTGGACACGTAGTAGTTGTCCATCGAATGCATCGAGGTCAGGTGCGAACCTGTGACCTGGCCCTGCAACCCGAGCCGCACGGTCTGGCATGCCAGTGTCTCGATATGCCGCGACAGCGGATCGTCGCTCTCGTCGCAATGCATATCCACACGCAGCCCGCGCTCGCAGGCCAGTTCGCACAGGATGCGCACGGACTCCGCGCCATCGGCCATGGTGCGCTCGAAATGCGGGATGCCGCCCACCACATCGACGCCCATGCCCAGGGCGCGCTTGAGATTATCGAGCGCGCCTGGAGCGCGCAGCACGCCGTCCTGTGGAAAGGCTACCAGTTGCAGGTCAAGGTAAGGCCGCACCTTCTCGCGCACGTGCAGCAGCGCCTCCGTGGCAAGCAAGCGCGGATCGCACACATCCACATGCGAACGGATCGCCAGCAGGCCCTTGGCCACCGCCCAGTCGCAATAGGCCAGTGCCCGCTCGACAATAGCATCCTGCGTCAGCAGCGGCTTGAGCTCACCCCAAAGCGCAATGCCTTCGAGCAAGGTGCCCGACTGGTTGATGCGCGGCAAGCCGTAAGACAGCGTGGAGTCCATGTGAAAATGCGCATCCACAAAGGGCGGCGTGACAAGCTGCCCCGCCGCATCGACCTCGGCCGCCGCTGGCGCCTTGAGCGCCGGCTCGACTGCCTTGATGCGGTCGCCCGCGATGCCGATATCGATGCCGGTGCGGCCATCGGGGAGCGCGCAGTTGCGCAGGATAAGGTCGAGCATAGTGGTTACTAGTTATTCGCTACGTGTTATTGGACTTAGCGTTCGCCCTTGCGATAGGGCTTCATCAGCGCCTGCGGGTATGTGGCGCGCCGCGCCACCAGCACCAGAGCGAGAATCGACAGCACGTACGGCAACATCAGGTACAGCTGATACGGCAGCGGCGGCAGACCCGGCAGGCTGGCACCGCTCTGTTGCAGGCGCAGTTGCAGCGCATCGAAGGCGGCAAACAGCAAGGCGCCCGCCAGCGCGCGGCCCGGCCGCCAGGACGCGAACACCACCAGGGCCACGCAGATCCAGCCCCGCCCGTTGATCATATTGAAGAAGAACGCATTAAAGGCGGACAGCGTCAGGAATGCGCCCCCCACCGCCATCAACGCCGAACCGGCCATGATCGCACCGATGCGCATGGCGCCTACCCGAATCCCCTGCCCCTCCGCCGCGGCTGGATTCTCGCCGACCATGCGCACGGCCAGGCCGAACGGGGTGCGATAGAGCACCCAGGCCATCACCGGCACCAGGCCCAGCGCCAGCAGCGTCAACGCGCTTTCCTGGCCGAAGACGGGGCCCAGCACGCGCCCGAGCAGCGGCACGTCCTCGATCCAGCGCATCGGCGCGAAGGGCATGATGGTGGGTGGCGTGGACACCGAGGCGAAACCGATCCGGTAGGCATAGTAGGACAGGCTGGTGGCCAGCATGGTGACACCCAGGCCTGCCACGTGCTGCGACAGCGCCAGGCTCACCGTCAGCCAGCCGTGCAGCAGGCCGAAGGCAAGTCCCACGGCAGCGGCCACAGCGACCCCGCCCCACAGCGGGGCGCCATGATAGACCGCCAGCCAGCCGCCGAAGGCGCCCGCCACCATGATGCCTTCGATGCCGAGGTTGAGCACGCCGGCGCGCTCGCACAGCAGCACTCCCAACGTGCCGAAGATCAGCGGCGTGGCCACGCGCAGCACCGCGATCCAGAATGGCGCCGAGGCCAGGATATCGAGCAGTTCCATCAGGCCGCCTTGCCCCGCGCATCGAAACGGATACGGTAGCGCGTCAGCATGGTGGCCACTAGCATGGCGAGCAGCGCCACTGCCACGATCACGTCGGCAATGCTGTTGGGCACGCCCACCGCGCGGCTCATGCCGTCCGCCCCCACCAGCACCCCCGCCACGAATACCGACGCCGCCACCACGCCCAGCGGATGCAACCCCGCCAGCATGGCGATGACCACTCCGGCGTAGCCATAGCCAGGCGAAATATCGAGCGTGAGATAGCTGGTGCGCCCTGCCACCTCCACCACGCCTGCCAATCCCGCCAGCCCGCCCGACAACAGCGCGGCCCACATCGTCACGCGCCGCACCGGCATGCCGGTGAACGCCGCGGCGCGCGCATTGGCGCCCACCGCGCGCATCTGCAGGCCGAACACCGTGAAGCGGTTGACCGCCCACAGGATCACGGCAAGCGCGCCAGCCAGCAGCAGGCCGCTGTGCACGCGCGAGCGCTCCATCAGTTTCGACAATTCCAGTTCCAGCACCAACGGTACCGATTGCGGCCACCCCATCGCCGTGGCGTCTTTCATCGGGCCGTCCAGCATCATTGAGACAAACAGCAGCACGATAAAGTTGGCCAGCAAGGTCGTAACCACCTCATCCACGCCAAGCCGCGTCTTGAGCCATGCAGCCCCGAGCAGCAGCAAGGCACCGGCCAGCATGCCGGCCGCCACCATCAGCACGAACAGCAAGCCCATCGGTAGTTGCTGCGCCCAGGGCGCCGCCGCGCCATCGACCTGGCCGCCAACGGCCACCGCCGCCAGCGCGCCGAGATAGAGCTGCCCTTCGGCGCCGATGTTGAACAGGCGGGCGCGAAAGGCCACCGCCACCGACAAGCCGGTCAGGATCAGCGGGGTAGCGCGCGTGAGCGTCTCCGACCAGGCAAAGCGCGATCCGAAACCGCCTTCGAGCAGCAGCATGTAAGCACGTCCCACCGGCGCACCGGTCCAACGCACCAGCAAGGCGCAGATCAGCAAGGTAGCAACGATCGCCATGATGGGCGCGGCCAGCATGGCCACGCGCGAAACGCCGCTTCGGGCTTCAAGCCGCATGCAGTACCTCCCCCGTTCCAGCAGCGCCATGCGCGCCTTCGCCGGCACCGGCCATCGCCAGCCCGAGTTCTCCGAGCGTCCATGCTGCCGTCGGACGCGCCTCGGTCAGCCGGCCTGCGTGCATCACGGCAATGCGGTCGGCCAGCGCATGGAGCTCATCGAGGTCTTCCGAGATCAGCAACACGGCCGCGCCCTCTTGCGCTGCATCGAGCAGGCGGGCGCGCACATAGGCCACCGCGCCGATGTCCAGCCCCCAGGTGGGCTGGCTGGCCACGACCAGCAGCGGCGCCCTCCCTTCGCCCCGCACCGAGAGCGCCCGGCCCAGGATCAGCTTTTGCATATTGCCGCCCGACATGGTCCGGGCCGGCACGTCGATACCGGCGGTGCGCACGTCGAAACGCGCCACCAGCTCCCGCGCGAACCGCTGAGCCGCCGCGCGCCGGATCACCCCCCCACGAGAAAAACGCGGCTCGCCGAGTTGCTCGCTGGCGGCGTTCTCCCAAACGGTCAGGTCGCCGATCACGCCCACCGCGTGGCGATCCTCCGGCACGCGCGCCACGCCTGCCGCGATCCATGCGCGCGGCCATGCCGGCATTGGCTTGCCAGCCAACGTGACATGGCCCTCGGCGGCCGCCAGCGTGCCGCTGGTCAGTTCCGCCAGCGCGGCCTGGCCGTTGCCGGACACGCCGGCGATGCCCACGATTTCGCCAGCCCGTACCTGCAGGCTGACTTCGCGCAACAGCGCGCGGCCGTCCGCGCCACACGCGCCAACCTTCTGCAACGCGAGCACGGCGGGCGCCGCACTGGCACCGTCGGCGTCCAGCCGCGCGGCGCGTTCCGGCATGGCTACCACCCGGCCCACCATCAGTTCCGCCAGTTCGGCCTTGCTGGTCTGCGCCGCCGCGCACTGCGCCACCAGCCGCCCGCCGCGCAATACGGCGATGCGATCGGACACCCGCAGCACTTCGTCGAGCTTATGGCTGATAAAGATCACCGACAGCCCCTCGGCAATCAACTGCGCCAGCGTGGCGAACAGCGTTTCGGACTCGTGCGGCGTCAGCACCGCGGTGGGCTCGTCAAGAATCAGCACGCGGGCGCCGCGGTACAGTGCCTTGACGATCTCCACGCGCTGGCGCTCGCCCACCGACAACTCGCCTACCCTGGCCTGCGGCCGCACGGCCAGGCCAAAGCGCTCGGCCAGCGCCAGCACCCTGTCACGCGCCGCGCGCCGCTCCAGGCGCCATTGCCACAGCGGCTGGGTGCCGAGCATGATGTTGTCCAGCACCGAGAGATTGTCGGCCAGCGTGAAATGCTGGTGCACCATGCCGATGCCGGCGGCAAGCGCCGCGCGTGGCTGGCCGGGTGGCAGAAGCTGGCCGTCGACCTCCACCGTGCCGGCATCGGCCACGTAGTGCCCGAACAGGATGCTGACCAGCGTGCTCTTGCCGGCGCCGTTCTCGCCCAGCAGGGCCAGCACTTCGCCGCGCCGCAGTTCTAGCGAGATATCGTCATTGGCGGTCAGCTGGCCGAAGCGCTTGGTGATGTTGCTCAGGCGCAGGATGGGGACTTGCATGGGTGGTTGATCGATGTGGCGGTCAGGTTGCGCTGGCTTGCTCTTCGCTCCCAGGCGGAGGAAAGGGGCAAGCCAGCGGCGGGAATAGCGAGGCGAAGCCGCCCTCACTGCGTCGACTTCGGCTCCGTCTCCACCACCTTGACGGCGAACTTGCCGTCAAGGATGGCCTTCTCCCTGGCCCTGACCCTGGTCATCACATCGGCGGGAACCTTGCCTTCGAACGTGCCCAGCGGCGCCAGTTCGGCCCCCTTGAATTTCATCAGCGAGTAGGGACCGTAGTCCTCGCTCTTGAACTGGCCCGCCTTGACCTTGCCAAGCGCCGCGCCGACCGTGGGCTCCATATTCCACAGCGCCGAGGCCACTACCGTGGCGGGATATTGCGGCTGGGTGTTGATGACATTGCCGATGGCCAGCTTGCCCTTTTCCTTGGCGGCATCGGATACGCCGAAGCGTTCGGCATAGAGCACGTCGGCGCCCTTGTCGATCATGGCGAAGGCCGCCTCCTTGGCCTTGGGCGGATCGAACCACGAACCGATGAAGCTGACCGTGAACCTGACCTTCGGATTCACCTCGCGCGCGCCCTCCATGAAAGCGTGCATCAGCCGGTTGACCTCGGGGATGGCATAGCCGCCCACCATGCCGATGTGGTTGGTCTTGGTCATGCCGCCGGCAATCATGCCGGTGAGGTAGGAAGGCTCCTGGATGTAGTTGTCGAACACCGAGAAATTCGGCGCCTGCGGCTTGCCCGAGGAGCCCATCAGGAAGGCGGTCTTGGGATAGTCTTTGGCCACCTTGCGCGCCGCCGCCTCGACGGCGAAGGACTCACCCAGGATCAGCGCCGACCCCTGCTCCGCGTACTGCCGCAGCACGCGCTCGTAGTCAGCATTGGACACGCTCTCCGAGAATACATAGTCGATCTCGCCGCGCGCCTTGGCCTCGTTGAGCGCCTTGTGAATCCGCGACACCCATTGCTGTTCGACCGGAACGGTGTACACCGCCGCCACCTTCAGCTTGGCTTGCGCCTGCGCGGGCGCGGGGCCGCCAAGCGCGACAACGCTGGCGGCGGCGGCCGCGAATTTCAACCAGGTCCTGCGCTTACCCTCAAACCTCATGACGTTCTCCCCTTGTTGACGATAATTCCGTGGCCAGGCCGGCCGGCTCCAGCCCGCATCCGCGCAGCAAAAGCCGCACGAGATGGTCGGTGGCCTGTTCGTAATCGCGCTGGCCCAGGTGGCTCACCCCAAGCACGGCGCATACCTGCGACTCGAAATCGGCATAGGTCTGGGTAGCGGCCCAGATGGTGAAAAACAGGTGCTGCGGATCCACGCTGGCCATCTCGCCACGCGCGATCCACTCACGGATCACGCCGGCCTTGCGCGCCACCAGCGCGCGCAGCGCGCCGTTGAGCACATCGCGGATTTCCGGCGCACCGTGCAGCAGTTCATTGGCAAATACGCGCGAGGCGTCGGGATGGCTCGCCGACAACCGCATCTTGGCGCGGATGTACTGTTCAAGAGCTACCTGCGGGCTTTGCCCCGCGTCGATGATGTCGGTCTCGGACAGCCACAGTGCGAGCGTATGGGCCAGCACCGCCCGGTACAGCGCCTGCTTGGTGCGAAAGTAGTAATGCAGGTTGGATTTCGGCACGCCGGCGCGTGCGGCGATCTCGTTCATGGTGGCGCCGGCAAACCCGGCCCGCGCGAACACATGCTCGGCCGCGTGCAGGATCAGCGCCTCGTTCTCTTGGCGGATACGGCCGCCCGCCGCCTCCCGCGGCAGCGGAAAGCATGGCGGCGGCGCCGTGGCCGGCGCTCCCATTACTTGGTGCCGTAGAGCCTGTCGCCGGCATCGCCCAGGCCGGGCACGATGTAGCCGTGCTCGTTGAGCTCCTCGTCGATGGCGGCGGTGACGATGGCCACGTCGGGGTGCGCTGCCTGCAGGGCACGCAGCCCCTGCCGCGACGCGATCAGGCACACGTACTTGAGTGTGCTCACGCCGGCTTCCTTCAGGCGATTGAGCGCGGCAATGGCGGAGTTACCGGTGGCCAGCATGGGGTCCACCACAATCACCAGCCGCTCGTGGATGTCCTCGGGGATCTTGAAGTAGTACTCGATCGGCTCCAGCGTTTCGGGGTCGCGGTACAAGCCGATGTGCCCTACCCGCGCGGCCGGCAGCAACTCCAGCATGCCATCCAGGAAACCGTTGCCGGCACGCAGTATCGATACCAGGCACAGCTTCTTGCCCGACAGCACCGGCGACTGCATGGGCGCGATCGGGGTCTTGATGGAGATCGTTTCCATCGCCAGATCGCGGGTCGCTTCATAGGTCAGCAGCTGGCTGATCTCGCGCACCAGCCGGCGGAAGTTATCGGTGGTGGTGTCTTCGCTGCGTACCAGCGTGACCTTGTGCTGCACGAGCGGATGGTCCACCACCAGCACGGACGGAGTGACAGGCGGTACGGCGGAGAGGTCGGTCATGATGCGCTCCTGGAGGGCGGTCGCGAAGAGGTCTTGCTGCGGCTCGGCGCGTGGCTGCGATATCGGTCAGAACACCGTGCCATCGCTATTGATGACGAATGGCGGCGGACCGCCGGGCCTGCGCTTGGCGGCAATGCGCCGTCCCGCGGCCCAGGTGCCGCCTTCCAGCACGCGGGCAAGCGGGAACGCCGCGGCCGACAGGCCAAGCGCCTCGCGCACCGACGCGGCCACAAGGTCGAGCCCCGTCACCGTAAGGGCACGCCATTCCACGATGACCGGTTCATCGACCGTATGCGCCACGGCTGCGAATCCGGGATCGCGCGGCACCATCAGTTCGAAATCGAACAGCAGGCCACCATTGCGGTATTCGGGCAAGCCCGTCAGCGCCTCCAGCCCGGTCACGGTCAGGCCGGCATCTTCGAGCGGCTCCAGCAGCGAGTACGTCAGCCACTGCGTCAGCTTGTGGAAAGGCACCAGCCCGTCGGTACAGGCCGGATGTGGCCAGCAGTCTCCCAGCGATATGCCGCCGAGGCTGACGCGCCCCGGCCACACGGGCCCGAGTGCTACCAGCAGCGTGGTCAGCACGAAGCCGGCCTCGATCTGGCTGTCGACGGCATGTGCCTTGAGGTAGTCATACAGGTTGCCCAGACGCGCAGGCGTGCCGAACACGGCCGGCGTGGCCTGCGCCACTTCGCCCAACCGGCGCAGCAGGCCGGCACGGCCGTCCAGGCCAACCAGCCGATTGTGCTGTGCCACCTGGAAGGCGGTTGCGATGGAAGGCGCATCGATCCGCATCAGCCGCTCGGCGTCGGAGCGCAGCGGCTGGCCCGGCTGGGCGGAAAAGCCACCGCGCGCGAACAAGTCGAAGCTGGCTACGCCAAGCCCCTCGGAACGGGTCAGCAGCAGGTCGCTGGCCGGATCGCGGTAGCGCCAGTCGGGGCCTGCGCCGGCGTCCAGCAACACGCTGGGAATCACCAGATCGATGCCGATGCGGGCGCGCTCCTCGCGGTCAGCCTCGCCGGAAAGCCCGCCGCGTTCGCACAGGATCTGCCAGCGGTCCAGCCTCTCGCCGGGCCCGCCGCTTTCAAAGTGGCGCCAGCGGCTGTGGTACGGCACGTTCAGGTCCGGATAACGTTCCCGGATGGTGGCCGCCACATAATCGGCCACCGCCGGAATCCGTTCCGGGTGCCACGTGAACAGCTCTGACGCGCCTGCCGCCACATGGTCCGTCACGGCGGCGCATCGGGTGCGTACCGCCAGGCCGGTCAGCAGCGCCGCGGCCGGATGGCCAGGTGGCACGGGACTGGCCCATCCGCCGCGGCCATCCGCGTCATTCGTGAACGCACTGGGGGAGCCCTGCGGGCCGCCCGCTTCGGGTATCTCGTTCATTCGTCCAGTCCTCTACCCTTGGCCAGCGCGAGTTCCTCGGCACCGGGCGGGGTATAGCTCGTGAAATAGCCAGCCGCCACCTTGGCGTCGATTTCCACTCGGGCATCGGCCGGGATCAGTGCATCGGGAATCGCCACCTGTTCGACCACCTCGATACCCTGAGCGGTCAGCGCCCCGTGCTTCATATTACTCATCGAAGCCCAGCGATCGATACGCTTGATGCCAAGCCAGTGAAATACATCGGGCATGAGTTCCTGGAAGCGCATGTCCTGCACGCCGGCCACGCACTCCGTACGCGCGAAATACGTCTCGGCCCGGTCGCCGCCGACCTGGCGCTTGCGGGCGTTATAGACCAGGAACTTGGTCACTTCGCCCAGTGCCCGGCCCTCCTTGCGGTTATAGACCACCAGGCCCACCCCGCCCTGCTGCGCCATCTCGATGCAAACCTCGATGCCGTGCGCCAGGTAGGGCCTGCAGGTACAGATATCGGAGCCGAACACGTCCGAGCCGTTGCACTCGTCGTGCACGCGGCAGGCCACCTTGGTCTCTGGCTTGCCCAGCTTGCCCACATCGCCGAAAAAGTACAGGGTCATGCCACCGATCGGCGGCAGGAACACCTTCAGGTCGGGCCGCGTCACCAGTTCGGGGAACATGCCGCCGGTCTGCTCGAACAGGCTGCGGCGCAGCATGCTCTCCTTGATCTCGAAGCGGCGCGCCAGCGCCGGCAGGTACCAGACCGGGTCGATCGCTGCCTTGGTGACACGTACGTCGCCATTGGCGTGCAGGATCTGGCCGTCAGGCGTGAGGCGGCCGGCTGCAATGGCTCCCATCAGTTCAGGCATATTGATGTGTGCCCGCGTAATGGCGATCGTCGGCCGGATATCGATACCCGCCGCGATGCGGTCTGCAAAGGCAGTCGAGACCAGATGGCCCCACGGATCCAGGGAGACGATCTTGTCAGGGTCGCTCCATTGCGGATGGGGCCCGACGATCTCGGCCGGAGAGGTATCGGTGAGATCGGCGCGATGATCCCGCTGCAGCTTGCCGGAGGCCACCGCAAGCGCCCGGTACACCGCATAGGCGCCGGAGTGGGTGCCAATGACATTGCGTTGGGCCGGATTGGTCACGCTGGCGATCACAGGTCCGCGCTCCGCCGCCGTGGCGGCCCCCCAGTGGATGGGTTCGGCCGGCTTGTCGCGGCGTGCGTGCGAAGTCAGGACAATATGGTCGGACATGGCAGCCTCGGAACAGGAATCCTGACCAAACGGTCAGGTTTGCAATTCCATAGTAGGCAACCTTCGTGCCATATCCCAATGCTAGTTTCTACCTTGTGTTGCATGCCGCACGATGGCGTGCCGCACCATCCGCGTGCGCGCGCACCGCTCCGCTCGCCAGTTCATGGTGCACAGTCACCATGCAAAAGAAAAGCGGCACCCGGCCGCTGGGGCGGGGTGCCGCTGGGCTGTGATCGCGAGGGGTCAGGTCGACCGATGCTGCCCGCCCTGCTGCCGCTGGGCCGGCTCCGCACGCGCCGGCCACAAGGCCATGCGCAATGCGCGCAGCGGGTCGGTACTCTCCACGTAACGGTGGAACGCGGTGCCGGCAACGTTGCTCAACAGCCATGCCAGTATCATGCCCAGCGCATTGAGCAGCGGCCGATTCGGTGCAACGTGGAATACCACCGCGTTCACGACCAGGCATACCGGGAAATGCACCAGGAAGACCGAGTAAGAAATGCGCCCGAAAAATGCCAGGCTCGAGGCCTGCGGCCAGCGATCCAGCCACCCTCCGCGCCGCGCAACGGCCAGCAGCAGGGCGATGGATAGCGCCACGGCAATGCGCAGGCGGAAGTCCACGATCAGTGCCGCCAGCACCACTGCGCCCAGCACCAGCAACGCAACCGGCGAACGCTCCGGTGCGGAGGCCCAGAACGCCAGCGTGCCCATGCCATAGGCGCCGAAGAAGTAAATCGCCCAGATATCCCAGGCCGCATCCCGGTTAAACCAGAACAGCGAAGCCACGACCAGCCCCGCCACCACCAGCGGCCCGAGCGGGCTGCCGCCGATATCGAACCATTGCGCGCAGCGGCGCGCCGCCCATAGCGCAACAATCAGCAAGACGAACAGTTGCAGATCGATGGCCACGTACCAGACGCCGGCCGACAACGCGTCGAAGTCGAGCACGTTGTGCAGCAGCAGCACATGTGCCAGGAACTGATACAGGTCGGGGGCCGACGGAATGGAATCGTGATGCATCCAGGTGCGCGCAATGGCGGCACCGGCAATCGCAATCAGGATGGCCACGCTATAGGGCACCACCAGCTTCTGGTAGCGGCGCCAGATCGCCTGCAAGGGATGCGGCACCACCAGATGCCCGCCCGGCGCCAGGCTACGCGCCGCCAGGAAGCCACTGATGACAAGAAACGCCTGAACGGCGATGCGCGCGTACTGCGAGAACCAGTCAAGGAGGTCGGGAGCCAACACGTGCGCCGCATCGGACATGGGGCCGTAGAAGGCAAGATGGTGCAGCACGATCAGTTGGGAACTGATCGCCTTGAGAGCGTCAATGCACGCCATGCGCGAAGGACGGGGGCTCATTTGTTATAAGAATGCTACAAAGTACACAAGGGTCGGATTTTACTCCTAAGAAACACGATCGGTACCGAAGCGGGCCGGGATGGAGCGTGACGAGATGTTTCAATGTGGCACAATCACCACATCTTTTCAAAAAATAGATATCTTCACGTCACATTAATATGGTTTCGGCTTAGAAACCGTGGCCGATGCCTGCCGTCGCTCCGGCCAGTCTGTCCCGGCCAGGGCGTTCGGTGAACGCGCCGCCTTGGCGGAATTTGCGCAGCAACGCGCAAGCGGCTTCGGCCTGATTCAGTTCGCTCTGCGCCGGCTAGCGGCGCGCCACCCGGCACGACAGCCAGAAAAGCACCGCCGCCGCCGCTAGCGAAACCCAGTAATCCGTCGGCGCGCCGGCCCACCAGTGAATATGCCAGGGCACGAAACCCGGTGAGAAGCGCGCCAGCCCGAACGCCGGGTTCAGCACGAACCACAGGAAGTCCTCGGCGATCCAGAACAGCATGATGCAGGTAATCACGCGCGCTTCGGCTCGCCAGTTCCAGCGTCCGCCGTAGACCAGCGGGAAATGGAAGAACAGTGCCACGCAAGGGAACACCCACGCGTGATAACCGGTCATCGGGCGGCCGCCCCAGAAGATATCCAGGAGCCAGTGATGTTCGATGCGCCAGGTGGGCAGGTTTGCCGCCCAGCCCGCGGCCCCTTCAATCTGGATCTCCACATTGGCGAAGAAATACGCCAGCAGCAGCGTCCAGGCAACGGTAAGCATCAGCACCAGTGGATGCCGCGACGGGTAGGACTGCGCGCGCTGGTGCGAAGCCGAGAGATTCAGGGCGCGCATCTCAGCGTCCCGCCTGCGCCACACCCGCAGCCTGCCCGGTCAGTTGGCCGCACCGCTCCAGGTGCCCCAGCACGGTTTCCAGCACGCGGCGCGCCGCCGCCGGTCGCCCCAGCGCGCGGGCGCGCACGCGCATCTGATCGAGCCGCGCCGGCTCCGCCAGCAATAGCCGGACCCGATATTCGAGCGACACGAGATCGACCGCCTTGAGCGCAGCGCCCTGCTCCAGCAGGTAATCGGCATTGCGCTCCTCCTGGCCGGGGATGGGCGCATTGACCACCATCGGCACACCCATTGCCAGGCATTCGGATGTGGTCAGGCCACCGGGCTTGGTGATGACCAGGTCGGAGCAAGCCATCAGGCGCTCCACTTCGTTGGTGAAGCCAAAGGGGAAGAGCCGGGTGGGATGCGCGGAAGCCAGTGTCTTGAGCCGCGCCAGCGCCGTCTCGTTGCGCCCGGCGAGCACGATCAGCTGGAAATCGTGATCCAGCCGCATCAGTGCATCGGCCACTTCGTCAAGGCCGCCCAGCCCTGCCCCACCACCCATCAGCATGATCGTGCGCCGGGCCGCATCGAGGCCGAAGTGCCGCGCGCAAGCCTGGCGGTCCTGCGGGTGGGCAAACGCCGGCACCACCGGGATGCCGGTGGTATGGACGCGGCCCGCCTCGATGCGATTGGCCCGCATGCGAAAGGCGATTTCCTCGCTGGCGGCGAAATAGCCCGTCATATTGGGAATCACCCACATGCCGTGCAGATCGAAATCGGTCACCTGCACCCACACCGGCACCGCCATCCGCAGCCGGCGTACCTCATGCATCAGGATCTCCGCGGGCAGGAAATGCGTGCATACGATGGCATCCGGCGCAAATTCATCGATCGCGCGGCGCAGCGCGCGCGTGCTCAGTCGCTCGGCGGCGCGCCGCAGCTTCTGCATCGGCGCGGCCGGGTCGGCCTCGGAGGTACGCTGGTAGAGCATGCCCCACAAGGCCGGATAGCTATTGACCAGCTTGATGTAGAAATCGGTGTAGACCTTGCGGAAAGTGGCCGGGACGTGCTCCATGACATCGAGGTGCAGCGTCTGCACTCCCGGAAATTCGGCTTCGGCGGTGAGGCGAAGGGCTTCGGCGGCGCGCATGTGGCCGGCGCCGGCGGAAACGCTGAGGAACAGGATCTTCTGCTGCGACATGTGAATTGTGATTTCCAGGAAAGATCCGGGCTGGCCGGGAATGTGAAGCCTGCGCCCGCAGCGGGATCACTTCATGACAAAGGACTTGATCAGGGTCAGCTCGCCGGGCTTGCGCATCGGCACCCGGAACACCTGCTGCTTTTCGTTAGGGGTGTTCTCGTCGGTGATCAACGCGACTTGCGCCACGGTGATGGCCTCCGGGCCGGCGCCGCTGCCATAGTAGTTGACGTAGACCAGATAGGTGCCGGGCGGCGGCGCGGCGATGGAATAGATCTCGGGCCCGTAACCTGTGGTGACATCGACGTCGAGCGCGCCGCCATTGGTGGCCACGCGGTTCGCATAGAACGTGTGCTGGCCATCGGGCGCCACCACATGCAGGTCCAGGTCGGTCTGATCGCTATCCCAGGACAGCACCACGCGCAGGCGCGGGCGCGTCTTGCCCTGGTAGCCGTCGTAGAACTGCACGCGCTTGCTGGCGCCCTGCGCGCTGCGGATTTCCACGCTGTTGCTGCCGCCGGAGAAGGCGAACGGCCGCGAGAAGCGGCCATCTTCCTCGACCCGCTGCGGCATGGCCACGCCGTTGACCACCAGGGTAGCAACCGATGAGCCGGCGCGGCGCCCGCCCGGCGACGGGCTCGTGGCCTCGCCCTCAGGCTTCGGCGCTGAACGGATGCGCCCGGCGATCATCGCGCTGGCGGCCTGTCCCGCCCGCGTGGAAACCGCCACAGCGGGGTAGTGGACTTCCTGCGTATAGGCCGAGGCCGCGGTGTCCCCGGCGGAATTGCGCCAGCCGTTGCGCGGCGTGGTGAACTCGATGGCATCGTCCGCGCGCGCGGCCCCCGCCAGCAGCAGCGCCGGCAGGGTCAGGCTGAAAATGGCTAACTTCGGCAAACGCTGCATATCCATGCTTCCTTACTGACGTTCTTTGCGGCAGTTTTTCCGCTCTTTTACTGACCGCGTGCCCGCTACTGCTCAGAACCGCACCGATTTCATCAGCGCCAGCTCGCCCAGCTTGCGCAGCGGCACCACGAGCGTCTCACGCTTTTCGTTGAGCGTGTTCTCGTTGTGGATCAGCGTGAGCTTGGCGGTGATCAGGTCGCGCTCGTTCGCGCCCTTCTCGAAGTTGTAGCCGGCGGCGTTGAAATTGCCCCAGTAGTTCACATAGAACAACCACACGCCGGGACGCGGCGCCGCACTCGAAAAAATCTCCGGTCCCGCGCCGTCCACACTGTCCACGTCCAGCCCGCCCCCCTCCGGCAAGAGCGGGCTGGCAAAGAAGGCATGGCCGCCATCCGGCGAAATCACATGCAGGTCGACCTCGGCCTTGGGATCGTCCCAGGTCAGCACGGCGCGCAGCTTGGCCTGGGTCTTGGTGGCATCGGCCTCGTAGAACTGCAAGCGCTGGCGCGAAGCGCCGTCGGCGGACACGACCTCCACGCTGTTGGAGCCGCGCCCGAAGGCCCAGGGCCGCGCGAAGCGTCCCTGCTCGTCGGTATACAGCGGCATGGCGGTGCCGTTGACGACCAGGGTGGGCGGCTTGCGGTCGGCCTTGCCGACTTTGCGCAAGCGCCCCTCGATCAGCGTGCGGTACTTTTGCGCGCCCCGGTCCACCGGCGGCTTGGGATAGGCGGCGGCGTAGCGTTCGAGTTCGCTGGACAGGCCACCGTGGCGCCAGCCGCCGACCGGACCTTCGAGATCGGCGACCGGCTCGGCCGCCGCGGCCAGCGGTGCTGCGGCGCAGGCCAGGGCCAGCGCGCCACAGCGCCAGTTGCGGATGCGTTTGCGGGTGGGTTTCATCATGGATTCTGCGTACGTACCAGCTTGCGCGCCAGGGCTTCGACAAAGCCTTCGTCCTGCCCGCGAGGGTGGCGGGCAAACGCAAGATGGAGATATTCGTGGGCCAGCGCAACACGATCGTCCTCACTGGCAAGCTGGTGGATATAGAGCCGGTTACGGCGGGCATCGGCATAAGGGTGCCCTTCGCGGACTTCGCACACGGCAGGCAGCGGCGGGGTTTCGTAGCCCGGCTCCGCCGCGAGCCGGCGCTCCCACTGGGGCGCGCGCTGGGCCAGCCATTGCCGCGCATTGGCCACCGCCAGGCAATCTCCGGCCACCGGGCTCTGGAACGAGGTCAGCGTGGCCTGTGGCCACCAGCGTGCCAGGATGGCGTCGAATGCCTGGCCCTGCCCTGCAGCGCGCCGGGCCTCCAGCCAGGCCATGCGCCCCGGGCCGCCCGCATCATGGTGGTAGCGCACCGCGACGCCGGACAGCACCAGCGCATCGGTCAGGTCGGCGGCGCGCCGCGCCGCCGCGGTGGGCGCGCGCGGCAGCACGCGCTGGGTGCGGCTGCTGTCGGCGATATGGAAGCAGCCTTGCTCGCGCGTGGCCTGCTGGATCAGATAGCTGCGCGCGGCCACCGCCAGCGCGCGGGCGGCCTCGGGTTCGGTGGTGTCGCCCTCGCGCTCGACCACCCGCGCCACATAGTCGTTGAGCCCGAAGCGGCCCAGCACGCGCGGCGCGGCGCCAGGCGTGCGCATCAGCGTCAGCTCGCCCCGGCTTTCGACGCGCAGGCTGTTGCCGTTGGTGAATTCGGCGCGGAAGGTGCCGTTGAGCGGGCCATCCGGCAGGGCTTGCCGCTTTGCCCCGGCGCCAACGGCTTGCAGATCGCGCAGCGGGTAACGCTCGAACATGTCGACCAGCACACAAGCGCCGTCATCGGGCACCGGCACGGATGCCAGCAGTGGCTGCAGGTGCGGCGCGGCACGGCGCAGCACGTTGGCGCTGGCGCCGGAGCCGCCCAGCCAGACCGGGCTGCCATCGGCCAGCCAGCCAGCGGCGCCGCCGATGGACGCGCCCGGCCGCGCGGGATCGGGCATGGTCCAGGTCTTGGCGCGCAGCAGGCTGCCATAGGTGGCCAGCGTGCCTTCCCCGCGTCCCACGGTCAGCACGGAGACCAGGGTGGCGGCGGCGGCCTGTTGCGCGGCCGGCGGGACCGCATGCAGCCCGGCCAGCAGATCGGCCACGGTCACCTTGCGCTCAGGCTGCATCGCCTGCATGTCCTGCAGCCACGCCGGCGCACCGGCCTCCTTCCAGAAACGGCGCCAGTCAGTACCGGACAAACCCAGCCGGCGTGATTCGAAATAGCGTCCGCAGGACTGGATCAGCGCGCGTTCGCGATCAATGCTCTGCCCGGCCGTGCAGCAGTAAGCCTCCTCCGGATCGCCGCCGCGGCAGGTGTAATCGTCTGAAGGCTTGTCGCGGCCCACCAGGTAGCTGTAGACGAACAGCTTCCACACGCTGCCCAGCGGCGCCTGCAAGCTCGCGGACAGCGGCGCGGGCGCTGCTGCGGCGTTGCCGTCGAGACGGAACAACTGGGCCTCGGCACCGGCGAGGCGCGCGAAACGCAGGGGCTCGCCCGCGCCGGGCCGGGCGGATGCCGGCGCTGCGGCCAGCGCAGTCCCGGCGCACGCCGCGCCCAGCGCGACGAGTGCCGCCCCGCGCCGCCCCCAGCGGCACGCCGCATAAGCAGCCCAGGCTGTCGCCTTGCGCACCGCCCCGCTCATGCCGGCCTCACTCCACCGTCAGGGGAAAGCCGGCCGTCTTGCCATCGCCTTGCAGGGCCTTGGCATCCGGCTGGTACATGCGGAAATAGCGCACCGGCGGCAGGTTGAACTTGCCCGGCAGCGAGAAACGCACCAGTTGGCGTAGCACCACCGGGCGCTCCAGCGAGACCACCGGCTGGTGATAGGACAGCATGCCCATCTCGTAGGTGACAGCGCGCTGGAACGGCTGCAGGCCTGTGGCCTTGTTGTCCGGATCCGGCAGCCCCTCGATGCGCAGGCCCCAGGTCGTGCCTTCGACCTCGCCGCCCGGCGGCAGCGGCGCCTCTACTAGGCCGTAGCGGAACGTGCCCTGGCGCGGGCTCAGCACGATCTCATCGACATAGAGCGTATTGCTGTCGAGTTTGTCGCCCGGCTTGACCGGCTTGGCCGAGAAGGCCAGGCCAGCCGTACCCGCGGCGGCTGCCTCGGCTTGCTTGCCCTCTTTCGCGGCGCCATCGCTGGTGGGTACCAGGCGATAGAGCTTGCGTTCGATGCCGACAGGCAAGCGCGAGGCTTCCTGGGCACGGCTGCGGTAGGACAGCACCGCATTCGTATTGAACGATTGCGACGCCGCTTCCATGTTCTGCGGCACGGCGAGGGCCAGCGTCTCGGGCAGTTGCGGCCCGTTCCAGCGCCATTCCGGCAGGCCTAGCTGGCTACGTGCGGCCTTCCAGTTGCCCTGTGGCACCCGCAGCGCGGGATCGCTTTCGCCGGCCAGGCCACGGCCCAGGCCGCCGCCAAGGGCTTTGTTGAGCCAGACCAGCGTCACCGCCCGGTCGATGGTGGGCGAGGCGGCACCGGCGCGCGACAGCAGCGCCTGCACGTCGGAGGTGGCTGCGCCCTTGCCGGCCATCAGAAGCAGGCTCTGCACCAGCGGCGACGGGTCGTTAGCCAGCGCCTGGCGCGCGGCGTCCGCGGCGCCGGCGAGGCCTTCCGGCATCGGCTGGCCGATCTGCTTGTAAAGCTGCGCCGCCAGCACGGCCGCCACGCGGCGGCCGTGCTGCGAATCCGGCGCAGCGAAAACCAGGCTTTCGCCCGCCGCGGCACCGGGCACATCGGCACCGGGACGCGCCAGCTCACCGGCCAGACCGCCGAGCTGCGTGGCGACCGGCAGGCCCATCTCGTTGATGAACCAGAGTGCAAGCGTGCGATGCAGCAGCGGCTCCTTCATGGCCTGCTTGTAGGCTTCCAGCGTGCGCTTCCAGTGATCGGGCGGCAGGCTGATGCCCACGGCACGCGTTGCCAGCCAGTCGGCGTAGTAAGCATAGGCCGTCAGCAGCGCGCTATTGCCCACCGTATCGCCCCACCAGCCAAACTGGCCATTGACACCGGCCAGCAGCGCCAGGCGCTGGCGCTGGGTGCGCAGCAGCGCATCGATGCCCTGCGTGCCGCCGCCGGTGTCGGCGCCTGTGGCCGCAAGGCTGCGCTGCGCCAAAGCCAGCGGGATCAGCCGGCTGGCCGTCTGCTCGGTGCAGCCGTAGGGATAGGCCAGCAGATCGTCGGCCACGCGGGCGAACTGGCTGGCGGCGCCATCCACGAAGCGCAGGCGTACGTCCTGCGCATCCGCCGGCAGCTTGAACGCGGCGTTGGCGCCGGCCAGCGGCAACGTCAGCTCTCGCTGCGAGAGCCAGCCGGTGGGCTCGACCGTGAGCGTCGTCTGCAAGCGATCCACCGTCTTGCCCTGCACCTTGATCTCGGCATTGACCAAGCCGCTCTGCAAGGCGCTTTGCGAGACCGGCAGGCGCACGTAGTTGGCGCCACGCTTGAGCGCCACGCTCTGGTTGACGTTCAGGCCGGCGCCGATCACCACGAGATCCGCCACCACTTCCTGCTCGCCCTGGTTGAAGGCCACCATGTCGATGCGCGGGGCGTCCTCGGCACGGTAGCGCTGCGGCCCGGTCCACTTCAGATACAGGCCCTTGTCGGAACGGATGCTGGCGGTGCGCTGCCCGACCATGCCATCGCCCGACATGGCACGCACCGTGACGCGCCAGCGGGTCAGCGAATCGGGCATGGTGAAGCTCATGCGCGTCCGCCCGTCGGCGCCCGTGCGCACGCTGGCCTCCCACGCAGCGGTGTCCTTCTCATCGCGGCGCGGGCGCTCCAGCACCTTCACGCCCCGCTCGTTGTAGCGGCCCCGCTCCGGCCCGCCCGCACCCGGCTGGGCCGAGACGGCAAGGTCGTAGCCGATGAAATTCAGGCTGGACGTGGTGCGCACGCTGTTGCGGCGCGGATGGTAGAAAAAGTCGACGATGCTCGGCGCGATCTCCGGCTGCAGCACATAGACCATCTCGTCGACCACGCTGACGGTGAGATTGGCCGGCACGGGCTTGCCGTTGAAGGCGCTCGTCAGGTCCAGCGTGACAGTGTCGCCAGGGGCGTAGACAGGCTTGTCGCTCTTGACCGTCAGTTCGATGGTGGGTTGCACCACGGCAATGCCGGCGTTCTGGAACACATAATCGCCGTCCTTCACGTACAGCACCGAGAACGTCATGTTGGGGCTGAAATCGTTGCCCACCTTGATGCGCGCGCGCCACTGCTTGTCGGTGACCTTCTCCAGCGAAAGCCAGTCGCCGCCCCTGGACAGCAGGCCGCGCCGCTCCACCCGGTCGCGCTCCAGCGTCAGCAAGGCGTCTTCCACGGCGAGCGGAAACGTCACCAGCGCCTCGGCGGTGTCGCCGAGGCGGTAGCGGTCGCGATCGAACACGATCTCGATATTGCCCGGCACGGTCTGCAGGCCCTCGCCCGCCACCCAGTGGCTGGCGGCAGCCAGCAGGTTGCCGGCGCCATCCTTGACGGAGAGCGTGTACGACCCCGGCTGCTCGAACTTGACCGGGAACGCCAGTGCGCCGTTTGCGGCGGCGCTGAGCGCGCCTTCGCTGCGGGTGCGCGACTCGAGCCGCACCAGTTCCCATTTGGCGGGGGCCTGCGCCGGTGCCTGACCCGTAGCCGCAAGCGCCTGCAACTGGAAGGTCACGCTCTGGCCGGGGTTGGTGAAATTGGCTGGCGCGGTCAGCTTGTACGGCGTGGCGCCGCGCGCGATCAGCAGTTCGCGCGTGACCTTGACCCGATAGGCCGCACCGTCGTTGGCAAACACCGTGACCACGTAACGGCTCGGATCCTTGGCCGCGGGCAGGGTCAGCGCTGCATTGCCGCTGCCGTCGGTGGTCAGTTCCTGCTGCTCCAGCTTGACTGGAAACAGGCCAGCGTACTGCAGCTCGCCCTCCACCATCGTCACCTGCTGCGCGCGCAGGCTGACAGACAGCCTGGCATCCTTGACGGGCTTGCCGTCCGGATAACGCAACTGGATCTTGCCCTTGACCGCCTCGCCAGTGGCATAGTCGGCCTTGTCCAGTGCGAGATTGACATCGAAATGCGGCTTGATGTATTCGGCCACGCGGAAAGCGCCGCCGTAGGTGTTGCCACCGTAGTCGAAGCGCAGCGTATAGCCGCCGGCTAGTGCATTGGCCGGCAGCGTGAAGCGCGCGTCGGCGCCATTGTCGGCCGCCAGCGCGGTACCGACCGAAGCCAGTGGCGCGCCATTGGGGTCCAGCACCTCCAGCTTGATAGCGCCCGCCGCGGCCGGCGCCGACTCGGTGGCGTTGCGGAAATTGCGCCCGATGAACTTGACCCGGACCTCGTCGCCGGGGCGGTATAGCGGCCGGTCGGTGAAGGCGTACAGCTTGGTGTTGTAGATCTCGCTGTCGTAGTAGAAGTTTTCCGAGATAAAGGCGCCGCCGGCCGGGTCCACGCCCAGCAGGTAGCTGCGTTCCGGGCTGGTGTGGGCCAGTTCCGCCGCACCGTCGGCGCCGGTGGCCGCGCTCTGCAGCACGCCCAGGCCATCGGTCCAGGACAGACTGGCGCCAGCAACGGGACGCCCGCTCTTGCGGTGCGCGGCCCAGACCAGCATGCCGTTGCCCGTGCTCTTGGTGATGGCCACGGTGTCGGAGACGAACAGCAGCGTATGGGCACGGTAAGTGCCGATAATGGCTTCGACGATATACAGGCCCGGCTTGAGCTTGCCCAGCGGCACCATGACATTGCCGGCGTCGCGCGGCAGGAATTCGCTGCTGCTGCCTTCGAGCTTGACGTCCTTCGGCGGCTGGATCTCCTTGGCATCCCAGATCGGGTAGCGGAAACGCTCGACCACGTCATGGCCCTGGAGCGGCTCATACTGCGGATTGTTCTCGAAGCGGGTGGGCTGGGCAATCTGGTCGCCCATGCTGAACTGCGGGGATTCCTCCACCGCCTTGCTGCGGGTGGCGAACGACAGCACGCGCTGCCATGCGCGGCGCGCCTGCTTGTACCAGCTATCCCAGAGGTAGGACAGGGTGTTGGCCAGCCCTTCTCCACGGTAATTCGCCTTGACGTCAATGCGGTGGAGGTTCTTTTGCGCCTTCAGGAAGGCAATCGGGTCCGCGACCCGGTACACCAGGACATCGGCGCCACCGTAGCGTTGCAGCTCACTCTTGTATTCGCGCCCCGGCGCTTCCAGCCGTACCTGCGCGGTCTGGTCACTGCCGAAACTGGCATCCGACAGCAGGAAGAATGGCTGCCCCTGGAAGGCGCTGTAGCCGCTGGACGGCACCGTATCGAGCGTGCCGCCGGGCTGCCCGGCGGCGGCCGCATGGGCGCCGGCCAGCAGGGCAAGCGCCAGCAGCATGCGGGCAATCACGGAATTCAGGAACGCGCTCGCGCGCATCATGACGACAGGCATCGTCTTTACCTCGACAAAAAGGCGAAACGGAATACGCCGATGAAATTGGGATTGCCGTCCTGCGGCTGCCAGCGCGAATCGTTCCATTGCATCAGACGGGAAAAGGTGACGGCACGCAGGCCGTTATCGGTACGGGTCACGGTGCCGGTGTGGTAGGCCAGGTACTGGCCCATCCAGATCATCAGGTGCTGTTCGTCGCCCTGGTCGTAGAAAAGCAGATCGCCGGGCTGGGCCAGGTTGACGTTCCGGGCAACGAAGCGGCTATTGCCCTGCACCAGCGCAAGGGCCGAGGCATAAGCCCCTGTAGTGCCGTCGGCGCGGGTCCAGCGCTGGCCAAGCGTTCGCTGGCCCGGGCTCAGGCTCAGCTCAGGCGGCAGCTGGCGTGCCGAAGCACCGCCTCGCATACCGTTGGCACGCAGCCAGCGTGCGTCATGCACCTTGAGCGCCTCGCCCACGGCAAAGCGCACTAGACCCGCGCAATCGCGCTGGTACCAGCGCGGGGTCGGGCCCAGGCGCAATTGCTCGCCGACGATGCGTACGAACCATGCGCGAAACGCCGCCGACTGCGTGACATCGAGCGCGTCCGCCTCGGGCGTGCCGGCGTCCAGGCCCGACAAGGCCCAGGCGCGACCGCTACAAGCCAGCGGCAAGCCAGCCACCAGCGCCGCCAGCATTGCGCGGCGGCCTCGGCTTGCAGCCATCACTGTGCGGCCTCTTGCGCCGACAGGGTGCCCGACGGGACCCCGGCCAGCACGCCGCGCGGCGGCACGCCTGCCTGTTGCCAGTTCACCGGCACCCATCCACGTCCGGACGGCAGGCTGTCGGCCAGCACCAGTGACACGGCCGGGTAGGCCCCCAGCGCCTTCAGCTTGGGGAACAGATGCGCGCGCGCGGCGTTCAGGAACAAGGCCTCCTGGTCCGCGGGCAATGCCTTCGTGGCCTCGCGCCGCACCAGGGGTGCCAGCGCCGAAGGGGTAAAGCTCAGCACGGTGCGAGCCTGCTGGCCGCGCTGCATGGTGTCGGCCACCGCCGGAAAGCGCTTGCCCTGCACCGCCAGCGCATCGTCGACCAGCGCGCCGTCAGGCGAGAACAGCACGGTATTGCCGGCCAGCGCCAGCGTCACGGGGAAATAGGCGCCCGCCGACAACTGGGCCGCGAACGGCGCACCCTTGGCCTCGCGCGTGCCGTAAGGCGAGCTGACCGCGCGCGACCAGAGCACGGCCCCGCCAGCGCCCTCGCGGTTCTGCACCGGCAGCCGCGCGTACGCGCCCTTCTCGCCACCGGCATTGGGCTCGTAGGCGCCGATCACCTGCCCGAACAGACTCGCCAGTACCGGGCGCAACGTGGCGGCGGCGTCAGCCGACTTGATCCGCGCGACGAACAAAGGCGCCACCAGCGCCGACTTGCTGTACCAGCACACCGCGGCCGGGCCGTCGAAGGCCTGCCCCACCTGCGTTGCCAGCTCCTCCTTGCCGTCACTGACCTTTTGCAACATCTTGCCGGCGGCCTGCCAGTCGACCGGCAGCGTGGCGCAAGCGGCAGGGTCGGCCGGCAAGGCCTTCCAGAGTTCGGCCGTGTTCCACTGGCCGGGCAGGCGCGCGCCGTCTACCAGCACCGCGCTGCGCCAGACGGCATCGTCGGTTCCAGCCTTGGGGTCGCCGCCGGCAAGATCGAAGCGCAGCGCTTCGATGCCTGGAAAGAAGGCCTGGTAGCCGAACGAGAGGTAGTTCGCCCCCACCACCACACGGTGGCCCTTGGGCGGACCCTTGGCGGCATCCAGCGCGAACGATTGCAGCGGGGCCTCGCGGGCGCCGGCGTCGTCGGACAGCCAGGCGGCCACTGCCTTGGCACGGGCCGCAATCGGCTTACTCTCGGCGTCCAGCAACATGCCTGCTTCGGACAGAATCACCAGCCGGTCGCCCTTGCCCGCCAGCAGCAGACTGCGCGCCGGCCCGATCCGCAGCGCGTACAGCGGCGTGCCGTCGATTTCGCCGGCGCGGCTCAGTTGCGTGTCGGCCGGGGCGATGGTGCCCAGAGTCTGCAGCACCTTGGCCAGCCCGTTTCGCTCCATCGACAGCGCCCAGTAGCGCAAGGTGCCATCGGCGCCGCGCCACGCCATGAGCCGGCCCGGTTCGTCGAACACGCGCTTGAGCAATGCGTCGCTCCAGTCCAGCTCGTGTTCGAAGGCGATGCGGCGCAAGGCGCCGGCAGCGGACAGACGGCCTTCGTTGTCTTCGTAGTAATTGACGAAATCTTCAGTGAGCACGTCCCGCAACAACGGCACGCGCAGCATGTCGCGCGGCAGGCTGGACAGGCTTTCGCTGTCGGCCAGCGCGTCCGGGCGGCTGAAATCAAGCTCAAGCTGGCGCGGCTGCCCCTTCCAGGCGCGGCCGAACGGGTGCCAGACCAGTTGCATCGCGACACCCGCGGCTACTGCCAGCGCAACAGCACCCAGCGCGATCTTCTTGCGCGAAATAGTCATGATTCCCTTCGCTATCGTGATCACTGCACGTCACAGACGCAGCGAACTCAGTAGCGTACCGCGCACATCCAGTCCGCCGCAACCCGACGAACGTGAAATTTTGTGAAACCGCGCCAGGCGCTGCGCGCGCCGGGAAGCCGCTCATCCGCGGCATCGCATTGCCTCTGGCTGATCTCCGGGCGGATATTTGCTAATGACGAAGATGTACTTTGCCTCGCAAGGCTTCAGGCGTAGCCTTGCGATTTTTGAAATATTCGACATATGTTTCCGTTTTCCACTTTGACCAGCGCCGGCGCATCGCGCGCCTCACACCTGCTGGTCAAGCTAGTCTTCGCCGCGGCTGCCGCGCTGTCGTTTTCCGCCCCTCAGGCAGCCCAGGCGCAAAGCCCGGTACTGGACAAGATTCGCAATACCGGCACGATCGTGCTTGGCTACCGGGAATCGGCCCTGCCCTTCTCCTTCGCCGACGACAAGGGCGAGCCTGCGGGCTACGCGGTCGACTTGTGCCTGCGCGCCGCCGAAGCCGCGCGCGTGAAGCTTGGGCTGAAGACGATCAAGGTGCGATGGATGCCGCTCACGCCGCAGAACCGCATCCCGGCCGTGGTCAACGGGCTGGTGGATCTGGATTGCGCGCCCAATACAAATTCGCTGGAGCGCCAGAAGCAGGTAGCTTTCAGCGTCTCCCATTACATCTCCACGGTACGCATGCTGGTGCGCGCGGACTCCGGCATCCAGTCATTCGATGACCTGCGCGGAAAGAACGTGGTAACGAGCGCCGGCTCCACCGGCGACCGCCACGTGCGCCGCCTGAAGAGCCAGTATGGTTACCACGACATCTACGCCAAGGATCATGGCGAGTCCTTCCTGCTGCTCGAATCCGGCCGCGCCCAGGCGTTTGTGATGGACGACGTGTTGCTGTCGGGGCTG
The DNA here is from genome assembly GCA_000955785.1 of Burkholderiaceae bacterium 16. Classification (GTDB taxonomy): domain Bacteria; phylum Pseudomonadota; class Gammaproteobacteria; order Burkholderiales; family Burkholderiaceae; genus Cupriavidus. The sequence continues at coordinate 34,575 of JYOD01000094.1, forward strand.
CGCGCCCGTGCCAAGGACCCGGCGCAATTCGTGATCGTGGGTCCCGCCCTGTCGGTCGAGCAGAATGCGTTGATGATGTCCAAGGCGGACCCGGAATGGAAGCAACTCGTCGACCAGACCCTCGCGTCGGTATTCGCCGGCCCGCAGGTCGTCGCCTTGCAGAAGCAATGGTTCCAGCAGCCGATCGGCGCGCGCAAAATCAATCTTGCACTGGCGCCGAGCACGCAGGTGCGGGATGCATGGAAACACCCTTCGGACGTCGCCACGGAATAAATCCTGACGACGCATCGAAAGCCTCCGCGGCCGCCAGGCTCCCGGGGGCTTTTTTTTCGCAGGTGTCGGCGTGCGCCTGGCGCCCAACGGAACCGAACTCGCAACAGTGCGCGCCGACAGCCGCCAAAGTGCGCAAAAATTCATATTCGTCGGTAACCGTCAAGCAAGTCTTGCCGACAAAGGCAATAGCGGCTTTCCATAAGTCAGCACAAAGCTGTGCATTTCACAATACAGCACGTGTTGACAGCCGGGCGAAATGTTGGCGACACTGGGACCAGGCGGACAAACCCGGCACGGTGCCTGGCCCTTGGCAAGGCCACCTTTCCCCGTCAGTTTCCGCGTATTCGAACCGCCGGAAGGCGGCATTTTCCAGGAGAAAACATGAATAAGTTCGTCGCGACAGCCATCGCGCTGTGCATTGGCGCCGTCTCCGTGGCTGCCCAGGCGCAATCCACCGGCAAGAAGCAATTCGACCCGTATAGCCAGGGCGCCAAGTCGGGCGAGAAGTTTGACCCGTACAGCCAGGGTGCCAAGTCCGGTGACAAGTTCGACCCGTATTCCCAGGGCGCGAACAAGAGCACCCGCACGGACCTGACCGACGCCTCGGCGCCGGAGGCCAAGAAGCCGGCCACCAAGAAGACCAAGAGCAATAGCAAGAGCAAGAGCAAGAAGCCCGCTGCATCGGCCGCAGCCGCCAGCTGACCGGCAAGGCGCGCCGGAACCCGGCGCTCGCCAGCAAAAAGCCCGCCGATCCTGGCGGGCTTTTTGTTTTGCGCGATCCACGCGCTATCGCGCGGGGGGAACGTCAGGGGCTGTCGTGTCCAGTTCCATCGCCGTGACGTCGATACGTTGTACCTTGTCCTGCTGGCGGATCTCCGTACGCAGCACGAATGCCTCGGCAGGGCAATACCAGTCCGTTACATGCATGACGGTGGGCTCGACCTGCACCACCTCCTCTCCCACCATCAGCGGCCCCAGCGAGGTCCGCTTTTCGTAGGTGATGGGCATGCACTCCTTGCGCCCCAGCACGGTATCGATCATCTGGCGCTTGCCCACATGGCGGGAGCTGACACTGATAGAGGCGTATAGCGCGCGCATGCTTCCCACGACCTCATCCGCGCCCAGCGGGAATATCTGCAGCGAGACGCTGGACTCGAACGCCTCGCCCTCGATGGTGCTGCCCTCGTGGATATCCATGCCCGCATAGCTGAACACGCCCTGGCCCCTGAAGGCGGCCTCGCCATACATGCGCGCATAGCGTCCCTGCGCGTTGATGACGGCATGCTCGCTCTCAATGCTGCTCCTGGCAGTAGCGGAACGGCGATCGATATTGACCATGTGGACCTGGTTCATGATGACCGGCGGCCCCATCAGCGCGGACAATGCCGACTTGGAACGCACCTCGAGTTGCGCCCGGCATCCTGTCGGGCTCTTGGTGGTGCGCCGCAATGTCATGGTGACCGACATGGGCATGGCGCCATCGCCCTCCATCTGCACCCGTGAACCGGAACGGAACCAGGGCGCATCGCAAAGCACGGCAAGGGGCCGCAGCGGCGCACTATCGGCCGCAGCCGCGGCGGCCACTGAGGTGGTCTGCGCCTGCGCAGGATTGCCCGCTGCCAGCCACACAGCTCCGGCAATCGCAGCAGCCCTCGCCATTTGCGCCTTTGTCCTCACATGATTCCTGTCTAGAATGATTTCATGCCCCCCGCCCGTTCCGCCGAAGGATCGCTGGCTAGAAATTAGCGCTTTTTTGCACGCATGTCTTGCCGATCTTCGACGGTCTTCGTCACTGCCGGCCCGGTGCCGGCAGCTCGCAAGGGAGTTCTTATGCTTCAGTATTACGCCAAGCTTTGGTGGGTCGTGGCACTACGCGGCATTTTCGCCATTGTTTTCGGGTTTTGTGCCTTTTTCGCCCCCATTGCCACGCTGGCCGCGCTCGTGCTGCTGTTCGGCGCCTTTGCCGCTGCCGACGGCATCACCGCGCTGCTGATGGCGATCTCCGGCAGTCAGCGGGAAGCCAGTGATCGCGGCATCCTCGCACTGCAGGGCCTGCTTGGGCTTGGCGTGGGCCTGCTGACCTGGTTCAGCCCCGTTGTGACCGCGTTTTCCTTGCTGTTATATATCGCCGCCTGGACGCTCGCCACGGGCGTCTTGCAGATTGTCGCCGCCATACGCCTGCGTAAGGACATTCCAAATGAATGGTGGCTGGTGCTGGCCGGGCTGGTCAGCATCGTGTTCGCATTTTTGCTGCTTTGGCAACCGCTTGCCGGCGCGCTGGCGCTCCTGTGGCTGATCGGTGCCTGGGCGGTGGTGTGCGGCATCCTGCTTATCGGCGTCTCGCTGCGGTTACGGGCCGCCATAAAAGATAATACTACGTCACTTTTAACCTAAGAGGCGCAGCCTGCCTGGATCGGCCTGGGGGCGCTGGCCCAGCGAGCGGCGGCGGGTCCCGGCGGTCGTGCTAACATTGCGCGCCTTTGTCACATAGAAACTACGGTTAGTCATGCGGCAAGGGCGTGGAAGGCCAAACGCTTGGAAGGCATAAAAAGCAAAGGCGGCCGGCATGATCGATTGCCCTTATTTTGTGTCTACCGAAGCTATGATTGCCGCGTTGTGATGTTTTCGCCGGCCTCCCCGTACCGTCTGCCCCCTGGCGATCAGGGTGTGGCGCGAGGCGGAGTAATTTCCGGGGCGCCAGCGCGGCAGCGGTGTGCTAACCGTGCGGGGGGATTCGCGCCATTGCGAACCGGTGCACTTGCCTGCATGGCCGCAGGCGGGGCAAACCAACTGGCCTGAAGCCGCAGGTTGTGGCGACTGGGCTGCCCGGCAACTGCCGGGCACACCGACAGCAGGCGCCACAACCGTTACACCCCGTCAGGCCCGAGAATCGGCCGTTCCGGGCGCAAGCCCAACGGCCACCCGATCAGTTTCCAGGAGACGTATGCGTAGTTCCGTGACCTCGCGAGACACCTCGCGAAGCACCGCACAAGGTGTTTCGCAATCCGCCGGCCTGCCGATTGGCGCGATTGCACTGGTTTGCCTGTTTATTCTCCTGGTCTGGTTCGGCACGCTCGACGCACGCCACCTGCTGCGCTCCGATGAAGGGCGCTATGCCGAGATCGCCCGCGAGATGTTTGCCAGCGGTGACTGGGTCACGATTCGCTATAACGCGCTCAAATACTTCGAAAAGCCGCCCTTCCATATGTGGGTGACGGCCCTGTCCTACACCCTGTTCGGCGTAGGCGACTGGCAGGCCCGCCTCTGCGTGGCGCTGTCGGGGATGATCGGCCTGCTGGCTTCCATGCTGGCGGCACATCGCTGGTATGGCGCGCGCGTCGCCCTGTTGACCGGCCTGGTCCTGGTGGCAGCGCCCATGTGGAGCGTGGCCGCGCACTTCAACTCGCTGGACATGACCCTGTCTGGCGCCATGGCCTGCGTGCTGGCCTTCATGCTGCTGGCCCAGCATCCATCCGCCACACCGGCCGCGCGCCGCTACTGGATGTGGGCTTGCTGGGTCGCCATGGGCGTGGCGATCCTGACCAAAGGCCTGGTGGGCATCGCCCTGCCGGGGCTGGTGCTGGTGATCTACACCCTGGTTTCGCGCGATTTTGGCCTGTGGCGCCGTCTGCACCTGATCACCGGCATCGCGCTGATGCTGATCGTCACGGTGCCCTGGTTCTGGCTGGTGTCGGAGCGCAATCCGGAGTTCCTCAATTTCTTCTTTATCCATGAGCACTGGCAGCGCTATACCTCGACGGTGCACTCCCGCAAGGGCCCGTTGTGGTATTTCGTGCCGCTGCTGGTGGCCGGCTTCATCCCCTGGCTGGGCCTGATGCCGCGCATGTGGCAGGTGATGCGCGGCGGCGCCGCCGCGGCCCGCACGGCCGCCGTCAAACCATTCCAGCCAGCGTTGCTGGCAGGGATCTGGGCCATTGCCATTTTTGTCTTCTTCAGCCTGTCCAGTTCCAAGCTGCCCGGCTACATCGTGCCGATCTTCCCGGCGCTGGCTATCCTGGCCGCGGTCGCGCTCAAGGAGATTGACGAAAAGGCCTGGAAGCGCCAGCTCAATGGCATGCTGGTGGTGGCTGCGCTCGGCTTGCTGGCCAGCCCCGTGGTGGCCACGCTGAACTCCGACAATACGCCCAATGAACTGTACCGCCTGTTCGCGGTGTGGGTTGGCGCGGCCTTCGTGCTGATGCTCGGCGGCATCTTCCTGGCGCGCAAGCTGCTCGCCAGCAAAGGCCTGATGGTCAGCATCACGTTCTATGCGCTGGGCATGTTCAGCAGCTTTACCGTAGCGCTGCTCGGCCATGAAGTGATGGGGCGGCCGACTTCGGGCGTGGACATGGTCCCGGCCATCAAGGCGGTCCTTACCGATGACATGCCGATCTACGGCGTGCGCATGCTGGACCACACCTTGCCTTATTACCTGCGCCGCACCACCATCATGGTGGAATGGCCCGACGAACTCGAGTTCGGCACCAAGCAGGAACCCGGGAAATGGCTGCCCACGCTGGAAGCCTTTATTGCAAAATGGCAGGATGGTCAGCACGCCGTAGGTATCATGTCGGCCGCCACCTACAAGCTGCTTGAAGAGCGCAAGGTGCCGATGTACAAGATCGGGCAGGACAAGCGCCGCGTGGCGGTCACCAATTTCCCGCCCTCCGGCCAAGCCCCGGCAGCCGCCCCGCAAGAACCGAACCGCGCGCCATGACGCTTTCCACCTTCGCATTTATCTTTACTGGCGTGCTGCTTAATGCGTGCGCCCAGTTGCTGCTCAAGGCCGGCACCAACGCGGTGGGCGCCATCACGCTCGACCGCGCCACGCTGTTCAGCACCGCCCTGCGCGTGTTGACGCAGTGGCCGGTGCTGGCCGGGCTGACCCTGTATGTGGTCAGTGTCGGCGTATGGATCGTCGGCTTGTCGCGCGTCGATGTGTCGATCGCCTACCCGATGCTGTCGCTCGGTTATGTAGTGAATGCCCTGGCTGCCTGGTACTTGTTCGGCGAAATGATCGGCCCGATGCGCGTGGCCGGCATGCTGCTGATCCTCGCAGGCGTGTTCCTTGTTGCCCGTTCCTGATCACCGTCACCCCGTACCAAGAGCCTGATCGCCATGACCGCTACCGCTGCGCAAGCCTTCCTGCCCTTCGTCAAGCCGAATATTGACGCCGATGCCATCGCCGAGGTCGGCAAGGTGCTGGCCTCGGGCTGGATCACCTCCGGCCCCAAGATGCACGCTTTCGAGGCCGCCCTGTCCGAGCTGTTCGGCGGCCGCCACGTGCGCACCTTCGCCAATGGCTCGGCGACGATGGAAATCGCGCTGCGCGTGGCCAATATCGGCCCCGGCGACGAAGTCATCACCACCCCGATTACCTGGGTGGCCACGGCCAATGTCGTGATCACGGTGGGCGCCAGGCCCGTCTTCGTCGACATCGACCCGCGCACGCGCAATATCAATCTTGACGCGGTGGAGGCCGCCATCACGCCGCGCACGCGCGCCATCATGCCGGTCTACCTGTCGGGCCTGCCGGTGGACATGGACCGTCTCTACGCAATCGCCCGCAAGCATGATCTGCGCGTGATCGAAGACGCCGCCCAGGCCATCGACTCGCGCTGGCGCGGCCAGCGCATCGGCGCCTTCGGCGACCTCGTCAGCTTCAGCTTCCAGGCCAACAAGAACATCACCAGCGTCGAAGGCGGCTGCCTGGTGATGAACTCGCCCGAGGAAGCCGAGCGCGCCGAGCGCCTGCGCCTGCAAGGCGTGATCCGCACCGGCATGGACGGCATGGACGTGGAGGAGCCCGGCGGCAAATTCAACCTGACCGATGTCAACGCCGCCATCGGCCTGTCGCAGCTCGCCCACCTGGACTCCATCACCGCGCGCCGCGCCGAACTGGCGGAAACCTATTTCCGCTGTGCGGCCGACAGCGGCCTGGCCGAACTCGGCATCGAACTGCCACTGCCGCGCGACGGCGACCTGGCCACCACCAACTGGCATATGTTCCAGGTGGTGCTGCCAGCCGAACGTATCGAAGGCGGGCGCAACGCCGTGATGGAAGCCATGCGCGAGCGTGGCGTCGGCACCGGCGTGCACTACCCCGCCCTGCACCTGTTTTCTTATTACCGCTCCCTAGGCTGGCGCGAAGGCATGCTGCCGCATGCCGAACGCATCGGTCGGGGCATCGTCACGCTGCCGATGTTCCCCGCCATGCAAGCCGCCGATGTGGAGCGGGTATGCGCAACTCTTAGCGAAACATGCAAACGCCTCTTCAAATGAGCCCAGTCGAAGTCTCGGTCGTCATCCCTGTCTACAACGAGGAAGACGGCCTGCAAGCCCTGTTCGACCGGCTCTACCCGGCAATGGACGGACTCGGCTGCAGCTACGAGGTCATCTTCGTCAACGACGGCAGTCGCGACCGTTCGGCGCAGATCCTGGCCAGCCAGTTCCATCAGCGCCCGGACGTCACGCGCGTGGTGCTGTTCAACGGCAACTTTGGCCAGCACATGGCCATCCTGGCCGGCTTCGAGCACACCCGCGGCAAGATCGTGATCACCCTCGACGCCGACCTGCAGAACCCGCCGGAAGAAATCCCGCGGCTGGTGGCGACCATGCGCGAAGGCCACGACTACGTCGGCACCATCCGCCGTGAGCGCAACGACACCGCCTTCCGGCGCATTGCCTCCCGCGCCATGAACCGGCTGCGCGAGCGCATCACGCGCATCAAGATGACCGATCAGGGCTGCATGCTGCGCGCCTACGACCGCAACGTCATCGACACCATCAACGCCTGCCGCGAGGTGAACACCTTCATTCCCGCGCTGGCTTATACCTTCTCGTCCAACCCGGTCGAGATCGTGGTGGAGCACGAGGAGCGCCACGCCGGCGAATCCAAGTACTCGCTGTTCCAGCTGATCCGGCTGAACTTCGACCTGGTGACCGGCTTCTCGATCGTGCCGCTGCAGTGGTTCTCCGCCATCGGGACGCTGCTTTCGCTGGCATCCGCCGGCCTGGTGGCCGTGCTGCTGGTACGGCGCTTTGTTCTCGGCGCGGAAGTGCAGGGTGTGTTCACCCTGCTCGCCTTCAACTTCTTCCTGGTGGGCATCATGCTGTTCGGCATCGGCCTGCTGGGCGAATACATCGGGCGCATCTACCAGGAGGTGCGCAACCGTCCGCGCTACCGCATCCAGGCCGTGCTCGAAGGCAGCCCGGAGCAGCAAAAGAAACCGGAGCCCTCGTGCGCGCAGTAGTCTTCGCTTATCACAACGTCGGCGACCGCTGCCTGCGCACGCTACGCGCGCGCGGCGTGGAGGTGGCGCTGGTGATCACCCACCGCGACCGCCCCGATGAGAACATCTGGTTCCGCCGCGTTGCCGATACCGCCGCCGAACTCGGGCTGCCCGTCATGTACGGCGAAGACCCGGCCGACCCGGCGCTGGCCGCCGCGGTGGCCGCCGCGCGCCCGGACGTGATCTTCTCCTTCTACTACCGCGCGATGATTCCCGCGGCAGTGCTGGCGCTGGCACCGCAAGGCGCGTTCAATATGCACGGCTCTCTGCTGCCCAGGTATCGTGGCCGCGTGCCGGTGAACTGGGCGGTTCTGCACGGCGAGACCGAGACCGGTGCCACGCTGCACGCCATGGAAGCCAAGCCGGATGCCGGCTATATCGTTGACCAGACCTCCGTGCCGATCCTTCCCGACGACACCGCAGGAGAAGTCTTCGAGAAGGTGACCGTCGCCGCCGAGCAAACGTTGTGGCGCGCCCTGCCCGCCATGATGGCCGGCAACACGCCGCAATTGCCCAACCGGCTGGCCGAAGGCAGCTACTTCTCGGGCCGCAAGCCCGAGGACGGCCGCATCGACTGGCAGCAACCCGCCGCGCAGGTGTATAACCTGATCCGCGCGGTGGCGCCGCCCTATCCCGGCGCCTTCACCGAGATCGGCGGACGCCGCTTCGTGGTGGCCCAGGCTCGCCGCCCGCAGGCGGCCCTGTTCCAGTCCGCCAGCGCCGCCCGCCCGGGCTTGCACGTGATCGACGGGCAGATCGTCGGCGTGTGCGGCGATGGCGGCGTGATCCTTGTACGCGAACTGCTGGACGATGGCGGCACCGCCGCCCCGGTCCCGGCAGACGCGCTTTCCGTATTTCTTACCCCATTGTCCAAAGAGGAAAACCGATGAAAAAGGTCCTGATTCTTGGCGTCAACGGCTTCATCGGCCACCACCTGACGCGCCGCATTCTCGAAACCACGTCGTGGGAAGTCTACGGCATGGACATGTCCAGCGACCGCCTGGGCGACCTGATCGACCACCCGCGCATGCACTTCTTTGAAGGTGACATCACCATCAACAAAGAGTGGATCGAGTACAACATCCGCAAGTGCGACGTGGTGCTGCCGCTGGTGGCCATCGCCACCCCCGCCACCTACGTGCGCCAGCCGCTGCGCGTGTTCGAGCTGGACTTCGAAGCCAACCTGCCGATCGTGCGCGCCGCCGTGAAGTACGGCAAGCACCTGGTGTTCCCGTCCACCTCCGAGGTGTACGGCATGTGCCACGACGAGGAATTCGACCCGGAATCCTCCGAGCTGATCTGCGGCCCGATCAACAAGCCGCGCTGGATCTATGCCTGCTCCAAGCAGCTGATGGACCGCGTGATCCACGCCTACGGCATGGAGCAAGGCCTGAACTACACGCTGTTCCGTCCATTCAACTGGATCGGCGCCGGCCTGGATTCGATCTTCGAATCGAAGGAAGGCTCCTCGCGCGTGGTGACCCAGTTCCTGGGCCACATCGTGCGCGGCGAACCGATCAAGCTGGTGGACGGCGGCGCGCAGAAGCGTGCCTTTGCCGACGTCACCGACGGCATCAGCGCCCTGATGCGCATCATCGAGAATCCGAACGGCGTTGCCACCGGCAAGATCTACAACATCGGCAACCCGCGCAATATCCACTCCGTGCGCGAACTGGCCGAGATGATGCTGAAGATGGCCGGCGACTACCCCGAATACGCGGAAGAAGCCAAGAAGACCCAGATCGTGGAAACGTCCTCCGGCGACTTCTACGGCAAGGGCTACCAGGACGTGCAGAACCGCGTGCCGAAGATCGACAACACCGTGGAAGAACTCGACTGGAAGCCCGAGGTCAGCATGGAAGACGCGCTGCGCGCCATCTTCGAAGCTTACCGCGGCAAGGTCGTGGAAGCGCGCACCCTGGTCGATTCGGCCAACTGAGCGCAAGCACCCGATGGCCCGTATCGCCCTCAAGGTCGACGTCGACACGCTGCGTGGCACCCGCGAAGGCGTGCCGGCGCTGCTCTCCATGCTGGCCCGCGTGCGGGCCGAGGCTACGTTTCTCTTCAGCCTTGGCCCGGACCATACCGGCTGGGCGCTGCGGCGCGTGTTCCGGCCCGGCTTCCTGAAGAAGGTCTCGCGCACCTCGGTGGTGTCGAACTACGGACTGCGCACGCTGATGTATGGCGTGCTGCTGCCCGGCCCCGACATCGGCCGTAAAGGCGCGGCCGATATGCGCGCGGCGCGTGCGGCGGGACACGAATGCGGCATCCACACCTGGGACCATGTCTACTGGCAGGACAACGTGCGCGAGCGCGATGCCGCCTGGACCCGGCGCCAGATGCAGAGCGCGTTCGACCGCTACGTCGAAATCTTCGGCGAAGCGCCGCCCACGCATGGCGCCGCCGGCTGGCAGATGAACGATGATGCCTTCCGCCAGATCGACGACTGGGGCATGGCGTATGCCTCCGACGGCCGCGGCACAGCGCCGTACATCCCCACCGTCGATGGCGTCGCATGCCGCCATGTGCAGATGCCCACCACGCTGCCAACGCTGGACGAGCTCATCGGCGTGGACGACCTGACCGAGGACAACGTCCACAAGGCCGTGCTGCGCCTGAGCGAAGGCGAGCGCGACCATGTCTTCACGCTGCACACGGAACTGGAAGGCGGGAAACTTGCGCCAGTGTTCAATCGGCTGCTGGATGGCTGGCGCGCGCAAGGGCATGAACTGGTATCGATGGGCACGTTCTACCGCCACCTCGATCCTGCCAGCCTGCCGACGGCGCCTGTTACCTGGGGCGCCATCGAAGGCCGCAGCGGCGAGCTGATCATCCAGCCCTGATACCACGGCAAAAGGATTCACGCGCCCCCTTCCCAGGGGGCGCGTCCGTTTTCAGGCGCGCCCTGCCTTCGCCAGGCGCAAGCCGTTGAACACCACCAGCAAGCTCGCCCCCATATCGGCGAACACCGCCATCCACATGGTGCCCATGCCCATGACCGTCAGTGCGAGGAACACCGCCTTGATGCCAAGCGCCAAGGTGATGTTCTGCTTCAATATGACCGACGTCTGACGCGACAGCCGGATAAACGCCGGGATCTTGCGCAGGTCGTCATCCATCAGCGCCACATCGGCGGTCTCGATCGCCGTGTCGGTCCCGGCGGCGCCCATGGCAAAGCCGATATCGGCGCGGGCCAGCGCGGGCGCGTCGTTGACGCCGTCACCCACCATGCCCACGACCACGCGCTTGCCGCCGCCCTCTCCGCCCTCGCCACCCTCGGCCCCCTTCACGCTCAGCGCCGCAATGGCATCCGCCTTGTCCTGCGGCAACTGATTGCCGCGCGCCTCGTCGATCTGTACCTGCGCCGCGATGGCCTGGGCCGTATGCGGGTTGTCGCCTGAGAGCATCAGCGTCTTGACGCCCAGCGCATGCAACTCCGCCACCGCCTGGCGGCTGCTGTCCTTGACCGTATCGGCCACGCCGAACAGCGCCTCTACGCCGTGGTCGGCGCCCAGCAGCACGACCGTCTTGCCTTGCCGCTCCAGCGCTTCCAGCGTGGCTTCCAGTTCCGGCGAGCACAGCCCGCGGTCGTGGATCAGCCGATGATTGCCCAGGTAGTAGGCGCGGCCGTTCACGCTGCCGCTGACGCCGTAACCCGGCAGCGCCGCGAAATCCTGCACTTCCAGCACCGCAAGGCCCTCGGCGCGCGCGGCGTTCGCCACGGCCATGGAGACCGGATGGTCGGAGCGGGCCGCGAGGCTGGCCGCGATGACGCGCGCCCGCTCGCTGGCCGCCGCGCCGGCCGCCGCGATCTCGCCCAGTGGCTGGAAATCGGTCTGGGCCGGCTTGCCATGCGTGATGGTGCCGGTCTTGTCCAGCGCCAGCCATTTGAGATCCTTGCCCTGCTCCAGGTAGACGCCACCCTTGATAAGGATGCCGCGCCGCGCGGCCGCGGCCAGCCCGCTGACAATGGTCACCGGCGTGGAGATCACCAGCGCGCATGGGCAAGCAATCACCAGCAGCACCAGCGCCTTATAGATCCAGGCGCTCCAGTCGCCATCCAGCACCAGCGGCGGCACCACGGCCACCATCACGGCGCCGAGGAACACCAGCGGCGTGTAGATGCGGGCAAAGCGGTCGACAAAGCGCTGCGTGGGCGCGCGGCTGCCTTGCGCCGCCTCCACCGCGTGGATGATGCGCGCCAGCGTGGACCCGCTGGCCGGCGCAGTGACTTCGTACTCCAGCTCGCCTGCCTGGTTGATGGTGCCGGCAAACAGCGCATCGCCCACGTCCTTGTCCACCGGCACGCTCTCGCCGGTGATCGGTGCCTGGTCCAGCGTGGACTGGCCACGCAGCACGCGGCCGTCGAGCGCCACACGTTCGCCGGGACGCAGCCGCACCAGCGCGCCGATGGGCACCGCGCGGGCATCCACCGGCAGCCAGTTGCCGTCCGGCTGCCGCACCGTGGCCTGCTCCGGCGCCATCGCCATCAGGCCGCGCACGGCATTGCGGGCGCGATCCAGCGATGCCGCCTCGATGCGCTCGGCCAGCGCAAACAGCACCATGACCATGGCGGCCTCCGGCCATTGCCGGATCAGCATGGCGCCGGTGACGGCGATACTCATCAGCGCATTGATATTCAGGTTGCCGTTGGACAGTGCAATCCAACCCTTCTTGTAGACGCCAAGCCCGGCCATGGCCACGGCCGCCAGTGCCAACAGGGGGGCCAGCCAATCCTGGACAGGCACTTGCAGCCATCCCACCACCTCCGCACCGAGCGCGGCCACACCGGCCAGTGCCAGCGGCCACCACGGCTTGGCGGCCTGCAGTGGCAACTCCGCCGCCTGCTCCGACAGCGGTTCTGCCTTCATGCCGAGGCTCTCGATGGCGCGCATCACCGGATCCAGGGAATCCAGCGTGTGGTGCACCGTCAGTACGCGCTGCATCAGGTTGAACTGCAGCGCCGCCACGCCGGCCATGCTGCCCAGCTTGTTCCGGATCAAGGTCTCTTCCGTGGGGCAGTCCATCTCGTCGATGCGATAGCTGGCCGCAGCGGCGCCTGCCGGGACCGAAACGGAAGCCGCCGGCGCCACGCTGGCGCAGCCGCAACACGCCGGGCTGCCAGCTTGGGCGCGGTGATCGTGATCATGGCCATGCTGGTGCACATGTCCGTGCTCGTGCTTGTGCTTGTGCGCGTGGTCATGTGCGTGTGAATGCCCGTGATTGACACCCTTCTGGTCACGAAGCGAGGCTTGGTCTGGCGTGGCGCTAGGCATGGCGGTTTTTCCTGCTTGTTATTGCTTACCGCCCATTTAAGACCCTGGAGCGACTACAGGGTCAAGCGCATTGTGAATCATCCTCAAAGTGCAACATCCGGCGCCTCTGCGGGGAACCTCGCTGGCGGCACGCACTCGAACCCGGCTTGATGCAAGCGACTGACCCGATACGGCACCTGCCGCTGCCTTTTGCGCCAGGGTTAAGCCACAGTTGCACAAGGGTCATGCTTCCTGCCTATATAATCCGCCGCATGCGACGTTTCCTGATCCTGCTTTTCGCCATCATGCTGCCGCTCCAGTTCGCCTGGGCCGGTGCAGCGGCGTATTGCCATCACGAAAGCGCACCGCAGGACAACACGATCGCCGCGGCCAGCGACAACTGGCATTTCGGCCACCATAGCCACGCCCACCAGGGCAAGGTCAGCCAGCACGGCAGTACCGACAGCAAGGACGGCAAGGGCAATATCAAGCTGCCCGATCTCGACTGCGCCGTCTGCCACTTTGCCAGCGCCCAGCTGGTCCTGCCGGACCTCGGCGCGACCGCCTCGCATCACGGCGTGGCCATCAGCTACCGGGCGCTTGCCGCGTCCTACCTGTCGGCGCCCGGCGCCACCCCCGACCGCCCGCAGTGGTCTCTCGCCGTCTGACCGGCGAGACGACTCCCTTTACCTCCAGACTCTCGTCTCGCCGGACTTCCCTGGCTTTTTCCCGGTGAATTTCGATGAGAACACTTGTGATGCCGCTAGGGCTGGCGGCAGCTTTGCTCAGCCCTTCCGCGTTCGCCCAGAACGCGGCAACCACGCCATTCCCCGCTGCACAGGCAGCCCGGCAAATCGCGGAGCCTGCCGGCAGGCTAACGCTGGAAGATGCGCTCGCCCTCGCGGCCGGACGCAATTTCACGCTCTCGGCCGCCGGCCATGAACTTGATGCTGCCGAGGGCGGCATCAAGCAGGCGCGCACCATCCCCAACCCGGAAGTCGCGGTGCTGTTCGAGGACAACCGCCGCGACACACGCACCACAACGGCCCAGGTCAACCTGCCGGTCGAACTTGGCGGCAAGCGCTCCGCGCGGATCGGCGCGGCGCAGAAAGCGCGCGAACTCGCGCAATCGCAACTGGGCGCGACCCGCACCGACTTGCGCGCCGCCGTTGTAGGCGGCTTCTTTGCGGTGGTTATCGCGCAGGAGCGCGTCAGGCTTGCGCGGGGCTCGGCCGACATCGCCGCCAAGGGCGCGCTGGCCGCGGCCCGCCGCGTGGCCGCCGGGAAGATCGCGCCGCTCGAGGAAAGCAAGGCGCGCGTCGAACAGGCCAATGCCGAGCTCGAAGTCGCCGACGCCGAGGCCGCGCTAGCCGTAGCGCGGCAGGCCCTGGCTGGCCTGTGGGGCAGCAGCGAAGCCCGCTTCCTTGAGGCCGCCGGCAATCTGGACACCCTCCCAGCGCGCCCCGACGGCGCCATCCTGACGCAAGCGCTGGACAGCGCGCCGGAACTGGCGAACAGCCGGCTGGAGCTGGAGCGGCGGCAGGCCATCATTGGCGTGGAACGCAGCCGCCAGTATCCAGACCTGACCGTCAGCCTGGGCAGCAAGCGCGACAACAGTTCCGATCGCGGCACCATGCCAGTGCTGGGCGTGTCGCTGCCATTGCCGCTGTTCGACCGCAACCAGGGCAATCTGTACGCCGCCATGCGCCAGGCCGACAAGGCCGCCGACGAGTACCGCGCGACGCAGGTGCGGCTCGCCAATGAACTGCAGCAAGCCGCGCGGCAACTGACCGTATCCCGGACTTCGGCCGAATCCCTCAAGGGCACCGTGCTGCCTGCCGCCCAACAGGCCTACGAGGCCGCCACGCGCGGCTTCGAAGCCGGCAAGTTCAACTTCCTCGACGTGCTCGATGCGCAGCGCACCTGGTTCCAGGCGCGCATCCGCTATCTCGGCGTGGTCGCCACCGCCTACCAGGCCGCCACCACCATCGACCGCATTCTTGGCCGTTGAGTCAAAGGAACCCATCATGGCAATCAGCAGCAAGCAAAGAACGAGCATCGCCATCATCCTGGCCGGCGGCGCGCTGGCAGGCGCGGCATTGATCTTCACGGGTCGCGGCAACAGCGCGGCCGAAGGCGGACACGGCGCGCATACAGAGGCCGCCGCCCACAACGACGGCGAGCATCACGAAAGCAGCACAGGCCCCAATGGCGGACAGCTGTTCAAGCAAGGCGATGCCAGCGTGGAAGTGCTGGTGGCCGAAGCCGGCGCCAGTGAAGGCGGCCCGCGCATGCGGATCTGGGTCGCGCAAGGCGGCAAGGCGGTGGCGCCGGCGGGCATCAAGGTGTCGGGGCAACTGCGGCGCCTCACCGGCGAGAAGGAACCGCTGGGTTTCCGGCCCGCCGGGTCCTACCTGCAAAGCGAAGCCACAATCGAGGAACCGCACGCGTTCGATGCCAGCCTGAATGTGACGCTGCCGGGCAGCAATGCGCCCATCGCAATCAAGCTCGGCAAGGAAGAAGGCCGCGTCGAGATGACGCCCGGGCAGATCCAGGGCGCCGGGCTCACGCTGCTCGCCGCCGGACCTGAGCGTATCGAGGCAACAGTCGCCTTCCCCGGCGAAATCCGCTTCAACGAGGACCGCACCGCCCACGTGGTGCCGCGCGTAGCCGGCGTGGTGGTAAGCGTGTCGGCCAACCTTGGGCAGCAAGTAAAAAAAGGCGACTTGTTGGCGGTGCTGGCCAGCACCGCGCTGTCCGACCAGCGCAGCGAACTGCTGGCTGCGCAAAAGCGCCTGGAGCTGGCCGAATCGACCTTCCAGCGCGAGAAGAAGCTCTGGGAAGACAAGATTTCCGCCGAGCAGGACTACCTGGCGGCGCGCACCGCGCTACAGGAGGCGCGCATCGCCACGCAAAACGCCACGCAGAAGCTGACCGCCATCGGCGCCAGCGGCAATGCCGGCGGCAAGTCGCTCAACCGCTTCGAGCTGCGCGCCCCCTTCGACGGCACCGTGGTGGAGAAGCACCTGGCGCTTGGCGAAGCCGTGGCAGCCGACGCCAACGTGTTCATCATCTCCGACCTGAGCACGGTATGGGCCGAATTCGTGATCGCGCCCAAGGACCTGGACCGCGTGCGCGTCGGCGAGAAGGTGAAGATCGCCTCCACCGCCTTCGACGGCAAGGCCGAGGGAACTGTCTCGTATGTCGGATCCCTGCTGGGCCAGCAAACCCGCACGGCCACGGCCCGCGTTACCCTGCCCAACCCGAAGATGGCCTGGCGTCCCGGCTTGTTCGTTACCGTGGGCGTGACCGATTCCAGCGCCGAGGTGCCGGTGGCCATCGACTCCCAGGCGCTGCAAAGCAATGGCGAGCAGCAGGTGGTGTTCGTTGCGGTGCCGGGCGGCTTCCTGGCGCAACCGGTCAAGACCGGACGCAGCGACGGCAAGCTGGTCGAGATCACGCACGGGATACAGGCCGGCTGGAAGTACGTGGCCGGCAACAGCTTCGTGATCAAGGCCGAGTTGGGCAAGGCCGGCGCCGAGCATAGCCACTAAGCGGAGACACCATCATGTTTGAACGAATGATCCGCTTTGCCATCGAGCAGCGGTGGCTGGTCCTGCTGGCCGTGTTCGCCATGGCGGCGCTCGGCATCTACAACTACAGCCGGCTGCCCATCGACGCGGTGCCCGACATCACCAACGTGCAGGTGCAGGTCAACACGTCCGCGCCAGGCTACTCGCCACTCGAAACCGAGCAGCGCGTGACCTATCCGATCGAAACCGCCATGTCCGGGCTGCCCGGGCTGGAGCAAACCCGTTCGCTGTCGCGCTACGGCCTGTCCCAGGTGACGGTGATCTTCAAGGACGGCACCGATATCTACTTCGCGCGCCAGCTTGTCAACCAGCGCATCCAGGAAGCCGCGCAGAACCTGCCCACGGGCGTGGCGCCGCAGATGGGCCCGATCTCGACCGGGCTCGGCGAGATCTACCTGTGGACGGTGGAAGCCGAGGACGGCGCAAGGAAGGCCGACGGCACGCCGTACACCCCGACCGATCTGCGCGAGATCCAGGACTGGGTCATCAAGCCTCAGCTACGCACCGTGCCAGGCGTGACAGAGATCAACTCCATCGGCGGCTTCGCCAAGGAATACCTGGTGGCGCCAAGCCCGGAACGGCTGGCTTCCTACGGCCTGAGCCTGCAGGATGTGGTAGCGGCGCTGGAGAAGAACAACGCCAACGTGGGCGCCGGCTATATCGAACGGCGCGGGGAGCAATACCTGGTGCGCGCTCCGGGACAGGTCAAGTCCATCGACGATATCCGCGACATCATCGTCGGCAGCGCGCAAGGCCAGCCCATCCGCATCCGCGACCTGGCCTATGTGGGAATCGGGCGTGAACTGCGTACTGGCGCCGCTACGGACAACGGGCGCGAGGTGGTGCTGGGCACCGTCTTCATGCTGATCGGCGAGAACAGCCGTGCCGTGTCGCAAGCGGTAGACCAGCGCATGGCTGCCATCAACCGTTCCCTGCCGGCGGGCATCAAGGCCGTCACGGTGTACGACCGCACAGTGCTGGTCGACAGCGCCATCGCCACCGTCAAGAAGAACCTGGTCGAGGGCGCGATCCTGGTGATCGTGATCCTGTTCCTGTTCCTCGGCAACCTGCGCGCCGCCATCATCACCGCGCTGGTGATCCCGTTATCCATGCTGTTTACGTTCACCGGCATGGTGACCTACAAGATCAGTGCCAACCTGATGAGCCTGGGCGCGCTGGACTTCGGCATCATCATCGATGGCGCGGTGGTGATCGTGGAGAACTGCGTGCGGCGGCTGGCGCATGCCCAGCAACAGCACGGCCGCCCGCTCACCCGCAGCGAACGCTTCCACGAAGTCTTTGCCGCCTCCAGGGAGGCGCGCCGGCCACTGATCTTCGGCCAGCTCATCATCATGATCGTCTACATCCCGATCTTTGCGCTGACCGGCGTGGAGGGCAAGATGTTCCAGCCGATGGCGATGACGGTGGTGCTGGCGCTGATCGGGGCCATGATCCTGTCGGTGACCTTCGTGCCTGCGGCGGTAGCGCTGTTTATCGGCGACAAGGTGGCCGAGAAGGAAAACCGCCTGATGCTGTGGGCCAAGCGCGCCTATGCGCCGATGCTCGGCAAGACCATCGCTAATACACCGGTGGTGCTGACCCTTGCCGCCGTGGCGGTGCTGCTGAGCGGCCTGGTGGCGACGCGCCTGGGCAGCGAGTTCATCCCCAACCTGAACGAAGGCGATTTCGCCGTGCAGGCGCTGCGCATTCCCGGCACCAGCCTGACGCAGTCGCTCGCGATGCAGCAACAGATCGAAACGCGCCTCAAGGAGAAGTTCCCCGAGATCGAGCGCGTGTTCGCCCGCACCGGCACCGCCGAGATCGCCTCGGACCCGATGCCGCCCAATGCGTCCGACGGCTACATCATGCTCAAGCCGCGGGCAAAGTGGCCCGATCCGTCCAAGACGCGCGAGCAACTGCTGGCGGAGATGCAGGCCGAACTGGCGACCATCCCCGGCAACAAGTACGAGTTCTCGCAGCCGATCCAGTTGCGGTTCAACGAACTGATCTCCGGGGTGCGCAGCGACGTGGCCGTGAAGATTTTCGGCGACGACAATGCCGTGCTGGAGGATACCGCGCAAAAGGTCGCCAACGTGCTGCAATCCATCCCCGGCGCGACCGAAGTCAAGGTCGAGCAGACCAGCGGCCTGCCGGTGCTCACGGTGGACGTGGACCGTGCCCGCGCGGCCCGCTACGGACTCAATATGACCGACGTGCAGGACACGGTGGCCATCGCCGTCGGCGGGCGCGATGCCGGCATCTTCTTCCAGGGTGACCGCCGCTTCAATATCGGCGTGCGCCTGCCGGAAGGCATCCGCGCTGATGTGGAAGCGCTGCGGCGCCTGCCGATTCCCTTGCCCAAGGGAACCACGGCAAGCGCCAGCTACATCCCGCTGGGCGAAGTGGCAACGCTCACCCTCGCCCCCGGCCCCAACCAGGTCTCGCGCGAGAACGGCAAGCGCCGCATCGTGGTCAGCGCCAATGTGCGCGGGCGTGACGTAGGCACCTTCGTGCCGGATGCCATGGCCACGCTCGATCGCCAGGTCAAGATCCCCGCTGGCTACTGGGTCACCTGGGGCGGCACCTTCGAGCAATTGCAATCCGCCACCACGCGACTGCAGATCGTGGTGCCGGTGGCATTGCTGATGGTGTTCGTGCTGCTGTTTGCCATGTTCGGAAATATGCGCGATGGCCTGCTGGTCTTTACCGGCATCCCCTTTGCGCTCACTGGCGGCATTCTGGCGCTGTGGCTACGGGGCATTCCGCTGTCGATCTCGGCGGCGGTGGGATTTATCGCCCTGTCCGGCGTGGCGGTGCTCAACGGACTGGTCATGCTGTCCTTCATCCGCAGCCTGCGCGAAGAAGGCAAGCCGCTGGATGAAGCCATCCACACTGGCGCGCTGACCCGGCTGCGCCCGGTATTGATGACGGCGCTAGTGGCATCGCTGGGCTTTATCCCGATGGCGATCGCCACTGGGACCGGAGCTGAAGTGCAGCGCCCGCTCGCCACGGTGGTGATCGGCGGCATCCTGTCTTCCACCGCGCTGACCTTGCTGGTGCTGCCGGTGCTCTACCGGCTGGCCCATCGGCGGGATGAGGATGAGGCTGGCCAGGTGCGCGAAGCTGGCAACGAACGCCTGGCCGGTGCGGATCCGGCGCCAGCGTTGCCGAACGGCTAAGACCTGGGGAAGTCCACACAGGCCCCTTCAAACGGGCCTGCGTGGCCGGGATCTGATGACCCCACCTTGGGCGCGGCCGGGCCTGTCAGGGACGAACCGTCGACGTGGCTCCGCACAAGCGGCTCCCCTGCGCTTCGTCCCTTAACCTTCAAACCTTGGCCGGCCGCGCGCCTGTCGCCTGAGGCATCAGCGGAAACGTCAGCTCCGCCACCGTCTCGCCAGGCAGGCTGCGCAGGCTGACGCTGCCGCCATGCAGGCGCATGATGGTGTCGACGATGGCCAGCCCGAGCCCGGTGGAGGCCGCCGAATTGCTGCGCGCCGGATCTCCCCGGTAGAAGCGCCCAAATACATGCGGCAGCGCCTCCGGGGCGATCCCGCCACCGCCGTTGCCCACCCGGATCCTGGTGGCATGGGCGTCCGCCGCCACCTGGATATCCACGGCGCTGCCGGCGGGGGCATGGCGCAGGGCGTTGTCGACGAGGTTGGTCACCGCGCGCCGCAGCAAGGTCTGGTCGGCATGCACGCTGCCCTGCCCCGCCAGTTGCACCTTGATATCGCGGTCCGCGGCAACGGCCTCGTAGTACTCGGCCACCTTGTCCAGCTCCGCCCTCGCGTCCAGCTCGCGCACCTTCATGGCCACCTGCGCATGGTCGGCACGCGCGAGAAACAGCATGTTCTCGATCATGCGGGCCAGGCGCTCGTATTCCTCCAGGTTGGACTCCAGCAGGTTTTCGTATTCCTGCACCGGGCGGCTCTGACCGAGCGTGACCTGGGTCTGGCCGATCAGGTTGCTGATGGGGGTGCGGAAATCATGCGCGAGGTCGGCCGAGAATTCGGAGAGCCGGCGAAAGCCATCCTCCAGGCGCGCGAGCATGTCGTTAAGCGCAGCCACCAGCGCGCGCAGTTCGGTGGGCGCCTGCCCGGCATCGAGGCGCGTGGCAAGCCGGCTCATGGTGACGGCCGAGGCGTCCTCGGCCATGCGCCTGAGCGGACGCAAGCCGCGCCTGGCCAGCAGGTAGCCCAAGCCGGCCGCCACCGCCGCGCCGCACAGCGTGGCCCAGAGCATCTGGGTCTGGTATGCCTTCATCAGCGCGACGCGGTACCCCGCGTCGCGCAGCACCACAATCTCGACCGCGCGATCGGAATCTCCCAGATGCCCAAGCGCGGAGATGCCGCGCGAAGCAACGCCGTTACGCGGGTACCAGGTGTGCAGCCGCGATTTGTCGGGGTGCGTCTCGGCAGGAAGCACGGGCAACACCGGCACCGGTTCATGGCGCGGATTGAGGCTCACCAGCGGCGCGCCCTCGCTGCCGCGTACCAGCAGGATCAGGCCTTCATGGCCCAGCGCGAGATCGGCAAAGCGATGTGTGTCGGCCCGGATCTCCTCCTCCGAACTGACTTCGCGCAGCAGGTGCCGCACCAGCAGGACTTCGCTGACCAGTTCGCTCTCGTCGCGATCCTGCAGCTGGGCGGCAAGCGCGCTCGCCAGGTAAGTGCCTACGGCCACCAGGATGGCCACGGTGGCGGCGCCATAGGCCAACGCAAGCCGTGCCGTGAGCGATGCCGGCAGGCGTAGTACAGCGCGGATCAAGAGGCGGCCCCTGACATCGCCCGGCTCACAGGGCCTCCTCTTCCAGTACGTAGCCCATGCCCCTGCGGGTGTGGATCAGCTTGCGGGGGAAGGGATCGTCCACCTTGGCGCGCAGCCGGCGGATGGAAACATCGACCACATTGGTATTGCTGTCGAAATTCATGTCCCATACGTGCGAGGCAATCAGCGAACGCGACAGCACTTCGCCGCTGCGGCGCGCCAGCAGTTGCAGCAGCGCGAACTCCTTGGAGGTCAGCTCGAGCTTCTGCCCGTCGCGGGTGACACGCCGCTTGACGGTGTCGATCTGCAGGTCCGCCACTTCGATCAGCTCGCTTTCACGCAAGGGGCCGCGCCGCAGGATGGTACGGATGCGCATGACCAGTTCGGCAAAAGCGAAGGGCTTGACCATATAGTCGTCAGCACCCAGCTCCAGGCCCTTGAGGCGGTCCGAGAGCTCGTCGCGCGCGGTCAGGAACAAGACCGGCGTATCGCGCTCGCGCCGCAGTTCCTGGAGCACCTGCCAGCCATCCATGCCCGGCAACATCACATCCAGCACGATCAGGTCGTACTCCTGGCCGCGCGCATGGGCAAGCCCGTCCACCCCGTCGCGTGCCAGGTCCACCACGAAACCGGATTCAGTCAGGCCCTTGCGCAGGTAGTCGCCTGCCTTGGGTTCGTCTTCAACAATCAATATGCGCATTTCCATTCACTCCGAGCCATCTGCCGGCCATCCGCCGGTTATCGGGCGGCCCTGCAAGACCGACACGCTATACGAGGAAAACCCGCCGCGGCAAAAGATGACAGGTTTGTCATGTTCGCGTCACGCTTTCGCACCTTTCAATGCAGGTACAATGACGGCTGCCATTCTCCTGCCCCGATGAAACGTCTCCTGAGCTGCTTCCTGCTATGTCTCGCCATGATCGCGCTGCCCGCACAGGGTGTCGCGGCGGCAGTCATGATGGTCTGCAGCGCGGCGCAGTCGGTGCAGGCATCCCACGGGCTGCCGACCGATTCGCCTGCCATGACATCGATGATGTTACGTCATGCGGCAATGAAATCGCAGGCGGAGGATGCGCTTGGCAGCCATGCCAACGCGCATTGCCATGACGCCGTGGACCCGACGCATGACCAGGCCGACGTGACAGACATCGCCGACCAATCCGGCCAGCAGGATCACCACGCCAGCCACGGCGCCGGTGGGGCCTGCAGCGCCTGTTCCGCCTGTGCGCTCGGGGCGGTCATGCCCACGATCCTGCCTGAACTCGCCCTGGCCAGCCACGGCCATGCCGCACCGGCAGCCGCCCTGGCCGCCTATACCGGTTTCCTTCCCTCGCCCTCGTACCGCCCGCCCGCCGCACGCTGCTGACACCCGAGGTGCGCCCAGCGCACGCTCATCCCCCGTTCGTTTTGCCCCGCGCCGCTAACCGCGCCCCCCCACGAACACTGAGGTTGTCATGCATTTCGTCCGCATTTTCGCGGCGGCTTGCCTGCTGCTCGGGCCGGCCTTGTCGTCGGCCCAGTCCAGCGCACCTGCCGCCAATCCGCTCGACTCCGGCGCATCCGTGCCGCCCTTGCCGGCACTGAACGTGCTCGCCGGCTACGTGCCGTTCCAGGCCCAGCCGATCGCCCCATGGCGG
Organism: Burkholderiaceae bacterium 16; assembly: GCA_000955785.1. Classification (GTDB taxonomy): domain Bacteria; phylum Pseudomonadota; class Gammaproteobacteria; order Burkholderiales; family Burkholderiaceae; genus Cupriavidus. The sequence continues at coordinate 57,395 of JYOD01000094.1, forward strand.
GAGTCCAATGCCCAGGTCGCGCCCCCGGCAAGCAAGGACGCGCCAAGCGCCGGCGCGCCGATACCCGCCGGCAAGCCTGCCACGCCTGGGCAGGCGAGCGCCAGCCACGGCCACCACCACTAAAGGCGCCGCATGTCTCTCCGATTGCCATTCCGGCCCGGGCTGGCGGCAGCGGCTTGCGCCCTGCTGCTGGCCGGCTGCGCCGGATTTACCCCTGATGGCGGCTTCGGCACCGCGGCCACCGCCGCGCGCGAACGCCTCGGCAAGGACGCCCTCTGGGTGCGCTCCGATGAGGATCGCGCCGCCGTCTTCGAGCGCACCCAGGCCTTGCTGGCGCAGCCGCTCGATGCCGACAGCGCGGTACAGATCGCGCTGCTCAACAACGCCGGCTTGCAGGCGGCCTTTGCCGAACTCGGTATCTCCGAGGCCGAATACGTGCAGGCCACGCGCCTGCCCAACCCTGGCTTTTCCTTCAGCCGCAAGCGCCAGGGCGACGACCTGAAGATCGACCGCGCCATCTCGGTCGGCCTGATGAACCTGCTGGTACTGCCGCTGGCGGCCCGCATCGAACAGGACCGCTTTGCCCAAACCCGGCTGGCCGTGGCCGACACCTTGCTGCGGCAAGCGCTGGAAACGCGCAAGGCCTTCGTCAATGCGGTCGCCGCGGAACAATCGGCACGCTATGCCGAGCAGGTGAAGAATGCTGCCGAGACGGGTGCGCTGTTCGCTCGCGACCTCGCGAGGGCGGGTAACGTCAGCGCGCTCGATCACGCGCGCGAGCAAGCCTTCTATGCCGACGCCGCCACCCAACTCGCGCGTGCGCGCCAGCAGGCCCTGGCCGCGCGCGAGCAGCTGACGCGCCGCCTTGGCCTGTGGGGTACCGGCGCGCAATACCGGCTCCCCGAGCGCTTGCCGGACCTGCCGAAAGCCAGGCCCGCGCTGGCCGACCTGGAGGGCTATGCCATTGCCAGCCGGCTTGACCTGCAAGCCGGCCGGTTGCAGCTGGACAGCCTGGCACGCTCGCTTGGCCTGACCAGGGCGACGCGCTTTATCAGCGTGCTCGATGTGAGCTACCTGAGCAACTCGGAGACCGCCAAGCCGCGCGAAACGGGTTACAGCATCGATATCGAGATCCCGCTGTTCGACTGGGGCGGCGCCCGCGTGGCCCGCGCCGAAGCGGTCTATATGCAAGCCGCCAGCCGGCTGGCGGAGAGCGCCATCAATGCCCGCTCGGAAGTCCGCGAGAGCTATGCCGCCTACCAGGCGCGCTACGACATCGCGCGGCACTACCGCGACGAAGTGGTGCCGCTGCGCAAGCGCATCTCGGACGAGGGATTGCTGCGCTACAACGGCATGCTGGTCAGCGTATTCGAACTCCTGGCCGATGCACGCGAGCAGGTGGGCGCGGTGAATGGCTATCTCGACGCGCTGCGCGAGTACTGGGTGGCCGAAACCGAACTCCAGGGCGCGCTCGGCGGACGGCTGCCGGAAGCTGGCGCCTCGCCGCCGCCTGCATCGCCCTCTTCCGCCAACGCTCCCCCGGCCCCCGCAAGCCCGGCATTTCCGGCCTCGCCCAAAGGACAATGACCATGGTTACCCGTAGACAATTCCTGCATGGCTCCGGCGCCACCATGCTCGGCGCGGCGCTGGTGACGCGCGCCGGCGCCGCGGTGCTGCCCGAAGCCGCGCTGCAAGCCAGCGCCGCCACCCAGCCGCCGCTGGCGCCCGCCACTGGCCGTCCGTACAACCCGGTGGTCACGCTCAATGGCTGGACCCTGCCGTGGCGGATGCGCCAAGGCTGGAAAGAGTTCCACCTGGTAGCGGAGCCCGTCGAGCGCGAATTCGCGCCCGGCATGAAGGCGCACCTGTGGGGCTACAACGGCCAGAGCCCCGGCCCCACCATCGAGTGCGTGGAAGGCGACAAGGTGCGCATCTTCGTCACCAACAAGCTGCCTGAACACACGACCGTGCACTGGCACGGGATCATCCTGCCCGCCGGCATGGACGGCGTGGGCGGCTTGTCTCAGCCGCATATCCCACCCGGCAAGACCTTCGTCTACGAGTTCGAGATGAAGCACGCCGGCACCTTCATGTACCACCCGCATTCGGACGAGATGGTGCAGATGGCGATGGGCATGATGGGCTTCCTGGTGGTGCATCCGAAGGACCCCGCGCAGATGCGGGTCGACCGGGACTTCGTCTTCCTGATCTCGGCCTACGACATCGATCCCGGATCCTATACACCGCGCGTGGCCGAGATGACGGACTTCAATATGTGGACCTGGAACAGCCGTGTGTTCCCCGGCATCGACAGCCTGCCGGTGCGCCTGGGCGATCGCGTGCGCATCCGCTTTGGCAATCTCACCATGACCAACCATCCGATCCACCTGCACGGGCACCGCTTCGAGGTGAGCGGCACCGACGGCGGCTGGGTGCCGCCGTCCGCGCGCTGGCCGGAAGTCACCACCGACGTGGCGGTGGGGCAGATGCGCGCGATCGAGTTCGTCGCCGACAACCCGGGCGACTGGGCATTCCACTGCCACAAGTCGCACCACACCATGAACGCCATGGGCCACCAGATGCCGACCATGATCGGCGTCAAGCAGAAGGACCTGGCCAAGCGCATGAATGCGCTGGTGCCGGACTACATGGCGATGGGCGAGGCCGGCATGGCGGATATGGGCGGCATGGAAATGCCGCTGCCCGACAACACGCTGCCGATGATGACCGGGCAGGGACCATTCGGGCCGATCGAGATGGGCGGCATGTTCAGCGTGCTCAAGGTGCGCGCCGGCCTTGGCCGCAACGACTACCGGGACCCCGGCTGGTACCGCCACCCGAAGGGCACGGTTGCCTTCGAGTACGCCGGCACGCCCGGCGCAAGCCAGTCATCGCACCAATGAGCACGTCAACCCAATCAAGGAAAGAAAAGATGCGCAAAATGCAATCCCGTGCCGCGGCCGCCGCCAGCGCCCTGTCCCTCGCGCTTGTGTGCGCCAGCGCCCTCGCCGCGGGCAACCACGGCAGCCATCATGGCGATGGCCCCAGCGCCATCGGCGAGCCTGGCGATGCTGCCAGCGTGAGCCGCACCATCAAGGTCGACATGACCGACAACATGCGCTTCAGCCCGTCGGACATCACCGTGCAGGCCGGCGAAACCATCCGCTTCGTCGTCCGCAACGCCGGCAAGCTACGGCACGAGATGGTGCTCGGCAGCGAGGCCGACCTGCAAGCCCACTATGCCGACATGCTGAAAATGCCCGAGATGGAACACGCCGACCCCAACGCCGTCACGCTGGAAGCCGGACAGAGCGGAGAAATGCTGTGGCGTTTCACGCGCGGCGGCCACGTCGCCTTTGGCTGCCTGCTGCCCGGCCACTATGACGCCGGCATGCGAGGACAGGTCCGCGTGCGCTAAAGATCCATGTATCGAATACCAAGTAATCAGAAAGGCATCCACATGAAAATCCGCAAGATCCTGCTCGCGCTGCTGCCCCTGCTGGCGGCCGCCACCATCCTGCCGGCCCGCGCCGCCACCGATACTGGTAATAGTGTCAATCCCGCGGACACCGGGAATGCCGCCGGGGTGCCCGGCGCGGTCCAGGCGGAGGCAGCGCCCTTGACCGATGGCGAAATCCGCAAGGTGGATGCCGCTGCCGGCAAGCTCACCATCCGGCATGGCCCTATCGCCAACCTGGATATGGGTGCCATGACCATGATCTTCCGTGTGCAAGACCCCGCCCTGCTGGGGCAGGTCAAGGAAGGCGACCGGGTGAAGTTCATCGTGGTCCGCGCCAACGGCGTGCTGACGATAACCACGCTTGCGGTGCAGCCTCCGGCGCAGTGAGGCGCACCCGGCGGGCTTGAAGCCCGGGGGATGCCCGGAGGTGTTATCCGACGCGGAAAAAGTCGATCGTCTGTCCGGCATTGACCGCGCGCTGCAGCCATTCCGGGCGCTCGCCGGTTCCGTCCCAGCTCTGCCCCATGGCATTGCGGTACAGCGGCCGCGCGGGATTTTCCGCCTCTGCTGCCGGCGCGGGAGCCGGTGCGGGAACGGCAAGTGTCGCCGCCGGCATCACTGGGGCAGGCGCCGGAGGTGCGGCAAAACAGCCCGCTTCAAGCAAATCGTCGAGCGTGAGGCCGTGGAGGTCCATCTGCTCACGGACCCACGTCGCCGCGGCTATTTTGGCTTCATCAGACTCTGACATGACTTTCGTAATTGACTTTCCCGGCGGCGGATGGCCGGCAAAGCGGAGGAAGGGGGATCGCCAGGCAGATCAAGCCGCCTGTAGGGTACGATTTTACAGGGTCTTGCGCCCATGCTGGCACAAGACATTTCCCAAGCGGTATCCCCATCACCGCCATGCTCCTATGCCAGGCAGGCTGCATTGACGATGCCCGCGGAAAGCGACACTACGCCCATCAGCGCGCCCATGCCGCGGTTATCCGCGGTAATTTGTTCGCTGACGCCGTGCAGCGCCCGCGCCACAAGCACATAGGCCAGCACCTGCACCACGAAGGCACCGAACCCCCAAAGCACAAACATCGAGAAGGCGGCATTGTGCTGGATGCTGGCCGACAACGTCAGAGAAAACCCCAATACCGCGCCGCCCAGCGATAAGGCGGCCGCCACATTCCCCTGGCGGATTAACTCGAACTCACGGTGCGGCGTAATGCGCGTATACACCAACAGGAACAATCCCAGCATGGCGAAACTGGCGAGAATATAAATCAGGTAGGCGTAAACCGGCTGCAGCGGGAATGTCATTTGGACTCCTGGTTATTTCGTACCGGCCGCCTGGATCGGATACAGCATGCCGGATAGGTCAAATCGTGTGCCAAGCAAGAAATGGAATCGCGCGGTGCGCCGCCTCAACCGCCACCTGAGCGGCCGGACCCGCCAAAGCGGCTGGTAAAGCCGCCGCGCGAGGATACCGGCGCCCGGCTGACCGCGGCCGATCGCATCGAGATACCGCCGGTCACACCGCGCCCGAGGCTGCTCCGGCGCAGCGTGGCCTCCTCCACCATGGTCGCATGCGGCGTGCCAGGCGCCTCGGCGATACGGGAGAGGCTGCCGTTACTGTCGTAGACACCCATTGGACGCGCGGCGCCGCCCGACATATCGCGCCGGGTCTGCGTGCCGTCGGGATGGTAGACCGTACCCGACTGGGTGTAGTACGGCCCGTACCAGCGGGCCACGGTGCCGCCGTAATACCCACCATGATAGCCACCGCCATGGCCACCGCCGCTCCCACTGCCGCTGCCGGCATTGCTGCCGGCTGGATCCGCGAGGCTGGAGGCGTAGATATCGTCAACCGGCACGCTCTCGCAATCCTCGGGTGCGTTCCAGTCGGCTTCGCAGTCGGCCTGCGATGCGTAGCTGGCGCGCCGCACGGTCACGGCTTCATCGGCGCCGTCGTCGCTGCATGAGCCGATGGCCGCCACGCCTGCAGCCAGCGCGCAGGCGCCGATCAGCCACAGCGCCGGCGAGCGGGATTTGCGCTGGGCGCGCGGGACGGACGCAGCCTGGCCGGGCCATGCCGACCGGCTGGAGCCGCTTGCCCGCGGCTGGTACGGGCTGCCGTATTTTGACGGCTGGCCGCCCTTCTTGCCTTTCTTCCTGGCCATTGCTCTGTCTTTCTCCAGGCTTACAATTGCTGAAAATAATGCGGGACGAAGAAGCTGGTGTTCTTCGCGATCGGACCCAGTTCCTCACGTACGCACAGGCCGGCGGGCACGTCATCCACAAGCCATACGCCGAGCGTCGTGTACCGTTCGTCAAAGCGCTGCGCGGGCGCGTAGGCCTGGTAGATGAAGCCTTCCTCGCCGTACTCGCCGGGATTCTCGAAGCGGCCCTGCGGCGTCACCAGCGACACGCTTTCGCCCTCACGCGACAGGAAGGGCTTCCTCGCGTATGAGCGCCCGGCAAAGGTGCCTTCGCTGAACGAAGCCTCCAGCAAATTGGGATGGCCGGGGAACAAGTCCCACAGGATTGGCAGGATGGCCTTGTTGGATAGCACGGCCTTCCATGGCGGCTCGACCCACCGCACCGCGCTGCCCGCCAGTTCGGCACGGTAATCGGAAGTGGCCATCCATTCCCACGGATAGAGCTTGAACACCAGTTCCATCGGCTGGTCGTCGCCGTCGAAGAACCCGCCGCGTCCGTCGGAGCCAACCTCCGCCAGTTCGGTCATCTTGACCGACCAGCCCGCCTGCAGCGCCGTATCCATCAGGTACTCCACATTGCAGACATCTTCCTGGCTGTCATACATGCAGGCGAAGTGCAATACCGTGGCGTCGCGGTAATGGCGGCGCAGCCATTGCCAGCGCGACACGAGCGCTTCGTGCAGGCTGTTGAACTGGTCGGCATCCGGCCGCACGGCCTCCTTCCAGAACCACTGCGCCAGGCTCGACTCGATCAGCGAGGTGGGCGTATCGGCGTTGAACTCATACATCTTGGGCACGCCAAGCGCATCCATGGTCATGTCGAAGCGGCCAAACAGCGTCGGCTCGTCGCGATCCCAGGAGGTGCGGATCAGCTCCGCGAAATCCGGGGCAATGGCGAGCCGCGCAAACAGGTCGTGGTCGATCACGTGCTGCACGGCCTCCAGACAGCGCTGGTTCAGGTCCAGCGCCGCGGCATACAGCGCCTCGATCTCCTGTGCCTCAAACTCATAGGCAACATCCTCGCGCCAGTAGAAGAAGGTATTGCGGTCTACCTGGCGCGGCAGGTTCTGTTCGTCAAGCGAGTGGAAATGAAAGCCGATGCGCTCAAGCTGCTGCGGCCAGTCGGCGCGCGGGGTCTGTGGAACACGTTTCATGGCAAGGCAATTTCCGCGGCCAGAGGCGTGGGCGCGGCAAGGAGGAATTCGTCGAAGGCCAGCGTGCGGCGGCCCGGCATGGGCGTCCAGTCGGTAAAGCGGGTAACCAGCGGCGCCCACCACCCGGCGGCGTGCTCGAGCACCGCCTGGTGATCCATGGCATCGGACTCGGTCACGCCACGCGCCGGATTGGCCTGCGCCCAGCGCATCGCGGCGACGATGCTGGAAGCCACCTGCAGGCTGGTGGCGGAGTTGTGCGGCGCCAGTGCGCGGGCCCGCTGTATGTCGAGTTGCGAACCGTGCCACACCGCGCCGTAACGTCCGCTCATCAGCAGCACGCCGAGTTCGTCCACGCCATCCGTGATCTCTGCCTTGAGGATACGGTGGCTGGCAATGCGGTCTGCGTCGCGCTCGCCCAGCCACTGCATCGAAGCCAGCGTAGCCCGGGTGGGCCGATAGGCGTAGTAGGCGGTGGGCCGGTACGGCGGCTGCCCATGCGCGGTACAACTGAGGTACTCGGCAATCGAGATCGACTCGTTGTGCGTGATCAGGTAGGCATCGAATGGCCCATGCAGCGCGGACCAGGAACGCACGCGCGTGCGATGACCGGGCCGGTCCAGCACGATGGCCGCGCCGCTGCCGTAGCTATGGCGCCTGCCCTCTGGGGGCAACGCGGGCTCATGGCTGCCCCACCCGAGTTCGGCGTCCTGCAGGCATTCGGTGATGAAGCCGTCGGCCGACCAGGTGTTGGCGAACTCGCCGTGCGCGGGATAGCCCGGTGCGGACTGGCTGTCGTACTCGGCCACCTGGATCACGCGCACATCGAGCCGGCGCGCGAGCCCGGCCCAGCCGGCACGATCCGCTGGCTGCGCGCCGGGCAAGCCGGGGATGCCCGCGTGCCGCGCCAGTTTCAGCAAGGCGGCCTTGACCAGCAGGGAGACCAGGCCAGGGTTGGCGCCGTGCGCGACCAGCGCGGTGGACATCCGCTCGCGGCCGTGGGCAAACGCCAGCATTTCGCTGCGCAAGGCGTAATTGCCGAGCGGGGAAGCGTCCGCACCGTCCTCGTAGTCCCAGGGCTCGATGCCGCTATCGAGGTAAAGCGACTGGTGCGCCTGCGCGAGCGCGATCAGGTCGCGGCTGCATACTGCAGGCGCCAGGTTGAGCAGGAAGGTTTGCGGCCCGAGCAACGGGCCCAGCAGCCGGGCGTGGCTACCGGGTGTGACGGTAGCATGCACTGGCGCCGCGCGGTATTGCGATGCGAGTGACAGCCGGTGCGCGTCCATCGCCCGGTCCACCACCGTGACGGCGGCCTCCGGGTAGGCATGGGCCAGCAATGGCAGGATGGCCTGGCCGATGCAGCCGAACCCGACAATAACGATTTGCTCGATGCGCTTGCTTGACATGATGATATGGCTGCCGGCCGGGCACCTCGGGTGCCGTACCGGTAAAGAGTCCGTACGCCTTCAAGGGGACGGACTGAATGGCGAAGTGAATGGATGAGACCAATGGGCAGGAACGGGGCGGCGCGCGGACGCTCCGCTCAGGGCACCCACCAGTAACGGGTGATATGGAAGAAGATCGGCGCGGCGAACACCACGGAATCCAGCCGGTCCAGCATGCCGCCGTGGCCCTGGATCATCTGGCCCCAGTCCTTGATGTTGCGGTCGCGCTTGATGGCCGACATCACCAGTCCGCCAAGGAAGCCCATCAAGGCAATCACCAGCGCGATCAGGCCCGCTTTCCAGGGAGAGCCGTAGGGCGTGATCCACCACAGCGAGGCACCCAGCGCGGTGGCGCTGGCCACGCCGCCGATAAAGCCTTCCACCGTCTTCGACGGCGACAGCAGCGGCGCGATCTTGGTCTTGCCGAGCAGCTTGCCCCACACGTACTGCAACACGTCGCTGCCCTGCACCACGATCACCAGGAAGGCGATCAGCAACAGGTTGCGATCCTCGAAGCCGGGAATCGGCAAGGTCAGCAACGCAGGCACGTGCGAGACGCAGAACACGCAGATCATCACCGCCCACTGCACACCCGCGCAGCGTTCGAGGAAGCGCGTGGTCTCCGCCGACAGCGCCGAGAGGATGGGCAGGATCAGGAAGGCGTAGACCGGGATAAAAATCGAAAACAGCCCATACCAGCCGATATACACCAGCACATACTGCAGCGGCAGGAAGACGAAGAAGGCGGCGACGATGGCGCGGTGATCGCCGCGCCGGGTGGTGGTGATGGTGATGAACTCGCGCAAGGCGAAGAACGACAACAGATAGAACAGCACGACAATGGCGGTCCGCCCCGCGGCGAACGCCACCCCGAGCACGCCGATCATCCACCACCACGCCGATACCCGAGCGGCCAGATTATCGATCACCGCGTGCGGGCCACCCCGTGCAATGCGCCAGCGCAGCAGCGCGGTCACGGTGGAGGCCAGCACAAGCACGCCCAGCACCCCGCCGAACAGCAGCCAGGTCTCGTGCATCATGGTCAGGTGAGGAAGGTTCATAGATTCTCAGTCCAGCGCAGGCGCCAGCGACAACAGGCCCGCGCGGCAGCGCGCCAGGAAATCGTCCTTGGCCTCTTCCGCGCCAAGGGTCAGCGGCTTGCCGAAGGTAACGGTGCACAGCAGCGGCACCGGCACGAACTCGCCCTTGGGCATCACGCGGTTGAGGTTATCGATCCACACGGGCACGAACTCCACGTCCCGGCAAACGCACGCCAGGTGGTAGATGCCGCTCTTGAAGGGCAGGAGCCGCTCGTCGGTGGTATTGCGCGTGCCTTCGGGAAACAGGATCAGCGAGTCGCCGCGGCGCACGGCCTGCTCCATCAGCGCCACCGGGTCGCTGCCCGGGTCGCTGCGTGTTCGGTCGATCAGCAGCGCGTTGAACACATCCTTGCCGATGAAACGGCGCAAGCCCGATTTGTTCCAGTAGTCCGCGCCCGCCACCGGCCGCGTCAGCGGCCGCAGGTCCGGCGGCAGGCAGCCCCAGATCAGCACGAAATCGCCGTGGCTGCTGTGGTTGGCAAAGTAGATGCGCTGCACCGCGGCGGGCAGGCAGCCGTTCCAGCGGGCCTGCATGCCGGTCAGCAGGCCCGCGAACAGGATGATGGCGCGTGCCACCAGTTTGGAAAGCCACATCTTCCGTTATCTCAGCAGCAGTAGCAGCAAGGCCACCAGTAATTGGAGGGCAGCCAGCGCCCCCGCCCAGTGAAGGAAGCGCAATGCGCCGCGAGCGCGCTGCGCCAGGGACCGCCCGCCGGACCTGGGCCTGGCCCAGCCCAGCCGCACGAGCGCCTGGTCCAGCGAGCCCAGCATCTCGTCCGTGCCGGCGCTTTGCGAAATATCGGCAAGCGCCGCGAACAGCCGGCGATCGATTGCCACCCGCGCCAGCAGCCACAACTGCACGGCGCCGAACAGGGCCGCCACGATGCCCAGCACCAGGTAGACCTGGCCCGCCGGCGACAAGGTGCCGGCCAGCAGCAGGTTGATCAGCGCAAGCACCAGCCCGGCCCAGAGCAGCCGTGCCGCGCCGTCGAGGCTACCCACCGCGGCGAGCGCCACCCAGCGCTGCGCGGCAACGCCGAGGGGCTCGTCATCATGCATCGGGACCGACATAGCCTGCTCCCCCTGAAGACTGTGCAGCCGCCTGCCGGCGGCCGACGAATTGCGACAGCGCGGCCACGCTGTCCGGGTCCAGCACCACGGCCGGCCGGCCCTTGCGCAGCAGCGCCAGCGCCTGTCCGGCATCGTGCGCGGCGGCACGGCCTGCCAGCCAGGCGGCTGCCACCAGGGCGCTGCGCGAGTAGCCAAGCGCGCAGCATACAAGCACTTTGCGGCCGTCGCGATGCCATGCGTCGAGCACGGCCACCGCTTCATCCAGTTGCGCCTGCGTCGGCACGGTCAGGTCCAGCACCGGCACGCAACGATACAGCGTAGCGCTTGCCAGCCGCGGCAGCTCGGCGGTCAGGTCCAGCACGGCATCCGCCCCGAGCCGGCGCAGTTCGCCGCCGCCGGGAAAACGGCCGACCCAAAGCCCGGGCACGATCTCGCTGGCGCCGGACTGGCTGCGGGTCCACCAGCGCGAATTGGCGAGCGCCCCTAGCAGATAAGGCGCCAGCACCCAGTGCGCGGCCATCGGCATCGTGCCGTCGTGTCCCTTCTGGAACAGGCCAGGCACGCCTTGCCGGTAAATCGCCGCGACACAAGCCAGGGACAGGGCCAGCCAGCCCAGCAGCAGCGCCGCGAGCGCTGACACCGGCAACAGCGCCAAGGCAACCGCGCCTACGGCCAGGGCGCCGGCGGCGTAGCGCCCGGCAAGCTGCCGCGTGCGGGCAGCGGGCCCGCCAATCCACCGCCCCTGCCCAAACGGAAACAGGAAGACGCAGAACCAGCCCACCAGCCAGCCGGTAGGCACGTCGATGGCATGGTGCTGGTATGTAGTCAGCACCGACACGCCAATCAGGACGAACCAGCCGTGCAGCAGCCAGCGCCATCCGCCTCGCGCGTGGATGGCGTAAGCCACCCACAGGATCACCAGCAAGCTGATATGCAGCGACGGCGCCTGGTTGAACGGCTTGTCGAAGCCACCCAGCAACGTGAACAGGTGACCGGGCAAGCCGTCAGCCTGCGGGCGGTCGAAGGCAAAGCGCAAGGGGAAGGCGATGAAACATGCCACCGAGATCACTTGCGCCGCCAGCAAGCGCCTGGCGTGCACGAGCAGTTCGGCACGCGTGCGCCACAGGAAGAACGACAAGCCGTAGAGCAGGTCGATCGACCAGTACGGCACGATGCTCCAGGGCACAAAGGGTATGCGCCGCTCCCATTCAAAGTAAAAGAACGGGACTTCGGCGCGCTGGCTCGCCAGCCAGTTGGCCAGGCCATACGAGGAAACGAACAAAGCCCCCATGCCAGCCAGCAGGACCAGCGCCAGGCCCCATGGACGAGCCTCGGCGGGCGCCACGCCAGCGTCCGGCCCCCCTCCCGCCCTGTCCTCGCCCTGCTGGCGCAGCATCATGCCGTCCTGCGCGCCAGGCTGACCGTGAAGATGCCCCACGGATCGATACGCTGCGCAACCTTCTCGAAACCAGCCTGCCGGACCAGTTCGTCCATCTCCGCCTGCGAGCGGCGCCGCATCACCCAGGCAGAGCCGGCACGGTGGCTGGTGAGCGCACGCGCGATGAATTCCAGCTGCGGGTGCCAGGGCTGGCCGGTATAGACCAGATAGCCGCCGGGAGGCACCGCACGCGACAGTCCACCCAGCGAACGCGCCACCATGGCGTTGTCGCCGAACAGTTCATAGAGGCCGGAGACGATGGCCAGCGTGGGAGCCGGGTCGAGCGCCGCGAGATCGTCGCCGTCGAAGGCGTCGCCCTTCTCGAAGCGGGCGATATCGGAGAGCCCCTTGCTGCGGATCAGCGCGCGTCCCTGCCTGACATTGATATCGCTGTAGTCGCGCAGCAGAATGCTTTGCACCTGTTGCGCGGCAGTGCCGTTGAAGCCCTTGGCGGCCAGCGCCTCCAGCACGTAGCGGCCATGGCCCGCGGCGATATCGACGATGCGCACCGGCACGCCGGCGGCGCACAGGCTGCCGATGGCCATGCCCAGCAGCTCCTCGATATTCACCTTGCGCTGGCGAATCCCCCGCCAGCCGATGGCGTCCAGGTAGTTGCGGTCGATCACCGGACCGACGCCAAATCGCCCTTGCGCCTGATTGCAGTAAACGTAATCCAGCGTGGAGCCCGAATCGAACCCGGTCTGGTGCCCGAGCCGCACGCCGTCGGACAGCATGCCGCCGACCTTCAGGCCAGCCCGCGTCAAGGCCCAGTAGATGCCAGCCGGGCTGGCCGGGGACAGCGGTTGTGCCAGCCGGTCTGACTCGTCCTTGAAAGCGCCGCTGCGGTCGGCGTTGAGCAGCGTGACAGGCGGCGATGGCGATTCGAACTCGCGCACGATAAAGCGCCGCGCCGCCGCCACAGCCTGCGCGCGATCGCGCTCGCCGAGGGTGTCGTGGTAGAAGCCATCCAGCACGATGCGCTCCTTGACGCTGGAACCCAGGCGCTCGTAAAACGCGTCCTGCGGGGCGCGGTGCACCACCCAGTCGGCGCCGGAGATCAGCAATTGCGTGGGCACCGTGATGGCGGCCGCATCGGCCACGATGCGATCGGCCGTCTCGTAGAGATCCAGCAGGATATTGACGGCGATCGGACGCGTAATCAGCGGATCTTGCTGGTAACTGGCAATGCGTTCCGGGTCGTGCGTCAGGAACTTCGCCTTGACGTAGCTGTTGACGAAGAACTTGCCACGCAGCTTGTGCATGAGCTTCAGGCCTGGCCGCGCGAACGGCACGTAAAGCTTGACCTTGAACGCCGGCGAGGCAAGCACCAGGCAGCGAATCCGCGGCGCATAGTCATGCACCCAGGTGGAAGCCAGTACCGCGCCCACGCTCTGGGCTACCACCGCGATGCGTTCCACCGGGATGCCATGGACCGCGGCGATATGGTCGACAAAGGTCTGGATATCGCGCACGGACGTGGCCAGGCTGGGGCTATAGCCGCGCTCGCCGGGCGAGCGTCCATGGCCGCGCGCGTCCCAGGCGAAGAATGCGTGGCCAGGCAAGTCCAGTTCGTCCACCAGGTGGGCGATCCGGCCCGAATGCTCATGCCCGCGGTGGAACAGCACGACGGCGCCCTGCGGTGCATTGTCCGCGGTTGGCCAATGCCGGTAGAACAGCGACTGGCCATCGTGGGTTTCGAACTGCGCCTCGAAGGGGGTACGGCTGGTTTGACTATCCACGTAGTATCACTCCACGGGTTGGGAAGAGGATCAGGCGTGCGGTGCCGCCTGTGCACGTGCCTGGCGTAGCTGTTCCGCCTCGGCCACGCCGCGGCGCACCCGGTTGGCGATGGTAAGCAGCGACAGCAGCGACAACAGTACCCACAACCAGTGCGCGGCGTATGCGAGGCTCAGGCCGAGCCCGACCCACAAGCCCAGCGCGCCCAGCACCAGGGCCCGGTCGCTCTTGCCAAGCGGGCCGTCATAGCGCCGGCTGGCGCCGGCCAGCGGCCCGATCAGGCCAGCGCACTCGACGATCACGGCCAGGACGGCAAAGACCATGACCTCCCCCGCGCCGAAAGGCGAAACCAGGGCAAATGGCAGGATCAGCGCAAGATCGGAGACGATGTCGCCCAGTTCATTGAGATAGGCGCCCAGCACGCTTTGCTGGTCGTGTTCGCGCGCCAGCATGCCGTCGATGGCGTTAAGGGCCATGCGCACGAACAGCCAGACTGGCATCAGCAGGAAGACAGCGGGCAGCCAGGCCAGCGCGGCCACCAGGGCGCCAACGACCAATGAGCCCGCGGCGGCGGCAAGCGTCACCTGGTTGGCGGTCACGCCGCGCGCGGCGAGGCGCTTCACCAACGGTCGCAGAAGTGCCTGGAATTTCGGTTTGATCTGGTAAAGCGTCATGTTCCATGGCCGTTGAGGCCTTATGTTATTAGCGGCCATGGTGCCTGTACCCACGGCAACCGGCCATGTCAGTTCCCTGCCCCAGCCTCCCGGCTGCCTCCTTGGCGCCCGTCCGGTGTGCTGCGTTCCCGACAATCGGCAAGCATAGCTGGATATTGCGCGCTTACGTCATTTTTTAAGAATTTATGAGATTTTTGACACATTCAAGACACGTTTGACAGGCTGCGGCAGCGCGCTGCGTTGCTTTACATGATTGGAGATGCGGCGCGATTTCGCAATATTTTGGATGTCCTGGCGGGCATTGCGCGAAATTGCTCGAACTTGGAGAAATCGGAAGGCCAGGCCAGCAACCGCACGGCATAGCGCGGGCAGTGGTTGGGAATCTGGCTGCCCGGCCGGGCGGTCGGCGCGATGCATGACAGCATTGTCATGTGCCAGTCATGTTGCCGTGGGTGCGTGCTTTTTAGACTGTCAGCACGGTCGATCCATGCCGGTCGCCGCCCCTTGAATCCTCGGAGAAAAAGAATGCGTACTCTCAAGCAAGCCCTGCTGGCCACTGCCATTGCCACCACGCTGGCCGGTGCCGCCGGCCTCGCCAGCGCCGCCTCGCACAGTGTCGACCCGTACCTCGACGGTGCTGCCACCGGCCAGGCCCGGGATATCTATACGCAGGGCGCCAACAAGCTCGGTCCGCGCGACCCGTTCACCGATGGCGCGCACAACGGCGCGCGCGACCCCTTCACCGACGGCGCCCGCAACGGCACACGCGACAAGTTCAGCGACGGCGCATGAGCCCCCTCGCTGAACGCCGGGATTCAGCGGATCTCGCTGTAGATATGCCTGGCCTGCTCGGCCGTGGCTAGCGGGCGGCCCAGCGTCCGCGCTCCCTCCGCCGCCTGCCCAACAAGCGCCGCGTTGCCTGGCGCGGTGCTGCCGTCGCGCAGCTTCAGGTTGTTCTCGAAGCCCACCCGCACGTGCCCGCCAAAGGCGGCGGCCGTGGTCACGCAGGCATTCTCCTCGCGCCCGAAGGCGCAGATCGCCCACGGCAGCGTGCCGTCGAAGGCCTGCAGGAACGGCAGCAGGTCGCGCGGTGACGAAACCTGCCCCGCCGAATACCGGCCCAGCACAAACAGCACCGACCATGCCCCCGGCGGCACCAGGCCGCGCGCGCGCAGCGCTTGCCAGCGCGCCACATCGGCCGCGTCGTACAGGATAATCTGCGCCATCACGCGCTCCCGCGCCAGCCAGCCCAGGAAATTGGCCAGTTCCGCCTCGGGGATATCCGGCACCGCGATTTCGCGCAGGCCGATGGAAACCGCCTCGGGACGGAGTTCGCGCACCATCGCGATCTGTTCCGCAGCGCGGTAAATGCCGGCGGCTTCGCTGGTCACCTGCACCAGCAATTGATCGCCGACCTCCCGCTTCACGGCGGCAAGCGCTTCGCGATAGATCTGCGCATCCAGGGAGTGGCGCCCGTCGGGCTGGCGCACGTGCATGTGCATCATGGCCGCGCCAGCTTCGAGGCAAGCCCGCGCCTCGGCCGCCAGCGCTGCCGCGGTCATCGGCACGGCCTGGTGGTCGGCGGCGGTCTTGTAGGCGCCATTGGGCGCCACGGTAATGATCAGCGGCGAATCCGCCAGCAAGATTTGTTCACTCATATTGCACTCGGTGTCGGTGTGTCCGGGGTCGCCCGGCAGGCCTCGGGCGGATACGGAAACGTTCAGGGTTGGATCTTGGGCAGTTCCGGCGCGATCAGGTCTAGCCCCGCGCGCAGCAAGCGATCGTAGCGCTCACGTTCGGCCGCGATGGTCTCGGGCGTCCACTGGTAAAACCCTTCGCCGCTCTTCATGCCGTGGCGGCCGTCCGCCGCGCGCTCGGTCAGGCACCGGGCCGGCACCGCCGCGTTGTTGAAGGTGGGATACATGGTAGCGCCGGCCGCCGCGTGCACGTCGATGCCAGCATGGTCGCGCTGCATGACCGGCCCTGCGGCCAGGAAGCGGAAGCCAAAGCCGAAGCGCACCGCCGCGTCCACATCCTCGGGCGAAGCGATGCCGCGGTCGATCAGGTCGAAGGCTTCGCGCGACAAGGCGTGCTGCAGGCGGTTGGCGAGGAAACCGGGCAAGTCTTTCTTCACCTTGACCGGCACCATGCCGCAACGGCGCATGAAGGCGATCAGGGCGTCCGCGCCAGCCTCGGCACTGCCCTCTCCCAACACGACCTCCACCAGCGGAACCAGGTGCGCCGGCATGAAGAAATGCAAGCCGAACATGCGCTCGCGGGTGGGCAGGCCTTCGCCGATGGCGCTGATCGGAAAGCTGGAACTGTTGCTGGCGAGAATGGCGTCGGGGCGTGCGCGCTGCACCAGGCCGGCGAACAGGGCGCGCTTGATGTCGAGCCGCTCGGGGATGCATTCGATCACCAGGTCCACGGTGCGCCAGTCGACGGCTTCGAGCGATGGGGCCACGGTCAGCCCGGCCAGGCCGGCTTCGGCTGCCGGCCCGATGGCCGCGAGATTGGCGGCGACCTTTGCCGCCACCGCGGCAGCGCGCTGCGCCTCGGGCTCCACCACCGTGGTGCGGCAGTGCGCGCGGGCGAGCACCACGGCCACGTCGGCGCCCATGGTGCCGCCGCCCACCACCACGGCATGGGTGGCGCCGGGAGCGGCTAGAGAAAAGGTTACGGGGACTTCGGCCATGGTGTTCCTTTGTACTGTCTGTCGGGCGCTGTCGTTGGGGCGGTGTTACCATTCTTGCCATGCAAATATGGCTAAAACTGCGCTTTGCCATGGATCATGGCGCCCCAGTCTGGCAGGATCGAGCGCCAGTGTAGATAAACCGCTTTGATTGATGAATCAGAATTTTTGGATAAAATGATCGGAAAACGAGATCAATTCCATGAAAATCAACCTGTCGATGCGCGATGTCGAGACCACGTTGGTGCTTGGCCGGACCCTTAACTTCCGCCAGGCCGCGGGGCAGTTGCACTTGTCGCAGTCGGCGCTTTCGACCCAGATCCTGCGCATCGAGGATTCCCTGGGCGTGCGGCTGTTCGACCGCACCACGCGCACGGTGCGGCTGACCGCGGCGGGCGAGGTCTTCATGCAGCAGGCGGCGATCCTGCAAGCGGCCTTCCGCGATGCCATCGATGCGGTCAGCGGCATTGCCAGCGCCGAACGCGGCCAGGTTGCCGTGGCCGCCCTGCCGTCGCTGGCCGCCCGTTTGCTGCCGCGCGTGCTGATGACCTATCGCCGGGACCACCCCAAGGTCACGCTGAAGGTCTACGACACGCTCTCCGGCCCCGCTTTCGACCTGGTGCGCGCCGGCGAGGTGGATTTCGCGCTGACAGCAGCCGATCCGCAGCAGGCCGACCTGCACTACGACCCCATGATGTCGGACCGCTTCGTGCTGCTGATTCCCAGCGAGCACCCGTTGGCGCAGGGCAAGGGGCCGCTGCGGTGGGCCGACACCGTCAGCGCCGAACACGTTTCGATGACGCACCCCAGCAGCGTGCGCCAGTATGCCGAATGGGCTTTCCTGCAGAACCGCATCCGCTTCCAGCCGGTGTTCGAGGCCGAGCACCTCGCCACCATCGCGGCGATGGTGGAGTGCGGCTTCGGCGTCGCCGCGCTGCCGGAGATCGCGGCCGGCACCGTGCGCCAGTCCGGCATCGTCGAGCGCCTGCTCACCGCGCCGGTGACGGAGCGCTCCATCGGGCTGGTGACAGCGCGCAACCGCAGCCTGTCGCCGGCGGCGGCGGCTCTGGTCGGCGTGTTGCGCGCCCACCTGGCCCAGGCCGGCGGCGCCGTGCCCGCAGCCGTATGAACGAGCCGTGGCGGCCACCTCGCCCGGCGCGCAAGCCGGTCGAGCAAGACGCTCAATGCTTGAAAACGCGCGCGCATTCGCGGTATGTTCGAGCCGACAGCCGCATAAGGATCCAGCAGTGACACAGTCGCCCGCAGCACAACCCGGGCCGGGCCGCACCCGGCTTCGGAGGCGCGCTTGAATATCGTCGTCGACATACTCATCCTGGTGGGGGCGCTGCTGGCCATCGTGGCCGTGGTGCAGGTTGCCGCAGCCCGGCTGAGGCTACCCGAATCCACGCTGCTCTCGGCGATCGGCATCGCCATCGGCGCCGGCTATGTCGCCATCGACGCCGCCTCCCCGCAGTTCGCCTGGCATTTCCTCCATCCCCTGATCGACCCTACCTTGCCGCCCGAGGCCTATCTGTGGATCTTCCTGCCGCCGTTGCTGTTCCATGCCGCGCTGACCGCCGATGTGCGCAATATGCTGCCGGACGCGGCGCCCGTCCTGCTGCTGGCCATTGTCGCCGTGCTCGTGGCCACCGGCGTGATCGGGCTGGTCACCGCGCTGGCCAGCGGCGCCAGCCTGGTGGTCTGCCTGTTGCTCGGCGCGGTGGTGGCCACCACCGATCCTGCCGCGGTGATCGCGATCTTCCGCGATGTCGGCGCGCCCGCCAGGCTGATCCGGCTGGTCGAAGGCGAAAGCCTGCTCAACGATGCCGCCGCCATCGCGATTGCCGGCGTGCTGGTGGCCATGCTGACCGGCCACGGCACCGAAGCCACGCTGGCCGCCGGGCTGCGCGAGCTGGCCTGGTCCTTTGCCGGCGGCGTGCTGTGCGGCGTGATCGCAGGACGGCTGGTGGCGGATTTGCTGCCGCGGCTGGCCGGGCTGGCCCTGGCCGAAGGCGCGCTCACGCTGGCGCTGCCCTATCCGCTCTACCTGCTGGCCGACCAGTTGATCGGTGTCTCGGGCGTGGTAGCGGTGGTGTGCGCCGGCCTGATGGTCAGCGCGCTGGGCCCGACGCGTCTGAGTCCGCGCAACTGGAGCCACCTGCGCATGATCTGGGAACAATTCGCCGGCATCGCGGGGGCCATCGTCTTTCTGCTGGCGGCGGTACGGGTGCCGTCGCTGCTGGCCGGCGTGACGCCCCACCACGGCCTGTTGCTGCTGGTGCTGGTGCTGGCCGCGCTGGCGGCGCGCCTGCTGACGCTGTTCGGCCTGCTGCCGCTGTTGTCCCGGCTCAAGCTGAGCGCACCGATCAACGGGCCCTACAAGCTGGCGATCGCCTGGGGCGGCCTGCGCGGTGCCGTCACGCTTGTGCTGGCGCTGGGCATCGCCGAGAACGACGCGTTGCCCTATGCAGCGCGCCATTTCATCGCCATCCTGGCGACCGGCTTCGTGCTGGTAAGCCTGCTGCTGAACGGCACCACGCTGCGCTGGCTGATCCACCAGCTCGGCCTGGACCGGCTCTCGCCGCAGGACCACGCACTGCAGAGGCAGGCGATCCAGCTCTCGACCGAGGAGGTCGAGACCATGCTCAACCGCATCGCGGAGACCTTCGATCTGCCGCCCGCGGCGGCGCGCGAGGTGGCGCAGCACTACCGGCGCGAGATCGAACTGGGTTCGATGGAATTCGATTTCGACGCCGCGCTTTCCGAGCGCGACCGCTTCACCATCGGCCTGGTTACGCTGGCCACGCGCGAGCGCGAACTGATTCCCGAATACGGCGACGGCGTGATCTCGGTGGCGAACCTTGACGCCATGGTGCGCAACACCACCATGATGATCGATGCCGCGCGCGAGCATGGCCGCCTGGGCTACAACCGGGCAGCCCGGCACATCCTGGACTATCAACGCGGCTACCGTGTGGCGCTGTACCTGCACCGGCACCTGTCGATCGACCGGCCGCTTGCCCGCGCGCTGGCCGACCGGTTCGAGTTGCTGGTCTGCCGCCAGACGGTGCTGGCACGGCTGCGCCGGTACAACCGCTCGCTGCTGACGCCGGTGTTCGGGGCGCGGCTGACGACCGTGCTCGACGGCGTGCTCGAAGAGCGCGTCAAATCGGCGGGCGCCGGCCTGGACGAGATGCGCGCGGAGTTCGGCGGCTACACGGAGGCACTGGAGAAACGCCTGCTGATGCTGTTTGCCTTGCGCAAGGGCCAGCGCTCACTGGAGGCCATGCGCGAAGAGAACGTGATTTCCAGGGAAGCCTACAACCAGATTGCGCAAGTCATCCAGCGCGCATGGCAGGCCAACCTGGCACGCCCGCCGCTGCGCAGCGCGCTATCGGCAACGGCACCGCCCGCCGCGGCATCGGGGACGCCGGCGGCAAACGCCATGTCGTCCGCGCGGCCGCACGTGCCGCCGGAGATGCGCGAACCCGACTGAAGGCCGGCCCGCGCCGGCAGATCCACACGCCTGAGCATGCCTTGGCCTGGCTCGTCAGCAGGGGTTCACGAGACAGTCCAGCTCCCCCTGGTACGGGACCGTGTTGTTCCGCCCATTGCGCTTCGCCTGATAGAGAGCGATATCGGACTTCTTCAGCACCTCGCCGACGTCCTCCGCCGATGACGGGTAATGGGCCACGCCCAGCGAAATCGTAATGACCGCACCCGTCGGGTTGGGCGTTCGCGCCACGGCCTCGCGCAAGCGCTCCGCGATATGGAACGCGTTCTGTGCCGTGGTGCCGGGCAGCAAGATGACGAACTCCTCACCGCCGCTGCGGCCTGCAATATCGCCATCCCTAGAGCCGGCTCGCATCAGGCCCGCGATATGCCTCAGCATCTGGTCGCCGACGTCGTGCCCGTGCCTGTCATTGATCGACTTGAAATGATCCACGTCGAGCGTGATGACGGCAAAGGATTGGCCGCGCAGCTGGTACAGGTTCAGCGCATCGCCCAGTCCGCGGCGATTGCGCAATCCCGTCAGCGCGTCGGTGACGGTTTCATGACTGAGTTTGTCCAGCTTGCTGCTGGTCAGGCTCATGCCCCGCAGCAATGCCTTCTTGAGCCGATCGGCCTCGACATACCAGCCCTGGATCTTCTCAATCCTCTCCATGCCAATTGGCGTGGCAACCATCCTGGCATGATCGGCCAGTTGCCCGAGCGGCCGCGAGATCGACCGGGAAAACCACCAGATAAAGACCAGCGACAAGAGCATGAACGGCACGCTCTTGCCAAATGTCACGAGCAACAGGTCATCCAGATCCGCCAGCGTCGTCTCCGTGGATTTCTGCGCCACGATGCCCCATCCCGTGGACTTGACCGGCGCATATCCGGCAAGCATGTCGACCCCATACTGATTCCGGATTTGCCGTGCGCCCGCCTCGCCGCCGGTTACCGCCCGCACGACATCATTCTCGACCATCGACGTGCCGACACGCGAATCTTCCGGATGAAAAATAGCCGTCCCCGCGCGGTCCACCACATAAACGTAGGAGCTGTCCCGATAATAGTGATTATCAAGAATCGTATGCAGCAGGTTCTTGGCATTCAGATAAATCGAACCACCCACATACCCGAGCAAGTCCCCTTTCGCATTGATGATGGGGTGGGAAATAAAGATAATGAGCCGCCCCGTAGCCGACATGAACGGTTCGCTGATAGCGGGCATGCGGTTGGCAAGGAGCGCAAGCCCCCAGTCGGTCTTTACGCTGGAACCGGCCAGGCGCAAGGCCGTCGGTGAAACGGCAAGCACCTTGCCATCCAGGCGGACGATTGCGACGGAATTCAGGCTTTTGGTCTGCAGGCGGAGGCGCTCGGCCTCTTCGCCCACGCGCGCCGGCATATCCATGTTCGCAGCCAGCAGCCTGGCGCTATACGCCAGTTGCTGCATTGTGCTGTCGATATGGATCTCGGTGGACTCCGCCAGCTTTGCCGCATAAACGCGGTTTGCCTCCAGCGTACTCCGGATCAATAAATCACGCTGAACCCGATAGCTGGAATACAGCGTGTTGGCCATGGTCAAAAGCACCGATCCCAGGGCCAGAAGCAGGATCAAACCACCCAGCCCCATTTTGGGCGAGCGCTCCGGGTGCGGGTCGCACGGTTGCGCTGACATTCTATTTTCCGACCGATGATCTTTGGAAGGTGCCGATCTTAGCATGCCCCCCTTGGCATTATTTACCAATGGAACGCGCAAATTGCCTTTAAGATTCCCCCCGACAAGTGGATTGATTTCCTTGGTATTTACCGCTAACCACGGCGCGCCGGCCTGGTGGCAGGCGAATAAATACTATGCCGGCCCGCCGGCGCGTTCACGCTCCGCCGCAAGGTAAGCATCGCGCGAAGGCAGCAGGTGATTGCGGCACAGCGCAATCAATGCCTCGCGCCGCCCTTCGCGCAATGCTTCGATCATGGCCCAGTGCTCCTGCCTGGCGCGTTCGCGATAGCCCGCCGCCGCCAGCGAGCCAAAGCGGATCGGATGGGCGCGCCGCGCGTATTCCTCGATGGCTTGCCGCAGCACCGCGTTATCGACCAGGGCGAACAGCTCGCGATGAAAGCGCTGGTTGATGCGGAACACGGCGCGCGCGTCGCCAGCGGCCACGGCGGCGTCGTGTTCCTGCTGCACCGACACCAGCGCCTGCAGGCGCACCGGCGGCACAGGTAGCGCGATCAGGCTGGCGGCATGCGCTTCCAGCACCTCCCGCAAGGCATACAGCTCCATCACCTCGCGCGCCGGAAAGGCCCGCACCACGGCACCGATATTGCGCTTGCGCTCGACCACGCCCATGCCTTCCAGCGTGACAAGCAACTGGCGCACCACATGGCGCTTCAGGCCAAAGCGCGCCATCAGGTCGTCCTCGACCAGCCGCTCGCGCGGACTCAGCAAGCCGAAGACGATGTCTTCCTCAAGGATGGCGGCGGCGGCCTGCAGGGCATCCGCACCGCTGCCGGGCGCATCGTCCTGGTTGCCCTGCGCAGCCTGCGCATGCGTACCTGCACGGGTTGGTCGATCCATGACAAGGCCCTCAGGACTGGCGCGGCACGGTTTCGTTGGTCTGCGCGGCGCGGAGGAAATCGAAGTCCACGCCCTGGTCGGCCTGCGTCACCGTGGCCAGGAACAGCTTGCGATAGCCGCGCTCGGCGGTGGGCCGCACTACCTCATGCTCGGCCGCACGGCGCGCCAGTTCGGCGTCGTCGACCAGCAGGGATATCTCGCGCCGGGCTACCGACAAGCGGATGCGGTCACCGCTGCGCACGTGGGCGAGCGGGCCGCCGATGGCGGCTTCCGGTGTGACGTGCAGCACGATGGTGCCGGCCGCGGTTCCGCTCATGCGGCCGTCCGAGATGCGCACCATGTCCTTGACGCCGGCGCGTGCAAGCTTCCTGGGAATCGGCATATAGCCGGCCTCGGGCATGCCGGGGGCGCCGGTCGGCCCGATGCGCTTGAGCACCAGGATGTCGTCGGCCCTCACGTCGAGGGCCTCGTCGTCGATGCGCAAGGCCATGTCCTCGGCATTCTCGAACACCACCGCGCGCCCTTCATGCTCCATCAGCACCGGATCGGCGGCGGACTGCTTGATGATGGCGCCGCCCGGAGCGAGGTTGCCGCGCAGCACGGCAAGGCCGCCCACCGGGTAGATCGGCGCATCGAAGGGACGGATCACATCCTGCGCGAACGGCGCGGGCGCGGCGTCCAGTTCCTCGCCCAGCGTGCGGCCGGATACGGTGAGCGTGTCGAGATGCAGCAGCGGGCGCAATTCGCGCAACAGCGCCGGCATGCCGCCTGCCGCGTGGAAGTCTTCCATGTAGTGCTGGCCGGAGGGTTTCAGGTCAACCAGTACCGGCGTCTCGCGGCTCATGCGGTCCAGCCCCGCCAGGTCGATGTCGATGCCCAGCCGGCCGGCGATGGCGGTCAGGTGCACGATGCCGTTGGTGGACCCGCCGATGGCCAGCAGCACGCGGATGGCGTTCTCGATGGCCTTGCCGGTAAGGATGCGGTCCGGCGTCAGGCCGGAGCGGGCCATGGCCACGGCGGTGGTGCCGGTGCGCTCGGCCACCCGCACGCGGTCGGCTGTGACCGCCGGCGCCGAGGCGCCGCCCGCCACCATCATGCCGAGCGCCTCGGTCAGGCAGGCCATGGTGCTGGCCGTACCCATCACCGAACAGGTGCCCACGCTGGCAACGAGCTGGTTGTTCACGTCGGCAATCTCGGCCGCGTCGATCTCTTCAGCGCGGTAGCGGCCCCAGTAGCGGCGGCAGTCCGTGCAGGCACCCACGCGCTCGCCGCGATGCGAGCCGGTCAGCATCGAGCCCGTGACCAGCTGGATCGCCGGCACGCCGGCCGAGGCCGCGCCCATCAGTTGCGCGGGCACGGTCTTGTCGCAACCGCCGATCAGTACCACCGCATCCATCGGCTGGGCGCGGATCATTTCCTCGGTGTCCATCGACATGAGGTTGCGCAGGTACATGCTGGTCGGCGCGGAAAAGCTCTCGTGCACCGAGATAGTGGGAAAGTCCACCGGCAGCCCCCCTGCCAGCATGACGCCGCGCTTCACGGCTTCCACCAGTTGCGGGGCGTTGCCGTGGCAAGGGTTGTAGCTGCTGTTGGTGTTGACGATGCCGATCACCGGGCGCGAAAGCGCGTCGTCGGTATAGCCCGCACCCTTGATGAAGGCCTTGCGCAGAAACAGCGAAAAACCTTTGTCGCCGTAGTTGGTCAGCCCCTTGCCCAGCCCTCTCTCGGCTTCCCGAGCGGGCTCGAAGGGGTCCTGCGCCGCAATGGAGGGGTCCTTGGGGGAATCGTGGGAGCCGGCCATCCTATCTCCAATAATATTATTGATAATCGAGGAAAGCATGATAGCTGGCACGGTAATACAGACGCAATGGGAAATTGGATCCGCTAGCTTTAATTGAAAATTTGGATCAGTCGATAGAAAACTTCTGATTCTTCAATCAAGAGACGCCCCCTACACTCTGCGTAGCGACGAGCCGGGCGTCCCGCGCTGCACTGCAGCGAAGTCTTCCCATTCATACCAACCCGGCGCAGGAGATCCTCATGACTGGCATTCGACGCCCCGCTCGCCGCAGCGTTTCCGCGCCCCGGCGCCAACTGTTGTTTTCCGTCCTGGCCACTGCCGGCGCGTTGCTGGCAGGCGCCACCGCCGTCCCCGCCTTGGCCGCCGCGGCCGACTATCCTTCCAAGCCGATCCGCCTGGTTGTGCCCTATCCTCCTGGCGGCGCCACCGACGTCATTGGCCGCACGCTGGCCCAGCACCTGTCCAGCGCGCTTGGCCAACAGGTCGTGGTCGACAACCGTGCTGGCGCCGCCGGCAATATCGGCGCGGAACTGGTGGCCAAGGCTCCGGCCGACGGCTACACGTTGCTGATGGGCGCGCTGACCAGCCATGCGATCAACGCTGCGCTATACAAGAGCCGCGTTTCCTATGACATCGAGAAGAGCTTTGCCCCGGTGGCAATCGTCGGCACCGTGCCGCTGGTGTTCGTGGTCAATCCCGGTGTCAAGGCCAGCAGCCTGCCGCAACTGATCGCGCTGGCCAAATCCACCCCCGGCACGATTACCTTCGCCTCCGCCGGCAACGGTTCGCCCCAGCACCTGGCCGGCGAGATGTTCAAGCGCATGGCGGGCGTGGACATGCTGCACGTGCCCTATAAAGGCAGCGGCCCCGCCATGACCGACCTGATCGGCGGCCAGGTGCTCAGCATGGTCGAGACCGTGCCGGCGGCGCAGTCCTACGTCAAAGGCGGCAAGATCCGCGCGCTGGCCGTCACCACCAGCGAGCGCGTGACGGCGCTGCCTGATGTCCCGACCACCAGCGAAGCGGGCCTGAAGGACTTCGAGGTCAACTCCATGTTCGGCATCGTG
The DNA here is from genome assembly GCA_000955785.1 of Burkholderiaceae bacterium 16. Classification (GTDB taxonomy): domain Bacteria; phylum Pseudomonadota; class Gammaproteobacteria; order Burkholderiales; family Burkholderiaceae; genus Cupriavidus. Next base: position 83,305 of record JYOD01000094.1, read on the forward strand.
GCGCCGGCCGGCACCCCGGCCCCGGTGGTGGAGCGGCTCAACGCGGAACTGAAGAAGATCCTCGCCGAACCCGACGTGAAGGCCTCGCTGCTAAAGCAAGGTGCCATTGCCACCTGGACCACGCCGGCGCAAACGCAGGCCCGCATCAAGTCCGAGCTGGCGAAATGGACGGCGGTGATCCGGGAAGCCGGCGTCAAGCCTGAGTAAACGCGGCGGAACTAAACGCGGCGGAACGCCCGAGGGCTGGCCATGCGAGCCCTCGCATCCGGCATGGAATTGCCCGCCCCGCCCCGCAAGTGACGCGGCGTGCGCCTTTCGCTCCGACTCTTGACACCCCGATGATTGCGCCTATCATGACAAGCGCAATGCTGCGCCGCAGCAAGCAATGATTGCCACCGGCGAAATCCCTTCGCACGCGTTGCATCGTCCATCGGAGACGCTTATGGCCACCCCCTCTCACTCCGAAGTCGTCGAAGTGCTCGCGCCTTATCCGGGCATGGCTTTTGGCCTGGCTGGCGCGTGGGCGCAAGTGGCCCAGAAGATCGGTGCGCTGAACCTGGAAACCGCCAAGGCCGCGATCGCCGAGAGTACCGAGTACTTTCGCGAAGCGGTAACGCAGCCGCCGGGCTTCGCCTTGTTCCGGCCTGAACTGGCCGACGTGATTACCGAGCACTTTGCCGCGTATGCCAACAGCCTGCACGAAATCCTGTTCGGCGCGAACGGGGAATTTACCGGCGAGCTGCAACGCCAGCTTGCAGCGATGACCGGCCAGGATCCGTTTCAGTGGTGCCTGATGGGACGGGATTTCCTGCCGGACTATGGCAGCACCCTGCCCAACATGAGCGTGGCGATGACGGGGTGGGTCGCGGCCTACCTGCCGGGCGCCAAGCCGCTGCCTGTAGCAACGGTCGAACCCGCGCAGCGCAAAACGCCGCTGCTGGCAGCACCGGTCGACGCCAAGCCGGGTACGGCAGCGGAATAAGCCGGAGCGCCGTTGCGCAGGTCAACTAGACCTCGACCACCAGCATGGAGGCCGCCGCATTGCCCGTCACCCGGCTCAGATGGCCCTTGCCGGTAACGTCTTCCAGCAGCAATGCGCTTCCCGCGCCGAGGGACCGGCGCTGCCCGTCCGAAGCTTCGAGTTCCATCTCACTACTGAGCAGGACAATCCACATGCGGATTGGGGAAGGACGGAGTTCGCCGCGCCACCCGCAGGGCAGCAGCAGGAAACCATAGCGGGATGCCTGCCCGAACGCCGAAACGTTGAACGCCGGTGCGGGCGGAGCGAACTGGCGGGGGACGGTCTCGATCGCAACCGGCCCGAAGTGGGATTCTCCGGCTGCGTCGGCATGGATTCGCTCATAGGCTAGTACAGGTGTCAGCGATGCCATCTCAACCCTCTCCGCACACAAGAAAACGTTGATCAGGGAAGTCTGTATCAGCGCTCGCCAGGCCGCCCCACTTTCCGGCATGGACCGTCACTGGCAGGCGGTACCGGGCACAGGCTTGCCCGAGTGGGTCACGCCCTGGCAAGCGTCGCCGACATTGGTATCGGCATCGAAGGCCGCGCTGTTGTACGGCTTGAGCCGGCCGGCTACCGTGCAGCAAAAACGCGGCTCCGACGTGGCCGGCGCAGCCGGAGCAACCGACGTGGGTGGCGGGGGCGGTGGGGGCGGCGCGTTCTTCACCATGCGGGCGGAGGTGGGCGCTTGCGCCGGGCTTGCGGTGGGCACCGGAGCGGGAGCGGGGGCCGGAGCGGCGCGAGAAGCTGGCTGCCTGGAGGCCTGGGCGGCGGCATCCTGCTCATCGTCATCGGGGGAAACGCACTGGCCCTTCTGGCAGATTCGCTCCCCTTTGCACTGCATGTCATATTGGCAACCCGCTGCATTCGCATGCAGCGGTAGCGCTATCGCCATCGACGTGGCGAACAGCAAGCCCAGCGTTCTCATATGCCCTCCTACGCGACCGCCAGCGATAGACGCGCACGTAGCGTCCCCACTCGGCGCTAGCAGCATCTTCAGCCTCCGGCATCTGCGGCCCGGCGGCCCTGGCCTCCTGGCTGAACACCGCGTTGGCCGGAGCGTTCAACCACCATCTTTAGAATAGCCAGCGATAGGGCACATCGGAGCACCGCGCGGAAAATTTTGTGAGCGCGGCCCCACCAACGATCGCGGTGGCTTGCAAAGCGGCGTCCGGTTTCCAGCGTGGTCCCGACCAACCATGCCGTGACAGCGCGGGCGCCGAAACTTGCCGCGACGCGCCCTTGCACAAAGCAAATTTCCTGTTCAGCGCACTAGGAGCACTCGCAGCGTCAACGGCGCAGCCCGTCCACGTGCGCGCGTGCCTGGTCTCGCCGTGCGGCCTCGGCGACTTCGTTTGTCACCACCGTCTGGCCGATCGGCGCCAGCGCGATGCCGGCCAGCTTGAGATGCTGGATGGCAAAAGGAATGCCGATGATGGTGACAAAACAGGCAATGGCGGATGCCACATGGCCAAGCGCGAGCCAGACGCCGGCGAAGACGAACCAGATCACGTTACCGGCCAGGCCAAGGGCACCGGTGCCGATGTCATCCCGCTGGTGGAGCTCGCGGCGGCTGATAGCCTGCTTGCCGAACGGAAAGAAAGTGAATTTACCGATCACGAAACAGGCCTTGCCCCACGGGATCCCGACGATCGAAACGAAGGCGAGCAGCCCGGCCAGCCACCAGGCCAGGCCCATGAATACGCCGCCGAGGATGAACCAGAGAAAATTTAAGATGGCACGCATGAATCTCCCTCAAACAATTGAAGTCACGGCAGATGATACGCGAAGGCAACTTGCTTGCCTGGGGGTACAAGGCATGGCGTGCGCCAGACGGGATTGAGACCCTGTAAGATCATCGTCGAACACCATCCCGGAACGCTTCCCCGCACACGATAAGTCAGGGTGATCCATGTTTGGAACCGTCGAATCCGAAGTGCTGAAGAAACCCATCCCGCCAGCCACGCAGGCGGAGTTTGCCCAGCATGAATACGAACGGCTGGCACGTTGCCGCTGAGATCAGGGAGGTGATGGCCGGTTGCCAGTTCGCGCGCCTGGGCGGCGAGGAGTTCGGCATCTACCTGAGCGGGATGTCGCGCGCCGAGGCGGAGCTACGAATCGACCTGCCGTGCCGCAGCATCCGGGATCTGCCTTCGGCCCATCCGGTAACCATCAGCATTGGCGTCGCCCACCTGGACGACGGTGACACGCTCACCAAAGCCCTCATCAAAGCCGACGAGGCGCTCTATGATTCAAAGAGGACCGGCAAGGATAAATACACGTTCCACCGGGAAGCCAGTGCGCCGGGCGCCAGGGTCGGCGTGACCGGCGAAATTGCTTTCGGCTAGGGCGTTACTGGCGGGCCCGCTGGCCGGGCATCTCCCGGAACATCCGGCGCCACCCGGCGCAAGAGGATCGCCATGACCCGCTTCAGCACGCTACCCGCCATCTGGCTGGCATCCGCCTGCCTGTCCAGCACGGCACTGGCCCAGCAAAGCACCGTCGTCATCAACCAAAGCGGCGTCTCGGCCTCGGGAACCTCCGGCAGCAGTGTCGTCGTCGTCAATGGCCAGGTGGTGTCTTCCGTCGACGCCACCAGGGGAACGGGTCCCGAAAGGACCGAGCGGCGCACGGTCGGGGCGTTTTCAAGCGTGCAGCTCAATGCCCCGGTCGAAGCGGTGTTTTCGGCGTCGCCCACCGCGTCCGTTTCCATCACTGGCCCCTCTGACATCCTGCCGCTGATCGTGACCACCGTTGCCGACGGCAAGCTGTCGATCGGTCTCACGGCGCCCGTCGTGCTGGCCGCGCCGCTCAGGGTAGCCATTACCGGGCCATCGCTCCAGGCGGTCAGCATTCCCGGCGCCGGCACCCTGCGGGCGTCCGGGCTGCATGAGGCTTCCATCGACCTGCGCTTGTCCGGTTCCGGTTCGATCGTGGCCGAGGGACAGGTCGGCAGCGTGCGCGCCGCCATCTCCGGCTCGGGCGAGGTGGACGCCAGCGCGCTGCGCGCGCAAAGGCTGGATGCGCAACTGAGCGGCTCGGGACGTATCCTCGGATACGCTTCGGATGCCGCCAGCGTGGCACTGACGGGATCGGGCGATATCGTGGTCGCCGGCAGGCCGCCCCAGCGCGCGGTCAGCCGGACCGGCTCCGGCCAGGTGTATTTCGAGTAGCCGCGCGCCGGATTGCTACCAGGCGGCCAGCCCGTCCACGGCCTGTTGGGTGATGGCGACGCCATGCCGCACCGTGGCATCGCGCCACGGCTGGGCCGCCGGGATGAAAGCATCGAGCATGTCCGCCCGCAACTGCGCATAACGCCCGGTGCCGCGCTCCGCCTTGAAGCGCAGCCATTGGTCCAGGCGCAGGGCATGCCCCATATTGCTGCCCCGCGTGCCGAACTCGACCACCGCGCCCACCAGCGGCCGCTCCCCGAGGAAACGTTCGACGCCATGGAATACCAGCCCGGTATAGGCCGGCCGTGCCAGGCCATGCGGGCGGACACCGAGCACGCGCTGCTCACCCCACCAGCTGGCGGCACGCGCCTGCTGGCCGCTGCCATCCGCGTTGAAGCACAGGAAGAAGGGTTCGCCGTACTCGCCGATGCCGGTATGCCAGTCGATCAGGCCGACCCGCCCGGCATGCGCCAGGTGCTCCCGCACGATGGTCTCCAGCGTCAGGTTTGACCACTCCCGGTGGTGGCCGCCGAACACCAGACCATCGGGGTGGCTGTACTGGCCCCGGGCACGCGTGTCGAACAGGGCGTCGGCGCCATGCCTGGCCCCGTAGGCTTGCGCCGCGGCTTCCGCGTCGGCAACGCTGTCCCAGCTCCACTCCGCCGGAATCAGGCTGGCATGCAGTTCCGCGTAGCCGGGATTGGCGGGAACCGGCTGCGCCGGGTCGAAGAGATGCGCGGCGAAGTTGCGGTTCAGGTCGACATTGTTTTCGGTGGTGCGGGTGCCGTGCGCGAAGCCATAGGGATTGAGCCCGTGCACCAGCAGCACGCCTAGCCCCGCAGGCAATTGCCGGGCCGGCGCGCTGCGCAGCCATGCTACCTGCGCGGCCGAGCCGGCGTAGCCTTCCTGGCCATGGGCGCCGCTGATCAGGATCAGCTGGCGCGGCGCGCGCGTGTCGCCGAGATGCGCCACGTCGATGGCCAGCGGCTCGCCGGCCGGCCCGCTGGCGTGCGGGTGCGCGTAGACGCTGAGCGCCGCGCCGGCCGCATCGGCAGCCGCGCGGAACTTGTTGCGGGCGCCGGTGTAGTCGGGCGCGTAGAAGTCCGTGAAATCCATCGGGATATCGTCCGCGCTTATTCGGTGAAGGCGATGGTGACACCCGCCGCTTCGGCCGGCGGCACCACCAACAGGCCGTCGATTTCCGCAATACCGCGCACCTCGCCCGCCGCCAGTGCGGCACGCGCCGTTTCCAGCGCCGTCGTGCGCAGTACCAGCGCGACCATGCGGTCGCGCCCGTCGATCAGCGGCGGCACGCTGGCGCCGAAGCGGCGCACTGCCACTTCCGGGGTTAGCACCACCACGGAGGCGCCCCCGGCGCGCAGCCGCTGCCCGTGCTGCCCCTGGCTCACGTGCTCGCTGCCAAACAGCCGCGCCAGCAGGCCAATGGTGCGCGCCGGGTCGGCTGCCGCGATCACGTATTCCGCGACGCCGGTCACGCCATTGGGATGCGCCTGCCAGTGGCCGCGCCAGACCAGCTCAGGCGTGAAGTGGTGGCAGAAGTAGATGCGGCCGTTGGGCACCTGGTGGGCCGCCAGCCGCACCGTGCGAAAGCGCGCGTCGGCGGGGGCGCCGGGCAGCTCAACCGGGCGCGTGAACTCGCGCGGGGGCCCTTCCACCTCCAACCCGCGCGCCAGGATCTCGCGGTGCAGCCCGGTCGAGTCGGCGCTCTTGAAGACCAGCCCGGTCAGGCCCGGGGGCTCGGCCAGCAGGTCCCCGCGGCCCGTGGTGGTCTTGCCGGCTTCGAAGCCCAGCAACTCCAGGTAGTCCGTGTCGAAGATCGCCAGGTGGTTGCTCGACCCGAGGGAATGGTGGCCGCGCGGCGTGAGCTGGAAGCCAAGCCTGCGATAGCGGCTGGCAGCGTCATCCAGGCGTTCGTGGACATTGACGACCACGTGGTCGAGCAGCGGGATCAGGTTCGGCATTTCAGGGTTCCGTTGGAACGGGCGCGGGCTGGGATGGGATGGCTATGTCCGCGGCCGGAGCGCATGGAGATTACGTGAGCCTGGCCCGTTACCCAACTGCGCGTTTCGTCTTTGCTTATGCGTGCCGATGCCATGCCGGGGCGGCAGCGCAGCGAGCGCCGCCACCAGCCAACTACCGTCTTTGCTTAGACGAAAAGCGCGTTTCCCTCGCGGAGCGGCGCGCCCTACACTCGCTGGCTGTCCAGCCTTCGTGCTTTTCTCGATCCTTGTGGAACCCCAGCCATGTCCCTGACCCGACGCGACTTCCTGATTCAATCCGGCGGCCTTGCCGCTGGCGCCACCCTGCCGGGCACGCTGCTGGCACAGTCCGCCGAAGCGCCGCGCAAGGGCGGCGTGCTGACGGTCCTGCTGAGCGGCGAGCAGCGCATCCTCAACCCTGCGCTGCGCGCATCCACCGGCGTCTACGTGGTCTCCAGCAAGATCATCGAATCGCTGGTGGACCTGGACGCCAGCGGCAGGCCGGCACCTGTGCTGGCCACCGGCTGGAGCAGCTCGCCGGACGGCAAGACCATTACCTTCAAGCTGCGCGAGGGTGTCACCTGGCATGACGGCAAGCCCTTCTCCTCGGCCGACGTGCAGTACAACGCGCTGGAACTGTGGAAGAAGCACCTGAACTACGGCACCGCGCTGCACCTGTACCTGGAAGCCGTCGACACGCCCAATGCGCAGACCGCGGTGTTCCGCTATTCCCGCCCTATGCCGATCGAGCTGCTGCTGCGCGCGCTGTGCGACCTGGGCTACGTGGTGCCACGCCATAAGTTCGAAGGCACCAGCGTATTGGAAAATCCGGCCAATACCGCGCCCATCGGCACGGGTCCCTTCCGCTTCGTCCAGTATGAGCGCGGTCAGTTCGTGATCGCCGAGCGCAATGCCGCTTACTGGCGCAAGAACACGCCTTACCTGGACCGCGTGGTGTGGCGCATCGTCACCGACAAATCCGCCGCTGCCGCCGCGATCGAAACCGGCGAGGCGCAGCTGACCACCTATTCGCACGTGGGGCTGGCCGACCTCGAACGCTTCAAGAAGGACGGTCGCTTCAAGGTGTCCACCAAGGGCCTGGAGGCAAATTCGTACAACAACACGCTGGAGTTCAACGTGCGGCGCAAGGAGCTGTCGGACGTGCGGGTGCGCCGCGCCATCGCGCATGCCATCGACGTGGAATTCTTCATCAAGAATTTCCTGTACGGCACCGCCAAGCCGGCCACCGGCCCGATCCCCTCGACGTCGTCCTTCTATCCGGGTGGCAAGCAGCCCTACCCGTTCGACCGCAAGCGCGCCGAGGCCCTGCTCGACGAAGCCGGCTTCAAGCGCGGCGCCGACGGCAACCGCTTCACGCTCAAGCTGGTGCCGATCCAGAACGGCGAGGACGTGCCGCTGTTCGCCACCTTCGTGCAGCAGTCGCTGGCCCAGGTGGGCATCAAGGTCACGGTGCAGCAGCTCGACATCGCCGGCGCGCTGTCGACCGTCTACCGCGACTGGAATTTCGACCTTGCCACGGGCTGGCACCAGTACCGCGGCGATCCGGCGGTCTCGACCACCGTCTGGTACCGCTCCGGCAGCCCAAAGGGCGCGCCCTGGACCAACCAGTACGGCTGGCAATCGGCCAAGGTCGACAAGCTGATCGATGATGCCGCTTCGGAAATCAACCCCGCCAGGCGCAAGGCGCTCTATGCCGAATGGGTCAAGGAGGTCAACGACGAGCTGCCGGTCTGGATGGTGACGGAGCGCGAGTTCTACTCGATCACCAGCAAGCGCGTGCACAACGACCACAACACGCCGCGCTGGCCCTCCAGCAGCTGGTATGACACCTGGCTTTCGGCCTGAGCCGGCCATGCGTGTGTTGTTGCTCGCGCTGCGCAGGCTGGCCGCCAGCCTGCCGTCCCTGCTGCTGATCCTGTGCGGCCTGTTCCTGCTGCTGCAATTCGCCCCCGGGGACACCGTCGACGCGCTGGTGGCGGAGATGGGTGGCGCCGATGCGGCGGTCATTGGCCAGTTGCGGCAGTTCTACGGACTGGACGCATCCACCACGGTGCAGCTCGGCCGCTACCTGTGGCGTCTCGTGCATCTGGACCTGGGCTACTCCGCCATTTATGGCAAACCGGTGGCAGCGGTGATCCTGGAGCGCCTGCCGGTCACGCTGCTGCTGATGGGCTGTGCCCAGGTGCTGGCCGCCGTGTGCGGCGTCGCGCTGGGCGTCGCCGCGGCGCGCCGGGCCGGCCGCTGGCCGGATACGCTGGTGTCCATGCTTGGCCTGGTGTTCTATGCCACGCCGTCGTTCTGGTTCGGCCTGATGGGCATCGTGGTGTTCGCCATCCACCTCGGGTGGCTGCCGCCGGGCGGCTACCTGGATGTGGCCGCAGGATACAAGGGGCTGGAGCGCATCGCCGACATCGCCTGGCACCTGGTGCTGCCCACCGTGACGCTGGCGCTGATCTACCTGGCCATCTACCTGCGCATCATGCGCGCGTCGATGCTCGAAGTGCTGAGCCTGGATTTCGTGCGCAGCGCGCGTGCCAAGGGGCTGGCGGAATACGCGGTGCTGGTGCGGCATGTCTTGCGCAACGCGCTGCTGCCGTTGCTGACGCTGGCGGGGCTGCAGTTCGGCACCATGCTGGGCGGCTCGGTGGTAATCGAGAGCGTGTTCGCGCTGCCCGGCCTGGGCCGGCTCGCCTACGACTCGGTGGTGCAGCGCGACCTGAACACCTTGCTGGGCATTGTCTTTATCAGCGCGCTGCTGGTGATCGCGATCAATTTCATCGTCGACATGCTGTATGCGCTGCTCGACCCCCGCATCCTTCACGAACGCAAGGCATGAAGCTGCTCCAACGCTATCTGCGCAACCCGGCCGCCTTCTTCGGCCTGCTGATGTTGCTGGCGGTCATCGCCATGGCGGCCTCCGCCCCGGTCTTGTTCCCGGCCGACCCGCTTTCGCTGGCCGGGCGCCCGTTGCAATGGCCGCTGGAGGACCCGCGCTTCTGGCTCGGCACCGACCAGACCGGCCGCGACATTGCCGCCCAGATCTTCCATGGCGCGCGCGTATCGCTGCTGATCGGCTTCGTGGCCACGCTGATCGCCGTCTGCATCGGCATCCTGATCGGGGCGTTCGCCGGTTATTACGGCGGCTGGGCCGACAACCTGCTGATGCGGCTGACCGAAGGCTTCCAGACACTGCCCAGCTTCCTGTTGCTGCTGGTGCTGGTTTCGGTATTCGGCTCCGGCATCGCCACCGTGACGCTGGCGATCGGGGCCGTGTCCTGGCCCGCCACGGCACGGCTGACCCGTGCCGAGTTTCTGACGTTGCGCAACCGCGACTTCGTCCACTCGTGCCGCTCGCTGGGCATGCGCGACCTGCAGATCATCTTCCGCGAGATCCTGCCGAATGCGCTGCCGCCGGTGGTGGTGTACGCCAGCGTGGTGATGGCGCTGGCCATCCTGCTGGAAAGCGCACTGGCCTTCCTCAACCTCTCCGACCCGAACGTGGCCTCCTGGGGCAACCTGATCGGCGGCGGGCGCAGCGTGCTGCGTTCGCAATGGTATGTATCGGCCATCCCCGGCATCGCCATCCTGATGACCGTGCTGGCGGTGTCGCTGGTCGGACAAGGCCTGAACGATGCACTCAACCCCAGGCTGAAGCACCCATGAGCGGACCCTTGCCCTTTCTTCTCAGTATCGACGCGCTGAGCGTCGCCTTGCCTGCCGGCGCCGATCGCGGGCTGGCCCTGAACAACGTCTCGCTGGCGCTGACGCCTGGCGAAGTCCTGTGCGTGGTCGGCGAGAGCGGCTCCGGCAAGTCGATGACCGCCGGCGCCGTGCTTGGCTTGCTGCCCGACGGGGTGCGGCGCAGCGCCGGCCGCATCCTGTTCGAAGGCCGCGAGCTCACCGCCCTGTCCGAAGCCGGGTTGCGGCGCATACGCGGCGCCCGCATCGGCATGATCTTCCAGGAGCCGATGACGGCGCTCAACCCGCTGCGCACCATCGGTGACCAGATTGGCGAGGTGTTCCGCACCCACACCCGGCTGGGCAAGACGGAAATCGCGCGCAAGGTGCTGGGTCTGCTGGAAGACGTGCAGATCCCGCAGCCACATGCTGCCGCCGACGCCTACCCGCACGAGTTGTCGGGCGGGCAGCGCCAGCGCGCCATGATCGCCATGGCGCTTGCGCTCGAACCCAGCCTGCTGATTGCCGACGAGCCCACCACCGCGCTCGACGTCACTACCCAGGCCCAGATCCTGCGGCTGATCCGCGAACTGCAGAAGCGCAAAGGCACGGCGGTGCTATTTATCACCCATGACTTCGGCGTGGTGGCGGAGATCGCCGACCGCATCGCGGTCATGCGCCAGGGGGAAGTGGTGGAAACCGGGCCCGCCGCCGAGATCCTGGCGCGGCCCCGGCACCCCTATACGCAGGCGCTGCTGGCCGCCGTGCCCGCGCTGGAGCCGCCGGCGCCACGCGTGGTGGCGGGTGACACGCTGCTCGCCATCGACGGTATCGCCAAGACTTATCGCAGCGGCAGCTGGCTCGGCCGGGGCCAGCGCCAGGTCCATGCACTCGACCAGGTCTGCCTGACGCTGCCGCGCGGCGGCGCGCTGGGCATCGTGGGCGAGAGCGGCTCTGGCAAGAGCACACTGGCACGTTGCCTGGTGGGACTGCTAGACCCGGACCGCGGCAGCCTGCGGCTCGATGGCGAAGATCTTCTCGCCGGCGGCGCGGCGCGGCGCCGGCAACGCGCCCGCCGTATCCAGATGGTGTTCCAGGACCCGTTCGGTTCGCTCAACCCGCGCCGGCGCGTGGGGGAACTCGTTGCGCAGGGACTGCTGATTCACGGGGAGCACCCGCTGCGGGCACGCCAGCGAGCGGCAGAACTGTTCGAGCTGGTGGGACTGGACCCCAGCGCGCTCGACCGCTATCCGCATGAATTCTCCGGCGGCCAGCGCCAGCGCATCGGCCTGGCCAGAGCGCTGGCGCTCGAGCCTGACGTGCTGGTGGCCGACGAGCCGGTCTCGGCGCTGGACGTCTCCGTGCAAGCCCAGGTGCTGGCGCTGCTCGACGACCTGCGCTCGCGCACCGGCTTGTCGCTGATCCTGATCACGCACGACCTGCGCGTGGCCGCCCAGGTCTGCGATCGCGTCGCCGTCATGAAGGACGGGCGCGTGGTGGAGCAAGCGGATACCGCAACGCTGTTCGGCTCGCCCCGCCATCCGTACACGCAGGCTTTGCTTGCAGCGGTGCCCGGCAGGCAGGCGGCGGGCCGGGCAAGGGCCGCCGGGGTCTCGCCTGCCACCGCCGCCGCCGAACCGGATACGGCGCAGGCTGGCCTCTGGTGATCCCCTGACCGAGCGCCACGAAGCCCGTCGTCCTGGCCCGTTCCGGTACCCGCTTGCATTTGCCAGGCTTTCGCCTATGATCTTGTAAACCGATTTACTAAATCGTTTTACTATAGTGTTGCTTAAGACGGCCGTGAGGAAGAGGAATGTATCGAACCCATGCAAGGCGGCTGTCATGCGCACGATCTGCCTGACGCACGGGCCTGGCGCGCGCGCTGTACTTCAGCGGCCACGCGCTCGCCAGGCTCGGTGCGATGGCTGCGCTCAGGCTCAATGACAGCGAGGCCGCGCTCGCGCCGGACTAACTGGCAAGCGCCGCGGCGGGCTGCGACATCATCGTCGCCTCGCGCGAGCTGGCCGTGCCCGCCGCGGTGTTCCAGGCACTGCCGGACCTGGTGGCGGTGTGCCGGGTTGCCGTGGACATCCGGCAGATCGACGTCCAGGCGGCAAGCCGTCACGGCGTCCTGGTGACGCGAGCCTCGCCCGGCTTCGCCGCCTCGGTGTCCGAATGGGTGGTGGGGGTGATGATCGACCTGGGCCGCGGCATCAGCCGGGCCAGCGCCAGCTATCGCACCTGGGGCCACGCGACGCCTGCGATGGGCCGCGAGTTGCGGGGCGCCAGCCTCGGCATCGTGGGCTACGGCACCATCGGCCGCTATCTCGCCTCGCTCGGCCGCGCACTCGGCATGAAGGTGCTGGTCAGCGATCCCTATGCGGACGTCGATGACCTCGCGCTGGAGCGCCTGGACTTGCCCACCCTGCTGTCGCACGCCGACTTCGTGGTCTGCCTTGCGGCGGTCACCCCGGGCACCCTCAATCTGTTCGATCGCGGCGCCTTCAGCGCCATGAAGCGCGGCGCCTGCTTCATCAACGCCTCACGTGGTGATCTGGTGGATGAGCCGGCACTGCTGCACGCGCTGAACCGGGGGCATCTCGGCGGGTGCGCGCTGGATGTCGGGCGGGGGCACGATCAGACACCCTCCCCCGCCCTGGCCCGCCACCCGCTCGTCATCGCTACGCCGCATATCGGCGGGCTGACGCCGCAGTCCGCGGAACACCAGGCCATGGATGCCGTGCGCCAGGTGGAAGACCTGCTGCGCGGATGCATACCCGATGGCGCCGTCAACGCCGAACATGCCAGCCGGTTGCCGCGCCTGCGCGGTGTTCCCGCTGGCGGACTTGCGCAGGATGCCGGCAAATAGCCCGGCGCCTGCAACGAAGCATGGCCCGCGGCAAAGACCGCGGACCAGGACGCGGGAGTCATGGCATCGGGACGGCCCGGTGCGCGGGGATTCTCGCCAGAAAAAGCGCGGAGGAACGACATGGTGACTGACAAAGCGGAACGGCGGCTCGCGGGGCCCGCCTGGACCTGCACGGAGGGAGAATATGCGATTGACGTGGATATCTTGCCGGTGGAGGACGGCCGCTGGGGCGCACTCGTCCGCTTATGCAAGCCGGGCAACGGCATGGAGCTCTCCTCACAATTCATGCTCAACCGGACCTTCGACAATCGGATCATGGCGCTGGCCTACACGCTGGCGCTGACGCGCGAGTGCGTGCAACAATTTGCTCCCGCCACAGCCGCGTCGATCGCCCGCATGCTGACAACCGGGAGCACCGGCAAGGCTTGTTGACGCTGCATTGCAAGAATGGCAGCATTCCCGGCTTCGGGGGGCTGCCCACTTTGTCACATTCGCCCGCGCTCACCGCGGGTCCTGGAGTTTCTTAGTCATGCGTGTTGCATTTATCGGCCTGGGTGTCATGGGCTATCACATGGCGGCCCATCTCGCCGCCAAGGGCCATCAGGTCACCGTGTACAACCGCACGGCAAGCAAGGCCGAGCAGTGGGTCGCGGCCTTCGGCGGCAAATCGGCGGCCACCCCGGCGCTGGCCGCCCGGGACGCCGAAGTGGTCTGCTCCTGCGTGGGCAATGATGATGACCTGCGCGCGGTGCTCACCGGCGCCAATGGTGCTTTCGGCACGGCGCCGGCAGGCTGTGTGTTCGTGGATCACACCACCGCCAGCGCCAATGTCGCGCGCGAGTTGTACGCCGCCGCCGGCGAGCGCGGGCTGCACTTTGTCGATGCGCCGGTGTCGGGCGGCGAAGTCGGCGCGCAAAACGGCATCCTGACCATCATGTGCGGCGCCGACGAGGCCGTGTTCACCCAGATCGAGCCGGTGCTGGGCGCCTATGCGCGCGCGGTCACCCGGATCGGCGGCGCGGGCGCCGGCCAGCTGGCCAAGATGGTCAACCAGATCTGCATTGCCGGCCTGCTGCAGGGCCTGTCGGAAGCCATCGCCTTCGGCGAGCGCGCCGGGCTGGACATGAAGGTCGTGCTCGACGTGATCAGCAAGGGCGCCGCGGGCTCGTGGCAACTGGAAAACCGCGGCCCCACCATGATCGAAGGCAAGTTCGACTTCGGCTTCGCGGTGGACTGGATGCGCAAGGATCTCGGCCTCTGCCTGGACGAAGCGCGCCGCAACGGCGCCAGCCTGCCCGTCACGGCTGTGGTCGACCAGTTCTACGCGGACCTGCAGCAAGACGGCTGCGGCCGCGCCGACACCTCCGCGCTGATCAAGCGCTTGCGGTAACAGCCGGCGGGCAGCCCTTGCCCGCTGACTTCCCCTTCCGCCTGGACCGCCTCCCTCCCTGACGCCGCACTCGCGGCGTCGTCCAATTCCTACATCCTTATCAGAGGCAGCCCCGCTGGGGACGCCAACTTGCCCGGCTATCTTGTAGGCATGGCTGGCGTGCCTGTCCCGCGACCGGCACCACGCATCAAGGAGACCAACATGCTGAGACTGGCAAGCGCGCTCATCGCGGGCGCGGCACTTCTGATCGGGCTGAACGGCTGTACCGCTACCGGCGCCGTGGCCGGCGGTGTTGCAGGCCATGAACTGTCGCACGGCAATACGGCGGCAACCATAGGCGGCGCGGTGGCTGGCGGCGTCATCGGCCACGAACTGGGCAAGTAACGCTGGCCCCGGTCCGCACCGCATTGCATTGCCCGCACAGAATAACCATAAGCAACCCATAGGCATCCCATAAGCACCTCACGCTTATCCATTCGTCAAGGAGCCCGTCATGGCCATCGGTACGATCTTGCTTATCCTCCTCATCCTGCTGCTCGTCGGCGCATTGCCAACCTGGCCGTACAGCACCGGGTGGGGCTACTACCCAAGCGGCGGCCTTGGACTGGTCCTGCTGATCATTGTGGTCCTGGTCGTGATGGGTCGGCTGTAGAGACAGAGACCTGTGGAAAGCCGTATTCGCTCAGGGAAACAAGGGCGCCCCGCTGGCATCGGCGGGGCGCCCTTTATTATTTTCATCGCTGAAAGAATGCGGGTTCCTCGCGCGGGATTGTCCCGCCGCCTCGTCAATAGGACTTCGGCAAACCCAGCACGCGCTCGGCGATATGGCACATGATCAGTTGCGCGCTGACCGGTGCGATGCGCGGGATATACGATTCACGCAGGTAGCGCTCCACCTGGTACTCGCGCGCATAGCCCATGCCGCCCAGCGTCAGGACCGCGGTCTGGCAAGCCTGGTGGGCGGCTTCCGCCGCCAGGTACTTGGCGGTATTGGCTTCTGCGCCGCAGGGCTTGCCCTGGTCATACAGCCACGCTGCTTTCCAGACCATCATGTCGGCCGCTTCCAGCGCCATCCAGGCCTGCGCCAGCGGATGCTGGATGCCCTGGTTCTGGCCGATCGGGCGGCCGAACACGGTGCGCTCCCTGGCATAGCGCGTCGCCGCTTCCAGCGCGACGCGGCCGAGGCCGACGGCTTCGGCCGCAATCAGGATGCGCTCAGGGTTCAGGCCATGCAGGATGTATTCGAAACCGCGCCCCTCTTCTCCGATGCGGTCTTCCACCGGCACCGTCAGGCCGTCGATAAAGAGCATGTTCGAGTCCACGGCGGCACGTCCCATCTTGTGGATCTCGCGCACCTCGATATGCTCGCGGTCCAGCGCGGTGTAGAACAGGCTCAGGCCCTGGGTCGGCTTGGCCACCTGCTCCAGCGGCGTGGTGCGCGCCAGCAGCAGCATGCGGTCGGCCACCTGGGCGGTGGAGATCCAGATCTTGCGGCCGTCCACGCGATAGCTGCCACCATCGGCCGACAGCACGGCCTGGGTCTTGAGATGGGTGGTGTCGAGCCCGGCATCGGGTTCGGTCACGGCGAAGCAGGCTTTCTCCTGCCCGGCGATCAGCGGCGGCAGCGCCGCCTCCTTCTGGCGCTCGTTGCCGAACACCACCACCGGGTTGAGGCCGAACACATTCATATGGATGGCCGACGCGCCGGAAAAACCGGCGCCGGACGCCGACACCGTCTGCATGATCAGCGCCGCCTCGGTAATCCCGAGCCCGGCGCCGCCATAGGCCTCCGGCATCGCGATGCCAAGCCAGCCAGCCTTCGCCATGGCCTGGTGGAATGCGTGGGGAAACTTGCCTTCATCGTCCAGCCCCGACCAGTAGTCGGCGCCAAAGTCGCTGCAAATCTGCGTCACCGCCTCGACGATGGCGCGCTGTTCGGGAGTTCTTTCGAAGTTCATGCCTGCCTCATTCCGGCTGGATGCCGGCGTCCTTGACCAGCCTGGTCCACTTGACCAGTTCGCCGGCGACGAAGCCGGCAAACTGCTTGGGCGTTTGCCCGAATGCTTCAAACCCCAGCGCCTCGAAACGCGGCGCCACTTCCTTGCTGGCGGCGATGCGGGACAGCTCGCGGTTGAGCCGCTCGACCACGTCCGCCGGAGTCTTCGCTGGCGCGAACACGCCGTTCCAGGAGGTAATGTCGAACCCCTTCAGTTCAGGCGTGTCCCCCAGCGGCGGCAGGTCCGGCAGCAGGCGGCTGCGCTGCGCCGTGGTCACCGCCAGCGCGCGCAGCTTGCCTGCCTTGACGTTGGCAATGCCGGCCGCAACGTCGACGAACATCATCGGCACCTGCCCGGCAATCACATCCGTCATGGCCGGCGGCGTGCTCTTGTACGGCACGTGCAGCAGGTCCAGCCCGGCCATGCGGCCCAGGGTGGCGCCCGACACGATGCCGGTGCTGTTGCCGCTGGCGTACGACATGCCGGGATGAGCGCGCGCGTAGGCGATCAGTTCCGGCACCGTCTTGACGGGCAGCTTGGGATTGACCACCAGGATAAAGGGCAGGTTGCCCATGCGCGCCACCGGCGTGAAATCGCGGATCGGGTCATACGGCAGCTTCTTCATCAGCGAAGGGTTGGCCGAATGCGTGGTGTTGGTGGTCATGAACAGCGTGTAGCCGTCCGGCGCGGCCTGCGCGACGATTTCAGCGGCGATGGCGCCGTTGGCCCCGGGACGGTTGTCCACCACCACGTTGGTCTTGAGCGCATCGCCCAGTTCCTTGGCGGTGATGCGGGCCACCGCGTCGGTGCCGCTGCCGGCGGCGAAGGGCACCACCATGCGGATCGGCTTGCTGGGATAGGCATCGGCCGCCGCCGCGTACGGCGCCGCGGCGAGTGTCAGCAATGGCAGCGCCGCGCGCAGCAGCGTGGTAAATCTTGGCATTGTGTTGTCTCCTGCTTCTTTCTGGTTAGCGATCCCTCTGCGATGGATCCGCTTTGTGGTGGTGGCTTGGGACTGACGGCCAAACTAACACCCAGACCGGCCGCCCCGCCGCTTCATGGCGCGGTCTTTTCCTTATAGTTCGTGTCCTTCACCAGCTTGGCCCAGCGCGCGGCGTCGTCGGCAATGATGGTGGCGAACTGCTCGGGCGTGCTGCCGACGGCTTCATAGTCGATAGCGGCGAGGCGCGCCTTGATCTCCGGCATGGCCACGATCCGGACGATTTCCTGGTTCAGCCGCGTGACGATTTCCTTTGGCGTGCCTGCCGGCGCCAGCAAGCCAGCCCAGGAATTGAAGTTCATGCCCTGGATGCCGGCCTCCTGCATGGTCGGGACATCCGGCAGCGCCGGCGAGCGCTTGGACGACAGCACCGCCAGCGGGCGCAGCCGGCCCGCGCGGATCATTGCCATCCCGTTAAAGGGGTCGATGGTCATGTCGACCTCGCCCGCCACCGCTGCCTGCATCTGCGGGCCGGTACCGCGATAGGAGACGCTGACGACATCCGGCGTGCCGGCCGTTGTCTTGAAGGTTTCCCCGATCAGCTCGATCATGCTGCTGCCGGCCGACAAGCTCAGCGGACGGCTCTTGGAGCGCGCCAGCCCGACAAACTCCTGCACGGTCTTGGCCGGTACCGAGGGGTGGACCACCATGACGAAGCCGATACTGCTGATCAGGCTGATCGGCGCGAAGCTTTTGAGCGGCTCGTAGCCGGCCTTGTAGAGGACAGGGCTCAGCGTCTGCGCGCCGGCGGTGTTCAGCAGCAGGGTGTAGCCATCCGGCGCGGCACGCGCGACCTGGTCGGTGCCGATGATGCCGTTGGCGCCCGGCCGGTTCTCCACCACCACCGGCTGCTTCAAGGCCTCCGACAGCTTCTGCGAGACCAGCCGGGCCACCACATCGGAGGCTCCGCCCGGCGCGTAAGGCACCACCATACGGATCGGCTTGCTGGGATAGGCGCTGCTCCAGACCAGGGCCGGCGCAGCACTCCAGATCGCGGCGCACAGCATCAGGCGGCGTCGGGTAGACAGTTTCATCGGGATCTCCTTCCAGGCTTCAACTACGAACGTCCGTTCGGGTGCGGGCAACCGCGCGGGACGGGGCAACGCTCAGGCGGGACGGATCACGCGATCCGGGGATTCCTCATAAGGCGGGGCGTAGATCACCAGCAGCTTGACGGGCTCGTTGCTGATGACGGTGAACACGTGCATGGATCCGGCGGGGAAGAAGCAGCAGTCGCCAGGCCCAAGCTCGCGCGACTGGCCGTTCACCTCGGCGAGCGCCCTGCCCTCCAGCACGTAGCAAACCTGCTCGATACCGGGATGGGCGTGCGGCAAGGCGCCCTTGCCGCGCTCG
The DNA here is from genome assembly GCA_000955785.1 of Burkholderiaceae bacterium 16. Lineage (GTDB taxonomy): Bacteria > Pseudomonadota > Gammaproteobacteria > Burkholderiales > Burkholderiaceae > Cupriavidus. The sequence continues at coordinate 101,807 of JYOD01000094.1, forward strand.
ATGGTGCCGTGGATCACCTCAAGCTGGGTGGCACCGACATTCTCGCGGCCAATGATGCGGCGGTTCAGCGTACCCACATGGTTGGCCGGGTGGTAGCCGGGCACGTCTTCGACACGGACGAAGCAGGTCGGCGAGGACGAGGGTGATGTCATTGCAGTCTCCTTGCCAGTTTCGCCCCACCCAGCGAGGGCGACAGGCAAACCGATCATTTTTTCATGTTTGTGAATTTTATTTTATACCCATGAAAACAAACACGTCCAGCAAAGGTGCACCCAGTAAGCGCCTGATGGAAGTGGACAGTAGTTTTACCGTCAAAAATACTATCTACAGATAGAAATACCCGGTTTAGCACTCTATAGACGTAGCCAACCGCAGCGGATATGGGTTCCGCCAGGGAGGGCGTGGAGCGCTGGTGACATGGGTGGACGCGCGAAGCGAAGTGTGACGGGCGCCCGCCTTCGCCACGATGCCTGGTTTGGCCAATTCCCGCCACGGCGTGGGCGGCAAGGCGAATCGCGTAGGGACTGCTACAATCGCACCAAGTCTTTTTACTGGCTGGACACGATGGGCTTCGAACAACTGGCGGCACTGAAGGAACAACTGGCAAGGCAAGCTAAGGCCGCGCCACAGGCTAAAACGCGGCGCGCGCGTCCGGTGGCTTCGGTCAGCCCGGCGAAGCCCGTGGATCCGGTGCTGCAGGCCATCGCGAAGCTGCAAAAGCGCTTCCCGCAAACCTTCCCGAAGAATCCTGCGCCGAAGGTACCGCTCAAGATCGGCATTTTCGAAGATCTCGCCCAGCACGCGCAGGAACTTGGCCTGACGGAGCCGGTGTTGCGCGACGCGATCCGGACCTGGTGCCGCGGCACCCGCTACTGGACCTGCCTGGTGGAAGGTGCCCCGCGCGTCGATCTGGCAGGTCAGGAAGCGGGACACGTTGCACAGGCCGATGCGAACCGGGCGCTGCAACTGCATGCCCATCGCGCGGCGCGAGCGTCATCTCGAACCGCGACTGCGCCCAAGCCCAGCTGATCTGCGACAGAGGCACCCTCCGGACTCGAATCGGCCCGATGGTGTTCCTCGATCCGCGGATTTCAGCGAGCGCCTAGATTTGAAAATCCGCGGCGATGTCTTCATCCGTGCGCGCCTCCAGCCGGCCAGAGCGGCAGGCGCCGA
>JYOD01000095.1 GCA_000955785.1 Burkholderiaceae bacterium 16
CCATGTAGTTGATCATCCCGGCTGAAAATAGCAAGCCCGCAATTACGTATCGATATTTTCCATGCATTACTGCCTCCAAGATTTTATAAAAATTATTAGCTAATTTTATGACTGTCAATTTCGAATTAACGTTATATCGACGCGGGTACGCTGATGTCACTCACGATAGCTGCCGTCCCGCATATGGAGCGCCGGAGAGACATGGCGCCGCCTGCCTTGAGTTGATAGACAATGGCTCGCAGGAACAGGCGGGGGAAAGCCAGATATCTGTCCACCTGCGCGCTGCGCGCTACTCCACATAGACACCACATACAAAAGTGCTCGCAGTTGTTGGTCAGGAGCCGGTAGTGGTTTTCGCCCAGTCGGGAGCGGGCCCGGCGGACGACCTCCGCGCCTGAGTACTTTGGGGAAGGGCCTGGCTCAATCCACACTTTGTGGCCACAGGCAAAGCGCGCTACCGGGACTTCCTCGATCGGGCCTGCGAGTAGGGCACCCGAGAGTCCTGCATAGTGCACAACCATTCCGTCGCCCACGTAGAGTCCATGATGGGTATACCCTCTGCGCGGCGTCACGAGTTGGGCACCTAGCGGTGGTTCCGTGCGCATTGAGAAATCACTCCATATCACTGCGGCTCCGGTGCACCCTTCCCATTCCTTGGGGGCGCCGTTTTCATGGCGCTGGCCGCCTTTCATCGTCGGTCTCCTTCGTTGCAAGATTGCTTCACACCGTGCGCTAGTTCGCATTGGCAGTAATGCAATCTCGATGCCAGACGCAAAATGGGAGCGATGTGGAGCGCTGGACACATTACCCCCGTGAATGTCCTTGCTCATTCTTCGCACTTTCTGACGGGCCAGATTTGTTGAAGCGCACATACGCGAGCTGTCGTGCCGCTTGATCCAGTGGCGTGCGCTGAGGCCGTTTGGGCTGGGGATTCATCCTTCGCGTCAAGCTGCGCTGGCCTCCCGGGCGCTCTTCGGTGCGCGGAGAGAGGACTGGCTCATACCAGTTCGGACGGCATAGACCAGGGCTCGGGAAAAGAAAAATCACACCAACCGGAATTCAACCTGCGCGCCCTCCGGCGTTCGAAAATCGAACGCCGTCCCCACCTACTTCGTGCGATCCGCTGGACTGTTTGTCGTCGGCAAAGCCCGGAGCAAGCCAACACGAAGAAGTCGGTAACGCAGTGCAAATGCGGCCACGCCTCTTGCGACTTTCTGGAAAACTGGAGGCTACAAGCCGGTGCCTACGTGCGCGACACGAACGAAACCATGGCCGAGGTCTATCAGCACCTGATGGCGCCGAACACGCAATGGCGGCGAGCCGGACATTCGAGGCGTTCTACACGGATGAGGCAAGATGCGCTTGAAACAGGACGCAGTCAGTCTGCAGTGACTTAGAAGACTGACGATGGTCCGTTCGATGGCCTTTCGAGCTTCGAACGGACGCATTGCTTCCGCCGGACGAGAGACGCCGCGGCGGGTCTTCCGGCGCGATGTCAACTGCTGGTAGCACGGCGCAGCCGGTGGCCTGCAGTTTGCATCCAGGACCAACCCCGCTCATGGCGCTACAGGAAATATACTGATAGCAGGCCGTCACCCGAGAGGCAACGTTCGCTCCGCAGGTGACAGAAATGTGGGTTGTCGAAGAGACACGGCAGGGAACTCTGCAGGAGTGACGACCAGCCCGCTGGCCGTCTGGAGACGCAAAATGTACAAGACGGGCACCCCGATGGACTGGTTCTCCAGTCCGGATCACGAAGCGAGCATCATGTCCGCCTGGGAGCACTTGCTAAGCGGAGACGAATCGCGGTCCGCCGACTTGCGTGTTGTTGTAGGCGACTCGTGGCATCGCTGCCTGAACAGCCGGGTCGATCCGGCGGTAAGCCGGGCGCAACCGCCGCTGGACGCGGATCGACTGAAAGAATGGCGTGCCAGGCATGAACGCCTCGTCAATGCCAGTTCGCCCCTGATCGAGCAAACGCGGGATTTCCTTGCGCAAACCGGCACCATCATGCTGTTGACCGATCCGGATGGCATGATCCTCCAGCAGGAAGGAGACATGCGCATTATCGAGCCGGCAGGTGAGGTTGGACTAGTGCCCGGCTGCAACTGGAAGGAGCTTAATTGTGGAACCAATGCCATCGGCACCACCCTGGCATTACAGCAACCCGTGCAGATCCATGGCGCCGAGCATTTTTGCGCGGGCATAAAGCGTTGGACTTGTTCGGCCTCGGTGATTCGCGATCCGGTGGATGCCAGCGTACTCGGGGCCATTGATGTGTCGGGCCTTGCCGAGACCTTTAGTCGGCACAGCCTTGCCCTGATAGTCTCGCTGGCAGGCCGGATCGAAGGCCGCCTTGCCAAGCTCTCTATGGAGCGCCGCCTGCATCTGCTTGATCGCTGCATGGCATGTTTCGGTTCGGGGCGAAGCGATGGTGTCCTCGTCCTTGATGAGCGGGGACGCCTGGTCAAGGCCAATCCGCAGGCCGCTTCCGCCCTGGCGCGACTGGGCGTGCACGCCGTATTGAATGATGCGTTTTCCATCCCCGGCCTGGACATCGTTGCGAACTCTGCCAAGGCCGAGCGCGCTCCCGAGTGGTTGAGCCTGGCACGGGTCGAAACCATCCACGAAGGGCGGGACGTGCTTGGGTTCCTGGTCGTGATTCCCGCCGCCGTACGACAGGTCAGGTTGCCACCGGCCCTCGGCATGCGCGACGCTGACCGAGAAGTGGCCCCCGCGTTTAGCAGGGTTGTCGGCAATGGCGAGGCATTGCGTGCCGCCGTCGCGAAGGCACAGCGGTTGGCCCCCTCACAGGTGCCCGTGCTTCTGCTAGGCGAGACCGGTGTTGGCAAGGAATTGTTTGCCCAAGGAATCCATCAGGCCAGCGCCTGCGCCGGCGGTCCGTTTGTCGCACTCAATTGCGGCGGACTGTCGCGGGACCTGCTTGCAAGCGAACTCTTTGGCTATGCGGATGGTGCATTCACCGGTGCGCGCAAATCGGGGGCCGCCGGGAAGATAGAGGCCGCGAGCGGCGGCACATTGTTCCTGGATGAAATCGGTGAGATGCCGCTAGATATCCAGCCCCACTTGCTGCGGGTGCTGGAGGAAGGCGAACTCTATCGTCTAGGCGAAAACTCTCCGCGCAAAGCCTACTTTCGCCTGATCGCGGCCACGCATCGCAACCTGCGGGACGAAATCGCTGAGGGAAGATTCCGCATGGACTTGTTCTATCGGATTGCCGTGACCACTGTATCGATACCACCGCTGCGTGACCGCAAGGACGACCTGCCCGGGCTGATCGCACACTGGTTGACCCATCTTTGCGAGCGCTACGGTCTACCCGCGACTTCGTTTGACGACGAAGCCTACGCATGCCTTCTAACCTATGATTGGCCAGGTAATGTGCGCGAGCTGCGCAACGCGATTGAAGGCTCCCTGCTGATGGCGAAAGACTGTGTGATCACCACGGACAAGCTACCATCTGAAATCGCCATCGGGTCGATCATGAGCCGAGGTGGTGCAGAGCATGAAGCGACGCCACCATTCAGCGCAAAAATCTATTCACTGGAAAAGACCGAAGCCGAATCAATTCGGGAGGCGCTCGCCTACAACGGCGGAAATCTGACAAAAACCGCTTTGCAGTTGGGCATTGCAAAAAGTACCTTATATCAAAAGATCCGAAAATATGGGTTGCTCCAGGCTGTGAGTGAAACCCGGGGCAGACAAGGAAGTGGGTTGCTGGAGTAAGCCCAGCAGCACGTCGAGACCGTGCCGCGACAGAATCCCTACGCCAAACGCTGAAGCAAATGTGGAGCGGACGATGCCAGCAACGCGACCCCGGAGGCCGCGAGCAGGCTCAACACAATCTTGCGGAACGTTGCTTCCGAAATGCCAACATACAGACGCGCTCCCAGGAGAGTGGGAATTAGCATCGCCGGCCCGACGATGGCAAACATCGGCAGCATCTCACGTGTCACGATTCCCTTTTCCACGTAGATGGCCATCGTCACAAGCAGCAAGGCGAGATTGAAGTTCTGAATGATCGCACGCTGTTCATCCTTGTCGAATCCTCGCAACGTGCACCACAGTGTAGGAATTGTGCCGGTGAAGCCCCCGATGCCACCCATGATCCCCCCGACGCCACCCACGATCCCGTCGGCTACCCTCCCACCCGCCGTGATTGCCGGCAGGTTTCTTGCCGCAAGCATTGTGGGGCACCACAGCACTAGGAACGTACCCAGGAGAGCCTTAAAGAGTTGAAGGTCGAGCGCTGGAAGAATCGCGACGCCAATCGGTATGCCCACCAGGCCGCCGACTAAGAAAGGCAACAGTTTGCCCAGCTTCAATCCTCGGCGCATGGTCACCGCGGCAGTGATCTGCCCCGTCAACGCCCCAAAGACGGCCATTGCCGCGGCCAGTTTAGGCTCCAGCGACCAGGCCCAGAATGACATTGCAGTGAGACCAAAGGCGAAGCCCGACAGCCCTTGAACGAAGCCCGCAACAATGGCTCCAATTGCCACAACCAAGATCACCGCATCCATGCGTAAAGGCCTATCCTTATTGGGGAGTCATCCGAGAATACGCGGTCAATCGATATCCTCAATCCGTCCCGTAAATTCGACAAGACAGCCAAAGCCGCCATGGAACAGAGCTTCGTGCTCATTCTCATGGACATCGCATTCCAGGATTTTGTCTCCGTACCGCTCTGCATCGTCTTCGGGTACATAACCGAGGAAGCCCACATTGGCATTGTCCCAGCGATTTCTGGCATTGGCCGAAACGCCATAGGCGATGAGGAAGTGGTACTTCGGTGCATCGATCGCTCGGCGCGTCAACTGCACAGTATCCCGATGACTGATCCACGAGAAAAGGTGGCGCTCCACACTGGGCTGGTCGTCGGGACGAAATGACCCGATACGCAGACACGCCACTGACATGCCATATTTGTCCGCATAGAGGCGGCCAAGCGCTTCGCCAAAGACTTTGGACACGCCATAGCGGCTGTCCGGACGCGGCATTACTTCATCATTGATGATCCGATCGCGGCGATGAAAGCCAACAGCATGATTCGAGCTTGCAAAAATTACGCGTTTGACGCCAGCCATGCGGGCAGCCTCGAACACGTTGTAGCAACCTTCGATGTTCAGACGGCGAATACGGTCCCATGTGTCCTCATCTGGAATGCCGGCCAGGTGAACTACACAATCGATTCCCTGCATCGCTCGAGCAAGTTGTTCGATGTCGGTAATGTCAGTCGTCACGACTTCCTCGCCGGCACCAGCAGGATCCTGGCGTGCGACATCGGCAAGCCGTATCAGTTCGTAATGCCCTTGCAACCCTTTGCGCAGCACACGGCCGATGTGACCGGCAGCGCCAGTAATCAAGACGCGCTTCATGAACTTCTCCCATATATTGCGTGGTCGGCCTGCTTGCGAGAAGCAAACCTTCTAACGGAAAGGACGGATAGTCGCCATCCATTCTGTTGCGTCGGTGAACACCAACTATGCAGCGGAACTGCTCACT
>JYOD01000096.1 GCA_000955785.1 Burkholderiaceae bacterium 16
CGCTGAATAAATCAGACTTTCCCTAGCCTTTGTTTTCCACCCCTATCGTTTCGGGCTGCCTCGTGCCTGGGCTGCCACGCCCTAAGCCCACGCTCGTCACCCCTGGATATCGGTGACATACCCCATTTGACCTGGCCGGCACCAGTCAGCCGCACGGCGAGTTGGTTGCCACCGGTTTCCATGGCCAGGTTTTCCTGGCAGGTCGGGCTGATACGCAATGGCCGCCGCTTGACGCACTCACCTCAGCGTAGCGAGCAGCCGGCCTCGCGGCAATTGCCTACTCTTTCATTCTTGTTGGCATAAATGCTCACGTCGAGGCGATGAAATGGGGGAGTCTCGCGCTGGCCAGCACGCCGCTGGCTCGCTTGCCCAGGAACTCAACGGCAACTGGATGTCTGTGGCCGGTGAGCCAGCAGCGCCAGGCACAGGCCTGCGATCGAGAAACCCAAGGCCCAGCCAATAGTCCGCCGCATCTTCGCGGCAGCCACATGCCTTAAGCATGTCCGCCGCTTTCGGTGTTCTGTCGATCGGGGTGGCGGGGCGGCAGCCCGCCCATGGCCATGGTGAGCCGGAAACATCGCACGGCTCGCAGCAACTGCAAGCCGAACCAGACGTTCGCCGCTGCAAACGAAAGGCCACCGGGCAAAGCCAGCGATCGCGGGGCCACCGGCAGTGCTGCCACGAGGACATAGGACAGCAGCAGCAAGTTGGCTTGCCAGCGTTGCTGGGCGGGCGAAATCATCGCTTGCATGGCGGGAATCCGCGCCGGCAAGGGCAGCCGGCGGCGCAAATGCAGCCAGATCAGGAACGGCACGATCTTGCCGGCCATCGCCGTTACCGGCAGCACCCCGCAGCCGACCAGCACCGCCGTTCCGATCCACCAGGGAATCGCGACGGCCGTTGGCAGGACGATGGCGGCCAGCGACAATGCGACGGCACCCAGCGCGCTCATGCAAGCCGCGACCCAAAGGCGCCACCCCGGATCATGGCGACGCCGCGCACGCAGTACGCCTGCCAATCCGTATGCCGCGAGTATCCCCAGGAGCAGCAGCAGAGGCGCCGCGCCGGGTCCGGCGATCTGTGGCAGATCGATCACCACACCGCTGTACCCCAGCAGGAGCAACCAGATGCCCCAGGGCAGGAAGCGAACCAGGCTGGCCGGCAGCCGCCCGGTCTGCCAGAACATTGGCACCACCGTCGTCGCGACACCGGCAACGAGCGTGGCCAGCCAGCCAACCAGCCCCCAGGCGACATGCAGTTGCAACAACGGACCCAGCGACAATTGCCACTGCCCGCCAAGTACGCCAGCCAGCGCCGCGCCAGTCGTGACCGTCACGATCAGCGCACCGCCTATGCCCGCCAGCGTGCGCGTGGTGGCGTCCGTGGCTGCCACGCGCGCTCCCGCCCGCAGCAATGCCAGTCCGACGAGGCTTAGAAATGGGGCCCCTAGCACGATTGCCACGCGAAAGCCTGGCGGCCGGCCAGCCAGGAATCCCCCCGCCAGCCCGAATGCGGTGCTCCCTCCTGTCAAAGCGACCCAGGGTGCCAGGCTGGCGGCGCCGCGTATCCGCACCCCGGCGACCACCGGCATCATCTGGAACAAGGCCCCCACCATGACCGGAACCAGCATCCCCAGCGCCAGCAGATGGACCGCCGCCAGCACCGTCGGGGAAAAGCGGAACGGCAAGCCGTCCGCGGGTCCGAATGCCAGCAGCAATCCCGCCGCCGCGCCAAGCCATGGTGCCGGCAGCAGGCAGCCGAGGACCATGGATGGCCGGGGTGCATTCTCGTATTTCAGGTGTGCCTTAGTGCTCCCTGCCATGCCTTATCCTCGCTCTCAATCCTGGCGCCGCCATGCTAGCCGCCGGAGGCCGCGTTGTCCTTGATCGCGGTAAAGGGTTGCACGCCAGCCCGTCAGCTTGCGCCGCGTCTTTCTTGCGCTAACTCAACAAAGCGCGTGCCGCTTCGGGCGACACTTGAAGATCGGCAGCAGGCAATTGGAGAAGGCCTGGCCCAACCGGAGTGTGATCATGTTTTCTCCCGCCGCCAGTCTTCCTGGCTTCGATTCACCGATTGAGTTGCTGCTGGCCTGCCATGACAAGGTGCGGCGTTTTGCCGGCTTATGTCACAGGCTTGAGCAGCATGCGGTACTGCACGGCGCGGATGAAGAAGCACGAGCCGCCGCCGCCAGCGTGCTGAGATACTTCCAGTTGGCAGCGCCGCTGCACCACGCGGACGAGGAGGAAGACCTGTTCCCCGCACTGCGGGAACTGGGTGACGCCAGCCTGACGGCAAGCATTGACGAGCTGGATGCCGAGCATGAGTACCTGGGTGAATTGTGGTGTTGCGTGCAGCCCTGGCTGGAGGCGATGTCGCTGGGGACAAGGCACCCTGCCCCGCCTGAGCTCAAGGCGTTCTCCACCCTCTATCCCGAGCACGCATTGCGGGAGGAGCGCGAGGTCTATCCTGCGGCCGTCCGCCTGCCACACGATCGCCTCGCCGGCATTGGCCAGCGCATGGCGCAACGAAGAGGCGCACGCTAGGGGTCCTGGCCGTCAAAGCTCGCCAGCCAAGACGGGCTGACTTGATCTGCCACAAGATCCGATTGACCCGGGCGTGGAATCCTATGCGCTACGTAGCTGTCGTCGCACTCCGGGATACGCCGTCATTTGCCGGTCCGCAAGGCCGGCCTGCCCCAGAGGCAAGCTGCGACAGCTTGACCGATGCAACCACCGCCACTGAGGCAATCCATGCGCCACAAACTAAATCTCGAAGGGCTGCTGGGAAGCCTGCCGCTCTTCCGTAACCTTGACACAGGGCAACTGGCCGAACTGGCGGGCTCCTGCCATGAGGTCAGGGTCTCCAAGAACAGCCATCTCTTCCGGCGCGGCGACGCGGCTGCGGGCCTATACGTTGTTGCCGTTGGCCAGATCAAGCTGGCACTGCCCTCGGTGCACGGCAACCCCGAGAAAATCGTCGAGTTCTTCGGCCCCGGCGAGGCATTTGGGGAGGCCGTCATGTTCCTTGACCGCCCCTACCTGGTGAACGCCCAGGCCCTCGACGACACGCTGCTTATCCTGCTCGACAAGAAGGATATATTTGCCGCCATCGATCGCGATCCGTCCTTCGCGCGCCGCATGCTTGCGGGCCTGTCGATGCGCCTGCATACCCTGGTGCAGGATATCGAGACAGTGAACCTGCACAATTCGCAACAGAGAGTGATCGGCTATCTGCTGAACGGGCCTCGCGAGGGCAACCTCACGCGCTTTGCCGTCAACAAGAATCTGATCGCTTCCAAGCTGGGGCTGTCGCCGGCGACGCTTTCGCGCACCCTGCAGCGGCTCAGCGAAGCGGCCTTGATCAGCGTAGCCGGCCCTGAAGTCGTGATTCACGATATCCAGGCGCTTCAGCGCAGGTTTGCCGGAGCGGAAGCGCGGCCTCGCGGCGTGAAACCCCAACCGGAAATTGCTTGACCGGCGTCAATCGCGGCGGGCCAATACCTCGCTAGCATGCCTGCGTAGACACGCTACCAAGGACGTTACCATGCAAACCAACACTCCCTTTCTCTTCGACGCGCGCGGCATTGCCAAGCGCTTTCGCCATGCCGCGATTTTTGGCGCGCTGGAAGCGCTGGGCGAAGGCGAGTCGATGCGATTCGTCAACGATCACGATCCCCTTCCCCTGATCGAGCAACTGCGCCGGCGCTATCAAGATCAACTCCAGATTGCCTACGTTGAGCGCGCGGGCGATGCCGTGGTGATCGACTTCACCGTCCATCCCGCGGCCGCCACACAGGGATGCGGTAGCGGAAACGGCACAGGCTGCGGCTGCAGCGGCGGCTAACCACGCCGTCCTCCGCTGCATTCAGGCCGTCTTCGCTCCCCCGATTCGCTTTTTCCGCAATTGGCTTGCCCGCGGACAAGCCGGCCCAGGCAGGCCTGAATATCAACAGGTTCATACGATGCGCCTTACCACCATGACCGACTACGCGCTACGGCTGCTGATCTACGTGGCGCGGCATCCTGAACGGATGTGCACCAATAGCGAGATCGCACAGGCCTACGGCATCTCCAGAGCACACATCGTCAAGGTGACGCACAAGCTCAGCCGCCAGGGATGGATCGCGACCATGCGGGGCAGAGGCGGCGGCATGCAGTTGTCGTCCGGGCCGGGAAGCATCAATCTCGGCGACGTGGTTCGCAGCGTGGAGCCCGATTTCGATCTGGTTGCCGGCCTCGCCGACGGCAGCACCCGCAAGTTCGCGAGCGACGAGCATCTTTGCTGCGTCATGGATGGCGCTCGCCGGAGTTTCCTGCAACATCTTGAAAGCTATACGCTCGCCGACCTGCTGGCGCGGGCATTCTCGGCTCCACCGCATGCCGGCGTAGTAGTAGATCCGGGCAGAAACTGAGGCCGGCCGATGTGGCCCTCGCCGTCCGGTGGAAGATTCAGGACTGCCGGGGCCGTGGCGCCTCGCGGGCTCGCCATGCCTGCGCCGCGGCGGCGGCGACGGCGACGGCGATGAAGAGCAGGATGGCGGCAATGTTGCCCGCCGCCGCCACGGCCCTGACTGCCGGCAACGCGTGGCCGAAGCTCAACCGCGCGGCCAGGGAGAGATGCAGCAAGGCAAGCGGCACATAGAAGCTGTTGCCGAACTGCAGCTTGATACGCGTGATCGCCGGCAGGATGACAGGCGCATGCGCCATCACCATGCTGACGATAAAGCCCAGTCCCAGCGCATGGAAGGCGGCGTCGCGCCATGGCAGCCCTGCCGCGGTTGCCGCCCACGCCACGCCTGCCACCAACAGCCAGCCATAGCCCAGAAGCAGGCAGACCGCCATGTAGCGGCTCAGTCCGTGACTGCGCACCGTGCGGCGCGCAATGTCGAACAATGCCAGCCAGGCGGCAAGCAACGCCAGCGATGCGCCATAGACGACACCGCCGATCCTGCCCGCGCTCCCGTCCAGAGCCGAGCCGGCGGCACCCAGCACCAGCACCGCCGGGATGGCAAGCAAGGCCGCTTGCGCGCCGGGCCTGCGGCGCATCAGGCGCGTCATTTCAAGCCGCTCGGCTGCGACCGTGACAACCAGGAAAATAAAGTACCAGGCGTTGACCGAGGCCAGCCAGCGGCCTGACGCCAATCCCGCGTTGCCGGCCAGCCAGGCCACCGCGGCGACCAGCAGCAAGGCGGTATGGGCGGCCGGCTGGCGCCGCACTACTGCCACGCTGACGCCCACGAACACCAGCGCGCCGGCTGCCATGGCCCACGCGCCGGCGGAAGGAAATCCCGCCACCATCAGCAAAGCGCCCAGCCCCGATGCCACTGGCGCCGCAAAGGCGGCGGGACGGCCTAGCGCCACCGCACGCTCGATGCCGATGACCGTGCCGAAAAAGCCCCCGGTCATCAAGGCGCCGTGGAACTGAAGCGCGTGCCACGGCAGGTGGTAATCGCCGCCCCAAGGCAGCGTCACGCCTGCGCGCAACAATCCGCCGAGCATGCCCGCGAGCAGTGCGAGTACGGCCAGCAGCAGCACCGCCAGCCGAGGCCAGGTCTTGCGCTGGCGTCCTTGCGCACGACGCGCGGCCACGCTCACCATCCCATGGCGTGCTTCGCGCTGGCGCTCATGCGCTCCGGCGTCCATGCGGGCTCCCAGCATAATTCCACATCGATCAGATACCCCAGAGGCATCGCGCCTTCCAGTTCGAGTTGCACATCGTCCAGGATCATGTCGGCCACCGGACATGCGGCGGAAGTCATGGTCATCGAGACATGCACGGATCCGTCCGATACGGTGATGGCGTAGATCAGGCCAACGTCAAGGATGCACAGTGCCAGTTCCGGATCCACCACGCGGCGCAGGGCCTCCATGATAGGCATGCGCCATTCCTCCGGCCCCTTGTAGTCAAGCCTGCGTGCCTCGGTTGAGGCTTGCCTGGTGAGCATGCTTCTCTCCTTGTCGAATTCCTGTTGCGCAGCTTTCATCGTAGTGCGGGCCACCTTTCCTGCGTGGCCCATACTGCGATCGATTGACATGGCGCAAGGCAGGCGCTTCCGTCAGGCCTTGCGCAGCGTGAAACTGTTGAAGTGCGATGCCAGCCTGTCGACATCGCCGCTGCCAAGCGATGCGCTCGCGCCGCTGCCGCGGCTCTCCTGCAGCGCCCAGTGCGTTACGCCAAGCGCTGCGATGCCCTCGGCCAGCACATGCAGTTCCGCGACATCGAACAGGCCGGCGTGCCAGGTGGTGCGGCACTCGCCCGCCACGCCGCTGGCAAGCCACCGGCGCAGCGACTCCCACGCTCGCTCCCCGCTGCCCGGCACCCGCGTCACGCTGTCATAGCGATGCAGCGGTGCCTTGAGGTCCAGGCCGATCCAGTCCAGCCGGGGCAGGATGGCGGCCAGCCGATCGGGGTACATGCCGGCGGTATGCAGCGCAACCTCGAAGCCCCCGGCCCGCACGGCCTCGATGGCACCGGGCAGTCCCGCCTGCAGGGTTGGCTCGCCCCCGGAAAACACCACGCCGTCGAGCAAGCCCTGCCGCGCCCGCAGGAAGGCCTGCACATCCGCCCAGGCGATGGCGGGTGGCACGCCAGCATCCAGCAAGTCCTGGTTGTGGCAATAGCCGCACCGCCAGGGACAGCCCTGGCAGAACAGGACGGCGGCCAGGCGGCCGGGGAAGTCGATCGTGGTCAGCGCCGTCATGCCGCCGATACGCAACGTGGCCGCGTCGTGCCGGCGCCTGGCCGCCGCGCAAGTGTCAGCAGGCAACGGCATTGGGCTCCGCGAAGAAGCGGCGCTCGCGGTGCTCGCCCTGCTTGCCGGTATTGAAACTGGAAACCGGCCGGTGGTAGCCCATCACCCGGGTCCAGACCTCGCAGGGCTGGCGCTCCTCATCGCGCAGCACGGCGTCGCGGAGCTTGGATTGCATGGATGGCGAGGATTGAAATTGGTGAGTCATCAGGTTTGCTCCGTCTTGAGAGTGGGTTGAAACAACAGAAAAGCACAAAGGAACGAGAAGAACGGTTGAGCCGGTCAGGCGGCGATCTGTTCCCGCTTGCGCGCGAGGATCTCCTCGTCGCAGCGCGGGCAGAACGGATGCTCGCCGGCAAGGTAGCCGTGCGTCGGGCAGATCGAGAAGGTCGGCGTCACCGTGATGTACGGCAGGCGGAAGCGTGTCAGCGCGCGCCGCACCAGCTCGCGGCAGGCCTCGCCGCTGGACAGGCGCTCGCCCATGTACAGATGCAGCACCGTACCGCCGGTGTACCTGGACTGCAAGGCCTGTTGCCGCGCCAGCGCCTCGAAGGGGTCGTCGGTCCAGCCGACCGGCAACTGCGAGGAGTTTGTGTAATAGGGCTGCGCCCGCGTGCCGGCCTGGCGGATCTCCGGCCAGCGCTTGCGGTCTTCCCGTGCGAAGCGGTACGTTGCCCCCTCGGCGGGAGTGGCTTCGAGGTTGTAGAGGTGGCCGGTTTCCTGCTGGAAGGCCACGATGCGCTCGCGCACGTGTTCCAGCAAGCACAGCGCGAAGGCATGGCCCCACTCCGATGTGATGTCGTGCCGGTCAGCGGTGAAGTTGCGAATCATCTCGTTGATGCCGTTCACGCCCAGCGTCGAGAAATGATTGCGCAAGGTGCCCAGGTAGCGCTTCGAGTAGGGGAACAGGCCCTGGTCCATCAGGCGCTGGATCAGCTTGCGCTTGTTCTCCAGGCTCTGCTTGCCCAGTTCAAGCAGGCGGTCCAGCGCGCGCAGCAGCGCCGCTTCATCACCAGCATGCAAGTAGCCCAGGCGTGCGCAATTGACGGTGACCACGCCCACGCTGCCGGTCTGCTCGGCGCTGCCGAACAAACCGTTGCCGCGCTTGAGCAGTTCGCGCAGGTCGAGCTGGAGCCGGCAGCACATGGAGCGCACCATATTCGGCTCCAGCTCCGAGTTGATGAAATTCTGGAAGTACGGCAGCCCGTACCTGGCCGTCATCTCGAACAGCCGCGTGGCATTCTCCGATTCCCACGGAAAATCGCGCGTGATGTTGTAGGTCGGGATGGGGAAGGTGAACACCCTGCCCTTGGCATCGCCCGCCGTCATCACCTCGATATAGGCGCGATTGATCAGGTCCATCTCTTCCTGCAACTCGCCATAGGCGAACGGCATTTCCTGCCCGCCGATCACCGGCACCTGTTCGCGCAGATCCTCGGGACAGGTCCAGTCGAAAGTCAGGTTGGTAAAGGGCGTTTGCGTGCCCCAGCGCGACGGCACGTTCAGGTTGTAGATCAGCTCCTGGATGCACTGCCGCACCTGGGCATAGGACATGGCGTCCTTGCGCACGAATGGCGCCATATAGGTATCGAACGACGAGAACGCCTGTGCGCCGGCCCATTCGTTCTGGAGCGTGCCGAGAAAATTGACGATCTGCCCCACGGCGGAGGACATGCGCTTGGGCGGCCCCGCTTCCACCTTGCCCGGCACGCCGTTGAACCCCTCATGCAGCAGTGTGCGCAGCGACCAGCCGGCACAGTAGCCGCTGAGCATGTCGAGATCATGGATATGGATATCGCCGTTGCGGTGGGCCTCGCCGATTTCCGGCGCGTAGACATGGGACAGCCAGTAATTGGCGGTGACCTTGCCCGCCACGTTCAGGATCAGCCCGCCCAGCGAATAGCCCTGGTTGGCATTGGCATTCACCCGCCAGTCGGCCTTGCTCAGGTATTCATTGATCGAAGCTTCCACGTCGACCAGTGCCTTGCGGTCCTGGCGCAGCCTCGCGTGCTGGCCGCGGTAGGCAATGAACGCACGCGCGGTGTTCCAGTGGTTGGCGGCGATCAGGACCTGCTCGGCCACGTCCTGGATCTGCTCGACGGCTGGTGTCTGGTCACGGAAGCGGTATGCCAGGACCCTGGCCACCTGCTCGGCGAGGCTGGCTTCCTGCGCATCGTTGAATTCGCCGGCTGCCGCGCCGGCGCGGCGCAACGCGGACTGGATCCGCTCGATGGCGAAAGCGGTTCGTTCGCCATTGCGCTTGATGACCTCCCTCGGCAGGCTGGCAACGACGGCTTCAGTACAGTGCTCCATATATTCTCCCAACTGCATTCACACTAGATGTGGGGTAGAGCGTACAACTCAAACACTATCTGTAGATTGACGACGGACAAGCGTATGGCATGTCGGCGGGTCTTGGCCGGCGGCACGCGAGTCCGTGCCCGCCGGTGACCGCGTGCAGGTCGATGGAGTGGATCATCTTGCTGTCGCGGGCATTGGCCAGCGTCAGCTCGACGGTGTCGCCTGCCCTGGCGCGCAGCATCGGCCCGGGGACCTTGCGGTCGAAGGTCCAGCAAGTGAACGAAGTGCCGTCATCCAGATGGCCGGCAAGCTCGACCGTTTCCATGCGGTACTCCAGTGTCTGCGGCGCGCGCGCCGATGGGCGCGGGCACGGCGGCGGGATCGTTGTTCTTGTCGTTGACTTCAACCAAAGCGGGTTGCCGCGGCAGGTCCGCCGCAACCCGCTGCCTGCTTAACGCTGCGTCGCGTTCAGGCGCCCTTCCGGCGCGGTCAGCGCCGGCGCCTTGCCGAGCAGGCCCAGCACCACTTGCAGCGCCATCGAGAGCGCGCCGACGATAAACACCACGTCGCCGAAGGTGCGCACCCAGCGCAGCGTCTGCAGGATCGGCTGCTGCATGAAGGCTTCGCTGCGCGCATACCACAGCCCCTGGCTGACGCTCGCGTGGAACTGAATGATGCCGATGGGCAGCAGACTGGTGCCCATCATCAGGACCAGGCCCGCGTTGAGCCCCCAGAAAGCCGTCTTCATCAAGCCCTGGTTCAGCGCGTAGGCAGGCCGTATATAGCGCAGCACCAGCAGCGTGAAGCCCAGCGCCAGGAAGCCGTAGACCCCGAACAGCGCGGCATGGGCATGCACCGGCGTGGTATTCAGGCCCTGCACGTAGTACAGCGAGATCGGCGGGTTGATCATGAAGCCGAATACACCGGCGCCCAGCATGTTCCAGAACGCCACGGCGACGAAGCACATCAGCGGCCACTTCAGGTTGGCCATCCAGGGTGCGCGGTCCTTCAGGCGCCAGTTCTCCCAGGCTTCGTGGCCCAGCACGATCAGCGGCACCACTTCGAGCGCGCTGAAGCTGGCGCCCACCGCCATCACCGGCGTCGTGGTGCCGGCGAAGTAGAGATGGTGGAAGGTGCCAGGCAGGCCGCCCAGCATGAACAGCGACGCAGAGGCCAGGCTGGCCGCCGTGGCCATCGGCCGCGACACCAGGCCGAGCGTGGAGAAGATAAAGGCCAGCGCCGTGGTGGCGAACACTTCAAAGAAGCCCTCGACCCACAGGTGCACCACCCACCAGCGCCAGTACTCCATCACCGACAGGTTGGTGCGCTCGCCGTAGAACAGGCCGGCGCCGTAGAACAGGCCGATGGCCACCACCGAGGATGTCAGCAAGGCCAGCAGGTTCTTGTCGCCGCCCGGCGTGCGCAGCGCCGGCGCGATGGCGCGCAGCATCAACACCAGCCAGAACAGAATGCCGGCGAACTTGCCGATCTGCCACAGCCGGCCCAGGTCGACATACTCGTAGCCCTGGTGCCCCAGCCAGAAGTTAAGGCTCTCGGGCATGATCTGCGCGATCGCCAGGTAGTTGCCGGTGAACGAACCCACCACGACCACCACCAGGGCCCAGTACAGCACGTCCACGCCGAGCTTCTGGTACTTCGGGTCCTTGCCGCCGTTGATGAGCGGCGCCAGGAACAGGCCGGCAGCCAGAAAGCCGGTAGCAATCCAGAACAGCGCGCTCTGGATGTGCCAGGTGCGCATCAGCGTGTACGGGAACCACTTCGACAGCTCGATGCCGTAGAAACTCTGCCCCTCCACCGTGTAGTGGGCCGTCACGCCGCCGATCAGCACCTGGAACACGAACAGCGCCACCACCAGGAACAGGTACTTGCCCAGGGCGCGTTGCGACGGCGTGAGCGCGAACGTCGTGAGCGGGTCGCGCGCGGCCACGGCGGGCGGCGCCTCTTCGTGCCCGCGCAGGAACGCCCAGGCCCATACCAGGAAGCCGACACCGGCCAGCAGGACCACCACGCTGGCGATGGACCAGATGATGTTCTCGCTGGTGGGCTGGTTGCCGATCAGCGGCTCGTGCGGCCAGTTGTTGGTGTAGGTGGCGGTCAGGCCGGGACGCTCGGTGGCGGCGGCCCATGCTGTCCAGAAGAAGAAGTGCGTCAGCTTGGCGCGGCGTTCGGCGCTGGGCAGCGTGTTCTCCTTCATGGCGAAGCTTTCGCGGCTCTTGCGCAGTTCCGGTGCGTCGGAGAATAGCCGCGCGTAGTAGGCGCCGGTGTCGGCGATGGCCTGTGCGCGCCGCGCGGAGACGGTGAGCACGCCACTGTCCGGATCGACGCGGTTGCCACGGTACTCGGCGCGGAGCTGCTCGCGCAGCGCGGCTTGTGTCGGCCCGTCGAGCGCGGCATAGGTCCGGCCGTAGGTATCCCGCGCGGCCAGGTCGAGCCAGGCGGTCAGCTCGCGGTGCAGCCAGTCGGCTGTCCAGTCCGGCGCCTGGTAGGCGCCGTGGCCCCAGATGGAACCGAGCTGCATGCCGCCGACGGATTGCCATGCGGTCTGGCCGTCGAGGATATCGTCCTTGCTGAACAAGGCCTTGCCGTCAGCGGTCGCGACTTGCTGCGGAATCGGCGGCGCCTTGCGGTAGACCTCGGTGCCGTAATAGCCAAGCAGCGAAAAAGTGACCGCCACGACGGCGATCAGGGTGAACCAGAGTCTTTTGTATTGTCCCATGATGGGTCTCGCTGTAATACGTGTGCCTGTCGCGATCGGATCAGGCGTGGGCCGGGGCGGCTTGCTCGGCGTTGTCGAACAGGATGTTGTTCTCGAGATGGATGTGTTCCATCAGGTCTTCGCGCAAGGTGCGCAGCCCCAGGTACAGCGCGCGCCAGGTGTTGCACGCGGCGCGGGGCAAGGTGATGTCGTTGGTCAACTCGTTGAGACGTTGCAGCGCCTGCCCGTGCTCGTCGTGCTCCATGCGCATGACCGTGATGGGGCCGCCCGCCATGCCGCCGAGTTCGCGCGCGAGCAGCGGGAACAGGACCTGCTCTTCCTTCTGCATATGGCTCTCCAGCTCTTGCTGCATGACCCCAAGGTGATCCGCCAGGCCGAGCGGGCAATCCTCGCGATCGCCATGCACCTGCTCCACCCGGCGCGCCAGGCGGATCAGCTCGGGCAGTTGCTGCCGATGCACCTCGTGGTAACGCGCGAGGATGTGGGCGATCAGGTCGGCCGCGGATGCCGTGCCCCAGTCGCGGCCGTCGCGCTGCGCCTGGGCTTGCAGCGACAGCAGGCTTGCCTCGACGGCCTGCGCATCCAGGCCCGCGGCTTGCGCGGCCTCGCCCAGGGTCTGCTTGCCGCCGCAGCAGAAATCGAGCTGGAAGTCGTGAAATACCCGGGTGGCGCCGGGAATCTGGCGGGCGAGCTGGCCCAGCGATTGTTCGCTCATGCTCATGATGTTCTCCTGTGTAAGATGTGCATCACTCACATAGCGAAACCCGTGCCCGAAAAATTAACGAAAAAAATCAATGACTTAATTTATTCAAGGTACTATTTACCCTTGCGAAACAAGGGTGAAAACAACCCTACAGGGTTAAATTAACCATGATGGAAAATCTCTTGCTGACGGATCTCGTTGCCGACCTGCCGCAGGCAGTGCGGCTGCAGCGGCTGGTCGGCAGCCTGCGCGCCCACTTCCGCTGCGGCGCCGTGGCGCTGCTGCAGCTCGAAGAGGATCAGCTGCGGCCGGTGGCGATCGACGGGTTGGTACGCGATGCCCTCGGGCGGCGTTTCGCGGTGGGACTCCATCCACGGCTGGCCGCCATCCTGGCCAGGCGCGACGTGACCTGCTTCCACCATGACAGCGTGCTGCCCGACCCCTACGACGGGCTGATCGACGAGCGCGTGGGCGAGCCCCTGCCGGTGCACGACTGCATGGGCACCAGCCTGCATGTGGAAGGCCAGCCGTGGGGCGTGCTGACGCTCGACGCGCTGACGGTCGGCACCTTTGGCGAAGAGGCGCAGGCCGATTTGCGGCAGTTGACGGTGGTTGTCGAGGCGGCGATCCGTACCACACGGCTGGAAGCCGAGATCCGCGCGCTGCGGCTGACGCGCGGCGAAGCCCCGCAGGGCGACGCCGCCCGGGACGATGGCGAGATCATTGGCCAGAGCGAGGCGATCGGCCGCCTGCTGCATGAGCTCACGGTGGTGGCCGACTCGGAACTGCCGGTGCTGCTGCTGGGCGAAACGGGCGTGGGCAAGGAGCTGTTCGCGCACCGGCTGCACCGGCTCTCGCGGCGGCGCGCGCAACCGCTGATCCATGTCAACTGCGCCGCGCTGCCGGAATCGCTGGCCGAGAGCGAGCTGTTCGGGCACGCCAAGGGCGCGTTCTCGGGCGCGGTGGGCGAAAGGCCTGGCCGTTTCGAAGCGGCCGACGGTGGCACGCTGTTCCTTGACGAGGTGGGCGAACTGCCGCTCTCGATCCAGGCCAAGCTGCTGCGCACCTTGCAGAACGGCGAGATCCAGCGCTTGGGCTCCGACCGCCCGCGCCGCGTCGACGTGCGGATCATCGCGGCCACCAACCGCAGCCTGCGCGATCACGTGCGCGACGGCTCGTTCCGCGCCGACCTGTATCACCGGCTCTCGGTCTACCCGATCCCGATTCCGCCGCTGCGCGAGCGCGGCAACGACGTGTTGCTGCTGGCTGGCCGGATGCTGGAACTCAATCGCGCCCGGCTCGGCCTGCGCAGCCTGCGCTTGTCCGTCGCGGCCGAGGCCGCGCTGCGCCGCTACCCCTGGCCGGGCAACGTGCGCGAGCTGGAGCATGTGATCAGCCGCGCCGCGCTCAAGACCGTCAGCCGCGGTGCGAACCGCAACGACATCATCACGCTGGAGGCGGAACTCCTCGATCTCGACGGGCTGGAGCCAGCGCCGGCCGGCGTGGCAGCCCCGCTGCCACCCGCCGAGCCGCGCGCGTTCGTGCCAGCCGCCACCCTGCGCGAGGCGGTAGACCAATGCCAGCGACACTGCATCGAGCAGGCACTCGCCACGCAGGGCGGCAACTGGGCGCAGGCCGCCCGCCAGTTGGGCATGGACGCGAGCAACCTGCACAAGCTTGCGCGCCGGCTCGGCGTCAAGCCCGACGACAGGCCACAACGCATAGCGGGCTGAACGTACCCCGCCACCCGGCCTGGCGCCCTCTTCTGCGGCGCCAGGCGTGCCCCGGGCGGGCACACCCCTCCCCATTCGAACTAGCTCCACCGGCACCAGCAAATGTGCTGCCGGCGAATGGTCAATTGCGGTCGCGCTCTCTACGCTGGGAGCCAATCGTCATTGTTGACACAGGAGCATGGCCATGGCCACCCAACCCCTCCCACATGAGCCGGTGCCACCCCGCGCCTACGCGGTGCTGGCGTCCAGCACCTTCGCCTTCACCATCTGCTTTGCCATATGGATGATGTTTGCGGTGCTGGGCATTCCCATCAAGCAGCAGCTCGGCCTGTCTGAAACCCAGTTCGGCCTGCTGGCCGCCACGCCCGTGCTCAGCGGCGCGCTGGTCCGCCTGCCGCTGGGTATCTGGACCGACCGCTACGGTGGCCGCATCGTCTTCTTTGTGCTGATGCTGGTCACTGTCATCCCGATCTGGATGATCTCGCATGCCACCACGCTGCCGCAGTTGCTTATCCTGGGCTTGTTCGTGGGCCTGGCGGGCGGCTCGTTCTCGGTGGGCACGCCCTATGTGGCGCGCTGGTTTCCCCGCTCCCGCCAGGGCCTGGCCATGGGCATTTTCGGCGCGGGCAACTCCGGCTCTGCCCTGACCAAGTTCGTGGCACCGGCGCTGATCGTTGCCGCCGGCGGCAGTTGGACCGTGGTGCCGCGCGTGTATGCCATCGCCATGCTGGTCACGGCGGTGCTGTTCTGGGTGTTCTCGTCCAGCGATCCCGCTCACCGCGCCACGTCCTCGGCCAGCCTGCGCGCCCAGCTCGCCATGCTGCGCGACCCGCGCGTGTGGCGCTACTCGCAGTATTACTCGGTGGTGTTCGGCGGCTATGTCGGCCTGTCGCTGTGGATGACCAAGTACTACATCGGCGAGTATGGCTTCGACATCAAGATCGCCGCCCTGCTGGCAGCCTGCTTCTCGCTGCCGGGCGGCGTGCTGCGCGCCATCGGCGGCTGGATCTCCGACCGCTACGGTGCGCACCGCACCACCTGGTGGGTGATGTGGGTGTGCTGGGTGGCGTTCTTCCTCCTCAGCTATCCGCAGACCGATTTCATCATCCACACCGCGCGCGGCCCGCAAGCCTTCCATATCGGCCTGTCGGCGCTGCCGTTCACCGCGCTGCTCTTTATCGTCGGCATTGCCATGGCGGTGGGCAAGGCCTCGGTGTTCAAGTTCATCGCCAACGATTTCGGCCACAACCTCGGCGCCGTCTCCGGCGTGGTGGGACTGGCCGGCGGCCTGGGCGGCTTCATCCTGCCGGTGCTGTTCGGCCTGCTGGCGGACCTGACCGGCGTGCGCAGCAGCTGCTTCATGCTGCTGTACGGCACCGTTTGCGTGAGCCTGGTGTGGATGCACTACAGCCAGCGCGGCAAGAGCGCGGGCGCTGGCCAGCGCGTGCTGGCCGCGCAGCCGGCCTGAACCGGCGCGCCGATTCCTCGATCCCCCGATACCCCGATTCCTCCTTCCGTCACATAGGACATTGTCATGTCTAGCTCCGTACTAACCCGCTGGGAGCCCGAAAGCTCGACCTTCTGGCGCACCCAGGGCGAACGCATCGCCTACCGCAACCTGTGGATCTCGATCCTCGCCCTGATGCTCGCCTTCGCGATCTGGATGCTGTGGAGCGTGGTGGCCGTCAACCTGGACCGCGCCGGCTTCCGCTTCAGCAAGAACCAGCTGTTCTGGCTCACCGCGCTGCCCGCGCTCTCGGGCGCCACGCTGCGCATCTTCTACGCCTTCCTGGTGCCGATCTTCGGTGGCCGGCGGTTCACCGCCATCTCCACCGCCACGCTGCTGGTGCCGGCGCTGGGCATGGGGTTCGCGCTGCGCGACCCGACCACGAGCTATCCCACCTTGCTGGTGCTGGCCTTGCTGTGCGGATTCGGCGGCGCCAACTTCAGCTCCTCGATGTCCAATATCAGCTTCTTCTTCCCCAAGGCCAAGAAGGGCCTGGCGACCGGGCTCAATGCCGGCATCGGCAACCTGGGCGTGTCGGTGGTGCAGTTCCTCACCCCGCTGGTGGTTTCCGTGGGGCTGTTCGGCGCCTTTGGCGGCGATGCACAGACCTACCAGGCCGGCGAGGTAAGCAAGAGCCTGTGGCTGCAGAACGCCGGTTTTATCTGGGTGCCGTTCATCCTGGCCGCGACGCTTGCCGCGTGGTTCGGCATGAATGACATCGCCGATGCGCGCGCCTCGTTCGCCGACCAGGCGGTGATCTTCAAGCGCAAGCACAACTGGCTGATGTGCTGGCTGTACGTGGGTACCTTCGGCTCGTTCATCGGCTTCTCGGCCGGGGTCGCGCTGCTCACCAAGTCGCAGTTTCCCGGGGTCAACCCCACCGCCTATGCCTTCCTCGGGCCGCTGGTGGGCGCGCTGATGCGGCCGGTGGGCGGCTGGGTGTCGGACAAGCTGGGCGGGGCACGGGTCACGCTGTGGAGCTTCGTGGCCATGATTGCCGCCGTGTTCGGCGTGCTGGCCACGCTGCCGCATGACGGCGCCGGCGGCAGCTTCCAGGGCTTCCTGGCCGCGTTCGTGGTGCTGTTCGCGCTGACCGGCATCGGCAACGGGTCGACCTTCCGCATGATCCCGGTGATCTTCCTGACCGAGCGCCAGCGCGCCGCGCGCGGCAAGGACGAGGCGGCGCAAAGGCAGGCGCTGCTGGACGCCGGCAAGGAATCGGCCGCCGTGCTGGGCTTTTCCGGTGCCATTGGGGCCTACGGCGGCTTCTTCATTCCCAAGAGCTTCGGCACCTCGCTGGAGCTGACCGGCTCGGCGGACGCGGCGCTTTACTGTTTCGTGGCCTTCTACGTGAGCTGCATGCTGGTGACCTGGTGGTATTACGCACGCAAGAACGCGCCCATGCCCTGCTGAACGGCGCCGGCCGGCCTAGTTCTTTCGAACTAGGCGGCCGCGGCCGAACTAGCCCGAGCGCATCGCACGCTACTCCTCCACCAGCGAATGGGCACGGCAGGGCCCTGCCCATAAGCTTGCAACATCCCTGGACCGGTTGCCCGACGGTCAGCAAAAGCACTCGCGGAGAACAACAATGAGCCATTTTCTGGATCGACTGAAATTCATGTCACGCGTCAAGTCCACCTTCGCGGGTGGACACGGCGCCGTGGTGGACGAGGACCGCCGGTGGGAGAACGGATACCGCAACCGCTGGCAGCACGACAAGATCGTGCGTTCCACCCACGGCGTGAACTGCACGGGTTCGTGCTCCTGGAAGGTCTACGTCAAGAACGGACTGATCACCTGGGAAACGCAGCAGACCGACTATCCGCGCACCCGGCCCGACCTGCCCAACCACGAGCCGCGCGGCTGCCCGCGCGGCGCCTCCTACAGCTGGTACGTCTACTCGGCGCAACGGGTGAAGTACCCGATGATCCGTGGCCGGCTGATGGAGATGTGGCGCGAAGCCCGCAAGACCATGGACCCCGTGGCCGCCTGGGCCTCGATCAGCCAGGACCCGGTCAAGGCACAGCGCTACAAGAGCGTGCGCGGCCAGGGCGGCTTCGTGCGGGCCGACTGGGACACCGCCACCGAAATCATCGCGGCAGCCAATGCCTTCACCATCAAGCGCTTCGGCCCGGACCGCGTGGTCGGCTTCTCGCCGATTCCGGCCATGTCGATGGTGTCCTATGCCGCCGGGGCGCGCTACCTGAGCCTGCTGGGCGGGGTCTGCCTGTCCTTCTATGACTGGTACTGCGACCTGCCGCCGGCCAGCCCGCAAGTCTGGGGCGAGCAGACCGACGTGCCGGAATCGGCCGACTGGTACAACTCCACCTACCTGATGGTGTGGGGTTCCAACGTGCCGCAGACGCGCACCCCGGACGCGCACTTCTACACCGAAGTCCGCTACAAGGGCACCAAGACCGTGGCGGTGTCTTCCGACTTCGGCGAGATGGTCAAGTTCGGCGATATCTGGCTGGCGCCCACGCAAGGCACGGACGCCGCCCTGGCCATGGCCATGGGCCATGTGGTGCTGAAGGAATTCCACCTGAGCGGACGCTCCGCCTACTTCCGCGACTACATCAAGCAGTACACCGACATGCCCATGCTGGTGCTGCTGCGGGACAACGGCGGCACGCTGGTCCCCGACCACTTCCTGCGCGCCTCCCACCTGGCCGGCGCCCGCGGCGAAGCCAACAACCCGGAATGGAAGACGCTGGTGCTCGACAGCGCCAGCGGCGACTTCGCGGTACCCAACGGCACCATCGGCTTTCGCTGGGGCGAGGGCGCGCACAACGACGGCGAGAAGGTAGGCCGCTGGAACCTGGAAATGAAAGACGGCGGCAGCGGCCGCGCGCTGGACCCCCTGCTCTCGCTGATGGCGGCGGATCACGAGGTGGCGGAAGTCGGCTTCCCGTATTTCGGCGCGGAGCACGACGCCCTGCTCAAGCGCCGCGTGCCCGCCAGGCGCATCACGCTGGCGGACGGCAGCAGCGCGCTGGTGGCCACCGTCTATGACCTGCAGATGGCCAACTACGGCGTGGACCAGGGCCTGGGCGGCGACAACGTGGCCACCTCCTTCGACGACGATGTCCCCTACACACCCGCCTGGCAGGAGAAGCACACCACGGTGCCGCGACACCTGGTGATCCAGGTGGCACGCGAGTTCGCCGACAACGCCGACCGCACCCAGGGCAAGAGCATGGTGATCGTCGGCGCCGCGCTCAACCACTGGTACCACAACGACATGATCTACCGCGGCATCATCAACCTGCTGATGATGTGCGGCTGCGTGGGCAAGAGCGGCGGCGGCTGGGCGCACTATGTGGGCCAGGAGAAGCTGCGCCCGCAATTCGGCTGGGCACCGCTGGCCTTCGGCCTGGACTGGTCACGCCCGCCGCGCCAGATGAACGGCACCTCATTCTTCTACAGCCACACCAGCCAGTGGCGCCACGAAAAGCTCGCCGTGGACGAGATCCTTGCCCCGACCGCCGACAAGGCCAAGTACGAGAACCTCTCGCTGCTGGACCTGAACGCCCGCTCGGAGCGCATGGGCTGGCTGCCTTCGGCGCCGCAGCTGAGCAGCAATCCGCTCGATGTCGCCGACGCAGCCGCGGCGGCAGGCAAGGACCCTGTCGCCTATACGGTCGAACAACTGAAGTCCGGCGGGCTGCAGTTCGCCTGCGACGACCCCGACAACCCGGAGAACTTCCCGCGCAACATGTTCGTCTGGCGTTCGAACATCCTGGGCAGCTCGGGCAAGGGTCACGAGTATTTCCTCAAGTACCTGCTCGGCACCCAGAACGCCGTGTTCGGCGACGAAGCCGACGCCATCACGCCGAGCGAGGTGAAGGTGCGCCCCGCCGCCGAGGGCAAGCTCGACCTGCTGACCGTGCTCGATTTCCGCATGAGCACCACCTGCCTGTACGGCGATATCGTGCTGCCCACCGCGACCTGGTACGAGAAGGACGATCTCAACACCTCCGACATGCATCCCTTCATCCATCCCTTGTCGGAAGCGGTGCAGCCGCTGTGGGAAAGCCGCACGGACTGGGAGATCTACAAGGCGATCGCCAGGAAGTTCAGCGAGATCGGCGGCGCCCACCTGGGCACCCGCAAGGACCTGGTCTGCAGCCCCTTGCTGCATGACACGCCGGGCGAACTGGCCCAGCCGTTCGAGCCGAAGGACTGGAAGCGCGGCGAGTGCGAGCTGATTCCCGGCAAGACCGCGCCGTCGATGACCGTGGTCGAGCGCAACTATGCCGACATCTACAAGAAGTTCACTTCGATCGGACCGCTGCTCGACAAGCACGGCAACGGCGGCAAGGGTATCAACTGGGATACCCGCCACGAAGTCAAGGAAATCGGCGCGCTCAGCAAGACCGTGGACGAACCCGGCGTGAGCCAGGGCCGGCCGCGGCTGGATACCGCCATCGACGCCGCCGAGATGATCCTGACCTTCGCGCCGGAAACCAACGGGCATGTCGCGGTAAAGGCATGGGAAGCGCTGTCGGCCATCACCGGGCGGGATCACACCCACCTGGCCGCCGGACGCGAGCACGACAAGATCCGCTTCCGCGACGTACAGGTGCAGCCGCGCAAGATCATCTCCGCGCCGACCTGGTCCGGGCTGGAATCCGAGGAAGTCAGCTACAACGCCGGCTATACCAATGTGCACGAACTCATTCCCTGGCGCACCCTGACCGGCCGCCAGCAGTTCTACCAGGACCACCGCTGGATGCTGGATTTTGGCGAGGGCAACTGCGTCTACAAGCCGGCCATCGACACCAAGACTACCGCGCCGATGCTGGGCGCCAGGCCCAACGGCAACACCGAGCTGGTGCTGAACTGGATCACGCCGCACCAGAAGTGGGGCATCCACTCCACCTACTCGGACAACCTGCGCATGCTCACGCTGTCGCGCGGCGGGCCGCACGTCTGGATCTCCGAAACCGAGGCCAAGGCCAGCGGCATCCGGGACAACGACTGGGTGGAAGTCTTCAACGTCAACGGCACGCTGACCGCGCGGGTCGTGGTCTCGCAGCGGGTCCCCAAGGGGATGTGCCTGATGTACCACGCCCAGGAGAAGATCGTGAACGTGCCCGGCGCCGAAACCAGCGGCATGCGCGGCGGCATCCATAACTCGGTGACCCGCACGGTGACCAAGCCCACGCACATGATCGGCGGCTACGCGCAACTGGCCTACGGTTTCAACTATTACGGCACCGTCGGCAGCAACCGCGACGAGTTCGTGATTCTGCGCAAGATGAACAAGGTCGACTGGCTGGAAGGCCCGCTGGTGGAAAAACAAGCGAAGGAAGGAGCTGAGCAATGAAAATCCGCGCCCAGGTAGCCATGGTCCTGAACCTGGACAAATGCATTGGCTGCCATACCTGCTCGATTACCTGCAAGAACGTGTGGACCAGCCGCGATGGCGTGGAATACGCCTGGTTCAACAACGTCGAGACCAAGCCCGGCATCGGCTATCCCAAGGAATGGGAGAACCAGGACAAGTGGCACGGCGGCTGGGTGCGCAATGCCGCCGGCAAGCTCGAGCCGCGCCAGGGCAGCAAGCTCGGCATCCTGGCGAAACTGTTCACCAATCCCAACCTGCCGCAGATCGACGAATACTACGAGCCGTTCACCTACGACTACGAGCATCTGCAAAAGGCGCCGCTGGTGCAGACGCCCCCCACCGCTCGCCCGGTATCGGTACTGACCGGCAAGAAGATGGACAAGATCGAATGGGGCCCGAACTGGGAGGATGACCTGGGCGGCGAGTTCAGCGCGCGCAGCAAGGACAAGCTGTTCGAAGACGTGCAGAAGGAGATGTACTCGACCTTCGAGAACACCTTCATGATGTACCTGCCGCGCCTGTGCGAGCATTGCCTGAACCCGACCTGCGTGGCCTCCTGCCCGTCCGGCTCGATCTACAAGCGCGAGGACGACGGCATCGTGCTGGTGGACCAGGACAAATGCCGCGGCTGGCGCATGTGCATCTCCGGGTGCCCGTACAAGAAGATCTACTACAACTGGCAAAGCGGCAAGGCCGAGAAATGCCTGTTCTGCTATCCGCGCATCGAAGCGGGCCAGCCTACCGTCTGTGCGGAAACCTGTGTCGGCCGGATCCGCTACCTGGGCGTGATGCTGTACGACGCCGACCGCATCCAGGAAGCCGCCTCGGTGGAGAACACGCAGGATCTCTACCAGTCGCAGCTGGACATCTTCCTCGATCCGCACGATCCGGCCGTCCAGGCCGAAGCGCTGCGCCAGGGCATCCCGCAAAGCTGGCTGGAAGCCGCGCGCAAGTCGCCGGTCTACAAGATGGCCTGCGAATGGAAGGTGGCCTTCCCGCTGCACCCCGAGTACCGCACGCTGCCGATGGTGTGGTACATCCCGCCGCTGTCGCCGATCCAGTCGGCCGCCGAGGCGGGCCACATGGGGATGAACGGCGTGATTCCGGACGTGAAGAGCCTGCGCATCCCGGTCAAGTACCTGGCCAACCTGCTGACCGCGGGAGAAGTCGCGCCGGTGCTCAAAGCGCTCGAACGCATGCTGGCCATGCGCGCCTACAAGCGCTCGGAAGTGGTGGACGACGTGCAGGACCTGGCTGTGCTGGAACAGGTGGGCCTCACGCCGGCGCAAGTGGAGGACATGTACCAGATCATGGCAATCGCCAACTATGAGGATCGCTTCGTGATCCCTTCCTCGCACAAGGAAATGGTGGAGGACAGCTTCAACGACAAGGCGAGCTGCGGCTTCACCTTCGGCAACGGCTGCTCGGGCGGAACCTCGGACGGCTCCCTGTTCGGCAAGAAGCCGCAAGGCAGCGTGATGTTCGCGGACATGCCGAAATCGCGCAAGAAGGCCATGGCGACATGACCGACGCCTGACTTCCCGCCCCGCTCCCGTTGGCAAACGGGGGCGGCCGGCATCCGCATTTTCGCCATCCATACAAAACGGGAGCCTACCCATGCCGCTTTACCCCATCCTTAGCGCCCTGCTGTGCTACCCCGAGCAGGACCTTATTGACGCCCTGCCTGAAATCGACGCCGCGCTGGCCGAGTGGCCGCAGGCGCAAGCCACGCTGGCGCCGCTTGGCGATCTGTTGAAGACGAACACGCTGATCGAGCTCCAGGAGAACTACGTCGCCACCTTCGACCGCAACCCCGCCCACTCGCTGCACCTGTTCGAGCACGTGCACGGCGAAAGCCGGGATCGCGGCCAGGCCATGGTCGACCTGATCGACGAATACCGCCGCGAGGGCTTCGAGCCCGCCGAGGCGGAGCTGCCCGACTACGTGCCGCTGTTCCTGGAATTCCTGGGCGCGCTGGTGGCGGACGGCAAGGACGCGCATGCCGGACAACTGCTGGGCGACGCCATCCACGTGCTCGCCGCGGTCGGCGACCGGCTGGCGCGCAACGAGAGTCCGTATGCCACGGCGTTCGCCGTGTTGCGCACGCTCACGGACGTGCAGCCACAAGCCCAGACCGAGCCACCGGTGCGCGACATGGACGAAGCGCTGGAAACCTTCGGCCCCGGCGCGGACGGCGTCGAGCCGCTGCTCGCGCCGCGCCCCTTGGGCGACCAGCCCGTGCACTTCTACGCCCGTGGAACGACGCCAACCCGCACGCCAACCCGCACGCCCATGCCCAACGCTTGCTGAGGCAACGACCATGAACCTGCTCAACCAATTCCTCTACGGCATCTATCCGTACATCGCCCTGGTCGTCTTCCTGTTCGGTAGCCTGGCGCGCTTCGAGCGCGAGCAGTACGGCTGGAAGAGCGACAGCTCGCAGCTGCTGCATCGGGGCAACCTGCGCGTCGGCAGCATCCTCTTCCACGTCGGCATCATCGGGCTGTTTTTCGGCCATCTGGCGGGCCTGCTGACGCCGGTGGCGGTCTGGGACGCGCTGGGCGTCTCGCATGGCTTCAAGCAAGGCGTGGCCATGGCGGCCGGCGGCCTGATGGGCACCATGTGCCTGTCCGGCCTGCTGATCCTGCTCCACCGCCGCTTCACCAATGCCCGCGTGTCCGCGGTCACGCGCACCGGCGACAAGGTGCTGCTGCTGTGGATCCTGGTGACCTTGCTGCTGGGCCTTTCCACCATCTTTGAATCGTCCCGCCACATGGACGGCCACATGATGGTGCAGCTCATGACCTGGGCGCAGCACATCGTCACCCTGCGCGGGGACGCCGCCGGCTATATCGCCGACGCGCCGCTGCTGTTCAAGCTCCATCTGTTCATGGGGATCTCGCTGTTCGTCATCTTCCCCTTCACCCGGCTGGTGCACGTGTGGAGCGGTTTTGGATCCATCGGCTACCTTGGCCGCGCCTGGCAACTGGTCCGCAGCCGCTAACGCCCACCCATCCGCCCGCCCACCCGGCAAGGAGAATGCAATGCCTGTCTTAGTCAATGGCGTCGAACTGGAAGACGCCGAAATCGAGCGCGAACTGGCTCACCATAGCGGCTCGCCCGAGCCCACCCGGCATGCCGTGGTTGCCCTGATCCTGCGCCATCTGGTGCGCGCGCAAGCGCGGCAGCTCGGCCTGCCCGGCGGCGACGACGAGGCACTGACGGAGTCCCTGCTGGAGCGGGAGGTCGGGCTGCCCGAGCCGGACGAGGCCAGTTGCCGCCGGCATTACGATAACCACGCGGAGCGCTTCCGCGAGGGCGAATGGGTCGAGGCCGAGCACATCCTGTTCCAGGTGACGCCACGCGTCCCGCTCGACGCGCTGCGCGCAACGGCCGAGGCCACCCTCGCGCAGGTGCTGGCCGATCCCTCGGCATTCGCCGGGCTGGCCAGGGCCAGCTCCAACTGCCCGACCGGCGCCGGCGGCGGGCGCCTTGGCCGTGTGTTCCGCGGCGAGACCGCGCCCGAGTTCGAGCGCGCCATCTTCGCGGCGCGCCATCCCGGCGTGCTGGCCCGGCTGGTTGAAACGCGCTATGGCCTGCACGTGGTGCGGGTCGTCGAGCGCTGCGAAGGCGTGCAGTTGCCGTTCGATGCCGTGCGGCAATCCATCGCCCGCGCCCTCGCGGCGGCGGCGCGCGACCGCGCCTGGAAGCAGTATGCAAGCCTGCTGATCGGCGGCGCCAGCATTGAAGGGATCGACCTGGGCGGCGCCGAAACGCCGCTGGTGCAATAAACAACCTCCACCTCCGGCAACTGGCGCTGGCAAGTCCGCGGCGCCCGCATTCCACCCCTGCGGAATGCGCCCCGCGCTTCGCCAGTCCGTCTGCCCGGACACCTTTCATGGGAGCACAGTCATGCAACCCGCCATCATTGGCATCGCCGGCACCTCCGGCAGCGGCAAGACCACGCTGATCACGGCCATGCTCGCCTGGTTTCGCCAGCAAGGGCTGACCGTCAACGTCATCAAGCATAGCCACCATCCCCTCGAACTCGAGCCGCCGGGCAAGGACAGCGCGCGCTTTCGCCAGGCCGGCGCCGGCGAGGTACTGGTGGCCTCGCCATTCCGTTTCGCCATCCTGCATGACCTGAACGGCGCGCCGGAGCCCACCTTGCGCGAGCAGGTGGCACGCCTGGCGCCGGCGGAGCTGACCCTGGTGGAAGGGTTCCGCAGCGAAGCCATTCCGCGCATCGAGGTGTATCGGCCGGCGCACGGGCGCGCGCCCTACTACCCGCGCGACGCGTCCATCGTCGCGGTGGCCAGCGATGTGCCGCTCGATATCGGCATGCCGTGCCTGCCGCTCGACCAGGCTGCCCAGGTGGCGCGCTTTATTATCGGGCTGTGCGGGCTGGACGGCGCTGCCGCGCCGCGTGGCGAGTGCCTCGCCGCTTTGTCCACGGGCATCCCGCGATGCGTGCCGTCGGCGACCGCTTCCTGAGGGTGCTCTCTCATACCGATCATCAAGTCCGGAGGTATCGCAATGCCCAAGGCTGGCACCACATCCTTGCCCCTCGTCTACGCCTGCTCCGGCTGCTCCAGCGTGGCGCAGCTCGCCAACACCTTCGCCGTGCGGCTGGACCGCAGCGGGATGGCCGAAATGTCCTGCATCAGCGGGGTTGGCGGCGGCGTTTCCGCACTCACCAGGGTGGCGCGTTCGGGCCGCCCGATCCTGGCCCTCGACGGCTGCCCGCTGGCCTGCGTGAAAGCCTGCCTGGCCAGCGCGGGCGTGGAACCCGACCAGCACCTGGTGCTCAACCGCCTGGGCGCCACCAAGCGGCAGCATGGCGAATGCAGCGAAGCGGAGGCTGGCGCGGCCTGGCAGGCCGTGACGTCGGCGCTGTCGGCCATCAAGGATGCGTCGCCCCAGCCTGCTGACAAACCGGCGGCATTGGCCGAGGGCGACAAGATGCGCCAAAACAGACTGGAATGACGACGGCTTTGGCTCCCTCTCCCCTCACGGGGAGAGGGTTGGGGAGAGGGGCGGTTTGGCTAGGGGCCACTGGAAGCGAAGCCGATGGTTTGGTCCAGCACGACGGCGTAACAAGCGCCCACCCACTCCCCCTGCCGCCCTTGTTGCATCATCAGCCAGCCTGCGACGTGACGGCACCCGCAGCCAGATGCCTGGTCAGGCCGGTAAGCCACTCCGGCCGGCTCACCGCGTCCAGCCAGTACTTCACCTCCAGGCCTAGCGCGGTATCGCCGCCGATCGCCAGACGCCGCTGGAAGAACAGCGTATCGGTATCGGCCTCCCCGCCCAGCAGGCGCAGGTAATCGACGGCATTGGCGCGCAACGTCAGCACCGGCGGGCTGCCGTCAAAGGGCCCGGCGGCAAAGCGGCCATCCGCGCAGCGAAAACGTATCTGCAGGCCAAGGTCCTCCACCGTCAGCAGGAAGCAGTGGCCATCCAGCGCCGCCGGTGGCTGCAGCCAGCCACGCCGCCGCGCAAGCTCCAGCGCGGCCACCAGGGGTAAGGCCTGGGCCTGCGCCGGAACCGCGCGGTGCAGGCGTGCCAGCATGGCTTTGGGGCCGATCATGCGTGCGCCTCCTGCCAGGCGATGCCGGCCTTTCCGTCCCAGTAGCCATTGCTGGGCTGTGCCCCCGCCGGCAGCAGGCCGCCGGATGCCGTGGTCCGCTCGCCGGACCGCAGTGCCGCGAGCGCCGCCACGACATCCAGCGTGGCGCTGGCATGCGGGCTGACGCGCACCGAGTCGATCCCCATGGCCATCAAGGCCGGCACTTCCGCGCACAGGTCGAGACAAGTAGCGGACTGGATCTGCACCCCGTTGAGCGTAAAGAACGCCTGGCCCTCCCCGGTCGAGGCAACCAGGCCATCCGGGTACTCGAGACAGCGGAACTCGCAGTTGTCCTTGCGCAGCCTGTGATGGCGTGCGGTGAAACAGCGCGCCGAGAACGCCAGCGGCATCCGGCCCCAGACCAGCACCTCCAGATCCGTGCCCGCCGGGCGAGCCGCCGCCAGCGCCGCCAGCGCGGCGCGGTCCATTTCCAGCGGCGGCACGCATGCTTTGGCACCCAGCCCACTCAGCCAGGCAAGCGTATCCGCGTGATACACATTGAGATGCGGGCCGCAGATAAAGGGGCGCCCGTGCATCCGGTTGACCGCGCCCAGGTCGTTGGCCTCGACCAGATAGTCGGTTTGCTCGCAGACGCGGCGCATGCAGGCAATATCGCTGTCGGACTCGACCAGCACCGGGGTCGAGAGCACGACTTCCTTGCCGGCGTCCCGCAGCATCTGCGCGATCTCCAGCCAATGGGCATGGCGCAGTTCATGGCGACGGGTACAAACCGTTTCGCCCAGGTAGACGCGGTCGACCGCGGAGTCAGCGACCTCGGCATAGAACTGCATGACCGTGGCGCGCGGCCAGTAGTACAGCAGCGGGCCGAGCGAGATGCCGAAGCAGGCCGCGGGCCCGGAAGGGGCGATCATCGAATCGTTCATTGGTAGTCAGGTTCCGGAAGGAGAGTGGCATGCCGCGAAGCATGAGGAATGCAGCAGGCAAAGGCAACACAGCCGGGCTTCAGCGCCATGGCCGGTCGTACGCGCCTTGCGTCACCTGGTCGCCCTCGGCATGCCTGCCGAGCACGCCCTGCCATTCCTGGCGCGCGGTGAATCGCTGTGGATCGGCGCAGGCCGCGTCGATCGCCGCGCGCAGCACGCCGACCACATCGCCCACGTAACGCGGGCTGCGCTGGCGGCCTTCGATCTTGATGGCAGCGATTCCCATGCCGATCAGCGCCGGCAGCAGCGACACCGCATTGAGGCTGGTCGGCTCTTCGAGCACGTAGCCCCGCTCGCCTTCCACCTCGAATCTCCCTTTGCACAAAGTGGGATAGCCGGCGGGCTCGCCCGGCGCGTAGCTGTCGATCAGGATGCCGGACAGCCGCGCCTGCATGGTTCCCTCGCGCTCTTCCCAGCGCACCGCGTGCGCGGGCGAGCACACGCCCTTGTTGTTCGGCGAGTCGCCGGTCGCGTAAGAGGACAGCAGGCAGCGGCCTTCGGCCATCACGCACAGGCTGCCGAAGCCAAACACTTCAAGCTCCACGTCGGTCTGGCGCGCGAGCTTGCCGATCTGCGCCAGCGACAGCACGCGCGGCAACACCACCCGGTGTATGCCGAAACGCGCGCGCATCAGCTCGATGGCGTCGGCGTGCGTGGCCGAGCCCTGCACCGACAGATGAAGGCGCAATTGCGGATGGCGCTCGCGGGTATAGGCCATCAGGCCCGGGTCGGCCATGATGACGGCATCGGCGCCCAGTTCCGCCGCGGCATCGACTGCGCGATGCCAGCACGCGACCGCGCCCATCTGCGCGAAGGTATTGATGGCGAACAAGACTTCCGCGCCTTGCGCATGGGCCTCGGCCACGCCTGACCGGATATCGGCCTCGGTGAAGTTCAGCCCGCCGAAGTTGCGCGCATTGGTGGCGTCGCGCAGACCAAGGTAGACGGCGTCTGCGCCCTGTTTCAGCGCCACGCGCAGCGCCGCCAGCGAGCCGGCGGGCGCAACCAGTTGCGGTCGGCGCGTTGCGCCGGATGTGTTGGATGTCATTGGATAGGCTCAACGGGGTTTCGGAGTCCGCATGCGCCACGGTGGCGGCGAACGCCTGTGAGGCACGATCCTAGCCAAGCCCGGGGGCGAACCAGTTGACCAGGCGCAAAAGCGTGGGCTGTGGCGCGCGCATGGAACGGCGGCCCTCCGCCGAGTGGCATAGGCCATTGGTATCGTGCTGTCCGCGGCTTGATCCAGCGCAAGTCCCGGGCCACCTGCCCATGCAAACCTATGCCGGTTTTCCAGCATCGCCCGGCACCTCCGCCGGCGAGCGGGATGTCTTATCGAGGGTGATATGCAAGAGCATTGGCTAAAGCTGATCGGCCGCCGGCTGGTCCCGGTGGTACAGGGCGGCATGGGTATCGGCATCTCCGCGCACCGGCTCGCGGGCGCGGTGGCGAGCCAGAACGGCATGGGCACCATTGCCAGCATCGATCTGCGCCACCATCATCCGGACCTGATGGCGGCCACCGCCAAATCACGCGACAAGGCCAAGACGGAAGCGGCGAACCTGGTGGCCCTGGATCGCGAGATCCAGGGCGCGCGGCTGCTCTCCGGCGGGCGCGGCGCCATCGCGGTCAACGTCATGAAAGCAGTCAGCTCGCATGCCGCACTGGTCCGGCAGGCCTGCGAGAGCGGGGCCGATGCCATCGTGATGGGCGCGGGACTGCCCCTCGACCTGCCCGACCTCACGGCCGGCCACCCGAACATTGCCCTGATCCCGATCCTGTCGGATTCCCGTGGCATCGGCCTGGTGCTGCGCAAGTGGATGAAGAAAAACCGCCTGCCGGACGCGATCGTCGTCGAACATCCGGCGCACGCCGGCGGCCACCTCGGGGCTTCGCGCATCGAGGACCTCGGCGACCAGCGCTTCTCCTTCACCCGTGTGCTGGCTGAATGCCGTGAACTGTTCGCCGGGCTGGGGCTGGCCTGGGACAGCGTACCCCTGATCCTTGCGGGCGGCATCAACACCCACGCCATAGTCCGTCACTGGCTGGATCAAGGCGCTGCCGCCGTGCAACTGGGCACGGCCTTTGCCGTCACCGAGGAAGGCGATGCGCACCCGGCCTTCAAGGAAGTCCTGGCCAGTGCGCGTCCCGAACAACTGAGTGAATTCACCAGCGTGGCCGGCCTGCCGGCACGCGCCGTGCTGACGCCATGGCTCAAGCGCTACCTGTCGCGTGAAGCCGCGCTGCAGACCCGCGCCAAGGTACGCGACTGCCTCGAAGGCTTCGACTGCCTGCAGGCCTGCGGCCTGCGCGATGGCGTCGGCCGCGTGGGCCAGTTCTGCATCGACCTCAAGCTGGCCCAGGCCATGCGCGGCGACGTGGAGCGGGGGCTGTTCTTCCGTGGCAAGGGAGCCTTGCCGTTCGGCGAGGCCATCCGTCCGGTGCGCGAACTGATGCACTACCTGCTCACCGGCGAAATGCCCGCGGGCGTCGGCACGCCACGGGGCGCGGCGGCCCCGGCCATTTGACTGCGCCCACCTCATCCGCACTGACCGAACCATCCCGGCCTCCACGCCGAAAATTGCGTCACGCCATGATATTTAAAGAAAGTTAGCCAAGCGCCACCCGGCCCCGCAAGCGATATTGATTTTGCGCAAGTCGCCGCGCCGGCTTGCCGTCAATAATGCGACAAGCCCCTGAAGCGCCGATCCAGACCGAAGACATCCGCCGGGGGGCTGGAGCCATATGGTAGATCTCACGCCCCCTTCCCCGCCCGCCTCCACCGTGGAGCAGTCCTTCTCGCCGCCGCCTGGCCAGGCAGCGTTGCCAGGTTTGCGCCACCGACTGTCAACACGCATCGTCTCGCTCTCGCTGGGCGCGCTGCTGATCGTGCTGGCCATGATCTCAGGGACGCTGTGGCTGTCATGGCAGCTCGAAGGCGCGGGCGCGGCCATCAACGATGCGGGCAGCCTGCGCATGCGCGCCAATCGCGTCGCCATCGAACTCGCCAGGGCACATGCCGGCGAGCGCCATCAGCTGGACGCCCAGATCAACGGGATGGATGCCACCCTGGCACGCCTGCACCAGGGCGATCCGGCGCGGCCCTTGTTCCTGCCGGACGACCCTGGCATCCGCGCGCAACTGGAGCGGGTAAGCCAGGACTGGAACCAGCGCATCAAGCCCAGTGCGCTAGCCGACCTGGGCGTCGCAACCGGCGCAGCACCTGCCTACCCTGTGGCGCTGGCTTCCTTTGTCGACCAGGTCAACCGCCTGGTCAGCATGATCGAGCAGGAAAACGCCACCAAGACCACCCTGCTGCGGCTGTCGCAGGCCGGACTCGCGGCGATGGCCTGCATGGGTACGGTGGCCGTCATCTACCTGCTTTACATCTGGATCATCCTTCCGGTCATGCGCTTGCAGGATGGTCTGCAGCGCATGGCCGCGCGGGAGTTCTCCCTGCGCCTGCCGGTGGAGACGCGCGACGAGTTCGGCATGCTGGCGGACGGTTTCAACCGGATGGCCGGCGAATTGGAAGGGCTATACCAGGATCTCGAAGCACGCGTGGCGCAGAAGACCGCCGAGCTGGCGCGGCACAACCGCGACCTCGCGGCGCTCTACGACATGGCCGCTTTCCTCAATATGTCAAACGACAGCGAGGCGCTTTGCCGCGGTTTCCTGGAGCGCGTGATGCAGCAGTTCGATGCCGACGGCGGCAGCGTACGCATGATCGATGCGGACCACGACCAGCTGCACCTGGTGGTGTCGGCCGGCTACTCGGCCGCACTGGAAGAGGCCGAGCACTGCATGAAGGTGGACGCGTGTTTTTGTGGCGAGGCGGCCAGCGAATCCGTCGTACTGATTGAAGATCTCAGCAAGGGAGCCGCACTCTCGGCGGGCCGGCCAGCGTCCGATGCGCGCTTCGGCTGCGCGAGGGAAGGATTCCCGGGGCTTGCGGTGTTCCGCATAGAAACGCAGCGCACGGTGCTGGGCACCTTCTCCCTGCACTTCCGCCAGCCGCTGCAGCTGCCTGCCTCGGATATCCGCCTGCTCGAGACCTTCGGACAGCATCTCGGCGTGGCGCTGGATCATCTGCACCTGTCGGAAACCGCGCGCCAGCTTGCGGTGGTGGAAGAGCGCAACCTGGTGGCGCAGGGCCTGCATGACAGCATTGCCCAGGGACTCAACTATCTGAACCTGCAGGTGCAGTTGCTGGAAGACGCCGTCGCGCGCAGCGATATGAACGAAACCCGCACCATCGTGCCGCTGCTGCGTTGCGGTGTCGAGGAGAGCTATCAGGATGTACGGGAACTGCTGCTCAATTTCCGCAGCAAGCTGGCGCATGGCGAGCTGCGCCAGGCCGTGGAAGACACCGTGGCGCGCTTCCGGCGCCAGAGCAGCACGGCGCTTGCCCTGGCGTTCAATGACGCGCAGGGCGGGCCTCCCCTGCAGCCGGAGCAGCAGTTGCAGGTGCTGTTCATCCTGCAGGAGGCCCTTTCCAATGTGCGAAAGCATGCGCGTGCCGGTCACGCCAGCGTCATCGTGCGCAACGGGCGCACCTTCAGCATGGTCGTGGAGGACGATGGCGACGGCTTCGACCCCACGGAACCGGCCGCGGACGATCAGGCCCACGTGGGATTGCACATCATGCGCGAGCGGGCGGCCAGGCTATCGGCCAGCCTCCGGATCGTGGCCGCGCGGGGCACGGGCACGCGCGTTGAGCTCATCCTGCCGCGGTAACCAATGTCACGGCTGCCGGCCGCCCACGCCCGCCTACTTCATTCAAGTGAATATCATGACCATCCGCATCCTCCTGATAGACGACCACTCCCTGTTTCGCTCTGGCGTGCGCGCCCTGCTTGCGCGCCAGACCGATTTCGAAATCGTCGACGAGGCGGCCGATGGCGTGGAAGGCGTCAAGCGGGCCAAGCAGCACCGGCCCGATGTGATCCTGCTGGACCTGAACATGCCCGGCTTGTCGGGACTTGAAACCCTGCAACTGCTGGTGGAAGACCTGCCCGACAGTGCGGTGGTGATGCTCACGGTGTCGGAGGAAGCCGAGGAACTGGCGGCCGCCCTGCGCAGCGGCGCCCGGGGCTACCTGCTGAAGAACATCGAAGCGGAAACCCTGACCAGCGCCATCCGCCGGGCGGCGGTAGGCGAGGCAGTGATTTCGGAGGGGATGACGGCAAAGCTTGTCGCGCAATTCCGTGCGCCCACCAACCCTCCCCCGGCGACGGCGGCGGGCTCGACCGACAAGCCCCGCCTCACCTCGCGCGAGCATGAGATCGTACGCGGCCTGACACGCGGCGAAAGCAATAAGGAAATCGCGCGCGACCTGGGCGTGGCGGAGAGCACGGTGAAGATCCATGTGCAAAATATCCTCAAGAAACTCAATCTGACGAGCCGCGTCCAGATCGCGGTCTACGCGGTCGAGCGCGGCCTGACCGCGCCCGATTGACCCGGCGCACCTGCACCTCAGCCCATGACCGCATCCGTCATCCCCATTGTCGACCTGCGCGACCATCGACGCCGGTCGATGATGCCCACCATCCCGGTGGTGCTCGCGGCGCCGTCCGGACAGGTTGCCGACACCCGCGGCAGGCCGCTGCACGATCTGCGCATCTCGGTCACGGACCGCTGCAATTTCCGTTGCGTGTATTGCATGCCCAAGGAAGTGTTCGACAAGGACTACACCTTCCTGCCGCATTCCGAGTTGCTGAGTTTCGAGGAGATCGAGCGAGCCGCCCGCCTGTTCGTTGCGCACGGCGTGGAAAAGATCCGCCTGACGGGCGGAGAGCCGCTGCTGCGCAAGAACATCGAGAAGCTGGTGGAGATGCTCGCGCGCATCGAGACGGTTTCGGGCAAGCCGCTCGACCTCACCCTCACCACCAATGCCTCGCTGCTTGCCCGCAAGGCGCGATCGTTGCGCGACGCCGGCCTGTCGCGCGTGAGCGTGAGCCTGGACGCCATCGACGATGCCACCTTCCGCCGCATGAACGATGTCGACTTCGCGGTACGCGACGTGCTGGACGGCATCGAGACCGCCCAGGCTGCCGGCCTGGCGCCGCTCAAGGTCAATATGGTAGTCAAGCGCGGCACCAACGACGCCGAGATCGTGCCGGTGGCCGCGCACTTCCGCGGCAGCGGCGTCATCGTACGCTTTATCGAGTTCATGGACGTGGGTGCCAGCAACCGTTGGCAGATGGATGAGGTGCTGCCCTCCGCCGAGGTGGTGCGCCGCATCGATGAAGCCTTCGCACTCGAAGCCATCCCCGCCAGCTACAGCGGCGAGACTGCCGAGCGCTGGCGTTACCGCGACGGCGTCGGCGAGATCGGCGTGATCTCCAGCGTGACCCACGCCTTCTGCGGGGACTGCAGCCGTATCCGCCTGTCGACCGAAGGCCGGCTCTACCTGTGCCTGTTTGCCACCGAAGGCTACGACCTGCGCGCGCTGCTGCGCGGCGGCCACAGCGACCTGGCAACCTCCAATGCCATCGCCGGGGTCTGGCAAGCGCGCACCGATCGTTACTCCGAGCTGCGCAGCAACCCCGCAGTGCGGCAGGCACGCGACACACGAAAGATCGAGATGTCTTATATCGGCGGCTGACGTAAGCCGGGCGACGCCATCCGTCAGGCTGGCGATGCGCTTTTCCTTACTGCGCCAGCTGCGTATACGGCGTGCCGGAAGGAAATAAAGCGTCGACGCCGGCAGCGTCTCCTGCGGAAATGCCGCCTATGGCAAATTTCTGCCAGGAGGGAGTGAAGGCGCCTTTGCACGCGTACTGGGGGCGTGCGCTGCCTGTCGGCCGCCGGCTCGCGCGCGTGCCCCGTTCCGGCCTGTCGTATCGAGCCCATGCTTGTCGGGCAGGACGCGGCCGCCCAAGCGATTGTCCGCGTTGCCACCGAAGGCGCCGATCCTGACATCCTCGCCCATCCCCCCGACAACATGCTGCGCCCGGGCAGCTCCCGCGGTGGCCGCCAACATGGCAATGGCCACCAGGGGAATCGAACAGATCTTGATCATGCGACTCTTCTTCCATGTAGCACGGCATGCCACTGTACCTGGCTACCGCAGTTTTTGAGCACGGGGGAGCATAGTTCGGCTCGACCACCCCGGTTGTAATCAATTGTTAGCGCCTGTCAGGTGTGAGGGCGAAATGCAACAGTGCGGGCGGCATGAGCGCGAATGGACGGCGGCGGCACCGTTGGAGGCTGTAGTTACAGCGGCAGCAATGGACGAGGCTGCCGGAGGATAGCGGCGCCAACGTCCACCACGCGTCCACGCTGCCGAACGCGCTCATCATGCGGCGCGGTTCATCCACGCCTATCTGGTTCGCCGCCGCCCGGGCGCTGGCCGCCGGGGACTTACATGCCGGCGGCTTCAAGCTCGCGGCCACGGGTTTCCGGCAGCGTCAGCGCGGCAATGATCAGCACGCCATAGGCCGCCGCGGCGAAGATGCCGATGCTGGCGCCGAGACCATATTGCTTGGACAGCGCGCCGATCAGGAATGGAAAGAGTGCGCCGACAGCCCGGCCGAAGTTGTAGCAAAAGCCCTGGCCGGAGCCACGCACCCGCGTCGGGAACAGTTCGGTCAGGAACGCGCCCATGCCGCTGAAAATGCCTGAAGCGAAGAAGCCGAGCGGGAAACCGAGCCAGAACATGGCGCCGTTGCTCAACGGCAGCATCGTGTAGCCAAAGGCAACCGTCATCGAACCCACCGCGAAGAGAATGAAGTTCGGCTTGCGGCCAAGCCTGTCGGTCAGATAGGAACTGACGAGGTAGCCGATCCACGAGCCGAAGATGATCATGGCCAGGTATCCCCCCGTCCCCATCACAGTCAGGTGACGCTCGGTCTTCAGGTACGTCGGCAGCCAGGTCGTGATCGCGTAGTACCCGCCTTGCGCGCCGGTCGCCAGCAGCGCCGCGCGCACCGTCGTCGACAGCAGCTTCGGGCTGAAGATCTCCGTGAAACGGGGGCGATCGCTCGCCTTGCCTTGCGCCGCCTTCTCTTTTTCGTAGACGTCCGGCTCCTTCACGTAGCGGCGGATGACCACCACCAGCAGCGCCGGGAGCAGGCCGATTAGGAACAGCGCACGCCACGCCAGTTCAGCGGGCATGACCGAGAACAGCACGGAGTACAGGATGGCCGTCAGCCCCCAGCCAATCGCCCAGCCGGACTGCACCAGGCCGACGGCCTTGCCGCGATCCTTGGCGCGGATCACCTCGCCGATCAGCACGGCACCGGCGGTCCATTCACCGCCGAAACCGAAGCCCATCAGCGCCCGCGCGGCCAGCAGTTGCTCGTAGTTCTGCGCCAGACCGCACAGGCCCGTAAAGACCGCGAACCACACCACCGTCAATTGCAGCGTCCGCACCCGGCCGATGCGGTCGGACAGGATACCGGCGGCCCAGCCGCCCAGTGCCGAAGCCAGCAATGTGAGCGTACCGATGAAGCCGGCGTCGGCCAGGCTGATACCCCAGGTAGCGATCAGCGTCGGAATGACGAAGGAGAGCATCTGCGTATCCATGCCGTCGAGCATGTAGCCGACCTTGCAGCTCCAGAAGGCGCGTTTCTCGCGGGGCGATGCATCGCCGTACCAGGAGAACAGGTTACCGCCGGCTTCGACAGATGCCGTTGGTGCAAGGGAGGAAGCCATTGCGGGATTGGCGGCGGCCGCCGCCGCGGGGGTCTTGTTGTCCATGAAACGCTCCTGGGCGCGTGGGGTGAACGGTCTTGCGCGCGGCTGCCGCGGCCGGCGCCCCCATCGGTGGATGAGCGCAGCCCGCCGCCTCACGCGGATCTTTCGTTGGCGCCGGTGGTCTCCGGCGCCCTGGCTTGTAACGATTTCGGTTTCGGGGGAAATCAAAAAACGACAAAGCGAAAAAACGAACTGCGTTGCTCCGGCTGGCTAGAACACGGCAAGCGAGGCGTTCCTGATATCGGTCACCAACATGTGGCCGGGCTTGTGCGCGATCGCCAGCGGCAACTTCGCGGCCATGATCGCGGTCTGGGGTGTGACGCCGCAGGCCCAGTAGACCGGCAGCTCCCCCGGCTTGATCGTGACGGGATCCCCGAACTCCGGCTTGGCCAGGTCCTCTATCCCCAGCTCGGCCGGGTCGCCGATGTGGATCGGCGCGCCATGGACGGCAGGGAAACGGCTGGTGATCTGCACCGCGCGAATCGCCTCGGCGCCGCGCATGGGCCGCATCGATACCACCAGCTCGCCACCGAAAACGCCCGCGCGCCGGTTGGCAATCCTGGTGCGGTACATCGGCACGTTGCGGCCTTCCTCGACATGCCGCAGGGGAACGCCTTCCTGCGCCAGCATGTGCTCGAACGAGAACGAGCAGCCGATGGCGAACACCACGAAGTCGTTTTGCCACAGGTCGGCCAGCGATTCGCTTTCTTCCGCGAGCCGCCCGTCGCGATAGACGTTATAAGCAGGCACATCATTGCGGATGTCCACCTCGCGCCCGAGTACCGGCACATGCCACTGTCCCGGCTCACCTACGCCCAGCAAGGGACACGGCTTCGGATTGGCCTGGCAGAAGCGCAGGAAATCGCTGGCGTGCGCGGACGGCAGGATGGCCAGGTTGGCCTGGGCGTAGTCGCCGCAATAGCCTGCGGTGGGGCCACGGAACTGGCCACTGCGCACGGACTGGCGAAAGTCGAAAGGCATCAGGTCTTCGGGCATCTGCATTCTCATGTCGTTATGACGTCGTCGTGTCTGCCTTGAACGATAGAGAGTAAAATTTTTTATCGCCAACGACTTTTTGTTGGCACCCATGTATAGAATTTCTTAACAACTTTGCGGGTTTTCCCTTACCCGCACTGAGGTGGTGCCAAACCGGGACTGACGCTAACTGCCGGGATACCCAAGGAAATTTGAAGCTTTCTGCGGCGATCTACTCCACTGCCTGATGAATACGCGATTCCTCGAAACCTTTGTCACGCTGGCCAAATTGCACAGTTTTCGTGCGACAGCAGCCGCGCTG
Organism: Burkholderiaceae bacterium 16; assembly: GCA_000955785.1. Classification (GTDB taxonomy): domain Bacteria; phylum Pseudomonadota; class Gammaproteobacteria; order Burkholderiales; family Burkholderiaceae; genus Cupriavidus. The sequence goes on from JYOD01000096.1 coordinate 37,647, forward strand.
CACGCGACGCCAGCTGCCATTTCCCAACGGATAAAGGCACTGGAAGATGAGCTGCAAACCGCGCTGGTCGATCGGGAGAGCCGCGAATTTCGATTGACGCCCAACGGCGAGTACCTGCTCGGATACGCGAAGGGAGTGGTTGAGGCCGCACGACTGTTGCAGGCCGCCGCCTCGGGCGACAGCAAAATCCGCGGGCGCCTGCGCCTGGGCGTGATCGAGACCGTGGTGCACAGCTGGTTGCCGAACTACATGCGACGGCTCGCCGCAGACTACCCGCAACTGGAAGTCGAACTGACCGCCGATGTGAGCGTGGTGCTCCAGCGCAGGCTGATTGCCGACGAGCTCGATCTCATCATTCGCGTCGAAGGCAGTGACGAAAGCAACGTGGTGTGCAATGCACTCGCCAACTATCCCGTGCACTGGGTAGCGCGCGCAGGCTTGCTGTCGCACACGCGCGGCGCGCTCGCCAGGCAGGTGCTGCAGCATCCGATCCTGACGTTCGGCCGGGGGACCGCGCCGCATCGCGCGCTGGAGGACATCGTGGCCAAACTCGCGGGAGCCCACGGTGTGCCGCTTTCGGAAACCCGCATTACCGGGTCACCGTCGATTGCCGTGATCGTGCAGCTCGTGCGCGACGGTTTCGGCGTGGCCGCTATTCCGCGCCTGTTCGTCGACAAGCTGATCGAGAGCGGCGAAGTCGTGGAGTTACCGCTGCAGCCCGCACCCCCGTCCATCGTGGTGTCGATGTCGCGGCGTGCCGACGCGCCGCTGTTCGTGCACGGCGCGGCCAACTCGGCACGCGCGGCCTGTGCGGAATACTGCCGCAACAGCAACAGGCGGCTGGTCGAGCCGCTGTGACGTCGCATGACTGCCCTATCGCCGCAACTCGGAAACAATCTGTTCGGCAAGGAAATCGCACGGCGGTCGCCTGGATGCTGCGCTTCGCGCGAGGATGACTTCCAGCGCTGCAATCTCCGGAAGCCCCTGAGCCTGGCCAAGCAAGGTGAAGTGAGGCGGAACCGCGCAGCGCGCAAGGGGAGCCACTGCGAGGCCGGCTTCGACCATGCTTAGCAGGCCGAGCAAACTGGGGCTCTCGTACGAGGTCCGATAGGTAATCTTCGCGCGCTCAAGGCTGCGAATAGCGTTTTCCCGTGCGACGCTGCCTGGCAGGAACACAGCGATCGGAAGCGGTCTCTCGCGCCATATCCCATCGGCGCTTGGCGCAGCCGCCCAGACCATCGGCTCGTGTCGGATGAACTCGCCGGACAACCCCTTTACGCGTGTTGCGCATACGAGGTCGACCGCTCCATCCCTGACCATCGGCGCAAGCGCCACGCTCGGCAGTCCGATGACCTGGATCTCGACCTTAGGGTACGTCGCCGAAAACTTCTTGAGGATCGCGGGCAACAGCGAAGAAGCATAGTCGTCGGGCACGCCGATGACGACCCTGCCCGTCACGTCCGGGCGAACCACCGCCGCCCAGGCCTCGTCGCGCAGAGCAAGCATGCGCCGCGCGAACCCCAACAGGACTTCGCCATCCTGCGTCGGGGCAACGCTTCTTGCTCTTCGCACGAACAGCGGCTTGCCGAGCGCCAGCTCCAGCGCTTTGATCTGCATGCTGACCGCAGACTGGGAGCGATGCACCACCTGCGCCGCACGGCTGAAGCTGCTGGTATCGGCAACAGCCACGAGCATCGTCAGCACGTCGAGGTCAAGCGCTTTCATAAATATCAGAGAATCTGATGCGAATGATCAATTTTACCCGTTTTTCTTAATCATGCGCCAAGGGCATACTTCACACGCAAGCACGCTAAAGCGTGGGCCGCGTGGGTGTGCGGCGGGTCGCGCCGACGAAAGACGGATTGAAGATGCACTCGGTTGCAACCCGACACGCCGCTATCGGAGTCAATGCGGTTAATTAGTTAATTAGCGGATTAACAAATAGGCATCAAGCTATGGACCACCCCCTGCGCGCCAGCCTTTCGCGCGAGTTGCATGCAAGGCCGTTTCTCCGGATTGGCGGCTCGGTGTCACTGGTGCACTTTGCCATCTATGCCGATGACGACACGGCAATTCACCAGACGCTCCTGAGAGCGCTGTGCCGTCTCACTGGCCTGGACGCCCCCGTCGACGGCACAAAGCACTATTCAGCGCGGTGGGGAGCGGAAAAAGAGTTGAAGTGGGAACGGCACACGGAGTTTTCCACCTTCACGTTCGTCGCAAAACGCCATGACACGGACTACTTCTCCGATCTGGCTACGGCGCACGTGCCATCTGAATGGTTCCAGGCGTTTGAAGGCAAGCGGTTTGTCGCGGTCCGAATGGAGCTTGTGTCGGGCGAAGGCGCCAACCGGGCGCGTCGGGACCTGCGGGAGTGGATCGATGGTCCGATTCTTGTCGGCAGCCATGTACTGGGAGGTGGGCAGGTATTCTGCGACTGGACCATCCAGCCGGACGGCTTCTCGCGATTTCTCGTGATCGACGATGGTTTTCGTGAAGAACAAGGTGGCCGCCTTTTGCAGCGTCTCTACGAGATTGAGACATACAGAATGATGGCCTTGCTGGCATTGCCGGTCGCTCGCGACCTGGGCGGAAGCCTGGACGAACTGCAGCGGGCGCTCGGGCCATTGATGCACAGCATGGATGCGAGTCCCGGACCGCAACACGATGCTGAATTGCTGGTCCGGCTGACCCATCTGGCGGTGCGGATCGAGGCGCTGGCCGAATCTGGTGGGCGCTTCAGTGCATCTCGCGCCTATGAAAAACTCGTGCTCGCACGGATTCATGAACTCCGGGAAGAGCGCATCGAAGGCGTGCCAACGATCGCCGAATTCATGGAGCGTCGATTTGCCCCCGCAATGGAAACGTGCAAGGCGGTCTGGGCGCGTCACGAACAATTTGCAGGACGTGTCGCAAGAGCTGTCGACCTGCTGCGTACGCGCGTCAACCTCGCGCAAGAGCAGGACACCACTCGCCTGCTGGAGGGAATGGACCAGACGGCCCGCAGCCAACTGGGACTTCAGCACGCAGTCGAGGGCTTATCCGTTGCGGCCATCTCGTATTACGTGCTGTCCCTGACCGGCGCCGGACTCAAAGCCCTCCACGCGGTGCATCTTCCGCTCGATCCCGAACTGCTTGAGGGGATATTGATCATCCCGGTTGTCCTGCTGGTATTGCGCGCTACCAGGCGCAGCAAGCGGACCGGACCAAAGCGGAACATGGTCGTCTCCAAGCAAGCCGTTCCGGGCGGAGAGAGGACAGTCTGACGCCAGCTTAAGACGAGCCGCCCTTCCCCTCCCACAGGCTTCGGCCGCCGCTCGTTGTGCGAAAGGGGGATTTGTGCGACGCTCCCGGTCTATTTCTACGACCAAAAATGAAAAAAGCAGGACGCGTAACATCCTGGAACGCCGACAAGGGCTATGGCTTTATCGATGTACATGCCGACGTGAAGGATATTTTCTTTCACATCACTGCGCTGCAGAACCGTTCAGTCCGGCCAAAGCCTGGCGACCGCGTCATGTTTGAACTGGGCAAGGGCAAGGACGGCCGCATGCAAGCCAGCAACGTCTCGATACTAGGCGCACCGAAATCGCAAAACCAGGCAAGCGTGCTGCCGGTTTTCCTGGCCGCGATCGCCCTGGCGGCGATTTTCGCCGGCGCCCTCGGTGGGTTTCTCCCGCGGCTTGCCGGCGCGATCAGTCTCGTGATGAGTATCGTTGCGTTCCTTGCGTACAAGGCCGACAAGACCCGTGCCAACCGCAAGGAATGGCGCACTCCCGAGGCCCACCTGCACTTCCTCGCCCTGTGTGGTGGCTGGCCGGGCGCACTTGCCGCGCAACATCTGCTGCGCCACAAAAATCGGAAGCAGGAGTTTCAGGCGGCCTTCTGGGGAACCGTGGTCCTGAACATCGGCGCCATGGTGCTCTGGAAGACCCTTGTGCCGGCCTGAAACGAAGAAGGGGGTCACGGCCTCAACCTGGCCGCAACCCCCCTTCGTCACTGCATCGCTTCGTCGCGCGTCAGCGCCAGGACTTGCCCCGGCGCCCTGCTATCAGCCTTCCTTCAGGAACGCCTTCAGGTGGTCCGCGCGGCTCGGATGCCGCATCTTCTTCATCGCCTTGCTTTCAATCTGGCGAATCCGCTCGCGGGTCACATCGAACTGCTTGCCGACTTCTTCCAGCGTGTAGTCGGTGGACATGTCGATACCGAAACGCATCCGCAGCACCTTGGCCTCGCGGGGCGTCAGGTCGTCGAGCATTTCCCGCACGGTCGCCCGCAGGCTCGCATGCAGTGCGGCTTCCGCCGGGGACGCGGTATCCGAGTCGGCAATCATGTCGCCCAGGCTCGTGTCGCCGTCCTCGCCAACCGGCGTTTCCATGGAGACGGGCTCCTTGGCGATCTTCATGATCGAGCGGACCTTCTCTTCGGGCATCTCCATGCGCTCGGCCAGCGCCGCGGGATCCGCGGCCTTGCCGGTGCGCTGCATGATCTCGCGCGAGATGCGATTGAGCTTGTTGATCGTCTCAATCATATGCACCGGCACCCGGATGGTCCGGGCCTGGTCGGCGATCGCCCGCGTCACTGCCTGGCGGACCCACCACGTTGCATAGGTGGAAAATTTCCAGCCGCGGCGGTACTCGAATTTGTCGACCGCCTTCATCAGGCCGATATTGCCTTCCTGGATCAGGTCCAGGAACTGCATGCCGCGATTCACGTACTTCTTGGCGATCGAGATCACCAGACGCAGGTTGGCTTGCGTCATCTCGTGCTTGGCCTGGCGCATCTGGCGTTCGGCGGTCAGCATCTGGCGGTTCACCAGCTTCAGCTCCGACAGCGGCAACACCGCGCGTGCGTGAATATCAACCAGCTTTTGCTGATGCGATTCGAGGTCCGGCAGGCTGCGGCCGACCGAGTCGCTGTACGAGCGCGATTCGGCAGCGAGCGAGCGGCCCCAGGCAAGATTGGTCTCGTTGCCGGGGAAGCGTTCGATGAACTCTTCCCTGGGCATGCCGCACCGCTCCACCATCAGCTGCAGGATCTGGCGCTCGACGACACGCACTTCTTCCACCACGGCCTGGACATCGGCGCACAGGCGCTCAATGGTCTTGGCGGTAAAGCGGATCGAGCTCAACTCTTCGCGGACCGCGAGCTGAGCCATGAGGAATCCTTCCGACTCCACGCCATGTGCGGTGTAGGCCTTGCGCATGGCCTCGAAATGATCGGCCACGCGGGCGAACCGCGTCAGGCAATCGTCCCGCAGCTTGGAAAGCGCGGCGGATTCGTTGGCTTGCGCGCTCGCACCTTCGTCGCTGTCGTCGTCGCTGTCGTCATCGGCGGCGACTTCATCGCGGCTGGTGTCGTCGTCAGCTTCGGCGGCCACCTCGGCTTCCCCTTCGATCAGCCCGTCGACCAGTTCATCGATGCGGATTTCATCGCGCTCCACGCGCTGCGAGAGCTCGAGGATCGTCGCAATGGTGGACGGGCAGGCAGCGATGGCGTGAACCATGCGGTTCAGGCCGTCTTCGATACGCTTGGCGATCTCCACTTCCTGCTTGCGGGTCAGCAAGGTTGCCGAGCTCATTTCCCGCATGTACATCCGCACCGGGTCGGTGGTCCGGCCGAACTCGGAGTCGACGGTCGACAGCGCGACTTCCGCCTCTTCGTCGGCCTGGTCGTCCGAGGCCGCGACCGCGCTATCGCGCAGCAGGAGCGCTTCGGCGTCCGGCGTCTGCTCGTAGATCGTCACGCCCATTTCGGCGAACGTGCTGACGATGCTTTCCATCGCAGCCGTGTCGGTGAAATTGCCCTGCAAATGGTCGCTGATATCCGCGTGCGTCAGGTAGCCGCGTTCCCTGCCCAGCTGGATCAGTGCGCGCAGCTGCTGGCTGCGCTCCGTAGCTTCGGTTGCGGGATCAGCTTGAGCCGTGGACGCCGCACCCCTACCGGCCGGCTTCTTGCCGGCCAATGCTGTTTTCGATTCTGCCAACGTCCGTTGTGCGCCACTCGCCATTAACTGCTGCTCCCTTGCTGAATTACTACTTGATTACTTCTTGACTGTTGCCCATACGAGGGTACACCCATCGCACCTGCGGCTGTCAAAGCCCTCGCAGCATTGCTAGCTGCCGAGAGACGGACATCTGCCGCAATCCGCTGGGACTCCCAGTCCGGCATTGCGTGTCCGATCAAGCCAAAGGGCGATATTCTACATTCGTTGTTGCAACGCATCACGCGAAAAAACTGACTGCCGTGTTGCCAATGCCCCGCTTCCGTGTGGTTCCCCCTATGCAGGGGAGCACCGGTGTTAGGTATTAGACCCATCGAGGCGTATTCCAATGCGCCGAACCTTCGGGTCTAGCGGGCTTTGTGACCGAAAGCACCATCCGGATCGACGTACACATTTGTTTTTTTCCTGCTCACCATATCGTTCTGCCCGGACAGGCCGGCCTGTTCCCGTAGCGGCGCAGGCTCCGACTTGCCCAACTTGGCGTCCGGCTTGATGTCCTCGGCGCCTTGTGCCCACGCGTCCAGCATGCGCTTGGCGATTTCCCTGAACTCCGGGTAGCGGTCAGCGTACTCGCTTACCAGCGGCACTACCTTCCGGATCGCCTGCGTCACCTGACCCATACATGCGGCCATATCGGCGCTAGACAAGTTCAGTCTTGCGCCGCCGTACTGCGCCAGCAACTTACCGGATGCCCAGGTCCGCTTGCCGGCCAGCGGCAATCCGGGGATATCCGCCCGATACTCCGGGTAGGCGGTCACCGTGACAATGTCATACACCGGGGCCAGCCTGACGTCATCGATGCTGGTGTACACCACCGCGAAGTTCTTCAGGTGTGCATCGGCATTGCGCAGTGCGTAGTTCAAAAGCAACAACGTAAACAGGCGCCGCGCACTTTCCTTGCGATGCGGGGCGCTGACGTAAATCGCCAACAGCTTTGCCAGATCCTCAAGACTGCCCTTGTATTTATTGACAGGGTCCAGTCCTCTCAGCGCACAAAAATCCTCAACTGCAAGCCGGCTGCCGTCCGCCTGGCGATCGAAACGGCGGATTGCCAGCACCTGCCCGTCGTCCGAGAGTTCTGTTTCCGGCACTTCCAGGCCCGCCAGCCGCGCCACTTCGAGGCACAGGAACTCGTTCACAGACAGGCCGGGCAAATCCGCCGGACCTGTCTTCAGGATGAACTCGTCGGTCCAGACCGTGGCTTTGTCCTCGGGCCTGGCAAGCACCTTGGGCATGACGCCCGATACACCTTCGGCAATGCCCGCTTCCAGATGGCGCAGCAGGTTGTCCCGCGATCCGGTCGATGCGAGCAGGCTCGCCATGTCCAGGTTCGAAGCGGCCAACGTCGGCGGCGCCCCGTGAGGCACCACCCGGACCCTGCCGATCCCGTTCGCGCCGGTCAGCGCCAGCAGGCCCAGGTCGCTCACGTCGGCATGGGCCCCAAGCTTGCGCCGGATCAGGTCCTTCTTGTACCCCTCGGGCAAGTTCATCTGAAAAAACGGCAGCAGCCCGGCTGCCCATTTATACGACTCTGCCCGAACCGGCAGCAGAAGCGATACGAAGTCGTGCGCCGGTACATCTGGCAGGTAAGTGAATACGCTCGCGCGCGCTTCTTCGGCCAGCGTGCCGACGGGCGTTGCATTCACATAGACGTCCAGCATCTGAGCGCCGTTCACTTCGAATCCTCGTCGTGGGCATTTTCCGGTACCTTGTCGCCGGACTGGGAAGCGTCGAGGTCCGCGGCTGGCTGCGGCCGGCGGTGAAAGTGCCGGACACGCCGGCGCGCTTCCTCGGAGGTGGAATCGACTTCCTCCGTCTCTGCCAGCACGTCGTCCAGCGTCCTTCGGTGGCCGGCAGGCCTTGCGAGCAGCTCAAGCCCGACGGCCTCGAACAAACTCAACAACTTCACCGCGCCCAGCTCCGGTAATCCGCCCGTCTCAAACCGGCTGATCCGGGCCCGCGGCACCCCGCTGTACTCGGCGACTTCCTGTTGGGTCTTGTTCGCAAGGATCCTGGCACGCTTAAAGGCCTCTCCCAGCTCAGCAAGATTCATGTGCTACCTGTATAACATTATGCTCAAATGAATGTCTAACGTACTGTATACGAAACAACAGCATCAGTCAAGATAACGTGCCATAGATGAAACACTAAGTAGCTAATTCTTCGTAGTGTTTGATATAGAGAACATTATGAGCGCAGCAAGCCGATTAGCCCAAGGTTAGACTGCATACTGCGAACGATCAGCCTCTCATCCCAGCCAGACATGCACCTAATCGACATTGGCGTAAACTTTCATTCCTCCCAGATTGCCCCGCACACACACGCCATCCTTGAGCGCGCCGTGGCAGCCGGGGTTGTGGCCATACTCGCGACGGGCACATCGCTGGACGGGAGCAGGAAGGCTAGTGACCTGGCCAGGCTGCATCCCCGCCTCCTATTCGCAACGGCGGGCACGCACCCTCACACGGCCAGGGATTGGTCGCCATCGGTCCGGCAATCCCTTGAGTCCCTCTGGGAACGCCCCGAGGTGGTGGCGATCGGGGAGTGCGGGCTGGACTACAACCGCAATTTCTCGACGCCTGCCGACCAGCGCAGGGCCTTCGCGGACCAGCTCGAAGCGGCTGTCCTCTGGAAGAAGCCCCTGTTTCTCCATTGCCGCGACGCCTTCGAGGACTTCTACGCGATGGTGGAACCCGCGGTCCGTGCCGGCGCCCACGGTGTGGTGCACTGCTTTACCGGCGCTGCCGACGAGGCGGCCGCTTTCGTGGAACTGGGCCTGGACATCGGTATCACGGGCTGGGTAACGGATCTCAAGCGAGGCCAGGCGCTGCGGGAGGCCGTACAAGCCATACCGCTCGACCGCCTGCACCTGGAGACGGATGCTCCCTACCTCGGCCCGAAGAACCACAAGAACCGGCGGCCTTACAACGAGCCCGCCAACCTGCCCTGGATCGCGCATGCGGTCGCCGAACTGAAGGGGCTGGCGGTGGCAGAAATCGCCAGCCAGTGCACCCGCAATAGCCGCCGCCTGTTTGGCATCCCGGCCTGAGGTGCGCCCTGCCCGCTCGTGGCAAGCGGCGATTGTGAACAAATGTGCCTGCCTCAGATCGGAACCCGGCTAAGCTGCCGGGGGTCGAACCAGGCTTCGCCCGGAGCCGCTGGACCTCATGGGCTTGTGTTTCCTGCCTGCTCCGGGCAGACCCGTGAATAACAACCAAGAAAGGACCGCCCATGGTGACTGAAACCGGCCCAAACCTGATCCTGCGCCCGCTGGAGCGCAGCCACCTGCATTTCGTACACAGCCTGAACAACGACGCAAAGATCATGCGTTACTGGTTCGAGGAACCCTACGAAACCTTCGCCGAGCTGTCTCAGCTCTATGACCGCCATGTGCATGACCAGCGCGAGCGCCGCTTCGTCTGCGAGATCCTGGATGGCGAAGCGGTCGGCCTAGTCGAGTTGATGGAGTTGAACCATATCCACCGGCGCGGCGAGTTCCAGATCATCGTGGCGCCGGCCAGCCAGGGCCGCGGCTACGCCGGCACGGCTACCCGGCTCGCCATGGACTACGCCTTCATGGTGCTGAACCTGCACAAGCTTTTCCTGATCGTGGATGTGCAGAACGCCAAGGCGATCCATATCTACGAGAAATGCGGCTTCCAGCGCGAGGGCGAACTGTTGGAAGAGTTCTTCAGCTATGGCGCCTATCACAATGCATTGCGCATGTGCGCCTTCCAGCGCGACTACCTCGCCGCGCGCAACGCCCGGCGCTGAGCGCCCTGCCCAGGCCCGAAATCAGCCCGCCAGCTCCCCGACCGCCTTCCACGCCTGGTCGATGGCGGCTGTCAGCGAAGGGCTGCCTGCGCTATCGCTGTTAGCGATCACCACATTGCCCGCGCTGGCGCGCGAGCGATCCAGCACGGCCTGCGCTGCCGCCTCCTCCTCGAACAGGCTGTTGGGCATATAGCTGTAGCCGTGTGCCCAGCGGTTGACGGTAATGCCGCGAATCACATCCTTGCCGGCGAAGCCACCGGGCGCCAGCATGCGGTCGAGCTGACTGCGGATACCCTTCTCCAGTTCGCCGAACGGCGTACCAAGCAGGAAAGCCCGCCCGGCGCGGAAACGTTCGCGCGCCTGCATGCCGCTGTCCGGCACGGTGGGCACATAGAGCATATGCAGCACCACCGGGTCGGCCGGGCGCGCGCCGGCCGGCTTCTCCAGCCACAGGTCGGTGTAGGCCATGGCCGGCGCATGGATGCGGCTGGTCTTGAGCGCCTCGAAGGCGCGCCAGTTGTCCAGAGCCACCTTGGTGTAGACCACCGGGGCCTTCACATCGGAGCGCAGGGCCTCCTTTTGGGGCGCCGGCAGGCCGGGCATGATGAACGGGATCATCATGTTGTAGCCAGCCAGCACCACGTGCGCGGCTTCGACCCGGTGCAGGTTGCCGCTCCAGCCATAGGTCACGCGCGTGATGCGCTGGTCCGGCTCGATGGCGATGGCCGTGCTGTTCAGGCGTACCCGTACCTTGGAATCATCGGTATCGAGCCGGCTGTAGTCGAAACCGGCCGCACCGATGTCATCGGGGCTGCCGGTCTTCGTCACGCCCGGGATCATGTTCTGCACCAGCAGCCGCGCCAGCGTGGCATTGCCATCGGCAAACCAGAGCTTCGATGTGGGCGACTTGCCAAGGCGTGGATTGAGGCTGGGCGGCGGCATGTTCTTGCCGCCCGGCAGGCCGATGGCCAGCGCGTCGAACAGGGATACGCCGTCGGCGTCCAGGGCATAGGCATCGTTGCTGCGGCTGCGGAAAAAGCGCTGGCCGTCGAGACCCACGCCTGCCTTGTCGCGCAGGAAGGCCGCGTAGCTGGTGCGCTTCAGGTAAGCCAGCCGCTCGCCCTCGCCCATGCCCGCCAGGTAATCCGTGCTGCCATCGGCCAGGCGCGCCAGCGCGTCGCGGTCCTGCTGCGGTAGCGGCGTCTTGTCCAGGAAGGCTTTGAAAGCCGCGGCACTGGCCGGCTGCGCCCCGGTATTGCGGGCATCGATCAGGCTGGCAAACGGATCGCCGGCAAGCAACTGGTCGCGGCCAAAGTGTTCCGCGTCGAAGAAGACCGAGCGGCCCATGCCCAGCTCGCGATACGGGTCGCGTTCGGCGGCCTGATGCCGCTTGGGATCCACGCCGAGCCCGGCCAGCAGCGTGGCTACGGCGTGGCTGTCGAGCGCGGTCGGCGGCATCTCGGCGCTGCCGCCGTACGTCACCAGTTTCTGTCCGCGCACGGTGAACTCGTTGCGCTTGGCATGGCCACCGAAATCGTCGTGGTTGTCGAGGATCAGGATGCGTTTGCCGGCGCCGAAGCGGCGCTGGTAGAACCACGCCGCCGCCAGCCCGCTGATGCCACCGCCCACCACTACCAGGTCGAAGACTTCGCGCGCCATCACGGCAGGGTATTTGGCGCCTTCGCGGGCCAGGCTGTGCGCAAGCGTGTAGGTGCCCGCATGGTTGCCGCGCAGCCCGGTCAGCGCCGGGGGATAGCCGGCGCTGCGTTCAGCGGCCTGCAATAGCTGGGACGGCGCCAGCCCCGCGGCGATGGTGAGTGCGGCGCCGTTGAGAAAGTCTCTGCGCGTGATGGTCATGGCAATATCGTTCGCTTGATTTGGGTGGCGCGGGCTCAACGGCGCTCAGCGGCGTCGCGCTGACGGTCCAGTTCGGCGCGGCGCGCGGCTATCGCCCCTTCCGCTACAGGGCTGGCGCGATTGCCCCAGCCGGTGCGGATAAAGGTCAGCACGTTCGCCAGTTCCTGGTTGTCCAGCGTCCAGCCATAGCCGGGCATGTGGTAGTCGGTGGCCGCCGTGCCCACGTGCGCGGTCACGGCGCCGTCGAGCAGCAGGTTGGCCAGCGAGGACGGATCAGGATCCACCACGGTCGGATTGCCCGCCAATGGCGGGAAGACGCGGGCAAAGCCCTTGCCGTTGGCGCCATGGCAAGGCATGCAGAATTCGGCGTACTGGCGCGCGCCGGTGGCGTCGAAGCGGCCCTGCGCGAGCATGTCGGCGGTGCCGGCATCATAGACGTAGGGTGTTTCGTCGCTGCGCGTGCCGGGCACCGACTTGAGATACACGGCAACGGCATCCAGATCCGGGCGGCTCATGAACTGCGTGGACGATGCGATCACCTCGGACATCGGCCCGAACGAAGTCGCATGCGCATTGCGCCCGGTGTGCAGGTATTCGGCAATGTCTTCGCGCGACCAGCTGCCCAGCCCCGTACGCGGGTCGCCCCGCAGGTTGGTGGAAGCCCAGCCTTCCACGCTGGCGCCGGCCAGGAAATGCCGGCTGCGTTCATCCAGCCCCTTCTCGGCCATCAGCGCGCCGCGCGGCGTATGGCAGGCGCCGCAGTGGGCCACCGCTTGTACCAGGTAGGCGCCGCGATTCCACTCTGCGCTCTGGCTGGCATCGTTGCGCACCGGCCCGGTTTCGAGGAACAGCCAGTTCCAGACGCGCAGCAGCCAGCGCATGCCGAACGGCCAGCGCATCTCGGGTTCGGCGGTTTCCTGCCGCACGGCTTTTACTTCGGTGCGCAAGTAGGCATAGAGCGCCTGCACGTCCGGTTCGGCGAGGCGGGCATACGACGGGTAAGGCATGGCGGGATAAAGCCGCTTGCCGTGTTTCGCCACGCCCTCACGCAGCGCGCGGTCGAACTCCTCGAACGTGTAGGCGCCGATGCCGCTCTCGGCATCCGGCGTAATGTTGGTGGAATAGACGGTGCCCACGCCGGTCTTCAACGGCAATCCGCCGGCAAAGGGCGCGCCACCGGGGCTGGTGTGGCAGGCGGCGCAGTTGGCCACCTTGGCCAGGTAGCGGCCACGCTCGATCTGCGCCGCGCCGGGGGCGTTCGCCGCAGCCGCGAGGCATGGCGCCAGCAGCAAGGCGGCGAATGCGGCGGCAGCGCTGCGCAAGTGCCTGCGCGCAAAAGCGGAAATGGTGCCGGCGACGGCGGCGGTAGCGGAGAACCGCCTTGTGGCAAGGCTCATGGGGCTGATTGTCGTTTTAAGCGCCGCGATGGCGTTCCGTGCGGCAAGCGTGCGCAGCCCGCGCGCGGCGGGCAGAGCATCGTGGTTGCGGGCCTGGGCGGCCCTGCGGATGCGGGATGAACTGGCGCGCCCGCGCTTTCAGGCGTGGGTCACCGCCCAGTGCGCCAGCGACACAAGCAGCAGCACGAGGCCCGCCGCCAGCGCCACGCCGGTCAGGATCAGCGGCACCGGCCGCACCGCCTGCAGGTCGCGCATATGTTCCTGGCCCTTGCGCAGGCCAAAAAATCCCCACAACACCGTAATCACCAATCTCAAGGGGTTCATTTCCGTCTTCCTTGCATGCTTGCCACACATCGCATGACCGTACGTCCGGGGGCGGCCGACCGTGCAGCGATATGGCTTTTACTAGTTACGGCGCATTATGGCCGTGGCTGGCAAGTAATAACAGAATCAGATCTGCGATAATTTTGCGTATCAGTTTGACGATCAGGCATTTGTAGACCCCTGCCCCCTGCCCCATGAAGCGCTACGAAGAGCTGGCGGAAACGCTGGCCAAGGACATCCGCAGCGGCAACCTGCCGCCCGGCACCAAGATGCCGTCGATCCGCAAGACGGTAACGCAGTATGGCGTGAGCCCCTCCACCGTGTTCCAGGCGTACTACCGGCTGGAGGAACGCGGCCTGGTAAGGGCGCGCGAGCGCTCCGGCTATTACGTGACGGGGCCGGTAGGGAGGCCGCTGCCACAGCCGGCGGTGCGCCGCTCGCACCAGGTCTCGACCGACGTCGATATCTCCAAGCTGGTGTTCTCCGTGCTCGATGCCGCACGCGATCCTCAGCTTGTCCAGCTCGGCTCGGCCTTCCCTTCGCCCGAGCTGTTTCCCTGGGAGCGCCTGGGCAAGTCGCTGGCCCGCGCCGGGCGCGAACTCGATCCCTGGTATTCCGTGAACGACATGCCGGCCGGGCACCTGGCCCTGCGCCAGCAGATCGGCTTGCGCTACCTTGGCGCGGGAGCCCCGCAACCCACCGAGGAAATCGTCGTCACCAACGGCGCGCTTGAAGCGCTCAACCTGTGCCTGATGGCGGTGACCCAGCCCGGCGATGTGGTGGCCATCGAGTCGCCCGGTTTCTATGCTGCCTTGCAGGCATTGGAGCGGCTACGTTTGCGGGCGGTGGAGATCCCGGTGGATCCGCGCGAAGGCATCGACCTGGACGCGCTGGATGCCGCCCTGAAGCACCACCCGATCAAGGCTTGCTGGTTCATGACGCAGTTCCAGAACCCGATGGGCGCCAGCATGTCCGAGGGCAGGAAGCAGCAGTTGGTGGCTTTGCTGGCTCGCCACCGCGTACCGCTGATCGAGGACGATGTGTACGGCGAGCTGTACTTCGGCAACCGCTGCCCGCTGCCCGCCAAGGCCTTCGACCAGGAGGGCCTGGTCATGCATTGCAGTTCGTTTTCCAAGACACTGGCGCCGGGCTTCCGGGTGGGCTGGGTGGCGCCCGGGCGGTTCGGCGAAGCGATCCAGCGGCTGCGGCTGATGACCACGCTGTCGGCGGGCGTGCCGACGCAGGTAGCGCTGGCGGAATACCTGCAGAACGGGGGCTACGACAAGCACCTGAGGCGCCTGCGCCATCTGCTGGAGATGCAGCAGGGCCAGCTGATCGCCGCCATTGGCCGGCATTTCCCCGAATCGGTACGCGTCTCGCAGCCCGCGGGCGGGTATTTCCTGTGGGTGGAGTTTGCCGAGGGCTTCGATGCGCTGGCGCTGCACCGCGCCGCGCTCGATCATGGCATTGGCATTGCGCCGGGCCCGATCTTCTCGGCGCGGCAAGGCTATCGCAATTGCATTCGCCTGAACTACGGACACCTTTGGAGCGACGCCGTGGAAGCGGCCGTGGCCAGACTGGGCGAGCTGGCGAAGGCGCAATCGTGAGCAGGCAGGCTGCCCGGCTGGCCGGCCCGCCCGCTCAAGCGGCCGTCCCGCCCCGGCCATGCCTGCCCAGGTACCATTCCCCAAGTTCGAATCCCGCCTGCACAAGGAGCGCAAGCACCGCCGCCGGGATGGCGCCCGCCATCAGCAGGACGTGATCATTCAGCGCGAGCCCGGTAGCGATGCGTTCCCCGTAGCCGCCGGCGCCGACGAAGGCGGCTATGGTGGCTGTGCCCACGCTGATGATGGCTGCTGTCTTGATACCGGCCAGCAGCACCGGCATCGATAGCGGGAGTTCTACGTAGCGCAGCACCTGGCCAGGCCTGAAACCCAGGGCGCGCGCCGCCTCGCACATTCCCCTGGGCACTTGCTGCAGCCCCGTCAGCGTATTGCGCACGATCGGCAGCAGCGCATAGAGGAACAGCGCCACCATGGCGGGCCATACGCCAATGCGCCCCAGCAGCGGAATCAGCAGGGCCAGCAGGGCCAGCGAGGGCACCGTCTGCAGCACGCTCACCGCCGCCATCAAGGCCTGGCCCAGCCGGGGACGGCGCGCTGCCACGATGGCCAGCGGCACACCCAGCACGGTGGCGGCGCCCACGGCGCCAAGCACCAGGGCCAGGTGCCGCCAGGTCAGGCGCAAGGTATCGCGGCCGAACAAGGTGGCTGCGAGTCCGGCGCGGGCGTCTGGCCGGGCTCCCGCTTCGGCGGTAGTCGCCGCGGCGCCCCCGTTCGCCAGGAAGGCGTGCGCTACCGTGGCGAAGGATTGCCCATCCAGTTCAGCCGCCGCGTTCATCGCGATCATGTCTTGCGCGTGTATCTTGCCCTCCAGGCGATTCAAGGCCTGCCAGGCAGCCGGAAAGCGCTGTGGCAGGTCGCGCCGGTACAGCACCACGGCGTCGTAGCGCGGGAAGTAGTGCCGGTCGTCGGTCAGCACGCGCAGCCCGTACTTGCGAATCTTGGCGTCGGTGGAGTAGATGTCGATGCCATCGACCTGCCCGTTGGCCAGGGCTTCATAGGCAACGCCGTGATCCAGCCCCATGGGCCGCTGGCGCAGGCCATAGCGTTGCGCCAGCCCGGGCCAGCCATCGGCCCGGCCGAGAAATTCATGCGACAACCCCAGGCGCAGTTGCGGCTGCGCGGCCAGGTCTTCCAGCGCCGCCAGGCCAAGCTGGCGCGCCTTGGCCTCGCTCACCGCCAGTGCGTAAGTGTTTTCGAACCC
Organism: Burkholderiaceae bacterium 16; assembly: GCA_000955785.1. Classification (GTDB taxonomy): domain Bacteria; phylum Pseudomonadota; class Gammaproteobacteria; order Burkholderiales; family Burkholderiaceae; genus Cupriavidus. The sequence goes on from JYOD01000096.1 coordinate 53,829, forward strand.
GAGTGGAATGCCAGCCGCCAGGCCAAACGGCGCCAGCGCCCGGTTGATCTGTTCCAGGCTGGCGCCGGGGGGCAGCTTGAGGATTTCGCTGGAAACGGTGCCGGTGTAATCCGGATACAGGTCAATGCTGCCGGCCTTGAGGGCTTCGAACACGATGGCCGTATTGCCAAGGCCGGGCGTGTGTTGCGCACGGACCCGGACGGCAGCCGTCTGGGTGAGGATTTCACCGAGGATATAGGACTCGGTAAAGCGCTTTGAGCCAACCCGGAGCGTGTCGGCGTGCGCCGTGGCAGCCGCGGCGAGCAGCGCTAGCCCGACCAGCACATGGCCGAGCACCGCCATGGTTCCCGGAAGCCCGAACCGATCGCCATGCGTGGCGCCCCGCGTGCAGCTTTGAAGGGGATTCAAATGATGCGCTCTCCTGTTGCAATCCGCCAGGCAGGCCCCGTGGCCTCCCGTGCTGACATGGTTCCCATCATACGTGCCTGGCACGGCGCAGTTTAGAACTACAACTGCCTGAAGGACTCGCGCTGGTGAAACCGCGTGAATTCCACTTCAAAGCAACCGCATGAGCACATATGAAAATAGTATTTGCAATCCGAATGCTGGCGGGGCGAGAATCCAGAAAACACATACATAGCATCGACGACATCTCGCCCCCATGGAAATCCGGCAACTGGAAGCCTTCGCGGCAGTCATGACCAGCGGCAGCGTCACCGCCGCGGGGCGCTTGTTGGGCCGTTCCCAGCCGGCGATCACACGCCTGATCCAGGAACTGGAGAGCGAGATCGGCTTTGCGCTGTTCGCCCGCAGCGGGCCGCGCGTCAGCCCCACCGAGCGGGGCTTCCTGCTGTACGAGGAGGTGGAGCACGCGCTGGTCGGCTTGCAGCAGATCCGGGCCCGTGCCGCTGAAATCGCCCGCGAGGAAAACCGCTCGCTGCAGATCGCCGCCACGCCGGCCCTGGCGGCGGGCCTGTTGCCCCTGGCGCTGGCCGGCAACCGGCCGGACCATGCCACCGTGGGCACCGGCACCGCCAGCCACATCCATATCAACAGCGCCTCCCCGGAAAAAGTCGTGCACTCGGTGCTGACCGGCGCGGCCGAGATCGGCCTGACCAGCCTGCCCCTGGAGCATCGCGGCGTCACCGTGCACTGGATCGGGCAGGCTGCCTGCGTGGCCGCGGTACGCGCCGACGATCAGCTGGCGGCGCTGGCCACCATCCCGCTCTCGGCCTGCAGCGGGCGGCGCATCGTCACCATGCAGAACCCTTACCGGCTGCGCCGCCGCCTGGACGAAGCGTTTGCCCGTGCCGGGGTGGAACCGGCCGCGCTGATCGACACCAATTCCTCGCTCAATGCGCTCACCGCCGTACGTGCCGGACTGGGGGTCGCAGTGCTGGAGCCGGTGACAGCGCGCGGCGTGCCGCTGGCGGATATCGTGGTGCGCCCGATCGATGCCGATATTCCTTTTTACTTTGGCGTGATCACCCCCCAGACCAGGCCCGCCAGCGCCGCCGTGCTGGCGCTGATCGACACGCTGGCCACCGCGGCACGCCACTTGCTGCCCGATTTCACCCAGCGCGGCCCGGAACAGCACGGCGCGCTGCTGCAAGCGCTTTATGGCGACGCCGCGGCCACCCAAGCCGCCAACGGCGCCTCCCACGACACCGAACACATCGACCTATGAACTTGCCTGCCGAAGCCACCGCCGCAGAAGGCCTCGCCGCGCTGGAAGCGCGCTTGCGCCAGGACCTGTCCTGGCTGGAGTTGCCCGCCAGAAACTGGACCGTGGCGCGCGCGCACGATGGCGAGCCGGTGCTGGATGTTGCGGTGATCGGCGGGGGCATGGCCGGCATGGCGGCAGCGGCTACGCTCAAGCACCTGGGCATCAACGCACGGATTTTCGACCGTTCCCCGGCCGGCTTCGAGGGTCCCTGGGCCACCACGGCGCGCATGGAGACGCTGCGCTCGCCGAAGCAACTGACCGGCCCGGCGCTGGGCCTGCCCGCCCTGACCTTCCGCGCCTGGTTCGAGGCCCAGTTCGGTACCGCCGCCTGGGAGGCGCTGGACAAGATCCCGCGCCTGCAGTGGATGGATTACCTGCGCTGGTATCGCCAGGTGCTGGAACTGGACGTGCGCAACGAGCATGTGGTCGAGCGGGTGCTTCCGCGCCCCGATGGCCTGGTGGCGCTGGAGATCCGCTCGCCCGCGGGCGCGCGGACCGTGCTGGCGCGCCGCGTGGTGCTGGCCACCGGCCGCGATGGCCTGGGCGGCGCGCATGTGCCGCCCTTTGTCCAAACCTTGCCGCGCGAGCGTTGGGGGCATTCGAGCGATGTGTTCGACTACGGCACCCTGCGCGGCAAGCGCGTGGGCGTGGTCGGCGCCGGCGCCTCCGCCATGGACAGCGCCGCCACCGCGCTGGAAGCGGGCGCCGCCAGCGTCGACCTGCTGATTCGCCGCGCCGATATCCCGCGCATCAACAAGGGCAAGGGCGCGGGCAACCCCGGCCTCACGCACGGCCACCCCGGCCTGCCGGACGACTGGAAATGGCGCATCCGCCATTACATCAACGAGCAGCAGGTGCCGCCGCCGCGCGGCAGCACGCTGCGGGTGTCGCAGCATGAGAACGCGCGCTTCAACCTGGGCTGCCCGATCGAGCGCATCGAGCAATCGGGCGACGCGCTGCTGGCGCATACGCCAAAGGGCGCCTTCGAGCTGGATTTCCTGATTGTCTCGACCGGATTCCGCATCGCGCTGGAAACGCGCGAGGAATTCGCCACGTTTGCCGGCCAGATCCGCTACTGGCGCGACCGCTACGCGCCGCGGGAGGGACAGGCAGACCAGGAGCTGTCGGATTCGCCGGACCTTGGCCCGGCCTTCGAATTCCTCGAGAAAACGTCGGGCGCGTGCCCCGGCCTGTCGCGCATCCACTGCTTCTGCTACCCGGCAGCGTTGTCGCACGGCACGGTCTCGGGCGATATTCCCGCCATCAGCGACGGCGCCAGGCGCCTGGGCCAGGGCATCGCAGCCCTGCTCTACCAGGAGGACGTGGCGCTGCACTACGCCAATATGGAAGCCTTCGCCGAACCTGAGGTCTTCGGGGACGAGTGGGTGCCGGCCGGACCGCCGCCGGCGATTCCTTCCGACGCGGCAAACGCATCATGAGCCGCTGGCCGCTCCGATGGCTGGCACGCCGGCTGGCGCAGTCGCTGCTGGTCGTGCTGGCGATGACGGTGATCGTGTTCGCCGGGCTGCACGCGATCGGCAATCCCGTCGACATCCTGATCGGACAGGACGTGGACCAGGTCGAGCGCGCGCGCATCATTGCGCGGCTGGGGCTGGACCAGCCGCTCTGGCGCCAGTACCTGGCCTTCCTGCACGGCGCCCTGCGCGGCGACCTGGGCAACAGCCTGGTCTATAACGTACCGGCCATCCAGCTCATCCTGCAGCGGCTGCCGGCCACGCTGGAGCTGGCGGTGGCGGCGCTGCTGCTGGCCGTGCTGGTGGGCGTGCCGCTCGGGCTGTTCGCCGGCCTGTACCCGGAGCATCCGCTGTCGCGCGTGCTGATGACGGGCAGCATCGTCGGCTTCTCGCTGCCTACGTTCTGGGTGGGACTGATGCTGATCATGGCCTTCAGCGTGCGGCTTGGCTGGCTGCCCTCGGGCGGACGCGGCGCCACGGCCGAATGGCTGGGCGTGCCGTGGTCGTGGCTCACCGCCGACGGCCTGCGCCATATGATCCTGCCGGCCATCAACCTGTCGCTGTTCAAGGTCTCGCTGGTGCTGCGGCTCACGCGCGCCGGCGTGCGCGAGGTGCTGCCGCAGGACTGGGTCAAGTTCGCCCGTGCCAAGGGCCTGTCGCCGCAGCGCGTGGTCCTCGGCCATGTGCTGCGCAATACGATGATTCCACTGGTGACGGTGCTGGGGCTGGAGTTCGGCTCGACCATCGCCTTTGCGGTGGTGACCGAGAACATCTTCGCCTGGCCCGGCGCCGGCAAGCTGATCCTGGACAGCATCAACTCGCTGGACCGGCCGGTGATCGTTTCCTACCTGATCGTGGTGGTGTGCCTGTTCGTCACGCTGAACCTGATCGTGGATGTCCTGTACAAGCTGCTCGACCCGCGCGTGCGGCTGGAGGCTGCCGCATGAGCGCCGTCGACAACGTCGCCTCCACGGCGCAAGCCGATCCGCGGGCGCTGCGCCGCGAATCGCCCTGGCGCCGGGTGGCGGCGGACTTCTTTTCCTCGCGTACCGCCGTATTCGGCCTGGTGCTGCTGGCGATCCTGGTGCTGGCGGCGATTTTCGCACCGCTGGTGACGCCGCAGAATCCCTACGACCTGATGCAGCTCGACGTCATGGACGCACGCCTCGCGCCCGGCGCCGCGAGCGGCGCCGGCACCTATAACTACTGGCTCGGCACCGACGGCCAGGGGCGCGATATTTTCTCCGGCATCCTCTACGGCCTGCGCATCAGCCTGACAGTGGGCGTGGGTTCGGCGCTGATCGCCGGGATCGCCGGCACCCTGCTCGGCTTGCTGGCAGCCTACGCCGGCGGCCGCGTCGACAGCGTGATCATGCGCACGGTGGACCTGCTGCTGTCCTTCCCGTCGATCCTGGTGGCGATGATGATCCTGGCCTTCCTGGGCAAGGGCGTGCTCAATGTGGTGCTGACCCTGGTGATCCTGGAGTGGGCCTACTATGCCCGCGCCGCGCGCGGCCAGGCGCTGGTGGAGAGCCGGCGCGAATACGTGGAAGCGGCGCGCGGCCAGGGCATTTCCAACTGGCGCATCGTGGTCGGCCATATCCTGCCGAACTGCCTGCCGCCGCTGATCGTGATCGGCTCGCTGCAGGTGGCCCGCGCCATCACGCTGGAGGCCACGCTGTCCTTCCTGGGCCTGGGCGTGCCGGTAACGGAGCCCTCGCTTGGCCTGCTGATCGCCAACGGCTACCAGTTCATGCTGTCCGACGAATACTGGATCAGCTTCTTCCCCGGCATCGCGCTGCTGGTCACGGTGGTGGCCATCAACCTGGTGGGCGACCGCCTGCGCGACGTGCTCAACCCGAGATTGCAAAAATGACGGTGGCAAGCCGCGACAACACCGTGCCGACGCTGGAAGTCCGCCATCTGCGCACGCACTTCGAAACCCGCGCCGGCGTGCTGCCGGCGGTGGACGACGTCTCCTTCACCGTGCCGCGCGGCCGCATCCTCGGGCTGGTGGGGGAGTCCGGCTCCGGCAAATCCGTGACGGGCTTTTCCATCATGGGCCTGGTGGACGCGCCGGGGCGCATTGTCGGCGGCGAGATCCTGTTCCAGGGCCGCGAGCTGACCGGCATGCGGCCCGCCGAACTGCGCCAGCTGCAGGGCAACCGCATCGCCATGATCTTCCAGGACCCGATGATGACGCTCAACCCGGTGATGCGGGTGGACGCGCAGATGATCGAGGCGGTACGTGCCCATAGCCCCGCGAGCCACAAGCAGGCGCGCGAACTGGCGCGCGACACGCTGGGGATGATGGGCATCCCCAGCCCGGAGGAACGCCTGCGCGCCTACCCGCACCAGCTTTCCGGCGGCATGCGCCAGCGCGTGGCGATCGCCATCGCCATGCTCCACCGGCCCGACCTGATCATTGCCGACGAGCCCACCACCGCGCTGGATGTCACCATCCAGGCGCAGATCCTGTCCGAAGTGCAGAAGCTGGCACGCCAGCACGGTACCGCGCTGATCTGGATCACGCACGACCTGTCCGTCGTGGCTGGCCTGGCCGACGAGGTGGCGGTGATGTACGCCGGCCGCATCGTCGAGCAAGGGCCGGTCGATGCAGTGCTGGACCATCCGCTGCACCCCTACACCGCCGGCCTGATCGGCAGCCTGCCGAGCCTGAACAAGCGCGGCCAGCGGCTGCGCCAGATTCCCGGCATGACGCCCAACCTGCTGACGATGCCGCCCGGCTGCGCCTTCGCGGCGCGCTGCCAGCGTGTCTCCGAGGCCTGCCGGCAGGCGCCGGCAATCACTTCGCCGGAGGCATTGCGCCAGGTGCGCTGCTTCCATCCGGGCCAGCCGGCCGTCACCGCGGAGTTCGCATGAAGCCGACTGAACACGCTGCCGGCGAGCGGCCGCAATTGCCCGCCCTGATCGAAGCCCGTCATCTCGCCAAGCGCTTTGGCGAGCAGGAATCCGGCCGTTTCGACTATCTCGGCCGCGCGCTGCGGCGGCTGGGCTGGTCGGAACCGGCACCGGTCACGCACGCCGTGGATGGCGTCGACCTGCAGATCCGCCGTGGCGAGGTGGTGGGACTGGTCGGCGAATCCGGCTGCGGCAAGTCCACGCTCGGCCGCATGGTGGCCGGCCTGCTGCAGCCGTCGGCAGGCGAGATCCGCGTGGACGGACAAGCGGTCGAAGGCCTTGATGCCAGCGCCCGCCGTGCATTGCGGCTCAAGATCCAGATGGTGTTCCAGGATCCCTACGCCAGCCTGAACCCGCGCCTGCGCGTGGACCGCATCGTCGGCGAGGGCGCGCGCCTGCACGGCCTGGTGGACGCGGCCGGCTTCGACGACTATGTCAGCGCGCAGCTTGAACGCGCCGGGCTGGACCCGGCCCTGCGCCAGCGCTACCCGCACCAGTTCAGCGGCGGCCAGCGCCAGCGCATCGGCATTGCCCGCGCGCTGGCCGTGCAGCCGGAGCTGCTGGTATGCGACGAGGCCGTGGCCGCGCTGGACGTCTCGATCCAGGCGCAGGTGCTCAACCTGTTCATGGACCTGCGCGAGCAACTCGGCCTGACCTACCTGTTTATCAGCCACGACCTTGGCGTGGTGGAGCATGTGTCGGACCGCGTGGTCATCATGTACCTGGGCCGAGTCGTCGAGAGCGCGCCCACGGAAGAGATCTTCCGCCAGGCCAGTCACCCGTACACGCAGGCGCTGCTGGCCGAAATCCCCCGGCTGGACTCGCGCCACAAAACCTTCACCGCCATCAAGGGCGAGATTCCCAGCCCGCTGGCGCCGCCGCCGGGCTGCCATTTCCATCCGCGCTGCCCGCATGCCATGGCGCGCTGCCGGACCGAGGTGCCACGCCTGCGCGGTATCGCCGTGAACCATTTCAGCGCCTGCCACCTGAACGACGGCGGCTAATGCCAGCTTTGCTGCCAACGCATTTCCATTGTTCCCATCGCCCCGAGGAAATCCGCTTATGAAACGCCTGCTGTCCCTCTCGATCAGCGCCACCGTCGCGGCCATGCTGTGCGCCGGTGCCGCTTCCGCCCAGTCGCTGTCGATCGCCTTCGCCGATCCGCTGTCCTCGCTGGACCCGCAGCTCAATAACCACGCCGGCGACCGCTCCGTGGACCTGCACTTCTGGGACCTGCTGATCGAGAACAAGGACAACAAGCTGCAGCCCGGGCTGGCGCAATCCTGGAAGCCGCTGGACGACAAGACCTGGGAATTCAGGCTGCGCCGCGACGTGAAGTGGCAGGATGGCAAGCCATTCGGCGCGGAGGACGTGATCTTCTCCTACCAGCGCGCGCGCAATGTGCCGGGCAGCGTGGCTTCGTTCTCGGGGTATCTGCGCACCGTGGAATCGGTGACCGCCAAGGACCCGTACACGCTCGTCATCAAGACCAATATCCCGAACCCGGACCTGCCGCTGAACCTGTCCTCGATCCATATCGTCAGCAAGCATGTGGGCGAAAAGGCCAGCACCGAGGATTACAACAGCGGCCGCGCCGTGGTCGGCACCGGCCCGTACAAGTTCATCTCCTACACGCCGGGCGACCGCGTGATGATGGCGCGCAATGACGGCTACTGGGACGGCAAGCCGGGCTGGCAGCAGGTCAATTACCGCTATATCAACAACGGCCCGGCCCGCACCGCCGCGCTGCTGTCCGGCGACGTCGATGTCATCGACAAGGTCTCGGTGTCCGACCTGGCCAAGCTCAAGCAGTCGCCCAACGTCAGCGTCTTTCCCTATGCCGGCCTGCGAGTCATGCTGCTGCAGCCGAGCTTCAAGCCCGGCCCCAACCCGTACATCACGGACAACGCGGGCAAGCCGCTGGACAAGAACCCGCTGCTGGAAGTGCGCGTGCGCCGTGCGCTGTCGCTGGCGATCAACCGCCAGGCCGTGGTAGGCCGCATCCTGCAAAACACCGCCAGCGTGGCCAGCCAGTGGATGCCCAGGAACACCTTCGGCTACAACCCGGAAGTCAAGGACATCGCCTACGATCCCGAGCAAGCCAGGAAGCTGCTGGCCGAGGCGGGCTTCAAGGATGGCTTCAAGCTGACCATCCACGCGCCTAACGACCGCTATCCGCAAGGCGCCGAGACCGCGCAGGCCGTGGCGCAGTTCTGGACCCGTATCGGCGTCAAGACCCAGGTGGAGGTCGTGCCCTGGTCGGTCTATGCAGGCCGCGCCAACAAGAACGAGTACGCGGTCAGCATGCTGGCCTGGGGCAACGGCACCGGCGAGGCCAGCTATGCGCTGGTCAACGTCCTGGCCACCGTGGATGCCAAGAAAGGCCTGGGCGCATCCAACTGGGGCCATTACAGCAACCCGGCGGTGGACAAGGCGCTGGACGAATCGACCGCGGAGTTCGACGCGCCCAAGCGAGAGGCCATCCTGCGCCGCTCGGTCAAGCTGGTGTCGGACGACGTGGGTGTGCTGCCGCTGTTCCACTACCAGAATATCTGGGCCGCCAGGAAGGGGCTGAAGGTGGCGCCGATGACCAGCGACCGCACCGCGGCGATGATGGTCACGCGCGACGGCAAGTAAGGCGAAGCGGATATGGCATTGCTTACCATCACGCCAGCCGACGACCTGATCGACGTTTCCCGCCGGATCGCCGTGTCGGGCCTGTGCCCCGGCGAAATCGCCGCCATCTCCACACGCACGCTGCGCGGCCGGGAGATTCCCTGGGCAAGCGAGGCGGTATTCGTGGCGGACGCCACCGGCACGGTTGACCTGGAACGCGACGCGCCATCGTCCGGCAGCTACGCGGGCGTCAGCCCGATGGGCCTGCTTTGGTCGCAGCGCCCGGTCGACAGCGAGAGCCGGGAGCCATTCCATGCCGACGCCACCCGCCCGCTCGTCACCGAGATCACGGTGCGTACCGGCGGCGGCGAGACGCGCGAGATGCGCGGCGAGCTGGTGCAACGCCTGGCGGCCGCGGGCGTGACCCGCACGGATGTGCGCGAGGACGGCCTGGTGGGCACGCTCTATCTGCCGCCCGGTCCCGGCCCGCATCCGGCGGTGATGGTGCTCAACGGGTCGGGCGGCGGCATCAACGAACCGCGCGCCGCGCTCTACGCCTCGCGTGGTTACGCGGCGCTGGCACTGGCGTACTTCAAGGCGCCCGGGCTGTCCGACTATATCTCCGGCACGCCGCTGGAATACTTCGAGCGCGGCCTGCGCTGGATTCGCGAGCGGGTCCGGCCGGCGCGCGATTTCATCGCGCTGTCAGGCCAGTCCCGCGGCGGCGAACTGGTGCTGCTGCTGGGCGCGACCTTCCCCGAGCTGGTCTCCGCGGTGATCGGCTATGTGCCCGGCGCCGTGGTGCACAGCGCGCAAAATGCCGCCGACCCCGCCATCGGCCGCGAAGGCCCGGCCTGGCTGCACCACGGCAAGCCGCTGCCGCATGTGTGGGAGAACAACCGTACCGCGAGCTGGGCGCCCTTCGACGAAGGCCCGGCGCCGCACCGGCACGAACGCGCCATCCTGACCGCGCTGCAGGATCCCGACGCGGTGGCGCGCGCCCGCATCCGCGTGGAAGACATCCGCGGACCGGTGATGCTGCTGTCCGGCACCGACGATGGCTCCTGGCCCTCCAGCCTGTATTCGCGCATGGTGGCGGACAAGCTGGCCGAGGTCGGGCATCCGCATAACGTCGAGCATCTGGATTTCGAGGAAGCCGGCCATGCCATCCTGTTCCCCTATGTGCCGACTACGCAGATGGTCTATGCCCATCCGGTTTCCAGGCGGATCAGCACCACCGGCGGCACGCCGGCGGCCAACGCTATAGCGGATGAGGAGTCCTGGACCGGCGTGCGCGAATTCCTGGCCCGCGCGGTCGCCAGCCACGCCGGCCGTGCCAGCGTCACCGAACGACTAAACCCCTGAGTCAAGACAGAGAGCCCATCATGACCCAAACCAACACAGCCGCCGCCGACCTGGTGGACCGCGTGGCCGGCCTTGCCGCCGGCTCCGCCACCCACGCGCTGCGCCACCAGCGCGACAAGGTCGCCGTCTCCACGCAGGGCAGCTACGACGCCCTGTTCGATCCCGCCCTGCCTGGCCTGGTGCTCACCGAGCGCCTGCTGGTGGCGCTGTACGCCGCGCGCCTGACGCCGGCGCCGGAGCTGGCCGCGCATTATCGCGAACGGCTCGGCGAGGCCGGCGCCGATGCCGCGCTGGTCGCGATCGCCGGGCAAGGCGATCCCGCGTCGCTGGCCGATCCGCGCCTGCGCGCCATGCTCGCCTTTACCCGCACGCTGATCGAAAACCCCGTGGCCGGCGACGAAGCTGCCCTCAAGACGCTGCCCGCCGCTGGCCTGGCCACGCCCGACGTAGTGACCCTTGCGCAGCTGATCGCATTCCTCTCCTACCAGGTGCGCCTGGTGGCCGGCCTGAAGGCCCTGAAGACACTGCAATCCGAGGAGGCCGCAGCATGAGCGCACCGATCAAGATCCAGGGCTTCACCAACGAAGTGCTCGACTGGAAGGCCTGGCTGGATGTGGTCCAGGTGGACCAGGCCACGCACGGGCAGGTCGCGGTGCTGGAGGAAAGCCATCCCAAGGCCAAGGTTTCGGACTACTACCTGTTCCTGGTGCATCAGCCCGAGATCCTGCGCCAGCGTTCCTCCGCCTTCAACGCCATCATGTATGCGCCGGGCGGCATGGCGCGCGCCGAGCGGGAACTGGCCAGCACGGTGGTTTCGCGGGTGAATGGCTGCGTGTACTGCGCGTCGGTGCACGCGCAGCGTTTCGAGCAGCTAGCCAAGCGCAACGACGTCATCACGCAGGTTTTCGAAGACCCGCATTCGGCGGGCACCACCGCGCGCGAACGGGCAATTTCGCAGTTTTCCATCGAGCTGACCGAGCGGCCTGACGCGGTCAGTGCCGATAGCCTGCGCGCGTTGCGCGAGGTGGGGGTGAGCGATGCGGAGATCCTGGACCTGATTCACTCGATCGCGATTTTTGCGTGGGCAAACCGGTTGATGCTGAATCTGGGCGAGCCGGTGTTCCCGGTTGAGGGCGGCTGAATGCGCGTTTCAGGCCGGCGGTGGGCCAAGATGGCTGGGCGGCGATGAGGCCGGCGCTCGATTTGACCAAGCGCCCGGCTTTTCAGCCTTGCGCCGCCGGCTGGCAATGCACCGCGAGCCAGACCGTGGGCTGATCCGCATCGGTCCACGCCACCCGATGCCGGCAATGCGCCGGCAGATGCAGCCAGTCGCCGGGCGCAAGCGCGCGCGCCGCGGCTTCGCCCTCGATATGCAGCCCCGCGCTGCCGCTCAGCAGCAACACCCATTCATCCTGCGCGCTGTCGTACCAGAAATCCGGCGGGCTGGCCTGGCCGTTCGAGACGATCCGTTCGATCTTGAGGCCGGGCCGTTCCAGCAAGGCATCGAAGCGCTCGGCCGCGCGGTCGACCGGCACCTGCGCCAGCAGGTTGCCCTGCGACACAGGCGGCGGGCTGGTCGTGGAATCCATCGCTGTCTCCCCTTACACGTTGCGCGTTGCGTGCCTTCAATCGCCCGAGCCCGGCGCGAGCACATCGCGCGCGCCGTTGCGGCCCATCGGCGAGACCAGTCCCGCCACTTCCATCTGCTCGATCAGCCGGGCGGCGCGGTTATAGCCGATGCGCAACTGGCGCTGCACAGCCGAAATCGAGGCCCGGCGGCTGGTGAGCACGAAGGAGGCGGCTTCGTCGTACAACGGGTCCGCTTCCACGTCGCCGCCGCCTTCGCCGAACAAATCCGCGGCGGCGGCTTCGCCGGGGTCGCCCGCCAGGATGGCTTCATCGTAATCGGGCTCGCCGAACTGCTTCCAGTGCTCCACCACGCGGTGCACTTCGTCGTCGGCCACAAAGGCGCCGTGCACTCGCTGCGGATAGCCGGTACCCGGCGGCAGGAACAGCATGTCGCCCTGCCCCAGCAGGCTTTCTGCGCCCATCTGGTCGAGAATCGTGCGCGAGTCGATCTTGGACGAGACCTGGAAGGCCACCCGGGTCGGGATATTGGCCTTGATCAGGCCGGTGATCACGTCCACCGACGGCCGCTGCGTGGCCAGGATCAGGTGGATGCCGGCCGCGCGCGCTTTCTGCGCCAGCCGCGCGATCAGCTCTTCGATCTTCTTGCCGGCCACCATCATCAGGTCGGCCAGCTCGTCGATCACCACCACGATCAGCGGCAGCGTGCGCAGGGGCTCGGGCGCGTCGGGCGTCAGCGAGAACGGATTGGACACGTGCTCGCCCACGGCCTCGGCGGCACGGATCTTCTGGTTGAAGCCGGCCAGGTTGCGCACGCCCAGCGCCGACATCAGGCGATAGCGCTTCTCCATTTCGCCCACGCACCAGTTGAGCGCGTGCGCGGCCTGCTTCATATCGGTCACCACCGGCGCGAGCAGATGAGGAATGCCCTCGTAGACCGACAGTTCCAGCATCTTGGGGTCGATCATGATCAGCCGCACATCGTCCGGCGTGGCCTTGTACAGCAGGGACAGGATCATGGCATTGACCGCCACGGACTTGCCCGAGCCGGTGGTGCCAGCCACCAGCAAGTGCGGCGCGCGCGCGAGATCGGTCACCACCGGGTTGCCGGTGATGTCCTTCCCCATCGCCAGCACCAGGTTCGAGTTGTGTCCGAGGAAGGATGACGCGGCCACGATCTCCGACAGGCGGATCATCTGCCGCCGCGCGTTGGGCAGCTCCAGCCCCATGCAGGTCTTGCCGGGGATGGTTTCCACCACGCGGATCGAGGTCACGCCCAGCGCGCGCGCCAGGTCCTTCATCAGCCCCACCACCTGCGCTCCGCGCACGCCCATGGCGGGATCCACCTCGAAGCGCGTGATCACCGGACCGGCCGATGCGCCTACCACCGAGACCGGCACCTTGAACTCCGCCAGACGCTGCGCGATCAGGTTGCCGGTTTCCTGCAGGCGTTCCTCGGTGACCTGCTCGACATCGGCCGTGGCGCTTTCCAGCAGGGCGAGGTCCGGCAGGCGGTAGTCCGAGATGCGCGCGGGCGCCGGCGTGACGGCGATGGCCAGCGACGCCGGCATTGCCGTTGCCACGGGAGCCGCCGCCGCTGCGCCCTGCACGGGGTCAAGCGCCACGACTTTACCGACGACGGCCTGCAGCACGATGCGCGGCTTGGGCGCTGGCGTGGCGGGGGCCACTTCCGGCATTAGCGGTGGCTCCGAGGCGGTGGCACCGTCCGCCGCCGGAGCGGGGACGTTGTCCTCGCCGCGGGGCTCGATCAACAGGTTGGCATCGAGAACGCTATCGGCGATCTCTTCCAGTGGGGCATCGGCTTCGGCCAGGGTTTCAGTCACGGGCTCGGCTTTGGGCTGAACCGCGGCACTGGTTTGCGGCTCGGCTTCGACCGCAACCTCTGCCTGAGCTTCGGCTACGGGCTCGGCTCCGGCTTCAGGCTGGACTGCGACCACGGCTGCGGCATCGGTTTGCGGCTCGGTTTCGAGCGCAACTTCTGCCTGAGTTTCGGCTACAGGCTCGGCTCCNNCTGCGGCATCGGTTTGCGGCTCAGTTTCGACCGCAGCTTCCACCTGGGCTTCGGGCTGGACTGCGACTACGGCATCGGTTCGCGGCTCCGCTTCGACAGCCACTTCCGCCTGGGCTTCAGCTACGGGCGGGACCGCGGCTGCGGCCCGGGAATCCACTTCAGCAACAGCGACCGCATGTCCGGCATCCCCGGCAACCGGCTCGCTGACGATCCCGACGGGGGCTTCATGCAGCCCGTTGGACGGTACCTCGGCAGCGGCCAAGGCCGCTTCGGCGGCCACCGGATTGCTCACCGCACCGATTGCGGCCTCGGCGGGGGCATCGATGGCAGCATCCGGCAATGGTGCGGATGCCACCTGCGCATCGGCCACAGCCTCCTGCGGCGCCGGCACGGCAGCCAACGCCGGCCGACGGACACCAGCCAGTGCTTTCAGCTCCGCCATCAGCGCCTCGGCTTCCAGGCGGATCTCGTCCAGCGTCACGGATGGCGCATCGCCTTGCCTCGCGGCGTTCGCAAGCAGTTGGGCGGGCTCGGGAGTCTCACCGGGCACGGTGGCGGCAAGTCCGGAGACCGGCATGGCGACGTCCTCGGGGGTCAGCACGGCTACCGTCTGCGGCTCCTCGGCGAGTACTGCGATGGCTTCCCCGGTTTCCAGCACGCCGGTATCCAGCGTGCCCGCCGACTCGGGCTGCGCGGCCGGCGCGTGCGCTGGCCGCGCCAGGGCATCCGCGGGCGGCGGTGCCACGGCAGCGGTTGTCACGGTCTTTGCGGCAACGGGCTGGACGGGTCGCGCGTTGGCTTCGGGCAGCGTCGTAATCGTCGAACGCGATCCCGTCTGCGGCTGGCGGAAGGGGCTGCTGACCACGGTCGCGCGCGCAGGCGTCGCCGCGGCCGGGCTGGTTGTGGCGCGGGCCTGCGCGGCCACAGCCGCCGCCGCGCTGGCTGCGGCAGCCGCGGACGCCGT
>JYOD01000097.1 GCA_000955785.1 Burkholderiaceae bacterium 16
CTTGCCCCGCCTGCTTTGCAGCCCGGTAGTTGTGTTGCGAGGGGGCGAATCTTAAGGGAGCCCCTCGGCCATGGCAAGCGTTTTCTGAAATGAACCCTGCAGCAACAAATAAGATGCTTATGAGCCACCTTGACCAGCAGATTCCATTAACGCAATGCCACGCGCAGTCGACATACAATCATTACCCGCCCTTCCGATATGGCGCGGCTGACTTAGCCCTGCTCGTACGCCCGCCTCAACACGGCGATGTCTAGCTTACGCACCTTGAGCGTCGCCTCCATGACCCGGGCCGACTATCCCGCGTCCTTGTCTTGCCGCAGCGCACCGAGGATTGATGGAGCGATCTGCCAGGACACCCCAAATCGTCTGCATGGTGGTCTCATACCCGCGCATTGCCCGGCTGTGTTAAGCAAAATCACTGACACACATCCCTAGGCTCCCGCGTATGGGCACACTCCAGTCGCTATGCGCAATCTACGCAAATTTTGCGTCGAGAACAGCAGATGCAGCCAACCGCCAATATGGCGCCAAGCACGAGCACGCCGATGACCAAGCCCGCGGCGGCACATCCCGCAGCAGGGCAATCTACATCCGTGGCGCACTGTCCCATGCCGATCTCCTCGTGCTGATGCAATGCAGTCGTAGCACTTCCATGCTAGAGCACAGTTGAGTGCGAACAAAGTCCGTAGCACGTGCAGCGCCCCACCCCACCGCAGCCATACGCACCGTCATGCGCCACGCCTTGACTTAATTCTGACTTAGAAAAATCTCAGTTGGATTAGGTGCAGTTTGCGCTATTTTCACTGCATCTTAGACATGTGCCCATGCGCCCTTCCACCAGGCGATGGCGCTTTCAATCCAAGTGGAAAGAACGACGATGCGGACCGCAAGCGCCAAACTCACCCTTAAGCTGGTTGCCACGTTTTGCCTGGTCGTGCTGTTGCTCGGCAGCGCATATGGACTCTTCGGCCAGCCTGGTGGCAGCGAATTGCCGCAAGCCGCTAGTGGCGGCCAGCCCGACACCCTGTTGTCCTTGCTGATACACATCCTTGGCCCAGTGGCCGCGATCCCAGCCCTGATCGGTATGTGGTCACAGCGATTCCCGGCTCTGGGGGGCTTGGTCCTGGCCTGCCCTGCCATTGCCGCATTGCTGCTGCACAGATTTGTCGTAGGTTGAGCGAGCGCCCTACCGTGTCAGGCCTGCCCTGCTTCCAGCCTGCGCGTCCCCCTCCCCCGCCGGCCTCTCCACGCGCCTTACTCCTCGCCTGCCGGCAACGGCAACAGGCTGCAGAGGAACCAAACCCGATGCCAGGCACCCAATAGTGAGCGCCGGTTCCACGGCCATATTGGAAGAAGGCATGAAGAAAACCTTGTGGGGACTACTGACAAGCTGCGCGCTGCTGGCAATTCTGGGCGGATGCGCCAGCCAGAGCAACGAAGACCGGGAATCAAGCATTGCCGCCTACGGCATCGTTGACGTCGGCATCTCACGCACCAGTGATAAATAGCGCGACGCGCGCGACCGCTCCGGAGCGAGGGCGGACAGACAAAAAAAGAGCCCGCTGCGCGGGCTCTTAAATTAGCGATCTCAATTGCCCTGAAGGCCTCGGTAATCTATCTGTCATTTGCCATTCGTACTATCCGGGTAAACGGAAGCAAATCTACAAAATCAGGCTCTTGTACGCAGGGCGGCATACAAACCTGCATCGCAGTCATGTTAAAAAAAAGCCCGCGCAAGGCGGGCTTAACAATCAGTTGAAGAAAACCCTGTATTCGAGGGCAGGGACAGTGTAAGAAGTTGCGGCCGCTTGACTAATTAGGGGAATCCCTTTGCCATGGCGGGAAAGCTGTCCGTTGCGGGGGTCAAGTGCGCGTAGCAGCCCCTCTTAGTCCACGAGCATAAAAAGGGGATTCGAAGTTAGAGGGATCGCTCCAGCCTGCGCAGGGCCAGCCACCCGAAAGCCGCATTATCCGGGGCATCCAGGCCTCTGACCTGGATGGGCTGCGCAAACTCATGCCACTTCGTGGACTAGCTCGCTGCGCTGCCCCAGATGCGCGCGCGCCTCCTCAAACAACGCATCGGCTGCAGCGCGCGTACGCACTGCATGCATGCGGCGAGCATCCGACAAGACCCGCCGCCAGCCACGGCCACCGTGGATACCCCGATGCAAGCCCAGCATATGACGCGTAACGGCTCCCATATAGCCGCCCTGTTCGACCAGATCGCCGATGTAGCGCTGCATTGCCAGCTCAACCTCCAGTCGTGAAGGCACGGGCGTCTGTGCACCGTAGAAACGGGCATCCATCTCTGCCAGTACATACGGCTGGTGGTAAGCCTCGCGCCCGATCATGACGCCGTCCACATGCGCCAGATGCTCGTCCATCTCGTCATGCGTGACGATGCCGCCATTAATCAGGATTTCCAGTTGCGGGAACTCCTGCTTGAGCTGGTAAGCGACCTCATAGCGCAGTGGCGGGATCTCGCGATTCTCCTTTGGGCTCAACCCTTTCAGGATCGCATTACGCGCATGCACGATAAAGGTCTGGCACCCCGCATCGGCCACGGTACCGACGAAGTCGCGGACAAAATCGTAGTGCTCGATCGTGTCAATACCGATACGATGCTTGACGGTCACCGGGATCGATACTGCGTCGCGCATCGCCTTCACGCAATCCGCCACCAGTTCGGGCTCCGCCATCAGGCACGCGCCGAATGCGCCCCGCTGGACGCGCTCGGAAGGGCATCCGCAGTTGAGATTGACTTCGACATAGCCCCACTGCTCGCCCAGCTTCGCCGCTGCGGCGAGATCGGCGGGCTCGCTGCCCCCGAGTTGCAGCGCAACAGGCTGCTCGGTGGCGTTGAAGTCCAGGTGGCGAGCTACATCGCCATGCAGCAACGCACCTGTGGTCACCATCTCCGTGTACAGCCAGGTATGGCGGCTCAGCTGCCGGTGAAACATGCGGCAGTGACGATCCGTCCAATCCATCATCGGGGCAACGGAGATACGGCGAGGCGTTGAATTCATTGGAAAGCGGCTTGAATGCTAGATCTACGGATGTTCCGACTATGTCCTGTTTCCGCTCATCTTTGCCGCAATATGCCCCTTTGCGCACTATTGCACCGTCAAACCCAATGTTGCACTTAGCGCGCAGGCACGTCACGCGGCGCGAGCGAAAGGACGAGAGTATAGGTTAGACCGCCCGGATCCGCCTGAACGCGGTTTGCAAGGTCACGTGATCGTCGTCTTCCCGGCTAATTCACCTGCCCCGCGTCAATGGCTCGCATTGCAGCGGCTTCGGCCAAGGCGATAGCGGCTTCCTGGGTCTGCGCCACACCGGCCTCTTCCTCGAACGAGGGCCGCGGGGCTTCGCCGAATGTGTCAGCAATGACGACCGTTGCCGTAAAGCCCCCGTCGGCCGACGGTACCGCGCGGGCCACCACGGCATAGCCACCATATTCGAACTGTCGCTCCATGATGCCACTCCTCGACGCGGGACATGAACCCATCATAGATGGACACGTCCCCGCGCGAACAGGGTCGGGCGCATTTACTTCGTGGTGAACGACCAGTTCAGGTTAAGCGGCTTGCCAGCCAGTTGGCCACTGACCGTCACGTTGTATTTGCTCGCAGCGGCAAGCGGCGCGAGAGGCGTACAGACGGCAGCACCGGCCGCCGCGCCCGAGAGATCGGCGCTACGTGCATCTACCTTCAGGCAATTGATATTGTTGCCTTGCGCATCGGTTAGCACGAAGGTATCGGCATTGAACGTCTGGCTGCGATCGATGGCTTGCAGCGTGATGGGATAGCCGAGCGTCTGGTTCTGGTAGCCGGGCGCGGGATTGGGGCTTTCGTTGTTCACCCAACTGGTCGGCACGTCGGCCTGGCCTGCGTAGGGATACGCCAACATCTGGGTGCTGGTGCCGGGCATGGTGGTATCGGCCAGGTCGACGGTTTGATAGAACGATGCGGAGGCGCCCCCTGAGCCCGTGCCTTTCTCTTCGGCATAGCCCGCACCCGCGGACTTGTAGCTGCCCAGCAAAGTGGCGCGATGGAGCGGCGCATCGAACAGGTCGGACACCAGCGCGTCGTTGGAAGACAGGGTTAGCACGGCGTTGGGATCCGAGCTCCACTTTGTGGCGCCCCCAACGACTTCGGCCGTTGCGCCGGTTGGGTACAGCGCTTGCACGCGGACATTCGGAGAGGTGCCGGTGAAGCCGCGTGCGGCGGAATTCTCATCGTGGCCGAGCGTCTTGTTCCAGAGCATGTAGTTGCTGTGGTTCTGCGCCGCGACGCCGATCGCGTCCTGCGCCTCCAACGCCGGAAGCCCGACTTGCACGCGGCGGAAATTGACATAGCACAGGCCTGCGGCCTTGGGTTCGCCCAGCACGTGGTAGTTGGTGACGGCTGTGGCGCCGCGCACGGGCAGAACGCTCACGTCAGAAGTGCTGGAAGCAGGCGCGGCGTTGCCGGTCACGGTAAAGCAGGCGGTTACGGCAGTAGCGGGCACTGCCTGGCTGGTGCTGGCAGCAGTGGTAGCGGCGGCGGCGGCACCGGCATTCCCTGCATTGTTGGCGGCACCGGCGGGCGCCGCTGCACTGGCGCCACTGCCGCCACCCTCTCCACCGCCGCAAGCGGACAGCGCCAGGGTGGCGCAGGCCAGTACCAGAAGTGTCTTGGGAAAGTGAGCCTTTCCGGGCATCGTCGAGTGATTCGCTAGCATCAATCCGAGGGGTTCGTCCGGCGATCACGGCCGGTGGTCAGGAATTCGGGCCTGGCATGCAACCTGCCAGCCGTGAAAATCCGGACGATGTTATTGGCGCGCGCGATCGGGCGTCCAGCCTGCGAACAAATGCTTACGTGTGACCTTTGCGCGGATAGAGCAGGCAACAGGCCCGCCTGAGGCCCGTGCGAATGCCCGGCTTTTCGCGCAACCTCGGGCCTCAGCCCATTCTGAGCGCCGGCGGAAACACGCACCAGCACCCGTCATCGTGACGAAAGAAGAACATCGACAACTGGCCCGAGGGGCGCGCCACGTCCACCCGGACGCAGCCACTTCGGCCTGCTCGCGAGCTACGCACGCGCGTGATGCGAGCGGGGGCTGCCCGACTGGAACCTAGCCATTTGTCGATCAGCCCGCGCAGGGATATCTTGGCGGTTTGCATGTCAGTCTCCTTGGCTTGTCGTGATTAAGCGCGGGCACCGAAGTACGCGCCCCTCCATTCGGCTTCGAAAAATGTCCTGAACAGGGTGACGACGGTTTGCACGGCTGTCGACGGATGCTGCAGGCAGGCTTCCACTTGTTCGCTGCGGCTTTCGCCATGCAGGCACCATGTGCAGAAGTGCTCGCAGTTGTTGGTGAGCAACCGGTAGTTGTCTTCCCCAAGACGGGAGCGGGCGCGCGCGACGGCTTCGAGGCCGACGTACCTGGCGCAGGGGTTGGCCCTCACGGTGATCGGATAGCCGGCGGCGAAGGCTTCGACCGTGGTTTCTTCCACCGGGCCACGGTGGAGCGACCCGGCGAAACCGGCATAGTGAACCACTTTGCCTTCGCCAATGTAGATGCCGTGGTGGGCATAGCCGCGGCGCAACGTGACAAGGTGCGCGCCCATGGGCGGGTCAGCATCAATGGCCTTTTCTTGGAGTTCGTTTTGGTGGTTCATGGCTGCCTCTGATCTGTTTGCTTGCAGCAAGCATTGCCTGCTTCGTTGCCATTGCATCCGCATCAACCGTGCCAACCAACGTGGCCCCAGATACGGCAAGGGATTGCGGGTGATGCAGCGTACCGGGAAGGGAAAAAGCGTCGCAGGGAAACCAACAGCGTGTTGCCCAATGTGTTGGTGCCATGCAATCAAACCGGCATAAGGGCTTTTATCGCTCCTTGGCAGGACCGCATGCTGCCGGCCCCTCATCGATAGCGACAGGGACATTGCCGATGCGGGAGTGAAGGGGCGAGCAGCGAATCGCGTCCTGTCCTGCCTTCAAGACGGCAGGACAGGCAAACGGGCCACGGCCAAAGCGGTGGTTCGCGCCCACCACAAGATGTGGGAATGTTGGCGAGGCGCCAACGCTCCGGCACCCGGCGTAGCGCCCACGCTGCGCCGGAATTCCGCCCGCGGGGACGGAAAACCGAGTGAAATCAAGCATTTGCATCCCACGCCAGGCGGCGGGCATGGCACTGGCACGCGCTTTGCTCTACAGAAGCATGGCGACAAGCCACGGACCGGAACACAGTCACTACCCATCCCAAGCACCGGAGACCCATCATGGCGGCGCTCACCATCAAAGACCTCTTTACCAACCGCACACTGGATGGCCAGGCAATGGCGGCCATCCGCGGCGGCGGTGCTCCCTGGGTATTCGGCTGGATCCAGCCCTATACGCCGCCCCGTGCAAGCGCTCTGCCGATCGTCAACTTTTACGAGATCAACAACAACTTCTATGCTGATCAGATGGTTAACCAGTTTCAGAACATTGACGTTCGCAATTCGGCGCCCGGCGCGAACATCAATGTACAAGCGGGACAAGGGGCAAGGAACGACGGACGGATGTAAGCTGGTAGCGCGCAGTTCGCGCAGCGGCACGCACAGTCCGGCCACGCACCGCCCGCCAAGCCGTTGCCTGTCCCGGTAGCGGCTTGGCGCGATAGTGCCCTGCTCGTCCGCACACCGGAGAGGATCGTGACCTGTGCATCGCAATTCCGCTGGACTTCAGCCGCTCGTTCCGATGTCGGCTTGGTACGGGAGCGTAATGAGGACGCCTGCCTCGCGCAACCGGACCGAGGAGTGTGGGTCGTGGCCGACGGCATGGGCGGCCATGCGGTTGGCGACTATGCCAGCAACCTGGTCGTGGAGACGCTGGCCCGCCTGGGCGTGCCGCCCAGCCTGGAGAGCTTGCTCGACGATGCGCGCGCAGCCTTGCAGGAAGTCAATCGCGAACTGCTGGCGGAGGCGGCGCGCCGGCAGGTGCGGCGCATTGGCAGCACAGTGGTGGTGCTGATGGCCTGCGAGCGCTTCTGCGGCTGCCTGTGGGCAGGCGACAGCCGTATCTACCTGTACCGGGACGCACACCTGACGCAACTCACCCGCGACCACAGCCGAGTGGAAGAACTCAAGGCCCGCGGCCTGATCACGGCGGAAGAAGCCATTCATCATCCGGCCCATAACACTATCACCCGCGCCGTGGGCGCGAATACCACCCTTGAACTGGACCAGGCCTGGGTGGAGGTAGCGGACGCCGATATCTTCCTGCTCTGCAGCGACGGGCTCAGCAATGAACTGCGGGATCCGGAGATTGCCAGCGTACTGGCATGCGGCGATTGCGAACTGGCAGCCCAGGCGTTGCTGGCCGCGGCGCTGGGCCGCGGCGGCCACGACAATATCACGGCCGTGGTGGCGCGGGCGGAAGATCTCTACGGCTCCGACAAGACCATGGTGAACCCCGCGCTGTAATGGCTGCGACGGTGCGAAGCCTGGCGGACAAAAAGCCCTTTATCGCGCCTTGCCGCCCTGCGCCGCTGCCTGATTACGGAAATCCTTCGAATGGATGCCGTGTTTCTTCAGCAGCATCTGCAGGTGCGAGCGATTCATGTCGAAACGCCTGGCCAGCTCCGCCACGGTGCCGCCCACCTCCTGCAAGCCACGTTCGAGGAAGGCGCGCTCGGCTTCATCGCTGGCGGCCCGCTTGGCTTCACTGAGCGAGGTAGCCGTCGACGCATCCACGACCACCGGCACGGAGCCGTTTGCGACCAGCGCCGGGGCCGATGGCTTGGGCCGTAGATCCTGCGGAAGATGCTCGAGATCGGCCGTATCGCCGGCAAGGCACGAGATCCGGTACATCAGGTTGCGCAGTTCGCGGATATTGCCGGGATAGGCGTAGTTCATCAGGAAGTCGCGCAGGCGCGGCGTCAGCTTGATGGGGCGGCGCTTCAAGGCGCCGGCGGCCTCGTCGCCGAAATACGCCACCAGCAAGGCGATCTCGTCACGGCGCTCGCGCAGCGGCGGCAGCGTGACGTGGATCACGCTGAGCCGGTAGAACAGGTCTTCGCGGAACTTGCCCTCCTCGCTCAGGCGCCGCAGGTCCCGGTTGGTTGCCGCCACGATACGCGCATCGACTGAAATGGTCTCGTCGGAGCCAACCCGCTGGATCTCGTGCGACTCCAGCACGCGCAGCAACTTGACCTGCCCGGTCAGCGGCAGCTCGCCGATCTCGTCGAGGAAAATGGTCCCCGTATGCGCGCTCTCGAACTTGCCCCGGCGATCGTTGGACGCGCCAGTGAAGGCACCCTTCTTGTGGCCGAACAGCTCGGACTCGATCAGGTTCTCCGGAATCGCCCCGCAGTTCACCGAGATATAGGGCTTGTCCGTTCTCGATCCGTTGGCATGGATCACCTTGGCCATCAGCTCCTTGCCGGTACCGCTCTCGCCATCGATTAGCACCGGCAGGTCGGTCGGCGCGGCCTTCTCGGCAATTTCCAGCGCTTCCAGCAGCTTTGGATTGTCGCCGAACGTGCCCTCGAAGATAAAGCTGCGCTCGAGCAGCGCCTGCCGGCGCTCCCGAGGCGCGAGATCCGCCGGAACGGGCTCGGCCACCGCCGCCTGCACAAAGCGCTCCTTGTGCGACAGTTGCATCACCTCGTCGCGCAGCGTGGTGGCTTGCTTGAGCAGCTTCTCGATCTCCGTGCGTTCGAGCTTGGAAGCCCAGCGCAACGTGGAGCGCAGGATCTCGATCTTCTCGATCAGCCCGGCATAGGAGATGGCGGACCCGACCGATCCGCCCTGGTTGAACAACTTCATATCGCGCTCCCCCTGCGTTGCATTGCGCCACGGATGTCCCGGCGCGTGCGCGCGCTCAAGCCGCGCTCAACTGCTTCTGCACCAACTGGTAGTACATGCCCTTGCGCTCCAGCAGTTCCTCATGCCGCCCCTGCTCAACGATGGCCCCCTCGTACAGCACCAGGATCTTGTCCGCGCGCATGATGGTGCTCAGGCGGTGCGCGATGATCACGGCCGTGCGGCCATGCAGGATCTCCTGCATATTGCCAAGGATGTTGCTCTCCGACTGTGTATCCAGCGCCGAAGTCGCCTCATCGAAAACCAGCAGGCGAGGATCGTGATAGAGCGCGCGCGCAATGCAAAGCCGCTGGATCTGCCCACCGGACAGGCCCACGCCGCGTTCCCCCACCACCTGTTCATACCCGAGCGGCAGCTTGCTGATGAAGGCATGGGCATCGGCCATCTTGGCGACTTCCTCGATATGGCGGCGGTCCGGGCTGTCGTCGCCGCAGGCGATGTTCTCGGCAATGGTGCCCGAGAACAGCAGGTTGCTCTGCATTACATAGCCGATCTGCGCGCGGTAATACTCCTTGTCGATCACGCCGATATCGTAGCCATCCACGGTCAGCTTGCCGTCGGTCGGCACATAGAAACCCACCAGCATCTTGGCCAGCGTGGTCTTGCCCGATCCGCTGCGCCCAACGATGGCCAGCAACTCGCCAGGCTTGATGCTGAAGCTGATGTTCTCCAGTACGTAAGGCGTCTCCGCGCCGCCGTAGCGGAAATAGATGCCGTCCAGATTGATCTCGCCCTGCAGGTCCGGGAGCATCACGCGCGAAGGCAGGTCTTCGGGCTTCTGCTCCGGCTCCAGGTCCAGCACATCGCCCAACCGCTCCATCGCGACGCCCGCATCGTTGAGCTGGCCCCACAGCGCTACCAGGCCCATCAACGGCGCCAGTACGCTCCCCATGAAGGCATTGAAGGCAATGAGCTGGCCGACCGTCAGTTCACGCTGCAGCACGAGGTTGGCGCCCACCCAAAGCACGGCGATGGTGGTTGCGGCATTGAGCAGCTGGCTGGCCAGCCCCACCAGGATGTGGAAGGCCTGTGCCTTGTATTGCAATTCCAGCGCCTTGGCGTACTTCTTCTCCCACTTCAGCCGCACTGGCCGCTCGATGCCCATGCCCTTGACCGTCTCCACGCCGCCCAGCGTCTCCATCAGGTAGGACCTGGCCTCCGTCGAGGTGTTGAACACCTCGCGCGCGTACGCTTTGACCTTGGGCGTGGCCACGACCGTCAGGGCGGCGATGGGAATCACGAACGCGATCAGCACCAGCGTCATCTTGACGTTGTAGAGAAACATGATGGTGAAGTAGATGAACACCATCAGCAGGTTGAGTGCCGTCGTCACCGTCGACTCGGTCAGGAAGGCGCGGATGGTCTGGTTCTCCTGAAAGCGCGCAAAGATATCGCCCGTCTTGCGTTTGGCGAAGAAAGAGAACGGCAGCGACAAGGTGTGCTTGAAGAAGTGCGACATCATGGCGAAGTCCATATTGCGCACCATGAAATTGGCCAGGTATGCCCGCACCGTGCTCATGAACTGCGAGAAGACATTGGAGATGATCAATCCCAGGATTAGCAGGTTCAGCAGGCCGACGTTCTGGTGTACCACCACGCCATCCAGGATGTTCTGGATGATCAGGGGCGGCACCACCCCGAGCACCTGGATCACAAAGGTCGCCAGGAACAAGTGCGCAAGAATCCGTTTGTATGGCGCCAGGTAGCCGATGAAACGCAGCCACGGCGAGCGCGCCACCGCCAGTTGCGCCATGCTTTCGCCGGCGGTGAAGAGCAGGCAGGTACCGCTCCACCCGCGCTCGAACTCTTCGACGGGCATCTTGCGAAAACCGAGGGCCGGGTCGGCCACCCATACCCAGCGTTTCGATACGCCGTAGACCACCACGTAGTGATAGCCCTCCCAGTGAATGATGAACGGCAACTCGAAGCCCAGCAGGGAATCGTGCGTGCACTGTACCCCCCGCGTGGTAAAGCCCAGCGATTCGCCGGCGCGGGCCAGGCTGTCCAGCGTGGCGCCCTGCGTGGTCACATTGGCCAGCTCGCGCAGTTTGCCCAGCGTCATGGCAATGCCATGATGGCGGCAGATCATTGCCAGGCAAGCAGCGCCACAATCCATCTCCTCGGCCTGCTCCACCAGCGCGAAACGTCGGATCACCCGTTCGCCGAACTCCGGCTTCGAGCGCAAGTCGAGCATGACCGGATGCTTGCGCCGTTCAGCCAGCTTCTTTTGCCGGTGCAGTTCCCGGTCGATAAAACGAATGCGTTCTTCCAGCACTTCACGCAACTTCGGGTTGCGTTCCAGGATCAGCTGCACGGTCTTTTCCGGGATGACCAGCAGCCTGACATCCGTGCCGGCGATGGCAGAGGCGATCTGCTCCTGGCGCATCACGCAGGCGCGCTCGCCGAAGATATCTCCCTGGCGCAAGGTCGCCAGCGGATACTCGACGCCATCCTCATTACGCACGATGCGCACCTCGCCCTGGCGCACCACGTACAGGCGGCGGTCCTCCCTGGAGTCCTGCTTCAGGATCTCCTTGCCCTCGGACACGCGCTTGACGCCCACGCTGCGCACGGCCTCTTCGAGTTCGCTCTTGTCGAGCTTTCCGCGCAGGTCGAACAGGCGCGCGACGAAGCCGCCGGCCGAACTGATCGCGACATAGCTGGCGACAAAAGCCATCGCCGCCGGATTCTGCGCGATCATGGGCTCGGTCACGCTGCGCGGGATAAACAGCAGCTCGGTCTTGCCGGAAGACCGCACCGAGGATTCGTGCCGGTATTCCCGCAGCATGGCGATATCGGCAAAGACCTCGCGTGCCTTGCGCACGCCCAGGCTGACCTCCTTGCCATTCTCCTCGTTGAAGATACGCACCGAGCCCGCCTTGATGACGAAGAGCCCGTCGGCCGGATCGCCGGCATTGCAGATCGTCTCGCCGAAACCAAAGGAAAGCGATTGCGCATGCTCCGCCAGCCGCTCCATCTCCTCGCGCGAGAATGGCGAGAGTATTTCCACGCCCGACAGGAAATCGGCGAGCGGCTGCAGTTCGGGGCTGGCTTCCATATGCTTCTCGGCCTTCGCGGTTAGCGCGCTTCGATGACGTGTTCCTGCGCCCTGGCCATCAGCCAGTCCTCACGCAGGAGCCGGCGCACCTCCGCCGCCACTTCCGCATCCAGCACCGCGGGATGCTTGGCGCTCACCATGAAGATCTCGAAGAAGGCGCGGTCGTGGGAGGGAAAAGGGCCTAGCAGGTCGCCGGTGGCGGCATTGAACACCTTGGCTTCGATGTCGGTCTTCAGCGATCCGCGCAGTACCTTGCCAATCGCGCCGCCTTGCTCCTTCGTATCTGCCAGGGAATGCTCGCGCGCCATCTCGGCAAAGCTGTCGGGGTCGTCCTGCAGGTAGGAGATCAGTTCTTTGGCCTTGCCTTCGGCGTCTACCACGATATGGCTGACCTCGATGCTGTCGAACTTCGGGGAATGCAGCTTGAAGTATGCGTCTACGGCTTTGTCGTTGGCTACCTCGGCCAGCATCTTCTCCTGGTAAAGGCTGTCGGTAATAAACGCCTCGAACTCGTCGAGGCTGACGCCAAGCACATCGAGGTAATGGTTCATTTCCGTCGCGCGGTGCAGGCCCTGCACGCGCCGGAACTGGTCGGCGCGTTCCTGGATCTCCTCCGGCGACACGGTGAGGCCCTGCTTCTTCGCCGCGTGCACCGTCAGCTTGTCCCTGACGATCTGCTCGATCAGCGCTTCGAATTGTCCCGTGAGCTTCAGGACCCGGATGAATTCCTCGACGCCGATGACTTCGTCGTCGACCCGCACAATCGCTGTCATCTCGTCAGCTCCTTGATTCTTGCCACACGCCACGCACCGTCTGCCCGAGGACGCGGGCCGATGCGCGCCCTTTCATCCGGCAACCTGCCGGAACGGATCCAGCCCGAGGTCGATCAGCCGCCGCTCGCGCACCACGATTTCCGCCGTGGCTGTCATGCCATAGCGCAGCGGATACTTGTTATCGGCCACCGAGTAATAGTCTTGCGCCAACCTGACGCGCCCCTCGTACATCGGCTGCTTGTTCGGGCCGGCCAGCTTGGTCGCCGGCGAGATGTATTCCAGCGTGCCGTTGATCAGGCCGTAGCGCTGGTAGGGAAAGGCGTTGAACTTCAGCTTGACGGGCAGGCCCTCGCGCAGGAAGGCGCGGTCGCGTTCGGCAATGACGATCTTGAGCACCGGACGCGCGTCCTTGGGGGCAATGCCACCCAACGGCGTATTGGCCTGGACCTTGTCGCCGCGCTGCGTGGAGGTGACATCCGTGATCACACCGGCCACCGGGGCCAGGATCAGCAGGAAGTTGTCCTTGTCGATGTTCTCGAAACGGATGCGCGCCGCCGCCTCGGCCACCAGCCGCGCGGTCTGGACCTGCAGGCGCAGCTTGTCTTCCGTATTGGCGATCTCGCGCAGCGCGGCGTCGTACTGGATACGCAGGTTGGTCAGTTCCTGGCTGCTGCCTTCCAGTTGCACCGTGGCCTGGTTGAACTCCTGGCTCAGCTTGGAATCCAGTTCGGCCAGCCGCGACTGGGCAATCTGCAGCGCGTTCTCCGCTTCGACCGCAGCGATCCGCTTGGACTCCACCTGCGACTGCGAAACGCCGCCGCCGCCGGGCAGTGCGAACAGACGCGCATACCTGTCCTGCTCCTGCCGCGCGAATTCGCGGGTACGGCGCGCGCTGTCGAGGTTACTGCGCGCCTGCTGCAATTGCGCCCGTTGCTGTTCCGCGAGCCGGGTGGTGCCTTCTGCTGTGCGGTTTTCATGCAGCCGTTCCGCCACATCGATCTGCTGCTTCAACGCAGCTGCCTTGCGCTCCATCAGCAGTTTCCTGTCGGGAAACTGCTTCCACTCGCGTTCGGAATCCTGCAGCTTGAGCTGCGCCTCCAGCGCATTGGTGGCAGCCTCGATCGCGCCGCGCGCATTCAGCCGCGCCAGCACGTCGTCCTTGGACACCGGCTGGCCTTCGGCCACATAGAGATCCGCGAGCTCGCCGTCGACCGGCGCATAGAACCGCCGCACTTCCGATTCGGGCGCCAGGGTACCGTCCGCGGACACGATCACATCGGCGTGCCCGACGAACGACCACACCAGCGCGCAAACGACCAGCGCCACCATGACCAGCACGGAGATCTGCATCATCTTCCACGGCTCCGCGCTCAGGATCGCGATGCCTTCGGCGCTGTGATCCTCAAGTGCCTCTGACAGCGGCTTAAGGCGATTGTCTCGGCTATCGTCCCTCATCGCCCTCCCCCCCAATCAATGCAAGCTTGGCCTTGAGCAAGGCCGGATTCAACACCATGCGCAGTTCCTGCAGGGAACGCCGCTGCAACTCCGTTTCCGAATTGATATCCTCCTGGAGTTGACTCCACTGCGCCGTATCGCCGACCTTCAGTTGCGTGTAGATGCGCATGCCTTGTCGCGCTTGCGCGCTGGCATTGGACAGCAGGCGCGCCTGCGTGCGGAATTTGCCCGAGATTTCGGATTCCAGCCGCTGCTCGCCGCCGATCGCCCCGTCGCGGCGATACTGCCGCCACGATGCCAGCGCACCGTTCATCAGTTCCTGCGCGCGCCTGATCGCCGCATCGTGTATCGCTGCCACATCGGGTTCGATCGCCTTGACGAAGTAGGTGTCCTCTGCGGGATCGAGCATGGCGTAGAACGACAGCAAGGACTCCTCGTAGCCCTTGCCCCCACGCGCCTTCTTCAATTCGGCGAACTGCGTGGCGACGGTCTGCTTGCGCGCGAGATCCCTGGCCGCGGCCTCGGCCCATGGCCCTGTCTTTATCTGTTGCAGCCCCGCGAAGGCCTTGTTGCTGTCTCCCGCGCGCCAGGCCTTGTCCACCTCGCCGTATTGCCGCACCAGCTCCGGCGTCGGCAGGCGGCTGGCCGCCAGAACGCTGAAGCGGGCCTGGAAGGGCGGCGCGGAGAAGCGGGCCTTGGCCATTTGCGCCATCAGCGGACCCAGTTTCATCGCGCGCGCCGCGCTGTCCAGTTCCAGGTATTGCTTCAGATCGTCCTTTAGGCGATCCATGCCGGCGAGCCTCGGGTATTTCTCGGCGTAATCGGCCAGCACGGCCTGCAGGGCTTCGGGGTGATCGCTTGCCAGGCCGGTGGCGAGCGATGCGTTCAGGCGGTCGATGGCTGCCAGGTAGACAGAATCATCGCTTTGCAGCTTGCGCAAGTAGCTGAGCGCATCGGCATAGGGCTCCTTGAACTGCGGCACATAAGCGGCGATGCGGTCGAGTGCGCGCTGGTGCGCCGGCGTGTCGTCGTTCCAGTGCTTGAGCAAGGCGCGGATGCTGGCCTCATCGGCATACATGCGGATAGGCGCGTCCACGCCGCCACGGCCAGCCACGAAACGGTTCAGCCGTCCGATCCAGGCAAGTTCTTCGAGCAACCCGAGTGCGTCCGCGTTGTGCGCGCCGAGTGTCTTCATACGCGCCAGCGCCGCGTCCGCGCCGTTGAAATCGCGCGCCTGCAGCTTGCCGATCCATGCCGGCACCTCCGCCCGCAACAACGCTTCCGTCCCCATCGCCTGGAACCGTACCTTGTCCGGGTGCCGTTTGAGGTACGCATCGGCCACCGCCGCCGCGCGGGGATAGTCGCCGCTAGCCATCAAGTCCGTCATCTCGCGCTCGGGCGCGCCGCGGAAATACAGGAAGAGCAGCAGCGCCACGACCGCCGCGGCCAGGATACCGCCCCACCGCGCTGCGCGCTTCAGTCCGGCGCGCTCAGCGGCACCAAAGCTGCTGCCGAGTTTGCCCATGACCAGGGCGAACTTGCCTTGCGCACGAGGCTTGTCCGCCCCGCCCGCTTCGCCCTCGGGCTGCGGCAGGGCCTCCTGGTTGACCTCGTCCTCTTGCTGCGCGGCATAGTCGACGCAGAAGATGTCCAGGAACGAACTAGCCGCGCCGACGAAGGTGGTCTTGTCTGGATCGTGGGCCGGCTCGGCCACGGCTGCGGCGGCAGCCACTGGAACGGGCGGCGCCAACGTCGGCGCCACTTCTGGCGCGCTCTGCGCAGGCGCGCCGGTGCCTTGGGGGGGCGGCAGGTTCGAGCTGGTGACGGTCGCATCCGTGGCCGCATCGTTCCGTATGCCGACCCGATAGACGAAATGATTGCCGCCAAAGGCAACAAGGTCTCTCTCACCAAGGGGAACCGCGTGTTCCTCCACGCGCTTGCCGTTGACGAAGGTGCCGTTGGTGCTGCCCAGATCCTCGATGAAAGGCTGTCCACCCTTCAGGAAAATGTGCGCGTGACGGCGCGAGACATAGTTGACCTGGTGAGGATAGACCTCCTTGTAGCGGGAGAAGGTCTCGTCGGCCTTGCTGACCAGGAAAGGAAATCCGGCCACCTCGACCGGCTGCAGGCCCAGATCGTCGCGCTCGGGGGTGAGCGTCAGCACGACCGATATCGGCTCCGGTGCCTGTACCGGCGTGCGCGAAGCCAGACGCACCCGATAGCACAGCGCCGCTCCGAAGCGCACCTCGTCGCCATCGCGCAATCTCGCCGGCTGCAGTACCACGGTCTCGCCGTTCACCGTGGTGCCGTTCTTGCTACCCAGGTCCGCGATGTAGGCCGCGCCGTGCTCGGAGAAGATGCGCGCATGACGGCGTGAGAGTGCGGCCGCCACATTGGGAGGATATGCGGCGAATGGCGCCTCCGCGCGGCCCACGGCGAACAGGCTCTCGTCGATGCGGATCTCGCCCAACTCGGGGTGCGAGATGGGGACAAGCACGATATCGAACGCCTGCCCCACCTTTGCCCGTATCTCGACAATCAGAGCTTCGTCTGGAGCCATGTTTCGATACCACCAACAGCGCGAGCCGCGGCGCGTGCGCCGGCGGCAAGCCATTTTCCATGGCGGCGGCGCGGGGCCGTACCGGCCCGCTCCGCCGGGAACGTGTTGACTAAGGACATAGTAGGCCACGCTTGCCGGTAGTCAAACGTCCACCGGCGGCGTATTGCTGGCCTGGCACCGGATTTGCCGGGATCGTCCGGTCTTGATACATGCATTGTCGCGGGGTCTATTTCGCCACCTGTCGCGGCGCGTCCTTTCCCGCATTGCTCACTTCGACGCTTGGCCACCCTCCGCCAAGTGCCTTGTACAGGGTGACAGTGTCGGCCAGGATTTGTTGGTGGTTCGCCAACAACTCGAGTTGCGCGCTGAGCAGTGATCGCTCGGTCTCGAATACTTCAAGCTGGGACACAACGCCTTCCTTGAGCTGAGCCTCGATCTGCGCCGACACGACGCGCAGTTGCTCCACCTGCTGCTGCAACTCCACCCGTTGCTTCTTGTGCGCATCGACGTTGACCAGTGCGTTCTCCACCTCCTCGAATGCAGTGATCACCGTGCGGCCGTACTCGTTCTCGGCCACCTTGGTCTGCGCCTCGGTGGTCTTCACATGCGCACGCACGTTCGGATCCAGCATGGGCAGGTTGATGCTCGGCATCAGGCCGAATGTGAAGGACTTCAGCAGATCCGACAAGGCGAAGCTTGCGGTGCCGCCGCGACCGGTCAGGCTGACGGTGGGCAACTGCGCCAGCCGCGCCTGCCCGACCAGGTTGTATGACTCAAGCACGCGGTACTCCGCCGCCACGATATCCGGGCGCCGCGAGAGCAACTGCGACGGTAGCCCGGCCGGCACCGCGGGCAACTGTACGCGCTCTTGCAAGCGCCCCGCGGGTACCTTGAAAACGCCCGCCGGCACGCCGACCAGCGTGCCAAGTGCATTCTCCGAGATATCGCGCGAGCGGCGCAGTTCCAGCAGGTTCTTGGTCAGCCGGTTGATTTCCGCCTGTTGCTGCATCACCCGGATCTTGGGGACCAGGCCGTTCTGGAACATCGCCTGGTAGGTGGCGAGGATCTGCTTGTTCTTGGCCAGTGACCTGGACTGCTGATCGATCTGTTCGTCGAACTGCAGGATCTGGAAATAGGTAGTGGACACGTCCGAGACCAGGGTGAGGTAGCCGGCTCGCCAATCTGCTTCGGACGCATTGTATTCGGCGGTCTGGGCTTGCACGCCCTTCTCGACCTTGCCCCAGATGTCGATATCCCAGTTGACCTGAGTGCCCAGGTTGTACGTCTTGACCAGGTTCTGCCCTGTGGTCTTCTCGAAGCTTGCACCGGCGCCGACATCAAAGACCGGCAGCGCGCCGGCCCTCACCTCGGCAATCTGCGCGCCAGCCACCTTGATTCGCGCGGCCAGCACCTTGATGTCGTAGTTGCCTGCGATAGCCTTGTCGACCAGTTCGTCCAGATAGGGATCCCGGAAGGCCTGCCACCAGTTCGGCACGATGGTGTCCGACGCCGAGACGGTGATCGAACCCTGGCGCGCCCAGTCGGGCTTGGCCGGTGTTACCGGGCGTTCGTACACCGGGGGACGAAAATCGGCACAGCCGGCCAGCGCCAGCAGGCACGCGCCTGCCATCAGGCATCGCTTTGCAGCGGTGCCTGATCGATGCACACGGAACGGGGTGGAAAGGTCTGGCACGATCGCCTCCTGCGGGCGCAAGCGAACCGAAAAGGACTAGGCGGGCAACAGGCCCCGTTCGTCACGTCGCCGGCGCCAGCTGCGCCTGGTCGGTCACGGCCCGGATGCAAGCAGGCCTCGCCATGCTTCATTGTGTATCCGCCGGCGGCGCTATCCAACCTGTAATTGGAGGCTGGCTGCCATGAAGGCGGCAAGAGAGGGCCGCCCTGCCCGGCAATCCGGGCGGGCGGCGGTGGCTTCAACGATAGATGTTGTTGTTCGCGTTCTGCGTTGAGCTCACGTGCGACTTGATGTCCGCGGCGAAGGCCGTGTTGTTGCCGTTCATGTTGACGACATTCTGCGTCTGGCCGATCAGTTGCTCGGCATTGAAGGTCGAGTCGATCTTCACGGCGCTGAACACGGGCAGGAAGGGCACGAAGCCGCCACGCACGGCGCGCATGGCGCCAGCGTCGAGTTCTTCGGTGACGGACAGGTCTTTGATGGTCAGGGTGGTGGTCATGACAGTTCTCCGGGCATTCAGTAATTTGCGAATTCAGCTTGCGCAGTGGGCAGGGCCCGCGGCTTAGCGATAGATGTTGTTTTGGGCGTTCTGCGTCGAGTGGACATTCGACTTGATGTCGTCCGCGAAGGCCGTGTTGTTGCCGTTCATGTTGACGACGTTCTGCGTCTGACCGATCAGTTGTGAAGCGTTGAAGGTCGAGTCGATCTTCACGGCGCTGAACACGGGCAGGAAGGGCACGAAGCCGCCGCGCACGGCGCGCATGGCGCGGGCATCGAGTTCTTCGGTGACGGACAGGTCTTTGATGGTCAGAGTGGTAGTCATGACAGTTCTCCGGGTATTCAGTAATTTGCGAATTCAGCTTGCGCAGTGGGCAGGGCCCGCGGCTTAGCGATAGATGTTGTTTTGGGCGTTCTGCGTCGAGTGGACATTCGACTTGATGTCGTCCGCGAAGGCCGTGTTGTTGCCGTTCATGTTGACGACATTCTGCGTCTGGCCGATCAGTTGCGAAGCGTTGAAGGTCGAGTCGATCTTGACCGCGCTGAAGACGGGCAGGAAGGGCACGAAGCCGCCGCGCACGGCGCGCATGGCGCCGGCGTCGAGTTCTTCGGTGACGGACAGGTCCTTGATGGTCAGGGTGGTAGTCATGGCAGTTCTCCTTGGGAGCGATTGGGACTTGGGTTTGGTTGGTTTGAGCATTGTTTCTGCGCTCGGGAGGTACAAACGCATGGAGTGTGCCAAGGCGGGCCAGGTCATCGCGAATCGCCCGCAAACGCAGGCGGGGCTTGGGAAGAAATTTCTCGAGGCGGGGAAAATGGCGCCAACGCACGGTGCGCGGCGGCTTTAATCTGACGGGCGCATCCCAACACAACAGACACCATGTGTTCGCTCGTCAGCGACAGACGCCAGCGGGGCGCGGCGATCGCGCTCAGCGTGACTGAGAAACAGGCGGAAGCGTGATGCGCGCGATACGTTCAGTACGCGCAATGCGATCGGGGGTGGAGCTTGCCCACGACGGAGGCACGCGCGCGGCGCAACCGCGATCCCGGCGGCGCGGTGCGTTCCGCGCCGTACCGGAACGCGATCACTTCACGTAGATCGTGATCTTCTTGGAATAGATCGGCGGGTTGTGCGGGATGTGCTTGTCATCGGCCATCAGCAACTGCAGGGTGTGCTTGCCCGGTGGCAGTTCGATCGTGGTCTCGGTCTCGCCGGCGCCGAAATGCACATGGTTTCGATCGTTAGGAATTTCCTTGTCCATCGGCGGCAAGTCCGTATCGATCAACAGATGGTGATGACCTGTGTTGGGAAACTTCACGCCACGCGGCGCCACGCCCATGCTGCGCAGCCCGAACCACACTTTGATCGGCTTGCCCGCCGGCAGGACCTGGTTGTTGTTGGGGTAGCCGATGTACAGGTAGGCATTGGACGGCGCGGGCGTCGGACCCGCGATCGCGCTGCCCGGCATGACACCGTTCAGAAGCAGGCTGGCGGCGAGCGCGGCAGCAGATATGAGCTTACGCATGGACTCTCTCCCGTATCGTGCCGCCGGCCCGGCGGCCCGGGCCTTATCGAACGGTGATGGTGGTCTTCTTGGAGTAGATCGGCGGATCGTGGGGCTTATGGTCCTTGTCGCCGAGCAGCAACTGCAAGGTGTGTTTGCCTGGCGGCAGCTCGATCCGCGCCTCCGTCTCGCCCGCGCCAAAGTGCACGTGGTTCCGGTCGTTCGGAATCTCCTTGTCCATCGGCGGCAGGTCAGTGTCGATCAGCAGGTGGTGGTGGCCGACATTAGGCATGTCGGTACCCTTGGGCGCGACCCCCATATTGCGCAGGCCCATACGCACCCAGAATTTGCCGCCGTCGATCACGGCGCCATCGGGGGGCCAGATGATGTAGACCTCGGCATTGGGTGGGGATGTGGCGGACAACGAGATCGAGGGCAACGGCGCCAACAGAGACGCTGCCAGTGTGCCGAGCACGGTTCGCCTGTGCATACGATAACCCTCCCGAACAACGGTCCGCACCGGCACATGCAAGGCAACACCTGTCTGGCAACGCGTGCACCCGGTGCTGCTGCAAAGCAACGGACGCAGGCAATTCGCGTGACCTCGAAAGCGCGGTGGATTCTTGCTCTTCGTCAGCGCTTTTGCATTTCGTCATTTAGCTTAGAACGGAAAACTGCAAAAAGATACTTGGTGCTGCCGTGCGCGATCGCCGGGCGCAGGCAACAGTGTGCTTGCTGCGCCACCTTGCGTTGCGAAGCACCTCCGGATTCACAATCGCTGTGCTATGGTTGATTGAGCGAGCCCAGTGCCGCCCGCGCTGCATCGCGTCGGCGCCAGGGACGAGGCGGGCCGGCCAGGTGGTGGCCGGGCATCATCGCTCGCCAGTGGCGCGTGACGCCGCTTGCGCGTGGGACCGCCGATGCACTTCGGCGCCGTACGAACAAGGCCTGAATATGTGGCGAAAATTCCTTGTCATGTGCCTGTTCGCGTTGGCAGCGGCCGTGCGTGCCGAAGCCGGCATCGACACGCCAGCGTCCACCACCGAAGCACGGCTCACGCCCGCTTCCGCCGGGAACGGTCAGGCCCGGCGTCTCGCCCTTGTCATCGGCAATGCCGCGTATGCGGACGAACCGCTTCCCAATGCCGCCAGCGACGCGCGAGCCATGGGCCAGACCCTGGCCGCGCTCGGCTTTGACGTCATGCTCCGCGAAAACCTGGACCGTGACGGCATGGCAAGCGCGCTTGCCGAATTCCGGCAACGGTTGCAAGCAGGCGGCGTCGGTCTGTTCTACTTCGCCGGGCACGGCATCGAGGTCGCGGACAGCCCGGTGCTGATTCCCGTCGATGCGGGCAGCCGCACGCCCGCCCGCTTGCTCACGGCGGGCACCGAGCTTCGGGCCGTCCTGGCGAGCATGTCGGTGCCGCGCCCGGACATGCGCAACGTGCTGATCCTCGATACCTGCCTGGACAATCCGTACCGCGGCGGCGCCCTCAAGCCACCAGCCGCGCCCGCCAACACCCTGATCGCCTATGCCACGGCCCCTGGCATCGCCGCGGCCGAAGGCGTCCGCCATGGCGTATTCACCGCCGCGCTGCTGCGTACGCTACGCAAGCCCGGACTCGATGCCGAGGCAGTCTTCCAGCAGGCGGGCGAGATCGTCAGCACGCAAACGGGGCTACGGCAGCAGCCGTGGATCTCGTCCTCGCTGCCCGCCCCGCTCCGGCTGGGCGCGGACGTGGCACCCGCCATCGACAGCTCCACCTATTCCGCCTATTCCGCCTATTCCGCCAGCTTGGACAGGAATCCGGCGATCCGGCAACGCGGGATCCTCCCGAAAGACAGCGACGAACAATACGAGCTCACCTTCTGGGATTCCATCAAGAACAGCAATTTCCCCAGCGACTATGAGGCCTACCTGAAGGCGTATCCGAACGGCCGCTTCGCGCCGCTGGCACGGGCAAGGATCGAGCGGCTGCGTGCGGCGGGGGTAAAGGCCGAACCGCCCGCCGACCGCGCCCGCACGGCGCCCGCCGCCTCCGGGCCAACCGCGGCACAGGGCACGGTCACGCCACCGCCGGCGCCATCGCGCACGCAAACCGGAAAAGTGCAGCCGCCGCCAGCCGCTTCATCCGCCAGCGCGCCCGCCGCCCCGGCAAGTACGCCCTCGCCCGCTACGCAGCGCGCCGCCGCTTCCGGCGCGGTGACGGTCGACATAAAACCGGGTGAGATCAAGGACTGCCCGGCTTGCCCCGTGCTGCATAGCATCGCACCGGGCAGCTTCACCATGGGCAGCAATGGCGGCGACCCGACCGAAAAGCCGCCGCACCGCGTCACCATCGCGCAGCCCTTCGCGATCGGCAAGTACGAAGTCACCGTGGAGCAATGGGGTGCCTGCGCCGACGCTGGCGCGTGCCCGCGTATCGCCACCGTCGCAAGCTCCCCCAGGAACGCACCCATACGCGATGTGAGCTGGGACGATGCCCAGCAATACCTCGCATGGCTGAACAAGACCACCGGCAAGCACTATCGCCTGCCGACCGAAGCCGAGTGGGAATTCGCTGCCAGGGGCGGCACCTCGACGCTCTTCTGGTGGGGCGACCAGATGCGCAAGGGAACGGCGAACTGTAAGGATTGCGGCGATCCGTGGAGCGCCGATACGCCGGCCAACGTCGGCTCCTTTGCCGCCAATGCCTTTGGCCTGCACGACGTGAATGGCAGCGTGTGGGAATGGGTCGCCGACTGCTGGCACATTTCCTACAAGAGCGCACCGGTTGACGGGCGTGCCTGGGACGAACCCGGCTGCAGCGTACGCGTGATCCGTGGCGGCTCCTGGCTGGAGGGCGCGAGCTATATGCTCTCCTCCACCCGATTCAAGTACAGCGCCAGCGTGCGCCAGTCGCAAAATGGCTTTCGTGTCGTGCGAGACATGAAGTAGCGGCTTCTGTGCCAGTCCCGTCGGGGCAAGCTGGTCGACTAGCGCGCCTTGGTGGATATCTGCACCGCGTCGGCACCGATGTGGTCATCTCCATGCTTGGCGGCCATCGGCCCCAGCTGCCGTTCAAGCGCGCGCAGGTAATCCTGCCTGGACTCCACCTCCGGGCGTAACGCATCGAACAACGGCGCTGGCGTGGTGAGCAGCACGATCAGCTCCGTGCCAAACGGCTTCGCGATCATCCAGTCGCCGAGGCTGCCGATGGTCGCGTGATAGCCGGCGGGAGCCTGGTTGGCCTTGGCGCGCTGGCTGGGCACCATGTGCACGACCTTGCCGTCCGCCATGTAGTAGTCGACATAGACGTAGGTGTCGTAGGACGGCGTCGTGATATCGACAATCAACGGTGTGCCCTCGGTCAGCTGAGCCCCTGACGCCCTGGTGCGGATCGTGGTGAGCGCGTCCCCGGCGCGGCGCCCCGACCAGTAGGGCCCGATCAGCTTGATCACATCACACTTGTCGTCACCCAGCGGTTGCACGTCAAGGTTCAGTGTCTGCACGCCGGGAACCGCCTCCAGTTCCTCTTTCAAGCGCTTGATGCCGAAACGGTCCGCCACGTAGCCGCGCACCTGCAGCACATGCTCCTGCGCCGATGCCGAGAAAAGCGAGCAAGGCACGCGCGCCAGCACCGGCGCGACAGCCTGCATGGAGAGCGCGCGCTCCGCCTTGGCTTCCTGGCGCGATGGCGCTTGCGGCGGCGCGGGCTGGGCGGGTTGCGTTGCGACGGGCGCGGTAGCGGTCTGTGTCGGGGGCTGAGCCTGGCCGTCCGGCGCGTGACGCGAGCGCCATGCGTAGTAACCCACGCCGCCTGCCACCAGCACACCGGCCAGGGATGCAGCACCCAGCCTGGCCATCGGCATCCCGCCGCGGCGCTCGGTTCCCAGGTCGGCCAGGAAGCGTGTCACGGTGGGCGTGCGCGTCGCGCGATCGAAGGACAGCGCGGCGCGCAGCGCTCGCCACTGGCCGCGGCTCAGCGACTTCGCCCGCTGTGGCTTGAGGCCGGCACCGCGTGCCTGGTTGGCCGACAACCGCTCGTAAGGATGCCGGCCCGTCAGCAGTTCATAGGTCACGCAGGCCAGCGCGTAGATGTCATCGCGCGGGTCCGGCTCGCGATGCTCGAACATCTCGGGACTGGCATAGGCCGGTGTCATGCCGCCGAGCGTGCCGGGGTCGAATACGGTCGGGTCCGCATCGTCCGCCGGTTGCTGGAAGACTCGCGCGATGCCGAAATCGATCACCTTCACTTCGCCGCTATCCGTGAGGAACACGTTGGCAGGCTTGAAGTCGCAGTGGACAAAGCCACGCTCATGCGCATAGGAAAGCGCCCTGCCCATGCCGGTAATGATTGGCAGTGCCTTGGCGAAGGGCATGCCGGCGAAGTCAGGCGCGCGCAAGACGCGATTGAGCGACTTGCCCGACAGGTACTCCATGGTCAGGTAGACCACCGAACCATCGCGGTCGA
The DNA here is from genome assembly GCA_000955785.1 of Burkholderiaceae bacterium 16. GTDB lineage: Bacteria > Pseudomonadota > Gammaproteobacteria > Burkholderiales > Burkholderiaceae > Cupriavidus. Next base: position 24,847 of record JYOD01000097.1, read on the forward strand.
AATCATAGACCGTCACGATATTGCGGTGCGCCAGCGTCTGCGCCTTGCGCGCCTCGCGCTGCAGTGCGATCAGCGATTTCGGATGACCGCGGAACTGCACATTGAGGACCTTGATGGCGATATAGGGCTTGCGGTCGGAGGCCTCGAGCTTGCGCAGGTCCAGCGCCTTGTAGACCGTACCCATGCCACCCACGCCAAGGCATTCCTCCAGTACAAAGCGGCCATTCAGGGTGTCGCCCACCCCCTTGGACTGCTCCGCGCCGGCAATGGCCTGGTCGGCCGGCGGTACCGGCGCGGTCGAGGGCGTGGTGGGCGGGGAAGCCATGCCGGGAGCGCCGGTCTGGACGCGGGTTTCCTCGCCGCCATCCGCGAACTGCGTTGCCCCGCGGCGCTCAATGCGCTGCAGCACCTCTTCATAGACACCTGGCGGCAGCGGGAAGCGCGTGTTCTCCTCGCAAAGCATGTCCGCCAGCTGCGTCGCGCTGGCCTGGTCCACGGCCAAGGTGCTGTCAATGCGGGCAAGAAGCTCGTCGTGCGACAGACCACCGCTTTGGAAGGTACGTATTAGGTCTGGAATGCTAGGCATCGATGCAGCCGCGACGTAGTTGCGCGTAGTTGCGCCTTGAGCGTTCACTCGCCGCTCACCGGCGAGTACCTACCCACGATGGATACTAGTCCGCACTCATGCCAATCGCAAACCCCTCGTGCATTGCATCAACACCGGCAAGAGACGCCTGCCGCGCGATCGACGGGTCCAGGCGGCTGCGTGTCGCGCATCGGCGAACACCCGGTGTTGTTGTGTTGGGATGCGCCCGTCAGATCAAAGCCGCCGCGCATCGTGCGTTGGCGCCATTTTCCCCGCCTCGAGAAATTTCTTCCCAAGCCCCGCCTGCGTTTGCGGGCGATTCGCGACGACATGGCCCGCCTTGGCACACTCCATGCGTTTGTACCTCCCGAGCGCAGAAACAATGCTCGAACCAACCGAACCCAAGTCCCAATCGCTCCCAAGGAGAACTGCCATGACTACCACCCTCGCCATCAAGGACCTGTCCGTCACCGAAGAACTCGACGCTGGCGCCATGCGCGCCGTGCGCGGCGGCTTCGTGCCCTTCCTGCCCGTGTTCAGCGCGGTCAAGATCGACTCGACCTTCAACGCTTCGCAACTGATCGGCCAGACGCAGAACGTCACCAACATGAACGGCAACAATGCGGCCTTCGTCGACGACATCAAGTCGCATGTCACCTCGACCCAGAACGCCCAAAACAACATCTATCGTTGAACGGCCCGGCAAACGCGGAGGCGGCCTCGCCACCTCCGCTGCCAGGCAGCCACTCAGGAACATTTCAAGTCATCCAGTGAAGCCAAGGAGAACCACCATGCCATCCATCATCGTGCGCGACCTCGCCCTGACCCAAGAACTCGACAGCAAGTCCATGACCGCGGTGCGCGGCGGCAATTCCTGGTTGCAAGGACTGGGCCCGGTAGCCAACGTCAATGTCAACGTCAACCAGAACATCGCCCAGCTGCAAAGCATCAACGTGAACACGCTCAACAACGTCGGCGTGATCGGCTCCGGCTTCGGCCCGCTGAGCATCGACGTCAACCCGTCGCAATGGGCCGCCACCCACGCCAAGGTTTGAACGAAATGCGCCAGGCTCCGTGGAAACCCCTGCGGTTTCCACGGCCGTTGCGCATGCAGAGGCAGTGCCTCGGAGGTAAAACCCGTGGCCTATACTGATCTGGATGGGCTTGCCGCATCACCCGCACCCACCCGGCGAACGCTGGACAACCCGGCCTTCGCCATCAAGCAGGAGGAAGTCATGGCCGTCATCGTCATCAAGGATTTGCCAGACAGCGTGGATCTCGACAAGGAAGCCATGGTGGCAATCACAGGCGGCGCGAGAATTCGCGCCAGTCATGCATGGACGCCGCGCAAGGCAGGGGGAGGCATGCGCGTCATCAGCTATCCGGGGGGCTTTCCAGGCCAGCCGCTGGCAGGTACGCAGGGGCGGCCGGCCGGGGACATCAAGCGCAAGTAAGCAGAATCAGAAGCGCAAGGCAGTGATATTCTGCCCTCCGCGCCCGCTGCCCTGTCGGCAGCGGGCGTCAGTGCTTTTTGGGGTGTGGCTGACGTTGATTCCTGTTGCTTGACGTCAAAGACTTCAAAGTCAGAGGCCTGAAACCAAAGACCGTCAAAGGCGGTCCGCCCCTGCCGGTATCAGCGCGGTGCGTTGCGCTCGACCCAGGCTTCGAAGGTCGTCAGGTATTTGCCCAGGAAGCCGCGCGTGGATTCGTTGGCGATGCCGCCTTGTTCGTCGAACAGTTTATCGACACCGCTGATATAGGCTTCCGGCTGCTGCAGCACGGGGATATTGAGGAAGACGAGCGACTGGCGCAGGTGGTGATTGGCGCCGAAGCCGCCGACGGCGCCCGGCGACGCGCTGATCACACCGCCTGGCTTGCCGTCCCAGGCACTCTTGCCGTAAGGGCGGGAGCCGACGTCAATGGCATTCTTGAGTGCCGCCGGTACCGAGCGATTGTATTCCGGCGTCACGAACAGCACGGCATCGGCACGACGGATGCGATCGCGAAAGACCACCCACGGCGCGGGCGGGCTGGCGTCTTCATCCTGGTTGTACAGCGGGAGCTGCCCGATCTCGACGATCTCGAGCTTGATGCCTGCCGGCGCCATCGCGGTCAGCGCCAGCGCGAGCTTGCGGTTGAAGGAGTCCTTGCGCAGGCTGCCTACCAGTACGGCTACGTCACGGGGAGTACTCATCGTCCACTGCACTATGGGTGGCAGGACACAACCGTCCTGGTCAGCACAGACAGCGTGCTGCGCGCGGCGGCAGGTCCAGACGACACTCTAATCCATTTGCGGGAAAGGAACCGCCCGGCACGCGCCTACAGCGACGCGAGGGGATGCCCGCCGTGCGCCCAGGGACTGTCGAAGAAGGCGCGCACGCGTTCGCGGCTTACCTCATCCAGGCGCGCGGGCTGCCACTTGGGCGCATGGTCCTTGTCGACCGCCAGCGCACGAATGCCCTCGACGCCATCGCCGTGACGGAACACGTAGTACATCATGTCCAGCTCCATGCGCAGTTCGTCTTCCAGCGACATGGTGCGGGCGCGGCGGATTTGCTCCAGCGTGACACTCAGCATCAGCGGCGAGCGTGCGCGCAGCATGGCGGCTGTCTGCGCGGCCCAGTCGGAGCCGGCATCGCTGACCGCGGCCAGGATGTCGATCACCGAGGCAGCGGCGAACAGACGGTCGATATCGTCCTGCAGCGCGGCCAGCTGGCTCTCCCCCGGTGGGCAGGCGGCACGGTGCGCGGCGGTGGCCTCGTCGATGCATGCCAGCACGGCGTCGCCATCGGCGAAGTCGCGGGCACGCAGGGTGTCCACCAGTTCGGCCATCGCATTGCCCGGCAGGTAGGCATCGGCCAGGCCGGCATGTAGCGCGTCGGCGGCATGGATCATGGCACCGGTCAGGCCCAGGTATTCGCCCAGGCGACCGGGCGTGCGCGACAGGAACCAGCCGCCGCCCACGTCGGGAAACAGGCCGATGTTGGTTTCGGGCATGGCCATCTTGGTCCGCTCGGTCACCAGCCGGCGGCGCGCGCCTTGCGAGATGCCCATGCCGCCGCCCATCACCACGCCATCCATCAACGCGATATAGGGCTTGGCGTACCGGTGGATCAGATGATTGAGCGCGTACTCCTCGACAAAGAACTGGTCGAGCGAAGGATCGCCGGCCAGCGCGGCCTTGTGGAAGAAGCGAATGTCGCCACCGGCGCAAAAGGCCTTGCCGCCTGCGCCGGCGATGACTACCGCCACCACCTCGGGCGCCAATGCCCAGTCATTGAGCGCCGTGGTAATGGCGCGAATCATCTCCAGCGAAAGCGCGTTGAGCGCCTGGGGCCGGTTCAGCGTCAGGTAGCCGATACCGCCGCGAATCTCGCTTGCGACCAAGTCAGTCATGTCTCTTTCTCCGCGAATGCAACCCGCAACTTTACACCAGCCGCGCCGCGGGCCGCACCCGCCGGCACATGGCACGCGGCGTGCCGTTCAGCGCCGCCGCGCGCCGTCCGCTCAGGCGACCCGGAACGCCGACATCAGCCCGGTCAGGCGCTGCGCCTGGTCTTCCAGCGATGCTGCGGCGGCTGCCGCCTGCTCGACCAGCGCGGCGTTCTGCTGGGTCATGCCGTCCATCTGTGCCACCGCCTGGTTGACCTGCTCGATCCCACGCGACTGCTCGTCGGAGGCCGAGCTGATGCCGCCCATGATGCCGCTCACGCGCCGCACCGCATTTACCATCTCCTGCATCACCTGCCCCGCCTTATCCACCATCTCGCCGCCGGCGCGCACCCTGGACACCGAATCGCCGATCAGCGTGCGGATCTCCTTGGAAGCGCCCGCGCAACGTTGCGAGAGATCGCGCACATCACCCGCCACCACCGCGAAGCCGCGCCCGTGCTCGCCGGCTCGCGCAGCCTCCACCGCCGCGTTGAGCGCGAGGATATTAGTCTGGAACGCAATTTTCTCGATCACGTCGATGATGTCGACGATCTTGTTGGCGCTGGCGTCAATGGCCTGCATGGTGCTTGCCACCCGCGCCACGGCGTCGCTGCCGCGCTCAGCCAGGCCGGTGGCATCGCTGGCAAGGTCGTTGGCCTCGCGCGCGCTGTCGGCGTTCTGGCGCACCGTGCCCGTGAGCTGCTCCATGCTGGATGCAGTCTCTTCCAGCGACGCGGCTTGCTGCTCGGTGCGCTGCGAGAGATCGCTGTTGCCGCTGGCGATCTGTTTGCTGGCGGCGGCGATCGAATCCGCGCCGCCGCGCACATCGCTCACCATCGCGGCCAGGCTCGCCTGCATGCGGCCGAGCATGGCCAGCATGCGGCCTGTCTCGCTGCGCTCGCCCTCGGCGCTCAAACCGGCACCATCGGACTTTGCGCCAAGATCTCCGGCCGCGATGCGTTCGAAACGTGCGATGGCCGCATCGAGGGGGCCCACGATGGAGCGGCGCAAGCGCCAGGCCACCACCGTGCTGAAGCACAGGCCGAGCGCCAGCACGCCAATCGAAAGCGAGCGCAAAGTGGTGTAGCGCTCCTGCGAACCGTGATAGACCGCCTCCGCGCTGGCGACCTGTAGCCTGCCCAGCTCGGTGTTGACGGCGGTGAAGGCGATATCGAGCTTGGGAATGGTTTCCAGCACGGCGCGCATCACGGCCTCGCGGTCCCCTTGATGCAGCGCCGCGATCATCGGTGAGACGCCTTGCGTAAACAACGCTTCGCGCCTGGCGGCAACTTCCTCGGCGGCCTTGGCTTCCTCGGGCGAACGCGGCAGCGCCAGGTAGGCCTTCCAGGCAGCGTCGGACTGGCGCGCAAAGCCCTCGGCGGTGGCGGCACGCGCACGCGCATCGGCCGGGTCGGCGGCAAAGGTGGCCTGGTCCAGCAAGACGCGAACGAGCAACTGGTTGGAACGCGCCTCTGCCAGATTCACGGCGGCGGCGAGCTGCTGCTGGTAGATCTGCCGCGTGGCGTCATTGCTGCGCGACATGCCGAGCCAGCCTACGGCACCGACAACCAGCAACAACATATTGATAACAACAGTCAAAATCCACAATCTCGTGCCGATGGTGGTGTTGCGAAACATGAGGGCTCCCCGTTGGAATTAGCGCTGACGCGGCTCTGTTTTCGGCCGCCCTGCTATAACGGCGCTGCGCCTGCCGGCTTGACCCCACGCGCATGGATATTCAGTCGTGCAAAATGATCAGGAATGCAAATGTGCGCCAGAAGCATTACCGAACGCATCGGCGTGCACATTTGGCAACGCCACACGGGCGTGTAGAGGATCGCCTCCAGACAAAACACCCTGAATCGCGCAACATTGCCCGGATGAAACCGTCAACAATCGATCCCGGCCTGATCCTGCTGGCGTTCGCGCCGGTCTTCCTGCTGACCATCGGCGCGGAGGCCTGGTACTGGGCGCGGCGCGATCCCGCCGTCTACAGCTTGCGCGATACCGTTTCCAACGCGGCGCTGGCGCTGATGCATCAGGCGTCGGATGCTTTTTTCCTGTGGCTGATGGTGCGCACGGTCTACACCTGGAGCTACCAGCACGGGTTGAAGGCGATGCCGCAAACCCTGTGGTCGTTTCTCCTGCTGCTGCTATTGCAGGACTTTCTCTATTACTGGTTTCATCGCGCCAGCCATCGGGTGCGCTGGATGTGGGCCTCGCACGTCACCCATCATTCCTCCGAGGGCATGAATTTCTCCACGGCCTTCCGGCAGAGCCTGACTTATCCGCTTTCGGGAATGTGGCTCTTCTGGATTCCGCTGGCGCTGATCGGCTTCACGCCCGACTGGCTGATCCTGGCGGTGGGGCTGAACCTCGCGTTCCAGTTCTTCGTACATACGCGGCTGGGCGACCGCTGGCACCGGCTTGAATGGCTGGTCAATACGCCCTCGGTCCACCGTGTGCACCATGCAAGGAATCCGCAGTACATCGACCGCAATTATGCGGGCGTGCTGACAGTGTGGGACCGGATGTTCGGATCCTTCGTGCCTGAGCAGGCGCCGCCCGAATACGGCATTACCCGTGGCATTGCCAGCCATAACCCGCTCACCCTCACCTTCCACGAATGGCGCGACATGTTCGCCGACGCATGGCGCCACCGGGACCCGCGCCATCTATGGAAGCCGCCGGAGTGGCGCAATCCGCGCGAAGCGGCCGCCAACCTGGCGCCGCCCGGCGCGGCGTTTGGAGCGGATCGCGGCCAGGATGCCCGACAGCCCCAATAACCCCGATAACCCCGATAACTCCGATAACTCCGATAACTCCGATAACTCCGATAACTCCGATAACTCCGGAAAACGGGCAATCGGGATAGGGGCGGGCC
>JYOD01000098.1:0-2822 GCA_000955785.1 Burkholderiaceae bacterium 16
CCCGGCCGGCGATGAGCTGGCCCAGCGCTTTGCCCGCGCCGGCGGCACCGTGCCCGGCGCCGGGCCGGCATGGCGTGGCGCCGGCAATGCGCCAGGCGGGAACCCGGCGGCCATCGCGCCCGTCAGGTTGAGCCAGGCCGCGCCTGTCTACCATGGCCGCAACGGGTCAGGCCAGATGCCCGGAGGGCCGGGCGCTACCGGCGGCGGGAATCCAGGCACGCCGGCCTTCGGCCCACAACGCGCCGACGGTGGCGCCCGCCCGCCCGCGCAGCAGGGCCTGGTCGGCGCCGAGCATGGCGGCCAGCCACCCGTGCAGGGCGGCGATCCGCGCGCGCGCGGCTGGACCACGCGTCCGGAACAGGCGCGCGGATTGCCGCCGCAAGGGGGCCAGCCAGCTTCGCAACTTCAGCAGGCACAGCAGGCACAGGCACAGCAGGCTCAACAGGCCCAGCAGTTCCAGCAACGCCAGGCCGAGCAACGGGCCGCGCCAGCAGCAAGAGCGGCAGATGGGAGACCAGCAGCGGGCGCAGCAGGCGATGCAACAGCAGCAGGAGATGCAGCGCCAGCAGCAGCAACGACAGATCGGGGACCAGCAGCGCGGGCAGCAAGCGGTGCAACAGCAACAGGAGATGCAGCGCCAGCAGGAACGGCAGATGGGAGACCAGCAGCGGGCGCAGCAGGCGATGCAACAGCAGCAGGAGATGCAGCGCCAGCAGCAAGAGCGGCAGATCGGTGAGCAGCAGCGCGCCCAGCAGGCAACGCAACAGCAGCAGGAGATGCAGCGCCAGCAGCAGCAACGGCAAATCGGTGAGCAGCAGCGCGCCCAGCAGGCAACGCAACAGCAGCAGGAGATGCAGCGCCAGCAGCAGCAACGGCAAATCGGTGAGCAGCAGCGTGCCCAGCAGGCAATGCAACAGCAGCAGGAAATGCAGCGCCAGCAGCAGGAACGGCAGTTGGCCGACCAGCAGCGTGCCCAGCAGGCGATGCAACAGCAGCAGCAACGGCAGATGCAGGAACAGCAGCGCCAGCAGCAGGCAATACAGCAGCAGGCCATGCAGCGCCAGCAGCAGGAGCGGCAGATGCAGGAGCAGCAGCGGCAGCAGCAAGCCGTGCAGCGCCAGCAGCAGGAGATGCAGCGGCAGCAACAGGAACAGCAACGCCAGCAGCAGGCAATACAACAGCAACAGCAACAACAGCAACAACAGCAAGTCATGCAGCGGCAGCAGCAAGACCAGCAGCGCCAGCAGCAGGAGATGCAGCGCCAGCAGCAGGAGCATCAGCGCCAGCAGCAGGAACAGCAGCGGCGGCAGCAGGAGCTACAGCGTCAGCAGCAGCATGCGGCGGCGCAGCCGTAGCCAGTGCGGCAAGTGGCGATGCAGCAGCCTGATGCGCAAGGGGGAGCCGGCAGCCCGCGGCAGTACCCGGCCTGAGGCACGCATCCGGTAGCGCAAAAAAAAAAGACAAGCCCGCCACGTACGCCGCGGCGGGCTTGCTGCCGGCGCCTGGCCCGCGCGCCGGTTCTCTCCTTTGTTTCGCGCGCTTACTTTGCCAGTTCCGACAGGCGCACCGGGGCAATCTTGCCGCCCTGCACCCAGCCGACCACGGTGTCGGCAACGGTGCCGCCCTTGGCGTCGAGGCTTTCGATCTCGTTGGGGTTGGCATCCTTGGCCAGCGTCTTCACCGCCTCCGGCATCCTGGCCCGGATCGCGGCTGCGTCGGAGGTGGTGCCCGCCAGCTTCATGGCGCCCGCCAGCGCGTACACCATGGTGTAGTTGAGCGACATCTCGGTGGTGGCGTCGCGGCCGTCGTGCAATTTCTTGTATTTGCTGTTGTAGGTCTGCGCCGCCGGGCGGGCGTCGTTGGCCAGCGGCATCACGCCGATCGATCCTTCCAGCATGGCCAGGCCGTTGGTGACTTTGGCCATCTCGTCGAGCTTGGCCTGGTCCATCACGATAAAGCCACCCTTGAAGCCCAGTTCGCGCGCCTGCTTGACCACCAGCGCGGTCGGCTCGGACGGGCCACCGACAAACATCACATCGGGTTTGTCGGCCAGCACGCGCGACACGCCGCTGTAGAAGTCGGTGGCCTTGGTATATGACATCGGGTTGTTGGCCACCACCTTGCCGCCGGCGCCTTCCCATGCCGGCACGAAGGCTTGCACCCAGGCCTTGGCGTAGTCGTGGTCGGCCGGCGCCAGCGCCACGTTCTTGCCGTAGCGCTTCATCTGCGCCTTGATGAAGGGGTCGATATAGCCGGTGTATGCCGGCGGGATGCGGATGGTCAGCTTGTTGCCGGCGTCGGTGATGCGCGGCACGCTGGAGTAGGCCATCACCAGGAATTTCTCCTGCTCGTTGAAGGCTTGCAGGGCGAAGATGCCGCCGGAGTGCGGCACGAACACGGCAGGCGTCTTGTATTGCTGCACCAGGCGGCGCGCGTTGATGGCGGCTTCGGCGGGGGCGTATTTGTCGTCCAGCGAGACTACTTCCAGCTTGACCTTCTTGCCCTTGACCTCCAGGCCCGAGGCGTTGATTTCGTCCACTGCCATCTGGATGCCGGACAGCACGTTCTTGCCGTACAGGGCGGCGCCGCCGGACAGCGGGCCGGTGTAGCCGAGTTTGACGACTTCCTGGGCGAAGGCGGCGCCGGATGCCATCAGGGCGGCTACCGCGGTGGCGGCGAGGGGGAAGAGGCGGCGGATCATTTTGGTCTGCATTTGGCTGTCTCCTGATGTGTTTGTATTGGATTTAGATGGAACGGCTTAACTTCAAATTCAAAGGCTTAAAGGCTTAAAGTCAAAGGCGGTTTCACCCCCCTGCGGGGGG
>JYOD01000098.1:2829-69672 GCA_000955785.1 Burkholderiaceae bacterium 16
CGGCTCGCTTCGCATCGCTTGAGGGGTGGCCCGTTTGGGCCACATGAGAAACTGTTCGGAAGATGGCGGGCGCTATCCGCCGATGTACGCCTTCCGGATTCCTTCATCCTTTAGCAGAGTGTCGCGGTCGCCTTCCATCACGATGCGGCCGCTTTCGATCACGTAGGCGCGGTGGGCGATGCCCAGCGCGGCGTAGGCGTTCTGTTCGGCCAGCAGCACCGTGGTGCCGGCGCGGTTGATGCGCTGGATCACCTCGAACATCTGTTTGACCACCAGCGGTGCAAGGCCGAGCGAGGGTTCATCGAGCAGCAGCGTGCGCGGCCGGCCCATCAGCGCGCGGCCGAGCGCCACCATCTGCTGCTGGCCGCCCGAGAGCGAGCCGGCCGGGTCGTCCTTCTTCTGCCGCAGGATGGGGAACATCTCGAAGACTTCTTCCAGCGAGCGTTTGATACCCGCCGAGTCGCGCCGGTGCACGTAGGCGCCCAGCGTCAGGTTCTTCTGCACGCTCATGGCGGGAAACAGCTTGCGGCCTTCCGGGCAATGCACCAGCCCGGCCTGCACGATCTGCGAGGGCTTCATGCCGGCAAGTTCGCGGCCGTCGAAGCGCATGCTGCCGCCATTGGTGCGCTGAATGCCGCTGAGCGCCAGGAAGATCGAGCTTTTGCCGGCGCCGTTGGCGCCCAGCAGCACCACCAGCTCGCCGGCGCTGGCGTTCAGCGTGATGTTGTCCAGGGCGCGGAAACTGCCGTAGGAAAGCGAAACGCGTTCAAGCTGCAACATGGTCGGCTCCCAGGTAGGCTTCGATGACCTGCGGATCGCGCTGGATCTGCGCCGGCGCACCTGCGGCGATCTTCTCGCCGTAGTTGAGCACCATGATCTTGTCGGCCAGCCGCATGATCATGTCCATCTTGTGTTCGATCAGGCAGACCGTCTTGCCGTGGCGGACCATCTTGCGGATCAGTTCGGCCAGGCCCACGGTCTCTTCCGGATTGACGCCGCCGGCGGGCTCGTCGAGCAGCAGCAGTTCGGCATCGGTGGCCAGCGCCAGCGCAAAGGCCACGCGCTTGCGTTCCTCCTGCGTGATGTCCGCGGCCACTTCATGCGCGAGGTGCGTGAGGCCGACGAAGTCCAGCGCCTCCTCGGCCTTGGCGCGGCACAGGCGTTCTTCCTCGCGCAGCCGGCGCGTGTTGAAGATCACGTCGGCAAGTCCCGAGTGCGTGCGCAGCCGGTGGCCCACGATCAGGTTGTCCAGCACGGTGGCCCGGTCGAACAGGTGCGTGGCCTGGAAGGTGCGTGCCACGCCGAGCCGGGCGATCTGGTCGGCGCGCAGGCCGGCCACGTCCTGCCCCTTGAGCAGAATTTGCCCGGAGCTGGGCGCGTGGGTGCCGGCGATCAGGTTGAAGAAGGTGGTCTTACCGGCGCCGTTGGGGCCGATGATGGCGTTGATATGACCGGTCTCGAAGGTGATCGAAACATCGTGCACGGCGGTCAGCCCGCCGAACTTCTTGGTCAGGTTGCGAATCTCAAGCATGGTCGGCCCTTGCGTTGGCGGCATTTGCGGCGTTGGCATTCGGGTTGGCGACGACGGGCGCGCCGGCTGGTTGCGCGCGGCTCTTGCCGCCGCGCCGCGCGGCGGCGGCGCGGCGCGCCTGGCGTTTCGCCCACGAGCCCACGATGCCGTCCGGCACGAAGATGATCAGCAGGATCAGCACCGGCCCGAACACCAGCATGCGGTAGTCCTGCAGGAACTGCAGCGTCTGCGTGACCCACGGTACCACCACCGCGCCCAGCAGCGGCCCCAGCAGCGTGCCGGTGCCGCCCACCAGCATCGCCATTACCATGTCGAAGGTGAGGTCGGTGCGCGCGATATCGGGTCCGAGAAAGCGCACCTGGCCCGCGTACAGCGCGCCGGCAAAGCCGGCATAGCCCACCGACAGCACGAAGGAAAGCACCTTGGTGCGCATCAGGTTGATGCCGAGCGCCTCGGCCAGCGCGTCGCTGTTGCGCACCGCCATGAAGCTGCGGCCCAGCAGCGAGGTCACGATGCGGTGCATCAGGAAGGTGCCCACCACCAGGAAGAACAGCACAAGGTAGTACTGCGCCTGCACGTTGTCGAATACCAGCGGCCCCACCGATGCCGGCACCGGGATGCCGATCAGGCCAACGGTGCCATGCGTGAGGCTTTCCCATTTTTCGATCAGCAGGTAGATGATGTAGCCGATGCACAGCGTGAAGATCGAGAAGTAATGCCCCTTCAGGCGCAGCGACACCACGCCGACAAGGTAGCCCACCGCCATGCACACCACGCCGGACAGCACGAACGCGCCCCAGAAGGGCATCTGGTGGTCCACGGTGAGAATGCCCAGCGTATAGGCGCCGATCGCCATAAAGCCGCCGTGCGCTAGGTTGAGCTGGCCGGTATAGCCCGTGATCAGGTTCAGCCCCAGCGTGGCGATGGCGTAGATGAAGGCCAGCGTCATCACCGTCAGGTAGTAACTGTTGGGCGTAACCAGCGGGAACACGATGGCCAGCGCCAGCAATAGCGCCCAGCCGGTCTTGCCTTGCAATGCTTTGCTCATGGTGCGCTCCTTATGCGGCCTTGCTTGCAAACAGGCCTTGGGGCCGGATCGACAGGATGGCCACCAGCAGCACGAAGGCGATGATGTCCTTGTAGTCGGTCGAGACATAGAAGCCGCCGAAACTCTCGGCCATGCCGATGATCAGCCCGCCGACGATGGCGCCGGGAATGCTGCCCATGCCGCCGAGGATGATGATGACGAAGGCCTTGGTGATGACCAGGTTGCCCATGCTCGGATAGACCAGGTTGATTGGCGCGTACAGCGTGGCGGCAATCGCGGCGAGCGCGCCGGAGATGGCGAACACCAGCAGCGTGACGCGGGTGGCGTCGATGCCGACCAGCGCCGCGCCTTCGCGGTTCTGCGCCATCGCCACGATGGTGGAGCCGGTCACGGTACGCGTCAGGAACAGGTGCAGCAGCACCATCAGCCCGAATGCCGCGGCGATGATCAGCAGCCGTTGCGCCGGCGCGGTCAGGCCCAGCACCTCGACCATCTGGCCGTAGGGCGTGGGCATGCGATGGAAGTCCGCGCCCCACAGTGCCTGCGCGCCGGCCTCCAGGAACAGCATGATGCCGATGGCGGCGATCATGTCGTGCAGCTCGGGCGCGTTGCGCAGCGGATGGAACACCAGCCGGTCGGCCAGCATCGACAGCGCCGCCACCGCGATGGCGGCAGCGCCCATCGCCAGCCAGTAGTTCACGCCAAGCGACGTCATCATGTAGTACGAGACGTAGGCGCCTGCCATGTAGAAGGCGCCATGCGCGAAATTGGGCACGTGCAGGATGCCGTAGACCAGCGTCAGGCCCAGCGCCACCAGGCTGTACACGCCGCCCAGCGTCAGGCCGTTCAGGACTTGTTGGAGAAACAATGTCACGGGCTTACCTCATGCGACTTTTGCAAACACGAACGAAGGCACGCAAGCCGCGGCGCGGGCTGCGTGGAAGTGGCGGCGCCGCGCGCTAAAGTCGGGGCCGCTTGATCAAGCTGGGGCGGGAATCAGCCGCGAGGCGGTGCGGCTTGTTGAAAGGCGTGCTGCATGCGTTGTCTCCTGTGCGATGCGGAATGGCCTGCTCAGGCAGGCCCCGGGTGCCGGTGTCGTCGTGTACCGTGAAGCGTGCCAGGCATGTCGCCGTAGTCACGTTCCAGCACGATCGTTCGTTTTCATTGACTGTTGCATACGGCCTGAGGCACAGTCAAGAAATACGGAATTGTCTTCCGCACAGCGAAATAGCCGGAGCGCCTCTGTCCGCAGCCTTTCATGGCGGCCACAGGCACGTTCTTCACCAGCCGTTGCCCAGCGCCCTCGCCACGTATGAAACGCACCTCGTCGATTCCGCATTCGCCCGCCGCCGCGCCGCTTGCTGCTGTCGCCGCCGTCGATGCGCAGCCCGGTGCGGCGGCGCAGGACACCGACCGAGACGACCGCAATTTCGTCACTGCGCTGGCGCGCGGGCTTGACCTGCTGCGCGCCTTCGGCCCGCACGACGATTACCTGGGCAATGCCGAACTGGCACGCCGCGCCGGCATTCCGCGTCCCACCGTCTCGCGCCTGACCTACACGCTCACCAGCCTGGGCTACCTGATCTATTCCGCCTCGCTGGAGAAGTACCGGCTCGGCCAGGGCGCGATGGTGCTCGGGCAGCGCTACCTGGCCGGCTCGGGCATCCGCGAGATCGGGCAGCCGCTGATGCAGTCGCTGGCGTTTGCCACCGATTGCACGGTCGCGCTGGCGACATCTGACCGCCACGAGATGGTCTACCTCGAGGTATGCCAGCCGCGCGGCGCGCTGGTCATGCGGCTGGCGCCGGGCTCGCGCCTGCCCACCGCCACTTCCGCCATCGGGCGGGCCTGGCTCGCCGGGCTTGAGCCGGCGCGACGCGCCGCCGTGATGGCTGACCTGGAGCGCCACTACGGGGCGCGCTGGCCAGCCATCCGCATCAAGCTCGAGCGTGCGCTGCGAGATTACGCCAGGCGTGGTTTCTGCCTGGCGCACGCCGAGTGGGACCGCACCGTGAGCGGCGCGGCGGCGCCGGTGGTGCTCGAAGGCGGCGCGGAAGTGCTGGCCATCAATATCGGCGGCGCGGCTACCCGGCTCACGCCGGAAATCCTCGATGGCAACCTGGGCCCGCGCATCCGCGAACTGGCGGATGCGCTGCAGGCTCGCTTGTGGCAGGGGCGCGGATAGCATCGCCACCACCGTCACGTATCGCATTCTCGCGGCCCAAGGGCCGCACATCTAGCTGGCAATGCAGACATAGCAAACAAAGGAGACAAAGATGGAGATTCGCAACAAGACCGTGGTGGTGACCGGCGCGGCGACCGGTATCGGACGCGCGCTGGCACTGGCCTTTGCCGCCGGCGGCGTGCGTGGCGTGGCCGTGGCCGACCTGGACGCCAGGGGCGCGCAAGAGGTGGCCGACGAGCTGGCCAAGGCCAGCCCTGATTGCCAGGTGTTCGCGCAACAGGTCGACGTGGCCGATGCCGCCGCGGTGCAGGCGCTGGCCGACGAAGCCACGCAGCGCTTCGGCCAGATCGACGTGTTCTGCTCCAACGCCGGCATCATCCTGCGCAAGGGACTCGATGCCAGCGCCGAGGAGTGGCAGCGCATCTGGGAGATCAACGTCATGGCCCACATCCACGCCGCGCGCGCGGCGCTGCCGCAGATGCTGGCGCGTGGCGATGGCTATTTCGTCAACACCGTATCGGCCGCCGGGCTGCTGTCGCAGATCGGTTCGGCGCCGTATGCCGTGACCAAGCACGCTGCCATCGGCTTTGCCGAATGGCTGTCGATCACTTATGGCGATCGCGGCATCAAGGTCAGCTGCATCTGCCCGCAGGGCGTGCAGACGCGCATGCTGTTCGGCGAGGACGGCGAGCGCAAGGGCTTCCTGCAGGCGGGCTCGGTCACGCCCGAGCATGTGGCACAGGTCACGCTGGAAGGGGTGAAGGACGAACGCTTCCTCATCTTGCCGCATCCGGAAGTGCTCGAGTATTACCAGCGCAAGGGACAGGATTACGATCGGTGGCTAAAGGGAATGCGCCGCCTGCACGATAAAGTGATGGCGGAGTTCGGCGGCACGGTGGTGTGAGCGTGGCGTGAAGTCCGCGCCGTAGCATCATGCTGAGCCATCGCCGCCGCCGGACAGGCACTAGTTGTCACGCCCGTCCGGGAACAAGCTCTGGTACCAAAAAACAAATCCAGTCATCGGGAGACATACCATGCGCATCACCTCTTTCGCAGCGGCCGTTCTGGCCACCTGCGCAGCCTTCGCCGTTCCATCGGCCCAGGCCGACACCTATCCCTCCAGGCCGATCCGGATGGTGGTGGGCTTCCCTAGCGGCGGCGCGCCCGACATCCTGGCGCGCATCTTCTCGGAAAAGAT
Organism: Burkholderiaceae bacterium 16; assembly: GCA_000955785.1. Classification (GTDB taxonomy): domain Bacteria; phylum Pseudomonadota; class Gammaproteobacteria; order Burkholderiales; family Burkholderiaceae; genus Cupriavidus. The sequence goes on from JYOD01000098.1 coordinate 8,792, forward strand.
TTCCCCATCCTGGGGGCAACCGGTAGTGGTGGACAACAAGCCCGGCGCCGGCGGCAACATCGGCGCCGAAGCCGTGGCGCATGCCGCGCCCGATGGCTACACGCTGGCGCTCGGCACCGTGGGCACGCACTCCATCAACGGTGCGCTCTACAGCAAGATGCCATATGACATGGTCAAGGATTTCGCGCCGGTGATCCTGGTCGCGTCCACGCCGAACGTGCTGGTGGTCAACCCCTCCGTGCCGGCCAAGAATGTGGCCGAGCTGATCGCGCTGGCGAAGGCCAAGCCGGGCAGCCTTACCTTCGGCACGCCGGGTGTCGGCACCTCGCCGCATGTGGCGGGCGAAATGTTCAACTCGCTGGCCGGGGTGAAGCTCACCCATGTTCCCTATAAAGGCCGTGCCATGGCGATTCCTGATCTGCTCGGCGGCCATATCTCCATGATGTTCGACAACCTGCCTTCGGCGCTGCCGGTGATCAAGGAAGGCAAGGTGCGGGCGTTAGGTGTGACCAGTGCCAAGCGCTCGCCGTCGGCGCCGGATATTCCTACGCTGGCGGAGCAGGGGTTGCAGGGGTTTGACGCGGATTCGTGGTTTGCGATTTTCGCGCCGGCGAATACGCCTAAGGATGTGATTGCCAAGCTGAATGCCGAGTTGAATCGGATTTATCAGTTGCCGGATGTGCAGGCTAAGTTGAAGACGCTTGGGTTGGATCCTATTCTTGGGGCGCCGGAGAAGTTGGCGGCTTATCAAAAGGTGGAGATTGCTAAGTGGGCTAAGGTGGTGAAGGAGTCGGGGGCTAAGGCGGAGTGATTTTTTGGTTTTTTGGGGGGATCTGGGCTTAGAGTCCGTGTTGGGTCCAAAAACCAACACCGAACACAAAAAAACCACCCCCCAAGCAATCTCCAAATTCAAAACTCAAAGATCCGCATCAACCGCCCCCCGCACCGGCGCCACAACCCCCCCACCCCCCCGCAACCGACTAAAACTAACCACCGCCCCAATCCCCGCAACAACCGCCGCCACACAAAGCGCCACCCGCGCAGCGCCACCCTGATCGATGCTGAACAACAACGCCAGCACGGCAGTCCCCGTAGTCTGCCCAAGCAACCGCGTAGTCGCCTGCGCACCGCTGGCGCCACCGCTGCGTGCGGGCGGCGTCGCCCAGATCATGGCCCGGTTGTTAGGCGACTGGAACAAACCGAAACCCAGCCCGCACATCGCCATGCGCCAGCACACGGCAAAGCTTGTAGCTTCCGGCCCGAGCAGTGCCAGCCCCACCAGCCCCGAGCCCAGCAACGTCAGCCCGATGCCAGCCAGAATGCTGGCGGGATACCGGTCGGACAAGCGCCCAGACAGCGGCGCCATGATGGCCACCATCAACGGCCACGGCGTGATCAGCAGCCCGGTTTCATGCAGCGAGCGGCCAAGCTGGTATTCCAGGTAGAAGGGCAGTGCGACAAAGGACAGCATCTGCGCCATGAAGGAGCAGAAGGACGTACCCACCGCCAGCGTGAACGAGCGGCTGGCGAACAGGTCCACCGGCACCAGCGGCGCCGGCTTGCCGCGTTGCATGCGCACCAGCCACCAGCCCAGCGTGGCAGCCACCACCAGCGCGGCCGCTGCGGCAGGCCGCCAGGTGGCATGGCCCGCGCCGTCCACACCCAGGATGAACAAGGCGAACACCACGGCCGATAGCAGCGCGCTGCGATAGTCGAAGCCATGCGGCTGGGGCGGCGTCGCGGGCAGCGCCGTGCGCGCCAGAGCCAGTGCGAAGATCGCCACTGGCACATTGACGGCGAACAGCCACGGCCAGCTGGCGATGGACAGTATCAGCGCGCCCACCGACGGTCCCACGGCAATGGTGATGCCCACCACCAGCGCATTCAGGCCGATGCCGCGCCCGAGCTTGGTGGGCGGGTAGATAAAGCGCACCAGCGCCGTATTCACGCTCATGATGCCGGCCCCGCCTATGCCCTGTACCACCCGCGCGGCCACCAGCACCGGCAGGTTTGGCGAGAGCGCACACAACAGCGAACCCACCAGGAAGACCGCCAGGCCGGTGCGGTACACGCGCTTGTAGCCAAGGATGTCGCCCAGCGAGGACAGCGGCAGCAGGCACACCGTGACGGTGAGCTGGTAGGCGTTGACCACCCAGATGGTGCTGGATGGGTCCGACGCGAGCTCGCGCGAGATCGACGGCAGCGCGATATTGGCGATCGAGCCGTCGAGCACAGCCATGATGAGGCCGCAGAACACGGTGAGGATGGCCCAGTTTCGTTGGGGATAGGGTAGGCCTTGGTGTGGCTGCATGGGAGGAGGGCAGGGGGTGAGGAGAGGCGGGAGCGTTGCTTAAGATGCTTGACGACACAATTATCGTCGCGTGCGGCCGCGCTCGCAAATTATTGGATTGTGTTAAGGCGGGCGCGGTGGTGTTGTTTTTTGGTGCCCGCGGCGGCCGGGAGCCTGGCCCGCCGCTTTGAGCGGAAGCGGGGCATGGGCGATGTTTAGCGTTTCCCTGAGAAATAAGGCAAAAAACCCGCCATCCTCTTCAAAACGCGCCAGCGGCCCGACGCTATGATCCCCTGCACGATGTCCCGGAACCGAGGTCGCGCGACGCCCCTCGGCAGGGGGTACATGTGTTTTCCGGACAGCCAATAGCCATGTCAACACCAACCAACGAGGGCCGCCGGCAGCCAGTCCCCGCCAGTCTCGACCCCGTCGACTGGAGCGAGCTCAGGGCGCAGGGTCACAGCATGCTCGACGATATGCTGGATTATCTCCAGGGCATTCGCGAGCGGCCGGTCTGGCAGCCGATTCCCGACGCGGTGCGCGGGCGCTTTCGCGAGCCCTTGCCCCGGCAAGGAAGCGGGCTGGACCAGGTTCATCAGACCTTCATGGACAGTATCCTGCCGTTTGCCGTCGGCAATGCGCATCCCGGCTTCATGGGCTGGGTGCATGGCGGGGGGACGCCCGTCGGGATGCTGGCGGAAATGCTCGCGGCGGGGCTCAATGCCAACCTGGGTGGCCGCGACCATATCCCGGTCGAGGTGGAGTGGCAGGTGCTGCGCTGGGTGATTGAGCTGTTCGGCTTCCCGCAGGATGCGAGCGGCCTGTTCCTGACCGGCTCCTCCATGGCCAATCTGTCCGGCGTGCTGGTCGCCAGGACCCGGGCGCTCGGCAGTGGCGTCCGGTCGGGAGGCGTGGCGCAAGCTTCGCGCCGCCTGAGTGCTTACACCTCCGCCAGGGCGCATGGCTGCATCGCGCAGGGCATGGACCTCGCCGGCCTGGGAAAAGACAACCTGCGATCGATTCCCGTTGACGATCTGGGGCGCATGGATATGGCATATCTCGAGGCGGCCATTGCCGTCGATCGCGCTGCCGGCTTTACGCCATTTCTCGTCGTCGGCACTGCCGGCACCGTGGATACGGGTGCCATCGACGACCTTGCAGCGGTCGCGCGCATTGCCCGCCGGGAGCAACTGCATTTTCATGTCGACGGTGCCTTCGGCGCCCTGGCCATGCTGTGCCCGCAACTGGCCCCGCGCCTGCGCGGAATCGAGCAGGCAGACTCGATCGCCTTCGATTTCCACAAATGGCTGCAAGTCCCCTATGACGCCGGTTTCCTTGTGGTCCGGGACCGGCAATTGCACTTGCGCACCTTTGCGACGCACGAAAGCACCTATCTCAGCCGCGGCGAGCGCGGCATGGCGGCCGGCTCGCCCTGGCCTTGCGATTTCGGGCCGGACCTCTCGCGCGGCTTTCGCGCGTTGAAGACCTGGTTCACGATCAAGGTCTACGGTACCGAGCGGCTGGGCGGCATGATCGCCCATACCTGCGCGCTCGCACAGGAACTCGCGCGGCGCATCGATGCCGAGCCGGAACTGGAAATGCTGGCGCCGCCATCCCTCAATATCGTTTGCTTCCGCTTCATCGGCACCGGGCTAGATGCGCACGGCGCCATCGAACAGGTCAACCGCGATCTCGTCGTCGCCCTGCAGGAATCCGGCGTGGCCGCACCGTCATCGACCGTGCTCGATGGCCGCTTCGCGATCCGGGTTGCCCTTTTCAATCATCGCAGCACCGAGCAGGACATTGATGTCCTGCTGGGCGCCACCCTTGCTCTCGGCCGGTCGCTGAGTGCGCCGTTATCCATTCCCGAAGCCAGCGACTTACCACAATGAACGCAATCCATGACCCCGTGACCCAGGCGCCGGCCCCGGATACCCTGATCGGTCTGCGCTACCTGCTGCGGGCGGCCCACCAGAATGAGGATCTGCGCCCGCTTGGCGCGGAACTGATCAAGCATCTGGAGTCGCATCCGGATGATGCGAACGCACTGATGGATCTCTCCCTGGTCCTGCAACTGATTGGCGATCATGCGCTCGCCATGACCGTCCAGGCCGAGGCGCTGCAGACGCGGCAGCTTTATCATCTGCCGACCTTGCGCGGTGATGGCGTTCGCCTGCGCGTGCTGGCCGTCATGGTGTCGGGCGACCTGATGGCCAACACCCCGATCGAATGCCTGCTGGGCAACTCCGACGTGGCGCTCGACGCACTGTATGTCACCCCGGAAAACCCGCTGCCGCAGGCCGTGCCGGAGCACGATGTGTTCTTTATCGCCGTCGGCGAATCCGACCGTACCCAGCCCGTGCTGGAGCAGTTGCGAGCACTCGCCGCCATCTGGCCGCGCCCTGTGCTGAACATGCCGGATCGCCTGCAACTGCTGTCGCGGGACACGGCTGCGTCGATACTGGCGCCGGCTCCGGGCATCTGCATGCCGCCGACCCGGCGTGTGGATCGCCAGGTACTGGCGAGTGTCGCCAGTGGGCAGGCAGCGATCTCGTCGGTGCTAGGCGAGGGCAGTTTCCCGATCATCGTCAGGCCCCTTGGTTCGCATGCCGGCAAGGGACTGGAGAAAATAGCCGACGCGGCCGAACTCGCCGGCTACCTGGCGCAGAGCCAGGAGCCTGCGTTCTACGTCTCTTACTTCATCGATTACCGGAACGCGGACGGCCAGTACCGGAAATACCGGCTTGTGCTGATCGAAGGGCGCCCATACGTCTGCCACGTCGGCATCTCCGAGCACTGGATGATTCACTATCTCAATGCCGGCATGGCGGAGAGCGCGGCCAAGCGGGATGAAGAAGCGGCGATCATGCGCGACTTCGACCACACCTTCGCGCTGCGTCACAAGGATGCACTCGCGCTGATCCAGGAGCGGCTGGGCCTTGACTATGTCGGCCTGGATTGCGCCGAGACGCCGGATGGCGAGTTGCTGGTGTTCGAGGCGGACACGGCGATGGTCGTGCACGATATCGATCCGGTCGATCTTTTTCCCTACAAGCAGCCGCAGATGCACAAGATCTTCGCTGCGTTCAGGAACATGCTGATCAACGCCAGCCATGCCGACCATGCCGACCGATTGCACGCTCCCGATGCCGCTGCCATCGACGGCTGACCTGCTAGTGAGCGGCGGGGATCATCGCATCGCGCTGGACCCCGTCACCGGCCGGAACAAGTATGGTTGCCAGCCATGCGTTTCACCGGGGCTGGTTGCCTTTGGCTCGTCCACTTCCTCGGGGATCTCGCCGGCGGCGTTCGCCGTGGCGGACGGACTTCGCGGCCGGCTGGCCGGCGGGCTGGCGCACCATCCCGCGGCCGAGCTGTATCGCCGCGAGATGGACCGGTTGCGCGGCGAGTTGCTGGCATTGTGCGGCATCGACCATGCCCTTGACCCCGGGCTCGTCTTCTCGGCGTCGGGCACCGATGTGCATTTGCTTGCGGCGCAGGTGGCGGCGCGATTGTCGGGGGATGGCGGCGCCAGTGGCGTCCCGATCCCGCCCCTGGTGATCCTGGCCGGCGAGGCCGAGAGCGGCAGCGGCGTGCCCGCGGCGCTGACCGGGCGGCACTTCAGCACGTATAACGCGCTGGGCCGTATCACCATCCCGGGCGAATCCCTTGGCCGGGCCTGCGCCAGCGACATCCTCAATGTGCCGATCCGTCACGCTGATGGCAGTCTCCGGGATGCCGACGTGGTCGATGTGGAAATCGAAGCGCTCGTCAGCCAGGCCGTGCATGACGGACGTCATGTGCTGCTGGTGCTGATCGATGTCTCCAAAACCGGATGCATTGCGCCGAGCATCTCGTGCGTGATGCGCCTGCACCGCCGCTGGCCATCGGCGGTGCAGGTCCTCGTCGACGCCTGCCAGTTCCGCATCGAGCCGGGTACCATCCAGGCGTATCTGCGCAACGGCATCATGATTGCGCTGACCGGTTCCAAGTTCGTGGCAGGGCCATCGTTTTCCGGCGCCCTGCTGCTGCCGGCGGTGGCCGGGGAAACGCTGCGCCAGCGAGGCATCCCTGCGGAACTCCGCCTCTACTCTGCTCGCGAGGAGTGGCCGCACGACTGGCCATGCGCGCAATCCCTTGGATCGCATGCGAATTTTGGCTTGCTGCTGCGCTGGCAGGCTGCTGTCCATGAGTTGCGCGAGTTCCGTGCGGTGCCAGCCCCGCAAGTCGAGGGCATTCTGCGGCGCTTCGCCAATGCCACCCGGCAAAGGCTGAGCCGCGATCCGGCTTTTTCCATCCTGGATGTACCGGCGCTGGACCGCACCGCGCTGAACAGCCCATCGAACTGGGACGATATTCAGACCATATACCCCTTCCTGCTGTATCGGTCGGCTTCGCATGGCGGCCAGGCTGTGCTCAGCCGCGACGAAACGGCCGGCATCTATCACCGGCTGCAAAGGCCGGGGCGCGGCGCCGACGCTCTGGCCTATCAGATCGGTCAGCCGGTCGACTGTGGTCACAGGGCGGGTATCCCTGTCAGCGCCTTGCGACTCTGCATGAGCGCCAGGCTGGTGGTCCAGGCCGCACGCGACCCCGGTCAGGAAATGGCCGTTATCAGACAGGCCATGTCCTGTCTGGATACGGTCGCAGCACTGGTCCGCACCCCACCATCCTCTCTCAGTGGCACCACAGTGCTGGATGCGGCATTTTCATAAGCTCCGGGCGGTAGCCTGTCAGTTCTTCCGTCTGGCTGGCGCCGGCAGCGCCGGGCTGCTTCATGCACCGGTGAGCGGCAGCCATGGTTCCATCGCCGCGGCCTGATCCCAGTCTCGTGCCTGCGGAGGATGCCGGCCCAGGTCGTGGGTCGTCGCCTCCATCATCACCCAGGGCATCGATTGCGACTTAAAAGATATATGGTTTTAATCTTGGATTCTTATAATATTTTCTAATAAGGATTAACGGAATTACATCGAAACCGAAAATTGGCTCAACCGAGTGATCATCTCGGTACGCATTCCTATTAAAAAACTCAGTCGTCTCATCCACCAGACATAGCGGGAAGAAAGGTGTGATTTTTTCGCCTCCCGGCATGCTTGCCCGCGACTCGGGGATTACCCAATTTCCACTTCAGAATAATGCTGGCTTACTGTGCCGACGGGGAGTGCGTGTCACGCGGCCTATCGGTCGCAGCGCGGTGAACTTGCGGACCGGCCGGCATCCGGTAGCAAGGCATCAGGAAATGGAGGCGTAGGCTGTGTCAGCTGAACGCGATCCGTAATCTATCTAGTCGACGACGATGAAATTGTGCTCTGGACATACCATGAGTTGCTCCGTGGTCTTGGCGCAGACATAAGGCAGTTTGTTTCCTCTCGCGAGTTTGTCGAATCGTACCGACCGGCGCCGGTTGAATGCCTGGTTTGCGATCTGCGCATGCCGGGGATGTGCGGCCTGCAGGTGCAGGGCGCGCTGGCCGGCATGGGCGTTTTTCCGCCTACCATCTTTGTCTCTGCTTACTCCGAGGTCTCTTCGGTGGTCAAGGCGATCAAGGCGGGCGCGCTCGATTTCCTGGAGAAGCCGGTCGATGGCGCAATGTTGATACAAAAAGTGCGGGGCGCGCTGGAGCGCAGCCGCCAGATGCACGAACAGAGGCTGGCTTCGGCCGACAAACGCACGCGGCTTGCACTCCTGACCCCGAAGGAGCGAGTCGTTGCCTGGCACGTCACGACCGGCAAGACCAGCAAAGCGATTGCCACGGAACTGGGGATCGGCGTCCGTACCGTGGAAAATCACCGAGCGCGCTTGATGGAGAAACTGCAAGTCAGATCCGCAATTGAATTGACAACGCTGTTTCTTGATTGATCCATCTGCCAGGCCGCCTGCGGCAGGCGATATCGGACCTGAACGGGACCATGGGAGAGGATTCGGCGGGGCGGGTCGGGACCATTGCCGAGAGCCCTGCCCTGATAAAACTGGTGAAACGTATCCTGGCCAATCCCGGCCGCGCGGAATTGCTGACCGAATTCGATCAGTGGATTCTGCCGATCTACAGGAGCCGGGGCTTCGACGGCTATGCCCTGATCAGGCCGGACCATACCATCATCGCTGCGAGCAGCCCGCGCTATGTCAACTTCTCGGACCTGACCGAGCAGACCAAACGCACGTTGCGGGGGGCGCAGGAGCTTGGATTTGCCATCTCGCGGCCCACTGTCTCGACGCTGCCGCTCATGGTCCAGGGCGTCGAGAAGCCGGCCGGGATGTTCTATCAGCTTGCGTGCGCACGCATCAATGCGGATGGACGGATCGCCGGCTACCTGTGCCTGCGTGTCGATCCCTACGTGAGACTATTCAAGATTCTCAAGGCGGGCCGGATAGGCGAAACGGGCGAGGCTTACGCGATCGACTCCTCCGCGCGCATTCTCTCCCCGACCCGCGCCTCGGAGCGCGATGCGGCGCTGGATCGTCCGCGGCAAGATGTCTCCGGGCCGCTGTGGGCGAGAGTGCCCGGCAAGCAGCTTGCCGGCGATTCGCTGGCGCGGGGTGGCGCTGGCGACGCCCCGACTAAACTTGCGTCGCAACTGCCGGCGGTTAGAGGCGAGGAGACGGTGGCCGCCGATGGCTATGACGGCTATGACGGGCACAAGGTCATCGGGGCTGGTCGATGGTTGGCTAGCCAGGACATGGGGCTGGTCGTCGAGCTACACGTTGACGAAGCCTATCAATCGTACTTCTTGGTCCGGACGGCGATCGTGAGCCTTACCTCGATCGCGATCGGGCTGATCCTCGCGCTGGCGGCATTCCAGTGGCGCGCGCGCCGCAGTGTGTGCGAGAACGAGGAGCGCATGCGCGCATTCCGCGAGAACGTGCCGACCGGGCTGGCCTACAAGAACATCAAGAGCGTGGGCATCATGGCCAATCGCGCTTACGAGCAGGCCATCGGGGTGCCGCACGGCGCTGCCGTGGGATGCCGCGACTGGGACATCATCCCGAATCGCCGTATCGCGGAGATCAGCCGTGATATGCACGAGCTGGTACTGGCCAGCGGAACCTCCCAAAGCCAGGTGCATACGATCAGTCCTCGTTACGGCTATGAACGTGTCTTCCGCGTGGTCAAGTTCCCGGTGCGCGCGCCGGACGAGGCGGGCATCATCGGCGTTGGTACCGTGGTCGCCGATATCACCGAGCAGGAGCGCACCCGGCAGGCCCTGGAGCTGCTTACCAACACGCTGGAGGCACGCGTCGAAGAGCGGACTCTACAGCTGACGGCAGCCCGCGAGGCGGCTGAATCGGCTGCGCGCGTCAAGGCGAAGTTCCTGGCCAATATGAGCCACGAGATCAGGACGCCGCTGAATGCCATCATCGGCATGTCGCATCTGGCGCTGAACCGGGAGTGCGCGGACAAGCTGGATCGCTATCTGGCGCGCATGAGCGCATCCGCCGGGCACTTGCTGGGGATCGTCAACGATATCCTGGATTTCTCGAAGATCGAGGCGGAAAAGCTCACCATCGACGCGCGCGAGTTCTACCTGTCCGAACTGCTGGACCGTGTCACTGGCCTGTTCTGGGAAACGGCGGAAGCGAAAGGCATCATGATGTCCATTTCCACGTCCCCCGCGATTCCGCTTCGGCTTGTCGGCGATCCACTGCGGGTCGGGCAGATCCTGATCAATTTCCTGAGCAATGCGTTGAAGTTCACTGATTGCGGCGAGGTTTCCCTGCGAGTCAGGGAGACGCTCGTGCGCGACGGCCATATCGGCTTGTATTTCGAGGTCGAGGACACGGGCGTAGGCATTGCTCAGGAAGAGTTGCCGCAGCTTTTCACGCCGTTCCAGCAACTCGATAGCGCGATGAACCGCCGCTTTGAAGGCAAGGGGCTAGGGCTTGTGATCTGCAAGAAACTGGCGGAGCCCATGGGCGGGCGCGTCCTCGCGCGGAGCCAGGCCGGCGTGGGAAGTACCTTCTCGTTCGAGGTATCGTTGGAGATTGCGGGAGCGGACAGGGCGGCCGGTCCGGGCTTTGGCATACGGATATACGGCGCCATTGGATGGCCGCTCGCTCGCCGGGCCGGAGTGGCAGGCATTGTACGGGCGCACGGTCTTGCTGGTCGAGGACAACCCGATCAACCAGGACGTTGCGCGCGGTCTTCTCGAACTGGTGGGCATGGACGTGCACGTTGCCGGCGACGGTCCGCGGGCGCTGGCGGCGCTCAGGGAGCACGCATTCAATATCGTGCTGATGGACATCCATATGCCCGGCATGGACGGCATAGAGACCCGGAACTCGCTCCGGCCTTCCCGGACCACTCTCGATATGGCATGCCCCGGCAGCTCGGGCGCCAGACCGTTGAGTTCGCGGCTTAACCAGTCGTCATACCCCAGCGCGGTTTCCCCGCTGCCCATCGCCATCGTCCACTGGTCGATGCGCAAGGTATGGCGAACAGATTGCTGATGAAATTCCATGCCGCATGATGGCTCGGCGNNGGGGGGGTGGGGGGGGGGGGGGAGCGGGGAGGGGGAGTATTTTTACCCTTTTCGATTCCGCGAGACCCGATGACAATGCCGCCGTTGCTTCGATCCAGCGAAAGACGGGCCTTGATGTCTGCGGGAATTCGCTGTTGGTCGGGCACCATGCCGGCGCGTCGTCAGGCGGCACCGGCAATGCGGACACGTCTTCCGACGTAGCCGGCGAGCATTGAAATGATTGCGGGGTGTCAGCGTCAATGCAATGCGACCGATGTCCGTCTCTCTTGGAAAGCCCACTTCGGTGGGCTTTTTTCTTCGTCGCGGGAACGCGGCGCGGGCAGGTCGCCTTGCGCGCGGGCGCGAGTTGACGGCCGGCCAGGCTAATACTTGAGCCCTCCGGAAGTGGGGCTGAATAGCGGCGCAATACAACCGTTATGGCAAGCAGGGGCTGGGAGGCCCCTTGCTTTGTTGCGTCCCGGGCCGGGCGCGCACGGACATCGCCTGCCCGGCAAATATCCCTATCTGACTCTCCCATGCGCCCAGACAATCCCGACGCACAGCCCACGATTCTGGTGGTGGACGATGTTCCGGAGAACATCGCGATGATGGCCGCGTTGCTGCAGGATCGCTATCGGGTGAAGGTGGCGACTTCCGGCAGCGTGGCGGTGCGCATCGCGTCGGCGACGCCGCCAAGCCTGATCCTGCTCGATGTGATGATGCCCGACATGGACGGCTACGAGGTGTGCCGCCAGCTCAAGGCGAATCCAGCCACCATGGACGTGCCGGTGATCTTCCTCACTTCCCGCACCGGCGAGCACGACGAGACGCGCGGGTTCCAGGTTGGCGCGGTGGACTACATCATGAAGCCGCTCAGCCCGCTGGTGATGCACGCCAGGATCGCCACCCATCTCACGCTCAAGAACGCCAGGGATTTCCTGCGGGACAAGTCGGCCTACCTGGAGCAGGAGGTACAGCGGCGGATGCGGGAGATCTCCATGATCCAGGATGTCACCATCATGGCCATGGCATCGCTGGCGGAGACGCGCGACAACGAAACCGGCAACCATCTGCGGCGTACCCAGCACTATGTGCGGCGGCTGGCGCAGGCGTTGCAGCACCACCCGCGTTTCAGCGAGGAACTCAACGACGAAACGATCGCGTTGCTGTTCAAGTCGGCACCGCTTCACGACATCGGCAAGGTGGGCATCCCGGACCGCATCCTGCTCAAGCCGGGCAAGCTGACCGCCGAAGAGTTCGAAATCATGAAGACCCACACCACCCTCGGGCGGGATGCCATCGCGCAAGCCGAGGCCCAGTGCGGCGCCCCCAACTCCTTCCTGCGCTATGCGCGGGAGATTGCGCATTATCACCAGGAGAAGTGGGATGGCAGCGGCTACCCGGAAGGGTTGTCGGGAGATGCGATTCCGGTGTCCGCGCGCCTCATGGCGGTTGCCGACGTATACGATGCGCTGATCAGCCGGCGGGTCTACAAACCGGCGTTCCCGCACGAGCAGGCGGTACGCATGATCGGCGAAGGCCGTGGCCGTCATTTCGATCCGGACATGGTCGATGCGTTCCTGGCGATCGCCCATGAGTTCCACGCCATTTCACAACGCTACGCCGATACCGACGCGGACCATGCGCGCGAGGCGGAGCTGCTGGCCGCCAACGGTTATTCAACCGCGACCCCTGGAGAATGATCGCCATGGCCGTCTCTGATTCCCTGCCTGGCTGGCGCAAGCGGGGGATGCGTCCCGATGCCTGGCGCTATGTGTACCCCGTGCTCCTCATGCTGGCGGTCTGCCTGCTTTCCGGCGGCGCCATCCACCTGGTGTACGAGAATAACCGCGCCATCCTGGGCGCGCGCATGGAGTCGACCCTGGCGGCCAACGCGCGCCTGCTGGGGCTATGGAGCGGAGAACAGCAGCGGCGGGCGGGAACGATAGCGCGCATGGCGGAGGGGCTCAGGCTCGCGCGGCCGTTGCTGTCCGCGCAAGGCCAGCCGTCGCCGGACAGCGCGGCGGCGGCCAGGTTTGAGCGATGGGCGACGCCGCTCTACCAGAGCAATGGCTACCTGGGCTTTGCCCTGGCCACGCCGGCACTCCAGATCGTCGCATCGGAACTGCCCAGCCGCATCGGCCTCCCGTTGTTGCCGGAGTCAGCCAGGACCGCCAGGCGGGCGCTGGAGGAGGGCAGCGCGGTCTCGCCCCCTTATCCGGCCCCGGAGCCAACCCGCGACGCATCGGGCGCGCTGCTCGACTTGCCGTTCCAGGTGGTGTGCGCCCGCCTGTCCGACGCGGGACACAACATCGGCGTGCTGTGCCTGCGGGTGGATCCCCGCGCTGTGATGCTGCCGATCATCGAAGCGGGTCGCTTTGCCCGTACCGGCGAGTTGTACGCCATCGACAGCCAGGCCAGGCTGGCCTCTCCCAGCCGCTTCACGCGCGAGCTGGCGGCAACGGGCAGGCTGGCACCGAATACGTCGTCCATGCTCAATATCGCTGCCCGGGTGCCGCTGCAGCCAGGCAAGGCCAAGGGGAGCCGCCACCAGGACGGCCCGCTGACCTTGGTCGCCGGGAGCGTGCTGCGCGACCGCGCGCCGGTGCTTGCCTTCGACTATCCGGACTTCCGCGGCGAACGGGTCGCGGGCGCGGCCAGGTGGATCCCCGGCCTGGAGGTGGGGCTGATCGTGGAGCAGGAAATGGACGAGGCTTTCTCCTCCTATCTGTTCACGCGTAATGTCGTGGTGGCGCTGACCGCCATCATCCTGCTGCTGATCGCCATCGCCACCTGGATCCTGCGGCGGGAGGGCCGGCTCCTGGCGCAAAGCGAGGAGAGGATGCGCGCCATGCTCGAGCATTCGCCCGCGATCATGTCGCTCAAGGACCGCCAGCACGTCATGCTTGCCGCCAATCCGACCACGCAAGCCCTGTTGGGAGCGAGCGAGGCCGATGTGCTGGGCAAGGCGACCTGGGAGTTCAACACGGCGGCGGACGAAGCCCGGGCGCGCTGGGAGATGGAAGAGCGCGTGATGTCCTCGGGTAAGGCAGAGGAGCACATCTACGCCATGCAGACACCGCTTGGCGAGCGCCAGCTGCAGATGATGCGCTTTCCCGTGCGTGACCCGCACACCGGCGAAGTGGTGGGGGTCGGTGCCGTGGGCATCGATATCACGGAGCAGGTGGAGGCCAACCACCGCCTGAAATCGCTGTCCCAGACGCTGGAAGGCCGGGTCGAAGAGCGGACCTGGGAACTGGCCCAGGCCAATGCCGAGCTGGTCATCGCCAAGCAGGCCGCCGAGAGCGCCGCCCATGCCAAGGCCAGCTTCCTGGCCAATATGAGCCATGAGATCCGTACCCCGATGAACGCGGTGATCGGCATGGCGCACCTGGCGCTGCGCACGCGGCTCGATGACAAGCAACGCGGCTACCTGGAAAAGATCCAGCATTCCGGGCAGCATCTGCTGGAGATCATCGATGACATTCTCGACCTGTCGAAGATCGAAGCCGGCAAGCTGGAAATCGAGCGGATCGATTTTTCGCTGGAACGGATGTTGCGCACGGTGAGCGACTTGGTGGCCGAGCGCGCCGTCGCCAAGCACCTCGAACTGATCGTCGAAGTCGCCCCGGACGTGCCGGACTCGTTGCGCGGCGATCCGCTTCGGCTCAGGCAGATCCTGATCAATTTCGCCAACAACGCGGTCAAGTTCACCCACCAGGGCGAAATTGTCATCCGCGTCGAACGCCGCGGTGCCGGCGAATCCCAGCCCCGCATCCGCCTGCGCTTCGAAGTGCGCGACACCGGCATCGGCATCGATGCGGGCACGCGCTCCCGCCTGTTCCAGAGCTTCGAGCAGGCCGATGCCTCGACCACGCGCCGCTACGGCGGCAGCGGCCTCGGCCTGGCCATCTGCCGCCGCCTGGTGGAACTGATGGGCGGCACGCTGGGGGTGGACAGCACCCCTGGCCAGGGCAGCACCTTCTGGTTCGAACTCGACCTGCAGGCAGGAAAGAAGCGACCTGCCCGTGCCATGGTCGCACCGCAGCTTGCCGGCTGCCGTCTGCTGGTGGCGGACGATCACGACTACGCGCGCCAGGTCGTCATCTCCATGCTGCGCAACTTTGGCTTCCGCGTGGACGAGGCCGCCTCCGGCCGGGCCGCGCTGGCGAAGATCGCGCTGGCCGACGAGGCCGCCGACCCGTACCAGGCCGTGTTCATCGACTGGAAGATGCCCGGTCTCGACGGCATCGAGACCGCCCGCCATATCGATGCCATGCGCCTGCGCCACCCGCGTCCCCGCCGGGTCATGATCACCGCGCACGGCCGCGAGGAAGTCTTGCGCGAAGGCGAGCGCTCCGGCTTCGATGCGACCCTGATCAAGCCGGTGAGCGCCTCGATCCTGCTGGAGGCGACCGTGCGCACGCTGGCCGCCGATGAGGACGCCCCGGAGGATGCCGCCGAGGCGCAGGAGAGCGCGCCGGACGCGATGCTCTCCTTGCCGAGCGCACGGGTGTTGCTGGTGGAGGACAACGACATCAACCGGGAGGTTGCGGTTCACTTGCTGCAGGCCGCGGGGATCTACCCGGACGTGGCGCAGAACGGTGCCGTCGCGCTGAACCAGGTTCAGGCCGGTGCCTACGATCTTGTCCTGATGGATGTGCAGATGCCCGTGATGGACGGGTTTGAAGCCACCAGGCGCATCCGGGAGCTGCCGGGTTTCGCGAGCTTGCCGGTGATCGCCATGACGGCCAATGCGTTGCCGGAAGACCGGGCGCGTTGCCTGGCGGTGGGCATGAACGACCATATCGCCAAGCCGATCAATCCAGCGGCCTTCTATGCCACCCTGCGCCAATGGCTGTCGGTTCCCGGTGGCGGTGATCCGGCGCCGCAAGCCGTTGCCCGGCCGGCCTGGGTCGACGCGCTGGCGGCCTCCCCGCACCTGGACGTGAACGGCGGGCTGGGGCGTGTGAGTGGCCGCGTGGAGGTCTATTGCCAGTTGCTCGAACGCTTCGCCGCGGGCTATGCCGACATGCCGGACCGCATCGGCGAGCGCATGGCCCGGGGCGACCGTGACGGCGCCTTGTCGCTGGCCCATTCGCTCAAGGGACTGGCCGCCACTCTTGGCGCCATGGCGCTTTCCTCCGCCGCGGCTACGCTGGAGGCGAGCTTGTTGCTGCCGACCGCGCCCGGGCGCCCGGATTCCGTCAAACTGCTGGCGGTCCTGCGCGCGGCCTTGCTGCCGTTGCTCGATGCCCTGCGCGCGCACTTGCCGGCTCAGGACGCTTCACCCCAGCCCGGCGCCGTGCCGGCGGCCGGCCCCGATCGCCAGGAAGCCGCGCTGGCTGCCGTCCTGGAAGCATTACGCGGACAACTGGAGGGGGCCGATAGCGAGGCCAACAACACGTTCGCCCGCTACCGCGACGTCATTGCCCGCGGCCTGTCCGCCGACGTCTGCAAGCGCCTGCAGGTGCAACTGGATTGCTACGACTATCAGGGGGCACTGGAAACCCTTGGCGGCTAGGCCGCCGGGCCGGGATTGCCTTACTGGGCTCGCGATCGCCGCTACATAGCCATCGGGGGCGCGCAGCCAGATCTCGCGGTGCTGGGCGTTCGCGCAGGCGGTGTCAGTGCGAATGCCTGTGATGGATATCCGGATAGTGCGGATGCCTGTGGACCAGGGGGGCATGCCGGTGCAGGTGCCGGTGCGGCTCCCGCCCGTCCCAGGGGAAGTCGTGTTCATGCTGGTGATGCGCATCGTGGCGATGCGTGTGGCTGTGTTCGAGCGGCTCGTGGGTGTGCTCGTGCTCGTGATGCTCGCGCAGGTGCAGCCAGACACCCAGCGCCATCAGCAAGGACGCCGCGTAGAACACCGCATGCGGCGGCTCGGGCCACATGGCCAGTGAAATCACCACGCCGAACAGCGGTGCCACGGAAAAATAGGCACCTGTGCGGGCGGTCCCCAGCAGCCGCAACGCGATGACAAAGAGCGCCAGGCTGACGCCGTACCCGAGGAACCCGATGGCCATGGCCGCAACCAGCGCGGTGAGCGCCGGCAACTGGGCGCCGGTGGCCAGGGCCAGCCCCGTGTTGCAGAGACCGGCCGCCAGGCCCTTGATGCAGGCGATCAACACGGCGTCGTTGCTCGACACCTTGCGCGTGAGGTTATTGTCGATGGCCCAGCACAGGCACGCACCGATGATGAGCAAGGCGCTGGCTGACAATTGCAGGCGTCCCGGCTGCCAGGACAGCAGCAAGCCCCCGGCAACGATGGCGGCCATGCCGATCACGATCGGGCGGCTGGCATTCTCCCTGAAGACCACCCAGGCGATCAGCGCGGTGAACACGCCTTCCACGTTCAGCAGCAGGGAAGCCGACGCCGCGCTCGTCCCGGCCAGGCCGGTCATCAGCAAGGCCGGCCCGGACATGCCGCCGGCTAGGATGGCGCCAAGCAGCCACGGCATTTCCCGGCGCGGAATACCGGGCATCTGCGTACCGGCATTGCCGGGGCCCATCCCGATGCGCCGCAGCACCAGCAGCATGCCAAGGCCCAGGCCGCTGCCCAGGTAGAGCAAGCCCGCCAGCAGCAAGGGCGGGACTGATCCGGCCAGGGCTTTGGCAAGTGGCGTGCTTGCCCCGAACAACAGCGCGGAGGCCAGGGCGGGGGCGGCGGTGCGCAGGGACATGGGCGTATGGAACTGGCTGGTTGGTTGGTAACGTATTGTCGCCCGGCCAGGCCGCGTCAGGGCGTGTCCTGGGCAGGCATGACCGGTGGCCTGCGATGTTCTTCCGCCTGGCAGTGCAGGCACCAGGCGAAAAGGGCGTCATACATCACCATGCCGTGCGCGAGCATCTCGTGATCGTCGGCGAACACGTGCGACAGGCCCAGCGAGATGGCATATAGCCCCGCCGATTGCGCAGTGAGGTCCAGCCGCGAGGTATCCGCCCCGCGCACGATGCCGGCGAGCTGCTGCAAGGCAGGACTGGCGAGGCCGTATTGCATAGGATCTGGTAACGTCAATTTCAATGACGTAGATATCTCTACATATGCGATCCGCGCGCTCGCTGATTCTGGCTCTGGATGGATTTGTGGTGAAAGCGTAACTTCGTCAAGGGCTGCCAGATGAGCGCGCCGGTGCATGGCGTGCAATCCATCGTTTAGCACACGCTGAAACGTTCTTCCGCATCGCGCGTCCACAATGGTTGCCATGCCTTCCCCGGGAGAACCGCATGCCAGCCAACCCCACCGCGGATGCGCGCGCGACCCGCGCCCACGCTAACGGCCTTGCGCCGGACCTGGCGCTGCTGCTGGCCTTGTCCACGCTATGGGGCGCGTCCTACACCTTTATCCGGCTCGGCGTTGCCACGATTCCCCCGGTGACGCTGATCGCGGCAAGAACGCTGATCGCCGCCGCGCTGCTGGTGGCCTGGATGGCCGCCAGGGGCATGCCGATGCCGCGCGGCGCGGCAACCTGGCGCCGCTTTGCCGTGCAGGCCATGCTGAACAGCGTGGTGCCCTTCACGCTCATCGCCTGGGCCGAGCAGTCGGTTCCGGCCGGCCTGGCAACGATCCTGAACGCCGCCTCGCCGGTGATGGCCGTGCTGGGAACCTGGCTGGTCACCCGCCACGAGCGCATCACGGCGCGCAAGCTGTTCGGCGTGATCGCCGGGCTCGCGGGCATTTGCATGATCGTCGGCACCAGCGTACTGGGCGGCCTCGGGCAACAATTGTTGCCGCAACTCGCTATTGTTGCCGCCACGGCCTGCTATGCCGGCGCGGCCATCTACGGCCGCTCGTTCAGGGACCTGGCCCCGGCGGCGCCGGCGGCCGGCTCGATGATCGTGGGGGCGGCATTGCTGGTGCCGGCAAGCCTGGTCATCGACCGGCCCTGGACGCTACATCCGTCAATGTCGTCGCTGGCTGCCTTGCTGGCGCTATCGGTTTTTTCCACCGCGCTGGCTTTTGTCATCTACTTTCGCCTGGTGCGCACACTGGGTCCGGTGGGGACCACGGCGCAAGCCTATCTGCGCGTGCCGATCGGCGTTGCCATCGGCATCGTGTTTCTCGGCGAGTCGCTTACGGCCGGGGCATGGGCCGGCCTGGCGTGCGTGGTTGCCGGCGTCGCTGCCATGACAATGCCCGCGCGGGGCGCGCCGGTGCGCCAATAGCCGGGGTTGGTGAGGTGGATTCAGGTTCGGCGCCATCCGCGGGAGCGCCCCGCTGGCGCGAAGCCTGCGATGCCGACGGGCCGCGCATGGCCAACCCAAGGTACGTCTGCAATCACCACGAGCGCGAGCTTGCCGGGCGGCTCAGAACCCTGCCTTGTGCAGCGGGCCATCCCATCCGTCCAGGAACTTCGGCAACTGATCGTCCACCTCCACCACGCGATGCCGGTAGAACAGGTGCATGGCCGGTTGCAGGGCCTCCGGTAGCGCGCCGCCACTTGCCCGCGCGAAGAGGCTGTTGGGAATGACCGACATGCCAAGCCGGTTGGTGCCGAACAGCGTCTCGCCGCACCGCCGGCAGAACTGGCGTTCGAGTTGCCGCGTTCTGTGGTGGTACGTGGCCAGGTGTTCGGCGCCGCGTTCCACCCCTACGTGCGCCGGCTCCCAGGCCGTGGCGGCAAATACCGGCGTCGCATAGAAATCCCGGCAAGCCTGGCAATGGCAATTGGCTTTGGCCACGGGCGCTCCGTCAATACGAAGCTGGACCTGGCCGCAAAGGCACTCCAACGTAGCGGGGATTGTCATGGGCGTTATCTCCTGTCTTTTGAATGGCGAGGAGCATTCTACTTGGCGTCGGGCCCGGCTGCCTGGCGCCGGCGCGCCGTCGTCCCGTGATGGCTGCGTCAAGCATGGCGCCGAACAATCCGATCAGCAGGGCGGCCGAATCCTCCGCCATGCCGCCGACTGCCACGCGCGCTCCCCGGCATTACAATGCGGCTTCGCGGCCGCGGTCCTGGCATCAGCGCTGACCGGCCCGCTTTTCCACTGCCTGTGTCTTACCTCCCACACCCTATGTCCTCGCTTTCTCCCTCAGACAATCGCATCTGGTTCGATGGCGCCGCCGGTCGCATCGAGGCCCTGGCGGATTCGCCGCAAGGGCCTCCTGCCGGCATCGCGGTGATCGCGCACCCGCATCCTCTGCTTGGCGGCAGCGCCGAGCACAAGATTCCGGTGGCGCTGGCCAGAATCTTCCAGGCGCGCGGCTATCTGGCCGTGCGGCCCAACTTCCGGGGCGTGGGCGGTACACAGGGCAGTCACGACGCAGGGCAGGGCGAAACCGATGACATGCTTCTGGCCGTCCGGCATCTCAGGCAGGCGCACCCGGACCTGCCGCTGGCGCTGGCCGGCTTCTCATTCGGCGCCTATGTGCAGACGCGCGTGGCAAAGCAGTTGCTGGAGGACGGAGAACAGATCGCACACTTGATCCTGGCCGGCATGCCGGCAGGCCCGGCCGCCGGCCGCCGCAATTACGACACGCCCGTGGTGCCTGCCGATACCTTCGTCATCCACGGTGAACTGGACACCAACGTACCGTTGCAAGCGGTGTTCGACTGGGCGCGCCCGCAGGAGTTGCCCGTTGTGGTGGTGCCCGGCGCCAACCACTTCTTCACCGGCAAGCTGCCCGTGTTCCAGCGCGCCGTGGCGGAGTACCTGGACCACCGGCAGAGGCTGGGCAGGGGGGCGGGCTAGCTGTGCGTCAGTCCATGGCCGCATGCGCGACCGCGTCGCTGCCGGCATGGTGCGTGGGCTTGATCAGCAGGATCAGCGGCACCACCAGCAGGGTCGCGAGGAACATGACCTTGAAATCGTTGAGGTAGGCGATCATCGAGGCCTGCTGGTTGATCGACTGGTTGAGCATGGCCAGGTCGTAGCGCGAGCCGCTTGCCAGCAGCGCCTGCATGGCCGGGTTGTACACGCTCACATTGGCAGCCAGGTCGGCGTGGGCAACCTGTGTGTTGCGCGTCATCAAGGTCTGGATGACGGAGATGCCGATACTGCTGCCGATATTGCGCATCAGGCTGTAGGTGGCGGTGCCGTCCGCGCGCAGTTCCGGGGCGAGCGTGGAGAACGTCAGCGCGCTGAGCGGCACGAACACCAGCCCCAGCCCGAAGCCCTGGATGATGCCGGGCCAGACGATGTCGGAGACCGACAGCACGACGGTGTACTGCATCATCTGCCACAGCGCGAAGGCGGAGATCAGGAAGCCTGACAGCAGCAGCACGCGCGCGTCGATGCGCTTGAGCAGGCGCCCGGCCAGCAGCATTGAGAGCATGGTGCCCGCGCCGCTTGGCGCGGTGACCAGTCCGGTGGTGGCGACGGGGTAGCCCATCAGGTTCTGCAACATCGGCGGCAGCAGTGCACGGGTGGCGTACATGACCGCGCCGATCACGAAGATAAAGCAGGCGCCGGTGGCGAAGTTGCGGTCCTTCAGCAACTGGTAGCGGAAAAACGACTTCGGCCCGGAGGTGGCCGTGTGCGCGAGGAAGTAGAGGAAACTCACTCCGGCCAGGATGGCTTCGATCCGGATCTCCAGCGAGCCAAACCAGTCGAGCTGCTCGCCGCGGTCCAGCATGGCCTGCAGCGCGCCGATCGCCAGGCCCAGCGTGATAAAGCCGAAGGCATCGAACTTCACTGCCCGCTCCGCCGCCCTGGCGGGCAGGAACGACAGCACGCCAAACAGCGCGAAGGCGCCAATCGGCACGTTGATGAAGAACACCCATCGCCAGTTATAGCTGTCGGTCAGCCAGCCACCCAGCGTCGGGCCGAGAATCGGCCCCACCATCACCCCCATTCCCCAGACCGCCATCGCCTGTCCCTGCTTTTCGCGGGGATTGATGTCTAGCAGGATCGATTGCGACAGCGGTACCAGCGACGCCCCGAAGATGCCTTGCAGCAGCCGGGAGGCCACGATTTGCGCAAGTGTGTCCGAGAGCCCGCAGAACGCGGAAGCGATGGTGAAGCCCGTGATCGAGATGGCCAGCAGGCGCTTCACGCTGAGCCGGTCCGACAGCCAGCCGGTCAGCGGCGTGGCGATCGCGGCAGCGACGATGTACGAGGTCAGCACCCATGTGATTTCATCCTGCGATGCCGACAGGCTGCCTTGCATATGCGGCAGCGCCACATTGGCGATGGTGCTGTCGAGTGTCTGGATCAGGGTGGCGGCCATGATCGAGATGGTGATCATGGGCCGGTTGAGCGGCATCGCTATGCGCCCTGCTACCGCTTCGGAGGACATGGATAAGGCAGGCTGGTGGGCCGGGATATGATAAGCATGCTTATTATACGGGCGCGACAGGGCGTGGCAAGCCGGTTTTCGCTGGCGGTACCGTGTCCATGGAGGTAGATGTTTGTACAATCGCGCCATGGAAACGAAACTGGAAAAACGCTTTGGCTTCCTGGTCTCGGACGTCGGCCGGCTCAGCGGCAAGCGCTTCGACGACCTGGCGAAGTCGTCCCTTGATCTCACCAGGGCGCAATGCCGCGCGCTTGCCTACCTGTCGCACTACGGTGAAGTCAACCAGGTGCGGCTGGCCGACTTGCTTGAAGTCGCGCCGATTTCGGCTGGCCGCTTGCTGGACCGGATGGAAGAGGGCGGCTGGATCGAACGGCTGCCGAACCCCGCGGACCGCCGGGAACGGGTGGTGCGCATGACGCCCAAGGCGGAGAAGGCGCTGGACAAGGCGCGCCGGGTCGGGGATGAGGTTGCCGCGGAAGCGCTGGCAGGGCTCAGCGCGCAGGAGCGGGAGCAGTTGATCCGCTTGCTCCAGCGCGTGCGGGTCAATCTCGGCACGATTGTCGATCGCTGATGGGAAGAGCGAGGCTCGGGTATCGACAGGATTTCCCTAAAGTGCTCCGGTCCGCGGCCGATGATCGGATATCCCTGGAGCGGGCGCGTACGATGCGTCGCTCAAAGCAGCCGGTGCATGTCTTCCACCGCGTTATCCAGCTGCAGCTTCAGCAGCTTCAGCAGGCAGTACAAGCCATAGGCTTCTTCCGCTTTCTCGCTCTGCAGCTCCGCTAGCTGCAGCACGCTGTCCAGGCCGGCGCTGACACTCTGCAATTCGGCGCAGCCGTTCGCCATGCGCTCGCCGAGGCTGCGGTTCAGCGCATCGATCCGGTCGGTCAGTTCGGCTATGCGGGGCTGATCCCCGGGTTCGGCGGGACGGCTCAGGCTGAGCACTTCGGCGATGAGATCGCTTAGCGTGCTGAAGACGAAGGGCGGATCAGTCGGACTGCCGGCGCTGGCGATCGGCTTGGGACCGGCTCGGTCGGTGGGACGCAATGCAAGCTCCTCATAGTGTGGAGGTCCGCCTGCTCCAACGCGAGAGTGGCGGGCTCGCAAAAGCATACTGCGTATGTGGTCGCTCGCCCTTCGGAAATTTCCGTATTTGCACGATGCCGCCCTTTGCTTCGCGCCAACCGTTCACCACCGATGCGGCCTGCGCCTGCCGCAACGCGATGCCTGCGATCCGGTCGGCGTGGAATCCGGTCCGGATCGCATGGTTGCTGCGGGGGGAGCGCTTCAGCCTTGCTTGGGAGCGACTTCATGGTTGGCCATCAGCTCAAGCGCCCGGACCAGCCCCGAATGATCCCAGCCCGCGCCGCCATGGCTTGTGCATGCATTGAACAATTCCTGGCAGGTAGCGGTATTCGGCAGCGACAGCCCCATCTCCCGGGCGTTCGACAGCGCAAGGTTCAGGTCCTTCTGGTGCAGCCCGATGCGGAAACCCGGTTCGAACGTGCGCTTGATCATGCGTTCGCCATGTACTTCCAGCACCTTGGAGGAGGCAAAGCCGCCCATCAGCGCCTGGCGCACGCGCGCCGGGTCCGCGCCGGCCTTGGACGCGAACAGCAGCGCTTCGGCGACCGCCTCGATGTTCAGCGCCACGATGATCTGGTTGGCGACCTTGGCGGTTTGCCCCGCGCCGTTGTCGCCCACCAGCGTGATGTTCTTGCCCATCAGTTCGAACAGCGGCCGCACCGTTTCGAAGGTAGCCTCCGGCCCGCCCACCATGATGGACAGCGTGGCATTGCGCGCGCCGACCTCGCCGCCCGATACCGGCGCATCCAGGTACTGGCAGCCGAGCGCGTCAATTCGCTTGGCAAATGCCTTGGTGGCGATAGGCGAGATCGAACTCATGTCGACCACGATCTTGCCGTCGCTCAGTCCGTCGGCAATGCCGCCCTCGTTGAACAGCGCTGCTTCCACGTGGGGCGTGTCCGGCACCATCAGGAAGATCACGTCGGCCCGTTCGGCCACTTCCTTGCCGCTGCCGCAGGCCACGCCGCCGCTGTCCAGCAAGCTTTGCGGCACGCCGCTGCGGCTGGACAAGCTGACTTCGTGGCCGCCGGCGATGAGGTTCGCCGCCATCGGGGTGCCCATGATGCCAAGGCCGATAAATCCAAGCTTCACTTTTGTTCTCCATTAGTGCATGGCACCGGCATCGCGGACGCCGCGATGCCGGTGTTTTCAAATCGCAAACCGCAAATCAAAGATATCAATAGCCCGATGCCTGCCCCGGGGTAGCTTGCCCGGCACGCATCTGCGTGACCACCTGCCTGGCACCGGCCGCCATCAGCCGGGCATCGGAGCCCACCGTGACAAACTGGAAGCCCTGTTCGATCCGGCGCAATGCCGCCTCCGGCGCGCCGTTGTGGATGCCGGCGACTACCCCGTGGGCCTTGGCGCGCGACAGCACATGCGCAATGGCGTCGGCGACGGGCGGGTCGACATCGTCGAAGGTGGGCCTGCAACCGAGCGCCAGCGACAAATCGGACGGACCGATATAGACGGCATCGAGCCCCTGGACCGAGAGGATGTCGTCTAGGTTGTTGAGCCCCTGCATGGTCTCGATCATCGCGAAGGTGACGATGGTCTCGTTGGCGTGTTCCGGATAGTCGGCGCCGCCATAAAGCAAGCCGCGGATCGGTCCGAAGCTGCGCGTGCCCAGCGGCGGGTAGTGGGTGGCGGCGACGAACCGTTCCGCGTCTTCGCGGGTATTGATCATCGGGCAGATGACACCGTATGCGCCGGCGTCGAGCACCTTCATCAGGATGCCCGGCTCGTTCCACGGCACCCGTACCACGGGCACGGTGTCCGTGGTGGAGATCGCGGTGAACAGGGTGATGGCGTCGCGGTAGTCGACGGCGCCATGCTGCAGGTCCACCGTCAGTGAATCCCAGCCCTGGTGGGCCATGGTCTCCGCGGCGAAGCCGCTGGGGATGGACAGCCAGCCGTTGACGACAGCATGCCCCTCCGCCCACATTTTCCGAATCCGGTTCTCGCGCATTGTCTCTCCTCGCATGGGTTTGTCCGGCGCTGGTTGCCCTGTGCCACCGACTTATAAGTTATCGTACAACTTGGGGCAAGTATAAGCTTTACACGCGCTTCGTCAAGAGACGGCGGGAAGTGTCGGCAATGATCGTCTGCATCTATAAATTTAGCGACGGCCCGGCACTGGCGCTCCGGCCTGGGGGCGGATAGCGTCCGCCTGCCGCTTTAGACATTTTCGTCGTAGGATGTCCTACTAAGCGAAATCGATATTGGCGCACCTGGATGGATATCCCCGCGAGCCGTCGCAGCGTTTTGTTGCTGCTGAAACGGCCCGGCGGGGAATGGGCCGGGCACGAACAGGAAACCGGGCCCGGATGCACCTGGAAATACGATGAGTGGCCTTGCCGCGTTCGCCTCAGCGCTTGCCGATCCGGAAAGCGATCTCGCCGACGCCTTCGACGCCCGCGGTCACCGCATCGCCCGGCTGCAGAGCACCGACGCCAGCCGGCGTGCCAGTGAAGATCAGGTCGCCCGGCGCCAGGGTCACGCTCTGCGATACGTAGGCAATGACGTCCGCCACTGGCCAGATCAGCTCGTTCAGGTCGCCTTCCTGGCGGGGCTCGCCATTGACCTTGAGCCATACGTGGCCCTGGGCGGGGTGCCCGATGCTGGCAGCGGGCTGCAGCGCACCGCACGGGGCGGAGGCGTCGAAGCCCTTCGACCAGTCCCACGGGCGGCTCATCTTCTTGGCAGTGTCCTGCAGGTCGCGGCGAGTCAGGTCCACGCCCACACCGTAGCCCCACACTAGTTCGAGCGCCTGCTCCGGCTTGATGTTGGCGCCGCCTTTGCCGATGGCCACCACCAGTTCGATTTCATGATGGAGGTTATCCGTCAGTGGCGGATAGGGCACGGTTCCTTCCGCGGCCACCACCGCATCGGCCGGCTTGGTGAAGAAGAACGGCGGTTCGCGGTCCGGGTCATTGCCCATCTCGCGCGCATGCGCCGCATAGTTACGGCCAACGCAGAACACGCGGCGGATGGGGAAGCGGGCGCTGCTGCCGGCCACGGCGACGCTCGCCTGGCCGGCGGGCTGGATGACGAATTCAGTCATGTCTGGGTTCCTGGGGGCGTATGTGAGGAGGCGATTACTTTGCAAAGACCTGGCTGATGTCGCCGAAGGCCTTGAACTCAAGGGCGTTGCCCGACGGGTCGAGGAAGAACATCGTGGCCTGCTCGCCGACCTGTCCCTTGAAGCGCACATGCGGCTCGATCACGAACCGGGTGTCGGCGGCGCGCAGCTTGTCGGCCAGTGCTTCCCAGTCTTCCATGGACAGGATCGCGCCGAAGTGCCGCACCGGCACCTCGTCGCCATCGACGGCACTGGTTGCGCGATGGCCGCATTCTTCCGGCGCGAGGTGCGCGACGACCTGGTGGCCGTAGAAATTGAAATCGATCCAGGCATCGGAACTGCGGCCTTCCGGGCAGCCGAGGAGCCCGCCATAGAAGCGGCGGGCTTCTGCCAGGTCGTTGACGGGAAAAGCCAGGTGGAATAACGGCGTTGCGCTCATGGGAGGGGCTCTTGTGGGTTGGGGCTATCGGAAGTGCGTCCGCATTGATTGTAATCAGCAGAAGTCGTAATATGAAACGAATGATTTCTGTGCTCAGCATAGAAATTTTCGATATAAACCATGATTGGACCATGAGCCGCACCGGATGATCCGCTATTTCCGCACCTTCCTGGTCGCCGCCGAAACCTCGTCCTTTTCCGCCACCGGCGCGCGCCTGGCCCTCACGCAGTCGGCTGTGAGCACGCAGATCCGCCGGCTGGAGGAAGACCTGGGATGCTCCCTGTTCGACCGGGCCGGCAAGTCGGTCGCACTGAGCGAGGAGGGCCGCAAGCTGCTTCCGGAGGCCATGCGCTTTGTCGATCTCTATGAGTCGATGAAGGGCCGCGCGCATTCGGCCTCGGATACCACGCCGCTGGATCTTGGCGCCGTCTCGACCGTGCAGGCCACGCTGCTGCCCAAGGCCATGAAGCGCTTGCGCGCCGGCTTTCCCAAGGCGCACGTCAATATCGTTCCCGGCATGTCCACCCAGTTGCTTACGCAGGTGGATGCCCGCGAGCTTGACGTAGCTGTCCTGATCAGGCCCAGGCTTGGCATTCCCCAGGAACTCAAATGGGTGCCGCTGATGCGGGAGCGCTTTGTCGGCATCGCGCCCTCCGGCGCCCCGCGCGAGCTGAAGGCGGCGCTGGCGGCGTTGCCATTCATCCGCTACAACCGGCATTCCATGGGCGGCCAGCTGGTGGACCGCTATCTCCGGCGCCACCGGCTGTGGGTGGACGAGAGCATGGAGCTGGACGAGCCAGCGGTGATCCTGCAGATGGTGGGCGAGGGGCTGGGCTGCGCGATCATTCCGGCGGAACTGGTCCCGCTCAAGTCAGCGCGCAACGTCGTGGAAATACCGCTGCCGGGCGAACCGGTCTTTCGCGAGATCGGCGTGCTGGTCCGGCAGTCGGCGCTCAAGCGGCCATCCATGGCAGCACTGATCGATGCGCTCGTTGCCGAGACCGCGCACTGGCGGGACCCGGTGTAATCAGGCGGTCTCCTCGGCAAGCACGTATGCCGGGCCGCGCTGCATCACCATCCGGGCAATCACGAGCGCGGCCGGCGAGAAGCCTGCCGCGGCCCACGGCAGGCGAGGCTGGCGTGCGTTCAGCGCTTGGGCCAGGACAGCAATGTGGCCTCGACGACGGCCTGCAGGTCCTCTCGCGTCGCGCCGCTCTTGGCCCGCACCGCCATGCCCTGGATGATGGTGGCGATGTAGTGCGCGGCGCCGTCGGCCGTCATCCCCTTCGGCAACTGGCCATTCCCGCTGGCCAGGACGCCTTCGAACCGATCGCGCAGCAGCTCGCAAATGACGTTGCGGTTCGACGCAAGCTCCTCCCGTATGGCTTCGTTGCCGGGCGAGCAAGCCAGGGCGGCATTCGTCTCGAGGCAGCCGTGCGGCGTGCCCGCGCCAGTGTGCAGTTCGACCATGCCATGCAGCAATCGCTCGGCGATCCGGCGAGGCGTTGGCTCGGCCAGCGCAGCCTGCCGGAAGGCCAGATAGCGCTGATGGTAGCGCTCGAGAACTTTCCTGAAGAGCGTCTCCTTGTTGACGAACGCGCCATAGAGGCTCGACTTTGTCAGGCCGGTGGCTTCGAGCAGGTCTGCCAGCGAAGTCCCCTCGTAGCCGTTTTCCCAAAATGCCCGGAGCGCCAGGTCGAGAACCTCTTCTTCGTCGAATTCGCGCGGTCGTGCGATGGAATCGTGCAGCAGGAATGGGAAACCATGATTGTAGACCACCCGGTCCGTAATACCGGCTCGCCGCGCTGACCAGGCTGCGCCAAAAAAAAAAGACGCCCCGGGCGGCGGGAGCGCACTCGGGGCGATGAGGACGAATTAGCGGTACCACGGGGTGCCGCCCGCCAGCAAATCGTAAAATCGGAGAGTCAGCGAGCGGGACGGATCACGCGCCGCAGAACACGTGCCCGCATATTAAGCAGCGCGGCAGCGGATCAAAGCCCGGAGTAGCAAGGCCATTGCGGCCCTATCCCGGCTTTAGGCACCAGGGCGGTGCCCATGGCCGGGCGATGGGGCAGGCCTGGCTGTCGCACACGTCACTCGCCGTCTCGGGAGGTGGCTCCGGACGGCCGCGCAGACGCATTGCCCGGTCCGGGGTTCCCGGACTCGCGCCTTATTGCGCCAACCGACATCGAATGGCGTCCCTAAGGAAGATCAGGCAACCGGCGGCTCGTCCTGGAGAAAGCGCGCCGGGATGGCGCCCTTGACCGGGAACATGTGGAAGTAAGGGCGGGCTTCGGCGATGACACGTTGCACGGACGGGCGGCCCCACAAGCGCTCCGCATAGGCGGCCAGGCGCGGATGCGTTTGCGCGAACGGCATCACCATGCCCGCATAGAACAGCGCCGGCTCCGCCGAGCAGTCCGCCAGCGTGAAATGATCGCCCGCCATCCAGGTCCTGTCCGCCATGTGCTGCTCGATCATCTCATAGGCAGTGCGCAGCGTGGCCTGCGCGTCTGCGACGCCGCGCGGATCGCGCTCGCCATCGGCCCGCAGCCGGTCGCCCACGATCTTCTGCATCGGGAGGTGCACGTAGTGGTCGAAGGTGCGGTCCCATAGCCGAGCCTCGCGGCGCTCGTCGTCCGTGGCAGGCAGCAGCGGGCGCGCGCCGGGGTAGTGCTGGTCGAGATACTCGATGATGATCGTGCTTTCCGGGATCGTCAGGCCGCGGCTGTCGTCGCGCAGGACCGGCATCTTGCCGATGGGCCAGAGCGCCAGGAAGGCGGCGCGGGAGTCCGGCTCTCCAAGGTTGACCAGATGGGTGGAAAATGGCGTGCCATTCTCGTAAAGCGCGATCAGCACCTTGTGGCAAAACGAGGACAGCGGATGAGCATGGAGCGTCAGGGCCATGATGGTTGCCTCCTTGTCGTTCCGGCCGCAGCCGGGATGCCGGCGCCCGTTGCGGGCTGCCGGGCGGGGCCGTTTACGTGGCGACCACCTGCGGCGGGCGCGGCCGGGTGGCAAACGCGAAGGCGATCTGCGTCAGTCCCGCGGACAGTCCCAGCGCCACGCCGATTTGCCACGCCAGAGTATAAGAGCCCAGCGCATCGTAGACCAGCCCGCCGCCAAACGCGCCGACGAAGCTGCCGATCTGGTGGCTGAAGAACGCCACGCCGCCAAGCATCGCCTGCCAGCGCAGGCCGAAGGTCTCGGCGATCCAGCCTGCCACCAGCGGCGCCACGCCCAGCCACAGGAAACCCATCACCGCGGCGAACACCAGGGTGCTGCCGGGCGTGGGCGCGGACGAGAAGTACCAGGTCAGCGCCAGCGAGCGCACGGTGTAGATGGTGCCGAGCAGCATGAGCTTGTTGACCCGGCCGCCGGCCCAGCCGAAGAACAGGCTGCCCAGCACGTTGAAGCCGCCGATCACGCCCAGGGCCTTGGCGCTGAGCATGGGGTCCATGCCGCAGACGTCGAGATACGAGGGCAGGTGCGTGGTGAGGAAAACCAGCTGCATGCCGCAGACGAAATAAGCGGCGCCCATGACCAGGAAGGCCTTGTGCCGCAAGGCCGTGCCAAGCGCCTCGCGCGCGTTTTGCTGCACGCCGCCCGGCGGAGTGGGCAGCGGCAGGCGGTCCACCTTGCCGGCAAACCATGCGGCCGGCAGCATCACCAGCGCCAGCACGACAAAGGCCGCCAGGCCCACGCGCCAGCCGTAGGATTGCGCCACCATTTGCCCGATCGGCGCGGCTACCAGGGCCCCGAGCGAGCCAGCGCCCGACACGATGCCCAGCACCGTGCTGCGCAAGGCGGCCGGCACCGGGCGTGCCGCGACTGCCATGGAAATGGCGCTGCCGGTGCAGGCCATCGACGCCCCGATCGCCACGCCGGCGCCGAGCGTCACACCCACGATGCCGTGGGCGGTGGCCAGCAGCACCAGGCCCAGCACATAGAGCAGCGAGCCGCTCATCATCAGGGGACGGAATCCCACCCGCGTGGCCCACGCGCCGGCCAGCGGCTGGAGCAGGCCCCAGGCCAGGTTCTGCACCGCAATCGCAATCGTGAAGTCCGACACCGAGATGCCGATGTCCCTGGTCAGGGGCGGCATGAAGATGCCCAGGCTCTGCCGCAGGCCCATGGCCAGGCTGAGCATCACGGAGGCGCCGAGCAGGATCGGCAGGACGGGTCGGAGGTCGGTCAGGCGGGGTGGCACGGTGGGGCTGTCTCTGTTGTTGTGTTTGTCTTTGTCTTCTTGTTCTCTTATGCCGGCTCGCCCTGGGGCAGCCGCAAACAGATGCGACCACACGTGAACAGCCCGCGCAGGGCTGGGCCAATGGCTCAAGCGAGGGTAATTCCGAACGAAATCGAATTGACATCCTCCCCTGCCTGTGAAGGCAGGGGATTCCTACGGCGCTACGCGATGAGGTGCGCAATCGCTTCGGTGGGCTCCTGCTTCGCAGAGCGGCCTGACTGCACCCACTCTCCACAGGCTGCAACGCGGTGTCCCCGCGCCAAAACATTGATCGCGCCGACCACATCGGCGTTTTCCTCGAATCCGCACGCCACACACGCGAACTTCGCTTGCGTGGTTCGGTTATCCGCCGACGCATGGCCGCAGCATGGGCAAGTGCGGCTCGTGTTCGCAGGCGGCACGGCAATCAGCCAGCCGCCGTTCCATGCCAGCTTGTATTCCAACTGGCGGCGGAACTCGAACCAGCCTTGGTCGAGGATGGATTTGTTCAGACCGGATTTGGCCCAAACGTTGTTGCCCGGCGCTTCGGTGTCGCCTGCCGCCGACCTGGACATGTTCCGAACCTGCAAGTCCTCGATACACACCATCGCGTGGTTTTGGCTGATCGTGGTCGTGGCTTTGTGCAGGTAGTCGCGGCGGGCGTTCCCGATGCGGGTATGAATACGCTGGACACGGGCTTTCGCCTTCTTCCAGTTGTTACTGAACTTTGTTTTGTGGCTCATTGCGCGCTGGTAGCGGCGCAGCCGGGCCTCATGCCTTTTGAAGCTATTGAGCGGCGCGAGGAACGTCCCATCGCTAAACGTGGCGAACCGGGCAATGCCCATGTCGATGCCGACCGCGCTGGCAGCGCTTGGCACCGGCTGTTCGACCTCCCGCTCGGTCTGGATGCTCACATACCACTTGCCGCCCGACAGACTGATCGTGGCGTTCCTGAGCGTGCCCAACACGTCCCGGCTATTTCGATAACGCAGCCAGCCGAGCTTGGGCAAGAAGATACGGCTGTTGCACTGGTCGAGTTTGATCTGCTTCGAATCGGGATAGCGGAAGCTGTCTGATTGACCTTTCTTCTTGAACTTCGGGAACGCTGACCGCTTGGCGAAGAAGTTCTGGTAAGCCCGCTCCAGATCCTTCAAGGTCTGTTGCAGCGGATGAACCGGCGCATCGGACAACCAGGGCGTATCCGCGCCGTTGCGCCACTCGGTGAGTGCCTTGCACAGCCCGGCATAGCCGAGCTTCTTCTCGCCCTGCTCGTAACGGGTCTTCTGCAACGCCAGCGCCTTGTTGTAGACGAACCGGCACGAGCCAGCGAAGCGGCGCAAATCGCGCTGCTGCTCGCCGGTCGGCATCAGTTCGAATTTGAAGGCTTGGAGACGTCGCATCTGGCTATTGTACAGTTGGCCTATGAGTACAAACCAAGACATTCGGCACGGTCGGCACTGCGTCTTCCTGATGCATGTCCATTTGGTCCTTGTGACCAAATTTCGGCGCGATGTGTTCACCAAGGAAATTCTGGACGATATGCGCGGCATCTTTGCCAGCGTCTGCCGCGACTTGGAATCCGAACTGGTGGAATTCGATGGCGAGGACGACCAGTGCTGGTGAACTACCCGCCGAAGGTCGCGGTGTTGTCGCTCGTGAACAGCCTCAAGGGCATTTCCAGCCGAATGATCCGACAAAAGCAATACCCCAGCATCGGCAAGAAGCTATGGGGCGGCGCGCTGTGGTCGCCGTCCTACTTCGCCGGGAGCTGTGGTGGCGCACCCATCGAAATCGTGCGCCAGTACATTGAGCAACAGAAAGCGCCGCATTAGCTGCGGCAAAGGGCGCCTACGGCGTCCGCGCTATCCTTCCCCGCCCTGAAAGGATGGGGCTTGACGCGCATTCCGGTCAATTTGGATCTCCTTAAGCGCCCCTCCGCGCAGCGCCAGCGTTCGCGCGATCGCGGCGCCATTGACTGCGTTCCCAACGACGCGCAGTTCGTGATCGTCGGGACGCTGTCGCCCTGCGGCAGAACCATGTCAAACATGCCGGTGCCTGGCGGATCGCGGCTGGCGCCATCGGGCATCCGATGGACGCGCATGGCGAATCAATGCGCGTATGCTTTGCCAACAGCCAACTTTCCCGCATTCCCATGTCGAAAGTCTGCAAAGCCGTTATCCCTCTGGGCCCGGCATCGCTCCTGGCGCTCGCGCTGACCGGCTGCGTGTCCCACTACCGGGTCGAGACCGGCGCACCCGCCGCCCGTGTGCGGTTGCTGACCAATACGGAAGACAACACGACCTTCAGCGTGGTGGATGCGGGTAAATGTCCCAAGCCGCCCAAGCCGCTCTTGCTGGCCGCGACGGGAAACCAGATCACGGCGATGGGCAGAGAGCCCGGCCTGGCGATGACGGGGATGTCGCCGGAGCCCCCCGGCCGCACGCGCGAACGGTGGTTGCTGGCAGGCCATCGGATCTACCTGACCGCGATGGCGGCATCGGCCGCCGACGACCAGCCTTACCGGTGCGCGGTGGGCATTTCCTTTGTGCCGCTGCCAGGCTGGGAGTATGAGTTCCGCTTTCAGCGCAATGCCGCCGCGAAGAGTTGCGGCGGACAGGTGCTGCGGCTGGTCCGGGCAGAGGGCGGCGCCATCGCAACAACGCCCGATCCTACGCAAAGGGTCTTTCGCGGCTTTGAAGCGGACGCGGTCTGCGCGGCGCCGTGAGGCAGCCCGGCGCTGCCGTGGCGCAGCGCGTAGCCGGGCCGGTCAGCGCTGTGCCGCCGCCGCGGCCGGCATGAGCCCGGCATAAGGCGCATCGGTTAGCGTTCGCAGGAACGCCACGAGATCGTCGATCTCCGCTTCGGTCATGGCCGGGGCTGTTCCCGCGCGCCGGTTCATCGGCGTGGAGTTGATGTTGATGTTTCCCCGGTAGGCCGCCGGCACGTCGTCGAAGGTCCTGGCGCCGCGATACCACTTGCCCGGATCGGTCGAGCGCGTGTTGTAGAACGCCACCGCATCGCGCAGCGTGGTGAACACACCGTTGTGCATGAAGCTCTGGCGCACCGCCACATTGCGCAGGCCGGGCGTGCGGATATAGCCGCACCATTGCTCCGGCTCGGGCCAGCGCAGGCGGCGGGCGCTGTCGCACAAGCCGTTGTCGAAATGGCCGGGGTCGCGGTTGGCGGCCAGAGTGCGGTTGCGCGGAACGGCAATGGCGTCGTAGCCAAAATCCGTAAACAGCGAGCGCTCGGGACGGCTGGCGGTGTCCGC
This sequence comes from Burkholderiaceae bacterium 16, assembly GCA_000955785.1. Lineage (GTDB taxonomy): Bacteria > Pseudomonadota > Gammaproteobacteria > Burkholderiales > Burkholderiaceae > Cupriavidus. Next base: position 42,886 of record JYOD01000098.1, read on the forward strand.
CAGCGTGTGGCAGCTCATGCAGTTGCCCTTGTCCGGGTTCTTGAACAAGGCCAGGCCGCGCGCTTCCTGCGGTGCCAGCGGCGTGCGGTGGCGCAGGTAGTCATCGAAGCGGGAACTGAAGGGCGCCAATTCATCGCTCTGCAGGTAGGCCTCCAGCGCCTTGCCCAGCGCCCTCACCATTTGCTCTGGATCGGTCTGTACCGCGGCGCCGAAGTGCTGGGCCAGCGCGGGTGCCAGCTCGGTCCCCCTGACCTTGCGCAGGAGGCTGGCGGGGGTGCCGTTGTTCATCTCGTTGGGATCGAACAAGGGGCCGCGCGCCTGCTCCGCGAGTGTGTCGGCGCGGCCGTCGGCGAACAGGCCGCCGAAGGGCGAGGCGTAGGGCGCGTCGTCGTCCTGGTAGAAGTGCCGGCGCGGAATGTAGCGCACGTAAAGCAGCGACGGCGCGTTGCGCAGGCTGAAGCGGCCGGGCCGGCTGCCCTGGGGCACGTGCGGCCCGGCCAGAGCGGCGGGCGACAGTGTTGGCGCGAAGGCGCGCGCCGGGTCGTGGCAGGCGGCGCAGGACGTGCCGCGCGGCTCCGACAGGCGGGCGTCGAAGAAGATGCGCTTGCCCAGCGCGGCCAGGCCAGGATCGGGGCGGAAGACGGCGGCGGTGGGGTCCACCTTGGCGGTGACCTTTGCCGTGCCGTTGCCGATGGTCGCCACCACGCCCGCGGGCGGGGCGCCCGGCGTCAGCACCACGCCGGGCGGCGACGCCGCCAGGCAGGCACCGCCAACGCAGGCCAGAACGGCGATGGCGGCGCGCGTGGCTGCGCTCACGGCGCCAGGAAGCCGGTCTTGTCGCAAGCCAGCGTATTGGACGTCTGCACGCAGGTAGCCATCAGCTTGCCGGCCACGCTATACGCCTTGAAGGTCCAGCCGGTGGCGGGCGATGCGTTGCGCTCCATCATCACGAAGCCGAAGCTGCTGTGATGGGTGATCTTGTCGATGACGGTGCCGGGCGCGGGAATCGTGCCGGGCGGCAGCGGATCGGGCAGCGCTACGTCCAGGTTGTCGCCGCCGTTGCCGGACACGATGGTGGCCGGGTGGCCGGAGGCGAAATTGATGGCCTGGAAGTCATGCACGTGGCCGTGCAGCGCCACGTGCACGCCGACCGGATAATAAGCCTGGGCGTTGGCGTTGCTCATCACCGACTGCAGCGCCAGGTTGCCCGGCGCGGGGTTGTTGCCCGCCACCGGCGCAAAGGCCAGGATGGGATGGTGGTTGGTGAACAGGGTGGTGCTCATGCCCGGCCTGGCGGCGAGCCAGCCCACCGTCTGGAACTGCTTCTGGTAAGCGATGAACTGCGGGTCGTTGGTGGGCAGCGCGGTCTTGCCGGCCTTGGCCGAGTCGAAGACGATGACCTGCGAACCGGTGCCGAGCGCAACGGCGTAGGGCTCGGAGTAGTTGGCGTTGCCGTCGTTGGCCGGGTCGTTGCAGGAGCGCGCGTCCGAGTACGGGCGCGGATCGAGGAAGCGGAACCAGCCCTGGCCGGCACGGGCGCATTCCTCATGGTTGCCGCGCACCACCACCCACGGTGCCTTGGCCATCAGCGCGGCGGCGGGCTTGAAGAGGTCGGCCTGCCAGGTATCCCAGCCATAGCCCCACGGCGTGCCCTGGCAGCCGGCGATATCGGGCGGGCAGAGGTTTTCGCGATAGTGGTAGTCGCCGATATGCAGGACCAGGTCGGGGTTCATGCCGGCGGCGGTGGCGGCGAGCGCGGCAAACGGCCACGCGGTGCCGTCGCTGCAAGGCTGGTAGGCGTTATCCGCCTTCTTCAGGCGGCAGCCGGTGTCGGCCAGCACCAGCACGCGCTGCGGCTGGGCCTTGGGCAGCGGCAGCGTCTGGCCCGCCACGCTGGCGGCGGCCGCATTGGCCGGCAGGGTCGCTTCGCATACCGAGACCGGGAAGTCCGATGGCTTGGAGTCGGCAGCGGCGCTGGCGGTGGTGCGCAGCGGCATGGCGCCGGCGCCCACGCGCAGCGCCATGCGCTGCTGCACGCCGTCTACCGTCAGCAACGGGCACAGGGCATTCGACGGCAGTGCGCTGCCTGCGGCGGCGGCCGGCGCCGTATAGCTGGTGATGACGCGGGCGATGGCCTGGTTGCTGTCGCCGATCTCTACCCACGCGGCCTGGATGTTGGCGCTGGCGCTGGCTGCATCGCCGGCCGGCACGACCGGCGCGGCGGGAGTGGCGGGAGCGGCCGGGGCCGCCGGCGCGGCTGCCGCGTCCGTGCTGTCGCTGCCGCAGCCGTGCAGTACCGCTGCCGTGGCCAGCACCGCCAGGATGGCGCCGATGCCGACGCGCGTGGCGGGTCCGGCGCGCCGGTTCGCTTTGGGGTTGCCCATTGTTCTATCTCCCTGTTCGCCTTGTTGGCGAGGCGGAAATATACGGAAGGGATGTTTCGGCGCGATGAACGTTATGTGTCAGCGCAGCGGTCCTGGCCCCCGCGGCGGGCGGCGCGCATGGCTTCGGCCGCGTCCAGCTGCAGTTCGCGCGGCAGCGCGGTGATGGCGGCATGGAAGAAGCGGCGCTCCGCCGGGCGCAGCTTGCCGAGCAGGCCGGCCAGGCGCTCCACGGTCGCAAACGCGGCAGGGGTGTCGCCGTGCTCGAAGGTGTGGAACCAGCTGGCTTCGAGCAGCAGGTTGGCGAGTTGCAGGGCGCCGTAATGCACGTGCCCGGAATCGTGCTCGTCCAGCGCGAAGCCGGCCAGCGACGACCAGCTGATAAAGCCCTTGGCGCGGGCAAACGGCGCATGGAAGGGGCGCAGCGCGTCCACCGCTTCGTCGAGCAGCAGCGGCCGCTGCGCGCGGAACGCCTTGAGCGTGCCGCCGCCGTCCTGCGCGCAGTTGCCGCGCGCGATACGCAGCAGGAAAATGATGTTCCACGCCGAGCCGCCGCCCACGCCGAAGCGGTCGCAGATCCACTCCGACAAGCCCAGCCAGCGCACCGACTGGCACTGCACCTGGCCGGCGGGCCACTGGCGCGCCGGGTCGATCAGGGCATGGTTCCAGAACAGCCACAGGCACAGGCCGAGATTGGCGGCCACGTGCTGCGCGGCATCTACCGAGTCCGCTTCGTATGCAGCCTGCAGCGCGCCGGAGAAGCCTGCCACGGCGGCTTCGGCGGCCTGCCGGGCTGCCTCCGGCTGCGTGGCCATGTCGCGGATCGCCACGGTCTTGTGGATCAGCGCGCCCAGGTTCAGGGTTTCAAAGCGCACGCGCGGGTTGTAGCGCACCACCGGCTGCAGCGCGGGATCCACGGCAAGGCTTTCCAGCTCGGCCTGCGCCGCTTCCATCTGGTTGCCGGCATAGCGCTCCCAGGCGCGCACCACGCGCGCCATGGCGGCGAATGTGGGCAGGGCGGTATCCACGGTGCCGGTGCCGACGATGCGGTCAAAGCGCTGCAGCGCCGCACGGCTGCGCGCGAGGTCGTCGCCACGCCGCCACGCCAGGCTCTCCTTGAGCAGGGCGAAGGCGTGCTGGAAATCGTCGGTGGCGCAGCGCTGCGCCGCGCGCAGGGCGTTGGCCACGCCGTTGCCGGCGCTACCCCCCGCAACGCCCACGCCGTCCTGCATGCCGCGCATGGCTTGCGTGAGGTGGCTCCAGTAGCTGATGTCGCGCATCACGTAGTCGACGGCAGGATTGCCGGGGCTGCCGGGACTTCCATCGCCCCCCTGGCCGGCGCGCTGCGCGGTGCCCGTGGCCGGTCCCACGAAGCACGCCAGCGCCGCGTCGCCGGCACGGCGTCCGTCCACGGTGAAGCGCAGGCGCTTGCAGGCTGCCGCAGCGATCCAGAACGGCCCGCGGCTGCGGTGCGCCGGGTTGAGTCCGGCGGCGCCCTGGCTGCGATCCGGCCCCCAGCCCACCGGGATGTCCCAGCGCGCGAAATCGGCAAAGGCGCGGGAGACCAGCATGCGGATATTGGCGGCGTCGGGAAAGCGCGTTCGCAACTGCACCGCTGGCACGCCGGTGGCGCCGCTGCACGCGGCCAGGCAGACCGCGGCGAGCAGCCACAGGCTCTGGTAGCGCGCGGGCTCGCCATTGACGCGAAAGGGCGCGGACAACTCGATGGTGAGGGCGGACTGGGGCATGCGTTCGCGGATCGATTGGAGGGCCGTGGGCGCCTTCGGCGGGCACCGCCAGAACGCGCAGGTTACACAGGTTACAGCAAATGCTCTTGGCGGCGTGCCGCCGGACTCCTATGCTCCGCTTCGTCCGCCAGGCCTGGCCAGCAATCCCGTGCGCCCTAGCCGCTGTTCGTGCCCCGGCACGTCACCGGCAGGGCTGCAGGGACCGCCACTTCTTCGCAGCGACGGCTGCGCGGGGTGGCTCCGATCGCTACTAAGAACAATGGAGAAGATCTTGAAGCAAACCGCAATCCTGGCCGCGCTATGCGCGGCGCTCTCGGTATCAGCGGCCCGTGCGGAAGTGCTCTGCACGGTGATGGCGGACGCCACCAGCGGCAAGGTCCTGAAACAGGAGGGCACCTGCGGCCAGCGCGTGACCGTCGCATCGACGTTCAAGGTGCCTCTGAGCCTGATGGGCTTCGACTCGGGGCTGCTGGTGGACGAGCATGCGCCGGCCATGCCGTTTCGTGCGGAGTATCGCGAGAGCAATCCCGCCAAGCGCGTCACCACGGATCCCGAACGCTGGATGAAGACTTCGGTCGTGTGGTACTCGCAGCAGTTGACGCAACAGCTTGGCGAAGCGCGCTTCCGGCGCTATGTGGGCGAGTTTCAATATGGAAACGGCGATGTCTCGGGGGACCCCGGGAAGCACAATGGGCTGACGCATTCATGGCTCAGCTCGTCGCTGAAGATCTCGCCGCTGGAGCAGGTCGCTTTCCTGGCGAAGGTAGTCAATCGCAAATTGCCCGTCTCCGCGCATGCCTACGACATGACGAGCCGGATCATGGCGATCGGCGTGCTGCCGGATGGATGGGCCGTGCACGGCAAGACAGGCACCGGCGCTCCGATCCAGGCCAATGGGTCCGAGGACTGGAACCACGGCTATGGATGGTTTGTCGGCTGGGCGACGAAAGCGGGCCGCAGCGTGGTGTTTGCCCGCCTGACCCAGGACGAAAAGAAGGAGCCGGTCAGCGCCGGCTTGCGCACGCGGGAAGCGTTCATGCAGGAGCTGCCGGGACTATTGCCCTCCCGCTAAGGCCGCCGCATCCGACGGATGCCATGTCAGCCGGAATGGCAAATGGCATCCGTTCCAACATCACAGGAAAAGACAGATGAGACACTCACCCGTTCGCCGCACGCTGCTGCTTGCCGCTGCTTCGGTTCCTTTCACCAGCGCCTGTACCTCGTGGGCAGGCAGAGCCGGGGGGAGCGCCGCGGCGCAAGACCGCCTTGCCGCTCTCGAGTCCGCAGCGGGCGGGCGGCTCGGGGTCGCGGCGCTGAATACGGCCAACGGCGCGCGGATCAGCCACCGCGCCAGCGAACGCTTTCCGCTCTGCAGCACGTTCAAGGTGCTCGCGGCATCCGCCATCCTGCAGCGCAGTGCTGCTGAAAGCGGACTGCTGCAACGGCGCATCGCCTACACGAAGGACGAACTCGTTGCGTATTCACCAGTCACCGGAAAGCACGCCGGCGAAGGTATGACGGTTTCGGACCTCTGTGCGGCCGCGCTCCAGTACAGCGACAACACGGCTGCCAACCTGCTGATGCACATACTTGGCGGTCCCGCCGCCGTGACGGCGTTCGCCCGCTCGATCGGCGACGACGCGTTCCGGCTCGACCGCTGGGAGACCGAACTCAACACGGCGATACCGGGCGATCCGCGCGACACGTCGACACCCGCGTCGATGTCGCGGAGCCTGCGACGGCTTGCGCTGGGCGATGCGCTGGGCGCGGCGGAACGCGGCAGGCTGGTGGCATGGATGCGCGGCAACACGACCGGCGCGACGCGCATCCGCGCCGGCGTGCCGGCGGATTGGCAGGTTGCGGACAAGACCGGTTCCGGCGACTACGGCGCGGCCAATGATGTTGCCGTGGCGTGGCCGCCCGGAAAGCCGCCTGTCGTGATGGCGATCTATTTCACGCAAGGCGACAAGGACGCGGCATATCGGAACGACGTGCTGGCAACGGCCGCGCGGATCGTGGCCGAAGCGATCGGTCAGGCCGGCATGGCCTGAGCGGGCTTCGTGCTTCATTTTCTCACGGAGAGGACGGGGGCCGCCCCTCAGGCCCGGCTGGCGGCGCCGAACGTCAGGCCGAACTTGCCGAGGTACTTGGCCAGGCGGTCGCTGTCGTTGCTGCTGCTCTTGCCCAGTCGCGAAACCGCGAACAGTTGGCGCCCGGCCTCTGCCTGGCTCCGGCTGCGCTGGCACACGCCCAGCACGTAGTCGAGCTGGACCAGGTCGAAAGGGTCCGTGGCGGCCAGCACGGCGGGGTCTAGCAGCGCTTGTGCCAGGCGCTGGCCCGGCACCTTGCCGCTTTCTTGTTCGTTGCCGCCGTCCTGCCAGGATTCGCTCAGGCGCGTTATCTCCGCGTCCACGGCGCGCGCATCGATGCGGCCGCTGTCGGCCAGCGTCATCATGCGCGTCACTGAAGCCGCGAGGTCGCGGAAGTTGCCGCGCCAGCAGGCCTGCGGGGACACCGCGAAATCCAGCCACGCCAGGCGCGCCTCCTTGTTGAAGCGCACCTGGCTGCCGAGTTCGCGCGCCTGGCGCGCGAGTTCATAATCCAGGTTGGGCTCCACGTCTTCGGGGCGCTCGGCCAGCCCCGGCAAGCGGTAAGTCCACAAGTTGATGCGGGCGAACAAGTCCTCGCGGAAACGCTCCGCGCGCACTTCCACGCGCAAGTCCCGATTGGTGCCGGCGATCAGCTGGAAATCGCTCTGCATCTCCTTGTCGCCGCCCACGGGAAAGAACCGTTTCTCCTCGATTGCCTTGAGCAGCATGGCCTGCTCGTCCAGCCCCAGCTCGCCGATCTCGTCCAGGAAAAGCAGGCCCTGGTGGGCCGAGCGCAGCCAGCCCGCGCGCTCGCCCTGCGCGCCGGTAAAGGCGCCCTTGACGTGGCCGAACAAGGCGGACATGGCGCCGTCGCCACGGATGGTGGCGCAGTTCACTTCCACAAAGCCGCCGCTCAGTTGATGCCGGCCCTTCTTCAGTTCAAACACCCGCCGCGCCAGGAAGGACTTGCCGGCGCCGGTGGGCCCGGTCAGCAGCAGCGGCGCGCGCGAGCGCAGCACCACGCGCTCGATCTCGCCGATCATGCGGTTGAAGGCGGGATTACGGGTGGCGATGCCGGACTTGAGCAGCGATACCGCGTCCTGCTGCTCGCGCGAGAAGCGTGCGGCGAGCTGATCGTAGCGGGACAGGTCGAGGTCGATGGCGGCATAGCTGCCCGGATGGCCGCTGGCCTGCCGCAAGGGTGGCGAGGTTTGCAGCAGGCAGGCCGGCAGGTAGCGCGCCTCGGTCAGCAGGAACAGACAGATCTGCGCCACGTGCGTGCCGGTGGTGATATGCACCCAGTAATCCTCGCGCTCCGTATCGAAGCGGTAGCCGCGCGCGAACTCATGCAGCGAGGCATAGACCTCGCTGAAATCCCAGGGATCCTCCAGCGCCAGCAGGTTCAGCCGGACCTCGGTCTCCGGCGAAACCTTGGCGATATCGGCCGCGACCTGTTCGGCCAGCATCCGGTGGCGGGCTGTATAGAGAAGCTCGAAGCGGTCTACCAGCAGGTCTTCGTGCTGGCACAGCGCGACCGTGGGCCGCCATTTTTCCCAACGCGCGGAGCCCTTGCCGCGGTCGAGTTGCGTGCCGATGAAGCCGATGACGACTTTCTTCATATTCTCTTGATTTATATATAGCTAGATAAATATATATAAATAGAGGAATTTCAACAAGCCAAAATCTGGCATTCATTCTCCATCGGTCGAAGAAAAATCTTTTTATATCAATGGCTTACCGGCTTTGTGCTCAAGCCGGCCGTGCCCTGGCACACCGATTGCTGAATAGAGACTATCGAATACGGTGCAGGCCGAAAGCCAACGGCAGCCAAATCAGGCGCAAGACGCCACCGCCCGCACCGGCAACGCACTAGTCTCCAGGGAGAGTGCGAATGGCAAATACCAATCTGTTCCAAGGCCTGCGTGGCCGCTTTCTGCCGCCGGCGGACGCGACCAACGAGGCGGGCGGTACCGGCTATGCGTTGGGACGCGAGCATCGCCTGGCGCAGTACGCGGCGACCGGCTGCCTGAACGGCACCTTCTACGCCAGCGCCGACGTCCAGCTCGACGCCGTGCTGGCGCTGTGCGAAGACGTCGACCCGGCCTTTATCGCCAAGACCACCGTGTACTGCCGCGAGCGTGGCTATATGAAGGACATGCCGGCCCTGCTGGTCGCGGCATTGACGCTGCGCGGCCCGCAGTACCTGCCGGCGGTGTTCGGCCGCGTGATCGACAACGGCAAGATGCTGCGCAATGTCGTGCAGATCCTGCGCAGCGGTGCGGTGGGCCGCAAATCACTGGGCACGCGGCCGAAGAAGCTGGTGCAGCAGTGGCTCAATACCGCCAGCGAGCGCGCGCTGTTGTCCGCGGGAATTGGCACGCGGCCCTCGCTGGCCGATGTGGTGAAGATGGTGCACCCGAAGCCCGCCGAAGCCTGGCGCGCTGCCTTCTTCGCCCGGTTGATCGGCAAGCCGTATGACCCGGCTGCGCTGCCGCCGGCCACGCAGGCTTTCGAGGCCTACCGGCAGGCACGCGCCGAAGGCAGCCAGGCCCCGGTGCCGGAGGTGCCGTTCCAGATGCTGGCCTCGCTGGACCTGGATGCACAAGCCTGGGCCGAGGTGGCGCGGCAGGGCGGCTGGCAGATGGTGCGGATGAACCTGAACACCTTTGCCCGCCACGGCGTGTTCGCCCTGCCGGGCATGGCGCAGGAGATTGCGGCAAAGCTGCGCGATCCCGTCGCCATTGCGCGGGCCCGGGTGTTCCCGTACCAGTTGCTGGCCGCGTACCAGGCGGCGGGCGAGGAACTGCCGGCTGTGGTGCGCGAGGCCTCGCAGGATGCGCTGGAGCTTGCGCTGGCCAATGTGCCGCAGGTGGAGGGCCGCATGGTGGTTTGCCCGGACGTATCGGGGTCCATGCACTCGCCGGTGAGCGGCTATCGCGGCAGCGCCAGCAGCGCGGTGCGCTGCGTGGATGCCGCGGCGCTGGTTGCCGCCACCTTCCTGCGCAATCAGCCGGATACGGTGGTGCTGCCGTTCAAGGAGGAGGTGGTGAAGCTGACGCTGAACCCGCGCGACACGGTAATGACCAACGCGCAGAAGATGGCGGAGATCGGCGCCGGCGGCACCAACTGCAGCGCGCCCCTGGCCTGGCTGAATCACCGCCGCGTCAGCGCCGACCTGGTGATGCTGGTGTCGGACAACCAGTCGTGGATGGATGTCCGCAATGGCCCGACAGCCACGCTGCGCGAGTGGGAGCGTTTCAGGCAGCGCAATCCCAAGGCACGGCTGGTGTGCCTGGATATGCAGCCCTACGCCGGCAGCCAGGCGCCGGAGCGCGACGACATCCTGAACATCGGGGGCTTTTCCGACTCGGTGTTCCAGATCGTCGCCGCCTTTGCCGCCGGGCAGTTGCATGCCGGGCACTGGGTGGGCGAGATCTCGGCGCTCAACCTGTGAAGTTGAGAGCTTGTGAGGTTGTGAGGTTGTGAAGTTCGGCGGTGGCCGGCGAATGCCGGGCAGACTACATCCAAGGCTGGTCTGTCCTGACCCTTGTCGCAGGTTGCCGCCCCCGAGCCTGCATACCCCAAGCGCCCCGCGCGGCGCCTGCGGTATGCGGACTTGCCACGAATGCTGGCCAGGATTACATCTGGTGATTGCCGGTTCGATTCCGGCGCGCTGCGCAGGACGGCAGCGTCAATCCGGCCGATCCTTGTCGTGGCGGAGCCGCATTCTTTCAGGTTGACGGGCGAATGCCTGTGGAACTACATCACTGGTAATGAGGAGGTTGCGGGTGCGAGTCCCGCCGCTAAACCGGATTGGCCGGGGCAGCGTAGCTCAAGGATAGAGCGCCGGTTCCACAACCACTAGTCGCCCACTTATTTTGGTATCTTGCTGGCCACTGCCAGCGTAGTCCGGCCGCAAGGCAAAGAGAGAAGCAGAGATGACCTCCAAGGAGAATTACGACGTATTCCGGACCGGCAAGGGCCGTCCGGTCAAGATGTGGACCCACGGCGTGCCGGTCGACGAGGGCGCCCGCGCGCAACTCGCCAACACCGCCCAGATGCCGTTCATCTTCAAGCACCTGGCCGTGATGCCCGACGTGCACCTGGGCAAGGGCTCGACCATCGGTTCGGTGATCCCGACGCAGGGCGCCATTATCCCGGCGGCGGTGGGCGTGGATATCGGCTGCGGCATGATTGCTGTCAAGACCACGCTGTGCGCCGGCGACCTCCCCGATAACCTGGGCCCGCTGCGCAGCGCCATCGAGAAAGCCGTGCCGCACGGGCGCTCGAACAACCGCAGCGGACGCGACAAGGGCGCCTGGGGCGACGTGCCGGATACGGTGGATGCCAGCTGGGCCGCGCTGGCCGGTGGCTTCGAGCGAATCACGCAGAAGTACCCCAAGCTGACGCGCACCAACAACCGCAACCACCTGGGTACGCTGGGTACCGGCAACCACTTTATCGAAGTCTGCCTGGACGAGAGCCAGTCGGTCTGGTTCATGCTGCACTCGGGGTCGCGCGGGGTGGGTAATGCCATCGGCAATACCTTCATCGAGCTGGCACAGGCGGATATGCGCCGCCACTTCATCAACCTGCCGGACCGCGACCTGGCCTACCTGGTGGAAGGCAGCCAGCACTATGAGGACTACGTGTTCGCGGTGGAGTGGGCGCAGCAGTATGCGCGGCGCAACCGCGAACTGATGATGGCCAATGTGCTGGACGCCGCCCGCGCCGTGATCGGCAAGCCCTTTGCGGCGGAGATGGAAGCGGTGAACTGTCACCACAACTACGTGCAGAAGGAGCACCACTTCGGCGAGGACGTGCTGGTGACACGCAAGGGCGCGGTGAGCGCCAAGGCCGGCGAACTCGGCATCATCCCGGGCTCGATGGGCGCGCGCTCCTACATCGTGCGCGGCAAGGGCAATGAAGAGTCGTTCTGCTCCTGCAGCCACGGCGCGGGCCGCACCATGAGCCGGACCGAAGCCAAGCGCCACTTTACGGTGGACGACCAGCGGCGCGCCACGGAAGGCGTGGAGTGCCGCAAGGACGCCGAGGTGATCGACGAGATCCCGATGGCGTACAAGGATATCGATGCCGTGATGGCGGCGCAGTCCGATCTGGTCGAAATCGTCCACACGCTCAAGCAGGTGGTGTGCGTGAAGGGCTGAGCGATGCCGAAGCCACCGGCGCGGACCGGGACGGGAAATGTCCCCGGCCGCGCCGGCATAACAACAAGAACAGACGAGTAAACGCAATGATGGAAATCGACGGCTCCTACGGCGAGGGCGGCGGGCAGATCCTGCGCACCGCGCTGTCGCTGGCCATGGTGACCGGCACGCCGGTGCATATCGCCAATGTGCGCGCCCGGCGCAGCAAGCCGGGGCTGATGCGCCAGCACCTGACCGCCGTGGTCGCGGCGCAGGCGATCAGCGGTGCGCGCACCGAAGGCGCGGCGATCGGCTCGACCGCGCTGACTTTCGCGCCGGGGCCGGTGCGCGCCGGCAACTACGACTTCGCCATCGGCTCCGCCGGCAGTTGCACGCTGGTGCTGCAGACGCTGCTGCCCGCGCTGTGGAGCGCGCCCGGCGACGAGAGCTTCACCCTGACTCTGTCGGGCGGCACCCACAACCCCATGGCACCCTCGGCGACCTTCCTGCGCGATGCGTGGCTGCCGCTGATGGCGCGCATGGGCGCGGCGGCTGACCTGACGCTGCGCCGCCACGGCTTTTATCCCGCGGGCGGGGGCCAACTGACAGTGAGCGGACGCTCCGGCGCGGCATGGCGCGCGCTGGCGCTGGAAGAGCGCGGCACGCCCGGCGTGGCCGACGCGCGTGCGCTGATCGCCGGCGTGCCGCTTCACGTGGCGCGGCGCGAGCTTGACCTGGTGGGCGAACTGATGGGATGGGAGGCGAGCCAGTTGCACGTGGGCGGCCTGCGGCACGAGGAAGGGCCAGGCAATGCGGTGTTGCTGACGTTGCCGCACGAGCACGTAACCGAGGTGTTCTGCGAGTTCGGCGAAAAGGGCCGTACGGCGGAGAGCGTGGCTGGCGCCGCCTGCCGCCAGGCACGCGCCTACCTGGCCGGCAAGGGTGCGGTGGGCCCGCACTTGGCCGATCAGCTGCTGTTGCCGATGGCGCTGGCGGGTAGCGGGAGCTTTACGGTGGACGAAGTGACCGATCACCTGCGCAGCAATGCAGAAGTGATTGGCAAGTTCCTGCCGGTGGAGATCGGGTTTGAAACCCTGGCTGGGTGTACGCGGGTGGTGGTGTCCTGAGGCCCCGGCCCTCAGCGTCCAAACTGCCCCAGCACCATCCCCACCGTACTCAATCCACCCTCGATCAGCCGTCCCATGTAGGTGCTCATCTGCGGCATGATCAGCATCATCATCAAGATGCCGCCGCCCAGCGTGACCGGGAACCCGACCGCGAAGATCGACAACTGCGGCGAGGCGCGGTTCAGGATGCCCATGGCGAGGTTGAGGGTGAGCAGCGCGGCGATCAGCGGCAGCGCCAGCAGCAGCCCGGACGAGAACACCGTGGCGCCCGCGCCCGCCACGGCGGCCCAGCCTGCGCCGGTGAGCGGCTGGGCGGCGATCGGCAGCGCGGCGAAGCTGTCGGCGACGGTGGCCAGCAGCATCAGGTGGCCGTCCATCGCCAGGAACATCAGGGTGGCCACCACGTTGAGAAAGCGCGACAGCACCATGGTCTGGCCGCCGGAGGAGCGGTCATAGAAGGAGGCAAACGACAGGCCCATCTGCAGGCCGATGGTTTCGCCGGCGAACTGCACGGCGGCGAACACCAGCCGCATGCTGAACCCCACCGCCAGCCCGATGCCGACCTCGTTGAGGATGATCAGCAGGCCCTCGAGCGAGTACACCGGCACCAGCGGCAGCTTGTCGATGGTGGGCGAGATGATCACCGCCATCAGCGCCGCCAGCGCGACCTTGGCCCGCCTCGGGATGGTCGATTCCCCGAACAGCGGCGCGGTGCCGATCAGCGCTAGCATCCGGAACATGGGCCAGAGGAAGGCAGCGATCCAGGCGTAGAGCTGGGCGGAGGTGACGGAGAGCACGGCGGCGGGCCTGGCTAAAGCGCGGTCAGTCGCGGCGCCGGGCTTAGTGCACCAGGGCGGGAATGCCCTGGAACACTTCGCGCATGTAGTCGACGAAGGTGTTGATCATCCACGGGCCGGCCAGCACCATGGTGGTGAACAGCGCCAGCAGCTTCGGGATAAAGGACAGCGTCATTTCATTGATCTGCGTGGCGGCCTGGAACAGGCTCACCACCAGGCCGGCCACGAGCGCCACCAGCAGCAGCGGCGCCGACAGCATCAGGGTCATCTTCATCGCCTGGGTGGCGATGGTCATTACGGTTTCCGGAGTCATGGCGAAGGCCTAGGGTGGGGCAGGCGCCCCGTGATCAGTTCAGGAAGCTCTGCGCCAGCGAGCCAAGCAGCAGTTGCCACCCGTCCACCAGCACGAACAGCATCAGCTTGAATGGCAGCGCGATGGTGGCCGGCGGCACCATCATCATGCCCATCGCCATCAGCACGCTGGCTACCACCAGGTCGATGATCAGGAAGGGGATAAAGACAGTAAAGCCGATCTGGAATGCGGTCTTGAGTTCGCTGGTGACAAAGGCGGGCACCAGGATACGCATCTGCACATCTTCCGGGCCTTGCATTTCGGGCGCCTTGGCCATCTGGGCGAACAGCGCCAGGTCCTTCTCGCGGGTCTGCTTGAGCATGAACGCCTTGAGCGGCGCGGCGGCCTTGGCGGCGGCGTCTTCCAGGCTGAGCTTGTTTTCGGACAGCGGCTTGTAGGCGTCGGTGTAGATGCGGTCGAACACCGGCGACATGACGAAGAAGGTCAGGAACAGCGACAGTCCCACCAGCACCTGGTTGGGCGGCGAGCTGGCCGTGCCCAGCGCATTGCGCAGCAGCCCCAGCACGATGATGATGCGCGTAAAGCCCGTCATCATCAGCATGGCCGCCGGCAGGAAGGACAGCGAGGTCAGCAGCACCAGCGTCTGCACCGACAGCGACCAGGTCTGGCTTCCGCCCGGACCGGCCTTGCTGGTCAGCCCCGGCAGCGCTTGCGCATGCGCCATGGCCGGCAACAGCACCAGCGCGAGGCACGCGCAGGCCAGCAGGACCGCGAGCGCAAGCCGGGCGGGCTGGCTGAGGTATTCGCGGAAGGACTGGAGGTGGTATTGCAGGGCGCGCCGGGGGGCGTCAGGCAGGAAATTCATGACTTCAGGTTGTCTTGCATGGCGCGCAGCAGCTTTTGTCCAAAGCTGCCGGCCGGACCCTGGCTTGCCGCGCCGCCGGGATTCTGGTCCGGCTTGTGCGCGGCTTGCGCGGGCAAAGTGTGGAGCGTGCGAATCTCGCCGGCGCTGACACCCAGCACCAGGCAGGTGTCGCCGACTTCCACCATGACCAGGCGCTGGCGCGCCCCGAGCATGGTGCTGCCTATCACTTTCATCTGGCCGCCCTGGCCATGGCGCACCAGGCCGGCGCGGCGCGCCAGCCAGGCCAGCAGCAGGATCAGCGCGATGACGGCGAACAGGCCGAGGCCGGCCTGCGCCAGTCCCGACGCGGCGCCAACGCCGACATGGCTGCCGGCGCCAACGCCGCTGCCGACCGTGCCGGTACCGGCAGGGCTGGCGGCAACTGCGCTGGCCTGCGCGGCTGCGGGCGCGGCATGCGCCAGGGCCGCGCCGGCGGCTAGCGCGGCGGTGGCGGTCCGGCGCGGGCTGGCGTTCATCTGTTGAGCTTCCGGATGCGTTCGGACGGCGTGATGATGTCTGTCAGGCGGATGCCGAACTTATCGTTCACCACCACCACTTCGCCCTGGGCGATCAGGTAGCCGTTGACCAGCACGTCCATCGGCTCGCCGGCCAGGCCGTCGAGCTCCACCACCGAGCCCTGGGCCAGCTGCAGCAGCGTCTTGATCGGCACCTTGGTGCGACCGAGCTCTACCGTGAGCTGGACCGGGATATCGAGAATCATCTCGATGTCGTTATGGAAGGTGCTGGGCGGTTCCTTCGCCAGCGGCTGGAAGACCTTGGAGGCGGCCGGTGTTGCTGTGGCTGGCGTGGCGACGGCCTGGGCAGGCGCGGCGGCAGCGGCGAGATCCTCGGCGCTGGTCTGCTCCGCCAGGGCACTGGCCCAGTCGTCCATCGGGTCGGCCGGGATGTCCTCTTTGCCGTCAGTCATGGTCGGTTTCCTTGTTGGAATCGATTTCTTGGTGATTGATCATCCGTTCTACCCGCAACGCATACTGGCCGTTCATGGTGCCAAAACCGGCCTGCATCACGGGCACGCCATCGACCTTGCCGAAGATCTGCTCGGGCAACTCGATGGGGAGTACATCGCCGACGCGCAGCGCCAGCACATCGGCTACGGTGCTTTCCACGTGGGCAAATTCGGCTACCAGGTCTACCTCGGCCGCGCGGATCTGCTGCGACAGCTGGGAGATCCAGCGCTTGTCGACTTCGACCTCGTCCTGCAGCGGGTTCATCAGCAGGTCGCGCACCGGCTCGATCATCGAGTACGGGAAGCAGACGTGAAGCTGGCCGCCGACAGCGCCGAGTTCGATATGGAAAGCCGTTGTTACCACCACCTCGCTGAGCATGGCGATGTTGGCAAACTTGGTGTGCATTTCCGAGCGGATGTATTCCAGCTCGATCGGGTGCACCGCCTGCCAGGCGCTGCCATAGCTGGAGAGCGCCAGGTCCAGCAGGCGCCGGATGATGCGCTGCTCGGTCTGGGTAAAGTCGCGCCCTTCCACGCGGGTGTGGAAGCGCCCGTCGCCGCCGAACAGGTTGTCGACCACCAGGAACACCAGGTTGGGGTCGAACACGAACAGTGACGTGCCGCGGAACGGCTTCATGTGCACCAGGTTCAGGTTGGTCGGTACCGGCAGGTTGCGCACAAAGTCGCCGTACTTCTCGATGCGGATCGAGCCTACGGAGATGTCGGCGCCTCGGCGGATGAAGTTGAACAGCTGGGTGCGAAGCTGGCGGGCAAAGCGCTCGTTGATGATCTCGAGCGTGTGCAGCCGGCCGCGCACGATACGCTCTTGCGTGGCCAGGTTGTACGGGCGCACGCCATCCTCGGAGACCGGCGCGGCGACCTCGGGCGTGTCGGTCTCGCCCGACACGCCTTTCAGTAATTCGTCTACCTCGTCCTGCGAGAGGAACTTGTCGTAGGCCATCTAGTGTCCTGCCCCGTGAGTGCCGTGATGAATGAAAGCGACCATTTGCCCGGATTGCCTATGAGCCCGCGCGCTGGCGTTGGCGCGCACGCTGTGAAACGCGCAAGGCGGACAAGGACGGATTCATATCGGATGTACTGGTGGGGCAGGGCAAAGCGCTTACTGCACCACGAAGGAAGTGAATAGGACGTCCAGGATCTGCTGTTTGGGCAGGTTGGGCGCGAACGGCTGGCTGATGGCATTCTGGATTTCCTGGGCCAGCTTGCGCTTGCCTTCCACCGTCGCCAGGTCTGGCGGCTGCTTGGCCGACAGCAGCAGCAAGATGCGGCTGCGGACTTCCGGCAGGTATTCGGTGATGCGCGCCTGGTTTTGCGCGTCCGCCACCTTGAGCGACAAACCGGTATGCAGGAAGCGGTCACCGTCGTCGCTCTTCAGATTGACGGTAAATGCTTCCAACGGCACAAAAATCGGCGGCGGTACAACCGGTGCGGCGGGCGCGGCCGGTTGGCGGTTGCTCAGGATGTTGCCCAGAAAAAAGCCCCCGGCACCCAGCGCAGCGACGAGCACGACGCCGAGAACCAGCAGCAGTCGCCCGCGCTTGCTCGTGTTGCCGTCAGCCTGGGAAGAAGTGAGCGTATTCGCCATGAGATGCCTGTATCGGAATGCCCTGCCATTCTTGAGGGAATCAGGGGCAAGCAAAGGGCCGAAAAAAAGGGTGAAACCCGCTCAGCTTGGCCCTTTGAGCCGAGCAGGTCTTGTCATCCGAGCGATGCGGATGGTCTTACAGGGGTTAACGAATGGCGGGCACGGAACTTGAGTGGGATGTGTAAGGAAATCCCGCACTGGGGGCCGGACAGTGGGTGGCGCTGGGGTGGGGCGGCCGGTTCACCTCCCCTTGGGCGAGCCGGCGCGGCCGGTCAGCCGTCGCCCGCGCCGCCGTGCGCCGGGGTGGGGGATGCGGCCAGGCTATTGATTGGAAAGGAATTTTCCTGTGGCCAGGTATCGGTGGGACCAGGTGCCCGGTGGATTTCCTCGGCCGCGATGGCGATCAGGGCGGCTGCGGTGCTGAGCGGCCGCAGCGGGTGGCTGACCGTGCCGGGGCAGCCCATGGCGCCCTGATCCGCAGCGGTGCGTATGACTGACGGGCGCTCAGGAGCCGCGGCAGGTTGGCGGGAATACGCACCAGCCGCCGTCCCGGTGCCGGAAGAAGAAGATGGCCAGTGAGCCGGCGGGGCGGTTGACTTCCGCGCACACACAGCCGCCCGACATGCCGGGCGGGTGCACGCGGGTGATCCTGGCGTCGTCCGTGGAACCCAGCCACTTGTGGACCAAGCCGCGTAGCGACGTGACGGCCGATTGCATTTCACACTCCTTCGGTTCTTGCGACCGACCTGCGACCTTATGGCCGGGGTTGGCCGGTACGGTTTTCATGCTTGCAGTATTGCTCTTGCGCGCTGGCGGCGAAATCGGCCAAGGCTGAAAACGATATCAGATGGAGGGCAACAACGGTGTCCGTGGCAGGCTGGCCCGTGTCAGCGGATGCTGACAAAGTGGTAGCCGATCCGCCGTGCCGGGCCCGTTTCCTGTGCAGTATTGGCCGAGTTCAGCCCAGGTCGCCGCCGCCTACCGGCAGGACCGTGCCCGTGATGTAGGAGGCCTCGTCGGACGCAAGGAACAGGATGGCGCGCACTTGTTCGTCGATGGTGCCGTAGCGGCGCATCAGGCTGGAGCCGATGGTCTGGTCAACGATCCCCTGATACCAGATGGCTTCCTGCGGGGTCTGCTCCGCCGTGTTGCGCGGCACTTTGCGCGGCGGCGCCTCGGTGCCGCCGGTGGCGACCGCGTTGACGCGGATGCCGTCCTGCGCATGCTCGAAGGCCAGGCTGGCGGTCAGTGCGTTGACGCCCCCCTTCGCGGCCGCATAAGGCACGCGGTGGATGCTGCGCGTGGCGATGGACGAGATATTGACGATCGTCCCCTGCCGGCGCCCGATCATGGCGGGCAGCACGGCGCGGCAGCACCACAGGGTGGGGAACAGGGAGCGGCGGATCTCGGCTTCGATCTGCGCTTCCTCGTATTCCTGGAAGGGCCTGGCCCAGATGGTGCCGCCCACGTTGTTGACGAGGATATCGATGCGGCCGTAGGCCTGCAGCGCGGCGCTGGCCATCTGGCAGGCGCCGGCGTAGGTTTCCAGGTCGGCCTCCACCGCCAGCGCCCGGCCGCCATTCGCGGCGATTTCCGCGGCGACCTCATGCACCAGTGGCGAGCGGTCGACCAGTAACAGGCTGCCGCCCTCGGCCGCAGCGGCGAGCGCCACGCCGCGTCCGATCCCTTGTGCGGCGCCGGTGACGATGGCGGCTTTTTCGCTGAAGCGCGCGTTTGTGTTCATGGCGTATCCGTGATCCGTATTCCGTATTCCGTGAAAAGGTGAGTCAGGCAGCGTTGCTGGCCGAGAATTTCTCGTAGTGGAAGCTGGCCGGCGTCACGCCGGCGTCCTGCAGCCAGCCGCGCACCGCGTCCACCATGGCGACCGGGCCGCACAGGTAGATGTCGACGTTCCCGCCATTGAGCCAGGTCTGCTCCACGTGCTGGGTCACATAGCCCTTGCGGGTTTCGCTGCCGACCGGGTCGAGCACGCAGGTGCGGTACTCGAAGCCGGCGAGCTTGCGCTTTGCTTCGTCGAGCTGTTCCAGGGCCACCAGGTCGATCTCATGCGTCACGCCGTACACCAGGCGGATCGGATGCGGGCTGCCGTTCGCGGCCAGCACGTCCAGCATGGACAGGAAGGGCGCGATG
Organism: Burkholderiaceae bacterium 16; assembly: GCA_000955785.1. Lineage (GTDB taxonomy): Bacteria > Pseudomonadota > Gammaproteobacteria > Burkholderiales > Burkholderiaceae > Cupriavidus. The sequence goes on from JYOD01000098.1 coordinate 62,117, forward strand.
CCGGTGCCGCCTGCCAGGAACAGCACAGGACGGGTCACTTCGCGCAGGTAGAAGCTGCCATAGGGGCCGGCGAAGGAAATGGGCTGGCCGGGCAGCGCCTCCCTGCTCAGGAACTCGCTCATGCGGCCGTTGGGCACGTTGCGCACCACAAACGAAGTGCGCCCGGCGCCGGGGGCGGAGCTGAACGAGTACGAACGGGTCAGGCCGGTACCCGGAATTTCCACGTTCACATACTGCCCCGCCAGGAATGTCGGCGCGGCGGTCTCGCCGAGGTCGATCGAGAACCCGATGGTGGAATCGGACAGCTTGTCCACCGCCGCCAGCTTGCCCTGATAGCTGGTCACGCCCGTCTTGCAGGCGGCCGACGACGCCGGCACCTTGATCACGCAATCCGAGCGCGGGCGCGTCTGGCACGCCAGCACGTAGCCCTTGGCCGCTTCCTCGGGCGTCAGCGCGTCTTCGATATAGCTCGACTCTGGCAAGTCGTACTCGCCGGATTCGCACAAGCCGCGGCAGGTGCCGCAGGCGCCGTCGCGACAGTCCAGCGGGATATTGATCTGCTGGCGGTAAGCGGCGTCGGACAGGGTTTCATTGGCGGCGCAGGTGATGAAGCGGGTGACGCCGTCTTCGAACTGCAAAGCGATGTTGTATTCCATGGCGTGATTCCTCCGGCGCGTCCGCTCAGATGTGATAGATGTCGATGACCTGGTTGATGTAGTCGTTTTTCAGCACGATGTACTTGTCCAGGATCTGCGGGCGCCCGCCGGCAAAGTCGATGACGTAGCGCGACATGCCGAAGTAGCTGTAGTTGGTCTTGTAGCGGTGGCTCAGCGTGTGCCAGTTGAAGCGCACCGTGCAGACGCTGCCTTCCTGGCGCTCCAGCTCGACGTTGCTGAGGTTGTGGCTGGTGCGGGTGTCCGGCATGGTGGCGCTGGAGCGCTCGGTCTTGATGCGGAACACGCGGTCTTCCAGGCCCTGGCGGTTCGGGTAGTAGATCAGCGAGATCTCGCGCTGGGGGTCGGTTACCAGCGTGTCGTCATCGTCCCAGGATGGCATCCAGAACGCAGCATCCGGGTGATAGCAGGCCAGCCATTCATCCCATTGTTCGTCGTCCAGCAAGCGGCTTTCCCGGTAGAGGAAGGACTGGATATCCGCGAGGCTGATCGTGGCGGTCGTGGTCATGCTTCGCTCCCTGCTTTGCTTGCTTCGGCCCCGGTGGCCTTCTTCATCACGTCCAGCCAGTAGCGGTGCTGCACCGTGTACAGGCCTTCGTCCTCTGTCTTGACGCCGCTCATCAACGGCTTGAGGCCAATCTTCTGCGCGGCCTCGTCGGCGCCTTCCACCCAGTGCGTGGCGCCGCGGCACATGTCGTTCCATTCCACCGCGCTGCCGGCATAGCCTTGCTGGCAGGCGCGGAATTCTTCCAGGTCGTCGGGCGTGGCCATGCCGCTGACGTTGAAGAAATCCTCGTACTGGCGGATGCGGCGCGCGCGCGCCTCGTCGGCCTCGCCCTTGGGCGCGATGCAGTAGATGGTGACTTCGGTCTTGTTGACGGAAAGCGGGCGCAGCACGCGGATCTGCGAGCCGAACTGGTCCATCAGGTAGACGTTCGGGTACAGGCACAGGTTGCGCGAGTTCTGGATCATCCAGTCCGCCGTCTCGGCGCCGCAGCGCTCGGCGAATTCCTCGCGCCGGCTGAAATTCGGCCGGTCTTCGGGATTGGCCCAGCGCGACCACAGCAGCATATGGCCGTGATCGAAGGCGTAGAAGCCGCCGCCTTGCCGGCCCCAGTTGCCCGCGTCCATCGCGCGGATCTTGTCCTCGCGGGCGTTCTCCTGCTTGCGGTGGTTGGTGGTGGCGGCGTAGTTCCAGTGCACCGCGGAGACGTGATAGCCGTCGGCGCCGTTCTCGGTCTGCAGCTTCCAGTTGCCTTCGAAGGTATAGGTGGACGCGCCGCGCAGCACTTCGAGCCCGTCGGCGGACTGGTCCACGATCATGTCGATGATCTTGGCGGCTTCGCCCAGGAAATCCTTGAGCGGCGCCACATCCGGGTTCAGGCTGCCGAACAGGAAACCGCGGTAGTTTTCAAAGCGTGCCACCTTTTTCAGGTCGTGCGAGGCTTCCTTGTTGAAGCAGTCGGGGTAGCCGGCGCCCTCCGGATCCTTGACCTTGAGCAGCTTGCCGCTGTTGTTGAAGGTCCAGCCGTGGAAGGGGCAGGTGTAGGTCGCCTTGTTGCCGCGCTTGTGGCGGCACAGCATGGCGCCGCGATGGGTGCAGGCGTTGATCAGCGCGTTGAGTTCGCCCTGGCGGTTGCGCGCGATCACGACCGGCTGGCGGCCGATGTAGGTCGTGTAGTAGTCGTTGTTGTTGGGGATCTGGCTTTCGTGCGCCAGGTAGATCCAGTTGCCCTCGAAGATGTGCTTCATCTCGAGTTCGAACAGCGCTTCATCGGTAAAGGCGCTGCGATGCAGGCGGTAGTCGCCGGTTTCGCGGTTTTCCACCAGGTAGTCGTCCAGCCGCTTCAGGGTCGGGCTGTTGTCCGGGTAAATGGGGATCATGAGGTGTCTCCTGCATCCGTGCGGATGCGCCGGGCCGTGAGGTGTCCTCAGGGCGGCCCTGATGTGGCTGCAGCGGCCGGCAGGTGCGCCGGCTACGTCTTTCCTGTCTTGGGGGCGCTTACGCGGCGGCGCGCTTGCGTTCCACTTCCGGCGCCGGCGCCGCGGCGCATTCGCCGTACAGGCGGAAGTCGAAATCGATGGAGGCAAACGGCTTGCCCAGGCCGCGTTTGGCAAGTTCCTCCGGGGCGTCGATATGCCTGACGGCCGGCACCAGCCCCTCGCGGCTGGCGAAGGCGAAGTCGTCCCACAGGTATTCGTCGCCGTCGATATTGATCTGGGTGGTCAGCTTGCGATGGCCGGGGGCCGAGACGAAGAAGTGGATGTGGGCAGGCCGGCGTCCGTGGCGGCCCAGCAGGTCCAGCAGGCGCTGGGTGGTGCCTTGCGGCGGGCAGCCGTAGCCCATCGGCACGTTGCTGCGGAACTGGTAGCGGCCCTCGCCGTCGGTCACGATGGTGCGGCGCAGGTTGAAGTCCGACTGGGTCTTGTCGAAGAACGAGTAGTTGCCAAGCAGGTTGGCATGCCAGACCTCCACCGAGGCGCCGGGCAGCGGCTTGCCGTTGGCGTCATACACCGTGCCCTGCATGAACAGGACCTCGCCCTTGCCGTCCTCGCTGCCGTCGTCCAGCCGGGCGAAACCTTCGCTGGCCGGTGCGCCGGCCACGTACAGGGGACCCTCGATGGTGCGCGGTGTGCCGCCGCTCAGGCCGGCCTTCGCCTCGGCTTCGTCGGCGCGGATGTCCAGGAAACGCTCCAGGCCCAGGCCAGCGGCCACCAGGCCAAGCTCAGGGCCGGCCTCGGCGAAATACTCGATGCCCTTCCAGACTTCGCTTGCGCTCAGGTCAAGGTCCTCGATGGCCTTGAACAGGTCGGCGCTCAGGCGGGCCACCACGCTTTGCACGCGGGCGTCGACATTGCCCTTGGCGGTGTCGACGATGAACGCTTTCACCAGCGCTTCGATTTCCGGGTGAGTCATTTGTCTGCTCCTTGTCTCTGGTTTTCTGGGTGGGGTCCGTCTTGCAAGGCGCCGTTCATGTGGCCTTGCCTTGGCTTCCGGCATGGCGGCGTGATTCGAACTAAAATGCCAAAAAGGTATAAAAAATCGTTGTCACAGCCTGATGCGAAGAATAGGAGCGCTGAATTTGGCGGTCCAACACTGTTTTAGTATTGGCTGAATACTCAAAAGGTATGGCTTTGGACTTGCGTCACTTACGTTACTTTGTCGCCGTCGCGGAGGAACTCAACTTCACTCGCGCCTCCGAGCGGCTGCATATCGCGCAGCCACCGCTGAGCCGGCAGATCCAGCAGCTGGAAGAGGGGTTGGGGGTGCAGCTGTTCGAGCGCAACGCGCGGCCGCTCAAGCTGACCGAGGCCGGGCGCTTTTTCTACGCGCATGCCCTGCAGTTGCTGGCGCAGGCCGCGGAACTGGAGTCGATGACCCGGCGGGTGGGACAGATCGAGCGGAAAATGTCGGTCGGCTTTGTCGGCTCGACGCTGTACGGCATGCTGCCCAAGATCATCCGGCGCTTCAGGACCGAGCACCCGGAGATCGAACTCAGCCTGCACGAGATGACCACCATGGACCAGATCGCGGCGCTCAAGCAAGGCACCATCGACGTGGGGTTTGGCCGCATACGGCACGAGGACCCGAATGTGCGCAGGGTTGTGCTGCGCGAGGAGCGCATGATCGTGGCGCTGCCGGTCGGGCATCCGCTCTCGCTGGTCAAGCCGGTGCTCTCGCTGCACGACCTGCTGGGCGAGACCCTGATCATCTTTCCCAAGGCGCCCCGTCCCAGCTATGCCGACCAGGTGCTGGCGGCGTTCCATGACCGCGCCTTACAGCCGGGGCGCATCCATGAGGCGCGCGAGCTGCAGATCGCATTGGGGCTGGTGGCGGCGGGGGAGGGTATTTCTATCGTCCCGAGCAGCGTGCACGGTCTCAAGCGGGACGACATCAGCTACAAGGAACTGGACGATCCCAACCTGGTGTCGCCTATCATCATGAGCACGCGCAGCCTCGATGAGACCGAGGAGATCAGCGGCATGCTCGACATGATCTACCGGCTGTACGAAGAGGAGAAGCTGGACTTCCTGCCGCCGGGCTAGGAACCGATCTAATGCGCAGAGGTTGCCGCCTGGACGGGAAGGGGATTGATTTTATTGGGTTTTTCCTTGTCAACTCTTATATAAGATATAAGACGTTTGACCTAAAACGCACTTCCCTTTAAAATCGCGGCACAACCGGTTTTTGCAACCCTATTACTCCGCAGGTTCCCATGCTTGAAAACTATCGCGCCCATGTTGCCGAACGCGCCGCGCTCGGCATTCCCCCTCTGCCGCTGACCGCCAAGCAGACTGCGGAACTGATCGAATTGCTGAAAGCGCCCCCTGCGGGTGAAGAGCAGGTCCTGGTCGACCTGATCACGCATCGCGTGCCGGCCGGCGTGGACGACGCCGCCAAGGTCAAGGCCTCGTACTTGGCCGCCGTCGCACTGGGCAAGGAAGTCTGCCCGCTGATTTCGCGTGCCAAGGCAGCCGAACTGCTGGGCACCATGCTGGGCGGCTACAACATCTCCCCGCTGATCGAACTGCTGGACGATGCCGAGATCGGCACCGTTGCCGCCGAAGCGCTCAAGAAGACGCTGCTGATGTTCGACGCCTTCCACGACGTCAAGGAAAAGGCCGACAAGGGCAACGCCAACGCCAAGGCCGTGCTGCAAAGCTGGGCCGACGCCGAGTGGTTCACCAGCCGTCCGGAAGTGCCGCAAAGCCTGACCGTGACCGTGTTCAAGGTCACCGGCGAAACCAACACCGACGATCTGTCGCCGGCCCCGGACGCCACCACGCGCCCGGACATCCCGCTGCACGCGCTGGCCATGCTGAAGAACGCGCGCCCCGGCATCACCCCGGAAGAAGACGGCAAGCGCGGCCCGGTCAAGTTCATCGAATCGCTGAAGGACAAGGGCAACCTGGTCGCCTACGTGGGCGACGTGGTCGGCACCGGTTCCTCGCGCAAGTCCGCCACCAACTCGGTGCTGTGGTTCACCGGCGAAGACATCCCCTTCGTGCCGAACAAGCGCTTCGGCGGCGTGTGCCTGGGCAGCAAGATTGCCCCGATCTTCTACAACACCATGGAAGACGCCGGCGCGCTGCCGATCGAGCTGGACGTTTCCAGCATGGAAATGGGCGACGTGATCGAGCTGCGTCCCTATGACGGCAAGGCCCTGAAGAACGGCGCAGTCGTCGCCGAATTCACCGTGAAGTCCGACGTGCTGTTCGACGAAGTGCGCGCCGGCGGCCGTATTCCCCTGATCGTCGGCCGTGGCCTGACCGCCAAGGCCCGCGAAGCGCTCGGCCTGGCTCCGTCCACGCTGTTCCGCCTGCCGCACAACCCGGCCGACACCGGCAAGGGCTTCACCCTGGCCCAGAAGATGGTTGGCCGCGCCTGCGGTCTGGAAGAAGGCAAGGGTATCCGCCCGGGCACGTACTGCGAACCGAAGATGACTTCGGTGGGCTCGCAGGACACCACCGGCCCGATGACGCGTGATGAGCTGAAGGATCTGGCTTGCCTGGGCTTCTCGGCCGACCTGGTGATGCAGTCGTTCTGCCACACCGCCGCCTATCCGAAGCCGGTCGACGTCAAGACCCACCACACGCTGCCGCAGTTCATCAGCACCCGTGGCGGCATCTCGCTGCGCCCGGGCGACGGCGTGATCCACTCGTGGCTGAACCGCATGCTGCTGCCCGACACCGTCGGCACCGGCGGCGACTCGCACACCCGTTTCCCGATCGGCATCAGCTTCCCCGCAGGTTCGGGCCTGGTGGCTTTCGCGGCTGCCACCGGCGTGATGCCGCTGGACATGCCGGAATCCGTGCTGGTGCGCTTCAAGGGCAAGATGCAGCCCGGCGTCACGCTGCGTGACCTGGTCAACGCGATTCCGCTGTACGCGATCAAGTCGGGCATGCTGACCGTGGCCAAGCAAGGCAAGAAGAACATCTTCTCGGGTCGTATCCTGGAAATCGAAGGCCTGCCCGACCTGAAGGTCGAGCAAGCATTCGAACTCTCCGACGCGTCGGCCGAACGTTCGGCCGCCGGTTGCTCGGTGCGCCTGAACAAGGAACCGATCATCGAATACATCAACAGCAACATCACGCTGCTGAAGTGGATGATCGCCGAGGGCTATCAGGACCCGCGCAGCCTGTCGCGCCGTATCCAGGCCATGGAAGCCTGGCTGGCCGATCCGAAGCTGCTGGAGCCGGATGCCGACGCCGAATACGCCGCCGTGATCGAGATCGACCTGGCCGACGTGCATGAGCCCATCGTGGCCTGCCCGAACGACCCGGACGACGTCAAGACCCTGTCGGAAGTGGCTGGCGCCAAGATCGACGAAGTCTTCATCGGTTCGTGCATGACCAATATCGGCCACTTCCGCGCGGCCTCCAAGCTGCTCGAAGGCAAGCGCGATATCCCGGTCAAGCTGTGGGTTGCCCCGCCGACCAAGATGGATGCCAAGCAACTGACCGAAGAAGGCCACTACGGCGTGTTCGGCACCGCAGGCGCCCGTACGGAAATGCCGGGTTGCTCGCTGTGCATGGGTAACCAGGCACAAGTGCGCGAAGGCGCTACGGTGATGTCGACCAGCACGCGTAACTTCCCGAACCGTCTTGGCAAGAACACCAATGTGTACCTGGGTTCGGCTGAGCTGGCGGCGATCTGCTCGCGGCTGGGGCGTATTCCGACCAAGGAAGAGTACATGTCGGATATGGGCGTGCTGAATGCCAATGGCGACAAGATCTATAAGTACATGAACTTTGATCAGATTGAAGACTTTAAGGATGTGGCGGATACGGTGACGCTGTAAGCGGTACTGGTTTTCGACAGGTATGTTTTGGAAGGCCCCTTGCGGGGCCTTTCTTTTATGGGTGCGCCCGGCAGGGCGC
>JYOD01000099.1 GCA_000955785.1 Burkholderiaceae bacterium 16
TCAAGGCATGGATCGACCCGCGCCGCACCTGCAGGTCGACGCCGCTCACAGCGGTGAAGCCGCGGAACGACTTGGTCAGGCTGCGCGTTTCTAATATGGAATCTTCGTGGGGCATCGTTTGTTCGCCTCTGGCATGCATCGGGAATGCGGATCTGGCCGGCGGCCTTATCCGTGGACGGGCAGCGCCTCGACGGCGTAGGCATGGTGCAGCGAGCGGGCCAGCACCGGATCCTCCAGTTCGATCTCGAAGCGATCCGCCGGCCGGATGCCACCGATCGCCGCCAACGTGCCGCACAGCATGGCGGTGCCATCGTCAAAATTGCCGCCCTGCTCCGCAAACCTGTCGAGCAAGTCCTGGGGCGAACGCATCGCCGTGACCGGCCCCTGCTGGTACAGGACCCGCTCGCCACCGATGGTCGCGTAGGCACGCAGGACTAGCTGGTCCCAGTGCTTGCCGATGTCCGCCAGGCGCCAGAGCACCTGCGCGCATGGCTTGTCGCACATCTGCTTGGACACCGTGATGCCGTAGGTCTCCACCTCCCGGTCCGTGTGGTCCGAGGCAATGCCGACAAAGATTTCACCCTGGTGCTTGATCAGCAAGAACTCCACTTCTCCGCTGCTGGCGCCTCCGCTGACCTGGATCACGGGCTGCGATTGCAGCCGGTCCGCCGCAACCCGGTAGAACACCGGGGTGGCCGATGGCCGCCTTACGCCCAACTCCTCCAGCTCTCGGATGTGCTTCTCCATCGCGTCGGCATCTCTCCCCGTCCAGCCCGCGATGACAAGCTGCTTGATGTCCACAACGCGCTGCCACCTGCCCGTGCGTGTCTCAATATCGAATGTCAGCATGTTCATGTCTCCGTAGTTGCCAATTGCTTGTTGCTAGTTGCTAGTTGATAACCGTCACTTCTTGATCAGCGCGCATTTGCTTGCCGAAATCGGCCGGAATGCTTCGCTGGCTGGAATGACCTGCCTGATCTTGTAGTAGTCCCATGGCTTCCTGGACTCCTGCGGCGTCTTGACCTCAGCGAGATACATGTCATGCACCATCAGCCCGTCGGCGCGGATCTTTCCATTGAACGCAAAGAAGTCGTTGACGGGACTGGACTTCATCTTCGACACCACCGCATCGGTCTCGTCGGTGCCCGCGGCCTGCACGGCCTTCAGGTAGTGCATCGTCGACGAGTACACACCGGCTTGCACGAGCGTGGGCATCTTCCTGGTCTTGTCGAAGAAGCGCTGCGACCAGGCCCGCGTGGCATCGTCGCGGTCCCAATAGAAGGAGGTGGTCAGCATCATCCCTTGTGCCGCTTGCAGGCCGAGACTATGGATGTCGCTGATAAACATGTGCAGTCCCGCCAGCTTCTGCTTTCCCGCGCCGCCAATGCCGAAGTCCCGGGCGGTCTTCAATGCGTTGACGGTATCGCTGCCGGCGTTGGCCAGGCCGATCACCTTGGCGCCCGATGCCTGGGCTTGCAGCAGATAGGACGAAAGGTCCGGGGAATTGATGGGATGCTTTGCCTTCCCGATCACCTTCCCCCCTACCGAGGTCAATGCATCGACCGCGTCTTTCTCAAGGGACGCCCCCAGCGCGTAGTCGACTGTCAGGAAGTACCAGCTGTTGTCGCCGCCCTTTGACAGGGCTTTGACGGTGTTGGCTGCAAAGGCATAAGTGTCATAGGAATACTGGATGGTGTAGGGCGAGCAATCCTCGTTGGTCAGCCTGGTCGTGCCGGCGCCGCTGGCAATCACCAGCTTGTGCTTCTCCCTGCCGAGATTGGACACCGCGAGCGCCACCGAGGACGGCAATACGTCCTGGATGACGTCCACCTTCTGGTTATCGAACCAGTCGCGCGCGATGGTCCCGGCCACATCGGTCTTGTTCTGGTGGTCGGTGCTGACCACCTTGATGTCCGATCCCAGCACCTTCCCGCCGAAATCGTCCACCGCCATCTGGGCGGCCACCAGCGACCCTTTTCCACCAATATCGGAAAATATCGACGACATATCCGTCAACACCCCGATCTTCACCACGCCGTCGCTGATCTTGCCCGGCTGGGCCGCGGCAAGCGCCGAAGCGCCCAACATCGTGCCGGCCAGGAACATCGGCTTGAACCGAAAATGAAACATGATCCCTCCTCCTCGTTGTTAGAAGCCGCCACAAAGCCTTGCCGGCGGATAAGACATCTACATCTTGTGGCTACGCAGGATGCACTCCATGCCCATGCCGATGGCGAGTAGTCGCCGGTCCGCCATCGGCTGGCCGAACAGCATCAGCCCGACCGGTGCCTCGCCCGTTTCATGGCATGGCATGGTCAGTGCGCACAGGTCGAGCACATTGGCGATGGCGGGATTGCGCAGCAATAGCCGGTTGGCACGAAAGAACGCGGCGTCATCGGCGAGGTCGGCAATCCGCGGTGCCGCGATCGGCACCGCCGGCAGCACCACTGCGTCGAACCATTGCAGCTCCCCTTGTGCCTCCTGGCATAGCGCTTCGCGCCGGGCGCGCATCCGCAGGTAATCCACTGCGCTCTGCTGCTCGCCCATCCGGATGCGCGACAGGACTCGCGGGTCGTACCGATCCGCCTGGGCGACGACCCGCTCGGCATGCCACGCGCTCGCCTCCGCCGCCACAAGGCCCCCGTTGATGCTCAGTTCCGGCAACTGGTTCCAGCTATCGAAGGCAACCTCGCGTAGCAAGGCGCCGGCGGCAGCCAGCCGGCCAAGAGCCCGCTCATAGGCACTGGCGACTTCGCCGGAAAGCCCGTCGAGCACCACGTTCCGTGCCACGGCCAGCCGAAGGCCACGTACCGGCCTCGCTGCCAACGGCACGTCCGGTTCCCCCGCCATGACCCCGTCGAGCGTGGCGCAGCAGGCAACCGTCTGCGCCAGGCAACCGATCGAGTCATAGCTGGGCGACAGCGGCACCGTGCCCTGCAGCGGCACCCGGCGCGCGGTGGGCTTGAACCCCGCGATGCCGCAGAGCGCCGCAGGAACCCGGCATGAGCCGCCCGTATCCGAGCCGATCGCGGCCACCGCCATGCCGTCCGTCACCGACACCGCCGCCCCGGACGAGGAACCGCCGGGAATGCGGCCAACCGCGCGCTCGAACGGATTGCGGGGCGTGCCGTAGTGCGGATTGGTGCCAACCCCGGAGTACGCGAACTCGGTCATATTGGTGCGGCCGACGAAGACCGCGCCGGCCGCGCGCAACCGTGCAATCGCGACCGCGTCAACCGTGGCAGCCTGCTCGGGCAGCACGCGGGCGCCCGCCCGCGTGACGTCGCCCTGCACATCGAACAGATCCTTGACCGAAATCGGCAAGCCAGAGAGCCGCCCGACAACGCCTTGTCTGCGCAATATGTCGCTGGCCGTGGCTTGCTTCGACGCGGCCATGCTCACGCCGTGCGGAAACACGCGAGCCCCCTCCCCGCCGGGATTGCAGGCGCGCTCCACGCAATCCGCCAGCAGCGACGCCGCATCGGCGGCGCCCGCCGAGAGCTGGCCCATCACGGAATCTATGGTCGCCACCATGATCAGGCCGGGTCGAAGTAATGGATTTCCAGCAGCATGCAACCCGCGTTCGACTTGAAGGGACCGTGATATGCACCCGGCGGACGGCATGCATAGGTGTTTGGATAGAAAGCCCGCCCGCCCTCGCCGCGCTCGTCGTTACCGACGGTCAGGTCGCCGCTGAGCAGATACACCTCCTCCCAGTAGCGATGGACGAACGGCGCGGTGGTGAAGACGCCGGGCTGGAATCGCAGCAGGCGCGTGCGGCTGCCGCGGCCGCCGCCTTCGTCGAGGGAGCCGGAGAGTATCTTCTGCTGGATGCCCGCAGGATAGCCGGGAGGCACCTCCCAGCCGCTCTCCATATCAATGGTGTGAAACTCATCGTGAAGCTTGTTGATCGCCATGGTTATCTCCGTGGGTGTCAGCGAATCTCAAAAAACGGCTGCCGGCTCAGGCAGCGCGCGCCACCCGGCCCAGCTCCGCGCCCAGCGAATAGCTGCCCAGGATGTTGTCGACCAGATCGGTGGCCTTCTTCCAGTCGTAGGATCGATAGGCGTGCCCCTTGGTGACGAAGCCCGCGCCCGCATAGAACATCTCGTATTGGTTGTGCCGCGATGCAAACTCGGACCCGACTGCATCCCAGGCGAGCTTGAAGAACTTGACGCGCTCTTCCGGGCTGCAGGCCGGCGACTTCTGCGTCTTGTCGATAATCGAGGCCAGTGCCGGGTTCTCGAAGTCGCGGATGCTCGACGGCAGCATGATCATTCCGCCACCCGCCAGCTCGCGCAGGGCGTTGAGGACCTTGGCGTAGAGCTGCTGGGTGATGACCTGCGATCCGTACAGCAGGTTGCGGTCGGGCACGAAGTAGCCTTTCTCCATGTGGCCCTTGGATTCCATGCCATAGACCCAGGCCTCCACCATGGCCGCCTCGGCGGCGAGCTGGCCCAGCATCTCCCGTACCTGCGGGAAGGCATTGGTGCCGTTGACCTCGGTAATGCGCTGCGCGATGCCCACCAGGAAGCGCAGCTTCACCATCAGCCGGACCTGGCACTGGTAGTTCTGGTAGCTATGCGCCGGCGTGGCATGAAACTGCTTTGCGCACATGCCGACATCGCCCGCGATAAAGACGCGCTCCCATGGCACCTTGACGTCGTCGAAGTAAAGGACCGCGTCGTTCTCGTCGTAGCGGCTCGACAGCGGGTTGTCGAAAACCGAAGTCGCGTTGCCCTCGTACGACTTGCGCGACATGACTTTCAAGCCCTTGATGTTCATGGGCACGGCGAACGAAAGCGCATACATCTCGTCGCCCTCGCGCAAGGGCTGGATACAGCTGCAAAATACCTCGTTGGCCATGATGCCGCTGGTTGCCAGCATCTTTGCGCCGCGCACCGTGATGCCTTCGGCATCCTGGTCGACGATGCCCACCGCCAGGTACTTGTCTTCCTGCTCGTGCGCTGCCTTGGACTGGTTTGCCTGCGGATTGACGATGACGTAGGTGAGGAAGAGATCGTTGTCCCGGGCGTACTTGTAGTACTCGCGCAGGGCGCCGGCCCGGGCCCGGTCGTATTGCTCGAAGACGTCGATCCCCATGTACATGCCGGAAATGCAGGATGCGACATGGTCCGGCGAGCGGCCCATGAAGCCGTAGTGCAGTTCCGTCCAGGCCTCGAGGGCCATCCGGCGCTCGACCAGATCGTCGTAGCTCTCGGGCAGTTGCCAGATCCGGCTTACGCGCTCGCCGGTGTCCGGCGACTCGAAGGTCATCTTCTCGATGTTCTCCGGGCGGGCCTGGAAGTCGTAGAGGTTCGCGTAGCTGCGGATCGAGTTCCGGAACGCAGGGTCGGTCGTCACATCCGCGACCCGCTTGCCATCCAGATAGACCTCGCGGCCGTCGCGCAGCATGTCGATATGACGGCTACCTGTCTTGACCATGTCTTCTCTCCTAAATACGTATCTGTCGTTGAATCAAGCGGCGGCCGGCGTCTCGTCGAGAACGCGATACCTGCCTCCGAAAAAAACCAGTGGCCTGCCATCCGGCCGGGCCCGGTGGCGAACGACGCGTCCGATAAAGATCACATGGTCGCCGCCGTCATGGCGCGCATACGGCTCGCACTCGAAGGTGGCAAGCGCGTCGGGCAGGAGCACCGCCTGGCCGCTCCCCTCCGGGGCGATGCCGATGCCGTCCCACTTGCCGGAGTTCGCCCTGGCAAAGCGGTTTGAAAGATCTTGCTGGCTCGCCTCGAGCACGTTGACGGCATAGCGTGGCGTCGCGCAAAGATCGTCCAGGCTCAGGCAACGCCGGTCCACCGAGAACAGGATCAGCGGGGGATCGAGCGAGACGGAGTTGAACGATGCCACCGTGATGCCCACTGGTGCGCCTTGGGCGCGGGGCGCGGTGATCACCGCCACGCCCGTGGCGAACATTGCGAGCGTGCTGCGAAAGCGACGCTGCTCGTCGGCATCGGCGTCGCGCTGTGCATGGGTTTCGGCCATCATCCCTCCTGTATGGAATCCGTGGCGCGGATCGCGTTCCGACCCGCTGCTTCACTTGTCATTTTTGCTTCGTTTATTAGCTTTGTAATTTAGGTAGTATTGAATGCCAATACACGTCGCCATTCAAGCTGGTGAAAACCCTTGGTTATGGAGTCAGGCTTCGCGCAACGACGGACCCGGCGCCGCAAAAAATGGCCCGGAGCAGGCTTGCGATCCGGGGAATCGACGCCCGACATAGCTGCCATGATGGAAGTAGCCGCGGCGCGCCGTGACCAGATGCGCACCAAGCGGGAGCTCGCGCCCTGCCGCGTCGCTGCCCGCGGGGGGCGCAGAGGAGAAGCTGCGTCTCGTCATCGTGGTTCATGAGCGCCCCTGAATCGGGTTGACGCGGTCAGGCCTTGCCGCGCCATTTAGCTTTGTAACATAGCTACTAATAAACGATACTATTAATTGATATGCAAATTAGTAAAAACCCTTGGTGCGGCACTCACCATTGGCAAGCATGGAATCCGTCACGAACACTAAAGCCCTTTGCCGGCATGGCTTTCCGGGCAATTGTCCGCGCGGCTTTCATCCGGAGCCGGTCGATTCGGCGTTGCGGACAAGCCGACGAGCAACCCTACCGGCGGCATGGTGCAGACGTGTTTTTTCCCGGTCGGCGGTAGACTCGCGGCAAGCTCTCGCCGCCGGCCCGCGCATCACGCGGACCAAGGGCGCATCAACCGCATCAGGAGAACCACGGAATGCAGGACGCAGCCACCGCACGCCCGATCTACATGGACTACAGCGCCACGACGCCGGTCGACCCCAGGGTCGTCGACAAGATGGTGCCGTACCTGTACCAGCACTTTGGCAACCCGGCCTCGCGCAGCCACAGCTATGGCTGGGAAGCCGAGCAAGCCGTGGAGACCGCGCGCGCGCACGTTGCCGCACTGCTGAACGCGGATCCTCGCGAGATCGTCTGGACCTCGGGCGCGACAGAGGGGAACAACCTGGCGCTGAAGGGCGCGGCCCACTTCTACGGCGGCAAGGGAAAACACATCGTCACGGTCAAGACCGAGCACAAGGCCGTGCTCGACACCTGCCGGGAACTGGAGCGGCAGGGCTTCGATGTCACGTATCTCGACGTCGAGGAAGATGGCCTGCTTGACCTCGGCAAGCTGCGCGCCGCGCTTCGCCCGGACACCATCCTGGTGTCGGTCATGATGGTCAACAACGAGATAGGCGTAATCCATCCGGTTGCGGCCATCGGGAACCTGTGCCGGGAACACGGCATCCTGTTCCATTGCGACGCGGTGCAGGCGGCCGGAAAGATCCCGATCGATCTCCAGGCGCTGAAAATCGACCTGCTGACCGTGACCGCACATAAGGTGTACGGTCCAAAAGGCATTGGCGCGCTCTACGTCCGGCGCAAGCCGCGGGTTCGCATCGAGGCGCAGATGCACGGCGGCGGGCACGAACGGGGCATGCGTTCCGGTACGTTGGCGACGCACCAGATCGTGGGCATGGGCGAGGCATTCCGTCTCGCCAGGCTCGAACTAGCCGAGGAATCGCGCCGCGTTGGCGCATTGCGGGACAAGCTGCTGGCCGGGCTCGAACAACTCGACGAGGTCTACGTCAACGGCAGCACGGCGCACCGGATCCCGCACAACCTCAACGTCAGCTTCAATTTTGTCGAGGGTGAGTCACTGATCATGGGGATCAAGGGCGTTGCTGTTTCATCCGGATCCGCGTGCACATCGGCGTCGCTGGAGCCATCTTTCGTGCTGCGCGCGCTGGGGCGCAGCGATGAACTGGCGCACAGTTCGATTCGCTTTACGCTTGGGAGGTACACCACGGAGGCGGAAGTGGATCAGGTGATACGGCAGGTCCGGGACACGGTAAGCAGGCTGCGCGAGCTCAGCCCGCTATGGGATATGCATCAGGAAGGCATTGACATCAGCACGATCCAGTGGGCGGCGCACTGAAGCCACAGCGTGAACAGCCGCGTGAGCGGACATCACGCTTTTTGCTGCCGCGCAAGAAGGTGCGCCAGGTCGAGCGAGGCGCGATCGCCATTCGCCACAAGGCGATCCACCACCGAGCATAGGACCTTGAACTCGGTGCGGTTGACGCCTTCGAAGAGGACGTCATTGATGCGTTGCTGCACCGGCGTCAGTTCGCTCAGCAAGCGGGTGCCGGCCGCTGCCACCGTAAGCAGCATCTTGCGCTTGTCCTCGGGGTGGGCCTTCTTGTCGATCAGGCCGAGCTTCTTGAGTTTCCCGGTTTCGATGGTAACGAACGGACCGCTCAAATGCAGATGCTCGGCCAACTGGTTCACCGTCACTTCGCCTTGCGCGGAGAGATGCGCGATCGAACGGATCAGCGAATACTGGACGCCGGTCAGGCCGATCAGACTGCCGAAACCATCGCGCACGGACAGCAGGCGGGCGGCGAACGGCAGCAGGCCGTTGACCAGGTGCCGGAATTCGCTATCCGAGCCATCGACCAGGCATGCGGGATTGGTAATCGTCAGCGCCTTGACCTTGGTGTTCGTTGCCATACCTCACGCACTCCTTTAGCTAACTAAATTATCTTTTCCAAAAATAATACCAAAAAATTGGCAATGCACGTGCTACCCCTCTGTTGAGGGGGCGGCCCTTGAGGTTACGCTTTCGGTCGACACACGCCCCAACGACCGCTCGGCCACATTGGGGGCGATGCGCATGTCGAAGAAACTCATATCGCCGATCGAGTATCGAGACAGCGATGCATCGAATGTCTCCTCCCTTCTTGTGCCGCCTGCCCTCGCGCGAGCGCCTGCTCGGCCTTCCGGCGAAGCGGAGGGTCGGCCGGAATTCGCAAAAAATCCGCCACATCCCTGACAACCCATTGATTTGTCGGGGGAATCTAGCCTTTCCGGCACACGGATGTCTAAATAGTTACTAAAACAGCACATTTACGAAAAATGAGGCGGAAGACAAGAGCGCTTGGCCCGTCAACCTGTACGACGGCTTTCTCCTGCTCGACATCGACATTTTCGTCAACAACCAACACCGTGATCCCGGTTGCCGCGGGACGAAGCAACATATTCTCCTGTGACTCGGTCGGCGGCGACGGGACAACGATAGGAAATAGGAGGCGTCAGCGTGCTTACCATATGCGCCGTCATGTGCGCTTGCCAGTGTTCTGATCACCGAAAGGCCAATGCCGAACCCTCCCTCCTGGAGATTTTGTCCGGACGGAGACAGAGAAAGAGCGCGCGCATGGTGAGAATAGCGCGCATGTCTGGCTTCCGCGCACTACCCTACTTGTAAGATGGCTGCCAGGCTCGCTACAGAAATCAGGTCGCCCCAACATGTGAAATCGGAGGTGGTGTGTCGAACCGTCACACGAAGCGGATAGGTTGGGCGAGCGGCCATGGAAGCAGGCTGGCGCTCCATCTTCTCGCCGCACTGCTGGCCATCTTCGCCGGATTCATCGCTCCGGCCCTGGCACAAACACCATCACCTGCCGCCGAATGGCAATACTCGGCCGGTGTGCCACTGATAAAGCTGTTCGAGCCGAGTATTCCCGATTGGGAAGTCCGGCTGGGTCTGGGCACCAGCCTGCGGCCGAGGTATGACGGGGCCCAGCAATATCATTGGCTGGTCGGCCCAAGCATCGATATCCGTTACCGCGACCTGTTCTTTGCCTCCACTGGCGAAGGCATTGGCGTTAATTTGCTGCGCGCGACGCACTGGCGTGGCGGCGCCGCCATCACCTATAACCTGGGGCGACGGGCGGCCGACGATGCGGGGCACCTGAACGGCATGGGCAATATCAACGTTGCCCCCGAAGCCAAACTGTTTCTGGAATATGCCATATCGAAAGAATTCCCGCTGGTGGTGCGAGCCGATGTCCGGCGCAGCATGGGCGGCACCGACGGATGGATTGGCGATCTAGGTGTCTATGTGCCGCTGCCGGGCAGTTCGGAGAGGTTCTACTGGTTCGCGGGTCCCACGATAACCTTTGCCGACGCCCGCTATATGAATGCGTGGTTCGGTGTCAGCCAACTCCAGGCGGCGCGCTCTGGCTACCCCCAATACAATCCCAGCCCGGGACTCGTGTCGTACGGCGCCGCCATCACTACGGTCTGGTACTTCCGCAAGCACTGGTTGGTGACCGCCGACACCGCAATAGGGCAACTGGCTAGCAGCGCGGCGCACAGCCCGATCACGCAGCGGGCGACCAACTTTGCCCTGGATCTATCCATCAATTACGAGTTCTGAATGCCCCCATCGCGAGACACTGACGAGGCGCCGCTTCGGGCGTCCGCGGCGCTCAGTCCTGGCTAAGTCTTCGGCGTTAAGCTCTGCTGTCGCGCAATACCCTGCCGGCACCCCGGCGGCCGAAGCCATCATGGAAACACTCAACCACAACCTCTTTCTGCTGATCAACGCGCCGGATCATACCGGTGCGCCAGCACTCGCCGCCGCCACGTTCTTTGCCGAGTATGCGATCTGGATCATCCCCGCCATGGTGGCAATCGGCTGGCTGCGCGGCGGCGAATCCCACCGGAAAGCGCTGCTGGCGGCCACCGTATCGGGCTGCCTGGGATTGCTTGCAAACCAGCTCATCGGGCTGTGCTGGCAGCATCCCCGCCCCTTCATGACAGGCCTGGGGCACACCCTGATCCCACATGCTCCCGATTCGTCTTTCCCAAGCGATCACCTGACACTGATCTGGGCTGTAGCGTTCAGTCTCATGATGACGGCCCGCGCAAGAATGGCAGGACTGGCGCTGGCCTTGCTCGGCATCCCGGTGGCCTGGGCACGCATCTACCTGGGCGTGCATTTCCCCTTCGATATGGCGGGATCCGCCGTTGTCGCCTTGCTGTGCGGCTGGCTTGCGCTACGCACCGGCGGATGGCTCGCCATGCCCATCTACCGTGTGGCAATAGGCATCTATCGCCGCTTGTTCGCCAAGCTGATTCACCGGGGCTGGCTGCTGCCCTGACCTGCTATGGCTGGCCTAAGTCAGGCCCGCCAGACTGCGCACTGCATCCATGCGATGAAGCAATCAATCCCGGAGAGAGGCATGAACAAATCGGATACGCGATCCCCGGCTGAACAGGGCCTGAGCAAGGTGCCGGAAGTCACCCTGGTTTTCTGGATCATCAAGATAGCGGCAACCACGCTAGGAGAGACCGGCGGCGATGCATTGTCGATGTCCCTGAATCTTGGCTACCTCATCAGCACGGCGATCTTTGCCGTAATCTTCCTGATCGCGGTGTCGGCACAGATTTCTGCCACGCGCTTTCGGCCGGTGCTCTACTGGTTGACCATAGTAGCCACTACAACCGTGGGCACGACCCTGGCTGA
Organism: Burkholderiaceae bacterium 16; assembly: GCA_000955785.1. Taxonomy (GTDB): domain Bacteria; phylum Pseudomonadota; class Gammaproteobacteria; order Burkholderiales; family Burkholderiaceae; genus Cupriavidus. Next base: position 11,349 of record JYOD01000099.1, read on the forward strand.
CTTTGCCGACCGGTCGCTCGGTATCGGCTATGCGGGCGGAACAACGGTGCTGTGCGTCTTGCTGATGCTCTCATTGGCGGTCTGGTACCGAACGCTTGGAACCGTATCGGTTGATACCGTGAAGTCGCCCAGGGCCGAGATGTTCTATTGGGTGACGATCATGTTTTCACAGACGCTCGGCACGGCCCTGGGCGACTGGACGGCCGATACAGCCGGGCTGGGCTATCTGGGCGGCATGGCGCTCTTCAGTGCGCTGCTGGCGGCGCTGGTCGCGGCCCGCTACTGGACGCGCGTATCCCGCACCGCGCTGTTCTGGGTAGCTTTCATCCTGACGCGCCCGCTCGGCGCCGTGGTGGGCGATTTCCTCGACAAGCCGCTCCATGCCGGCGGGCTGGCCATGAACCGCTTCTCCGCCTCGGCTGCACTGATGTCGCTGATGGTGGCATGCATCCTGTTCTTTCCGCAGAAGGCTGCGACGCGCGCAGGCCACTGAACCCTTCTCCACCGCCGCATGTCCGTCGATTTGCGCTCTGGAGGCGATATGATGTGGAGCCTGGAGACTGTCACCCCGCCGAACTGGCAGCGCTCCGCAGGCAATGGAGAGGGGATGCGCGTACTGCTGGTCGAAGACGATCCGATGATCGGGCAGGCGATCCGGGAGGCACTGAAAGATGCTTCCCACGCCGCCGACTGGGTCAGCAACGGGCAAGCGGCGCTTGATGCACTAGCCGGCCAGGACTACGACATCGTGCTGCTCGATCTCGGTCTGCCGGGCAAGAACGGCATGACGGTGTTGGCTTCGCTTCGCGCCCGCGACAACACGGTGCCCGTGCTCATCATCACCGCGCAAGACGGGTTGGACGACCGGATTCGCGGCCTGGACGCAGGCGCCGACGACTATGTGCTCAAACCGTTCGAGATGGCCGAATTGCTCGCCCGCATGCGTGCCGTGTGGCGGCGCAAAGGCGGGGTGGCGGCACCGGTCCTGAGCAACGGGAAACTCTCCCTCGACCCTGCCACCAGGCAGGTAACCGCCTTGGGCAGCGAAGCCGTGCAACTCACCAACCGCGAGTTCGCCCTGCTGCAGGCCTTGCTGGTCCGGCCAGGGGCCATCCTCTCCCGCAGCGATCTCGAAGAACGCATCTACGGCTGGGGCGAGGAAGTGGAAAGCAATGCGATCGAATTCCTGATTCACTCCTTGCGCAAGAAGCTGGGGAGCGACGCCATCAGGAATGTAAGGGGCGTGGGATGGATGGTTTCAAAAGCAGGCTGAAGGATTCGGTCCGCCTTCGCCTCTCGCTCTGGCTGTCGCTCGCCATCCTCGCGATTGCGCTGGTCGCCGGCGTATTCTCCTTTGCCGCAGCCTTCCGGGAAGCCAACGAACTCCAGGACGACATGTTGCGCCAGGTCTCGACCCTGTTCGACCGCCAGCACCTGCCGGTGCCCCACCTTGGAGACACCGGGCGGCTCCCGCACAGCGACGAGGAAGCCCGCGTCATCGTGCAATACCTGCCGCAGGCCGGCGCCGGTGACGGCAGCCCGGAAGCCGGCCTGGCGTTGCCGGCGACGCTCACGGACGGGTTGCAATCCCTGAGCATCAGGGGTGAGCACTTCCGTGCCATCGTCCGAACGCTTTCCTCGGGCGAGCGCATCGTCGTGGCGCAGGAAACGGGCATTCGCGACGAGATCGCCCGGGATGGCGCACTGCGCACCATTCTCCCTTTCCTGGTACTCGTGCCCATCCTGCTCCTGATCGTTGCCAGGCTGGTGGGCAAGATGTTCAGTCCGATCGCCTTGCTGTCAGCGGAGATCGACCGGCGCGGCGACCAGGAACTGCACCCGTTGCCCCAGGAGCATGTTCCGACAGAAGTCCGTCCGTTCGTGGTGGCCATCAATCGCCTGCTGGGCCGGACCTCGCAATCGATGGAAGCGCAGCGGCGCTTCGTCGCTGACGCCGCGCACGAGTTGCGCTCCCCTCTGACGGCGCTGTCCCTGCAGGCGGAGCGGCTCGCCAGCACCGAGATGTCAGAGACCGGCCGCGCGCGGCTCGCGACACTCCGCCAGGGCATCGAGCGAGGCAGGAACCTGCTGGAGCAGTTGCTGAGCCTGGCCCGGGCGCAATCCGCCGTGCCTGTGCCGGCGGTCCCGCTGCCTGTGCGGCGGATCTACCGGCGCGTGCTGGAAGACCTGATGCCGCTGGCCGAAGCCAGGCACATCGACCTGGGCGTGGAAGGAGAATCCGATGCGCAGGTGCTGGCCAACGAGGTCGACCTGCTCACCATCGTCAGGAACCTGGTCGACAATGCAATCCGCTATACGCCGGCGGGCGGCCGCATCGATCTGTCCGTCCGGTCGCTGGCGGGAGAGGCGATCCTGCAGATTCAGGACACCGGCCCGGGCATTCCGCCTGAAGAGCGAAACCGCGTTTTCGATCCTTTCTACCGGGTGCTGGGCAACGAGACGATGGGTTCAGGGCTTGGCCTGTCCATCGTCCGGACGATCGCAGACCGCATCGGCGCACAGGTCAGCATTGGCTACACCGACGAGGATGCGCAGCGCGGGTTGAGGGTGACCATCCGTATTTCGCACGCACCCGCCTCGGCAGTCCCGGCTGCCTCAGATGCCTGAAATCGGGCGTTGTTCAGGAAAAACAGGATGACCGGTTTCCAGCCAGCCGACCGAGGTGCGCAGCCCTAAACCGGAAATCGTGCTGCGCACCGCTCAAGTTCTCTCGCGACAACTCGGCTAGGCAATCAGTGTGCCTCGGATGCGCTGAACCGTCGCCTGTAGTAACCCGGACTGGTTCCAAGCCGAGTCCTGAAATGATTGCGCAAAGTGGCTGCAGCACCAAAGCCGACTTGCACCGCGATCTCATCCACGGACAAAATCGGTCTCTTCGAGCAATGCCCTGGCCCGGCCCAGGCGCTCGGAAAGCAGCCACTCCCCTGGCGGCATCCCCATCGTACTGACAAAGTGCCGCTAAAAGGTTCGGGCACTCATCGCCGTTTGCTTTGCCATTCTGACAATCGACCAGCCTTCGTCCAATGTTGCGCGCACCGCGTCCACCAAGGGTGCCAGCGAAGAGCCGCTACGCTTTGAGACCGGCTCGTCGATATATTGGGCCTGCCCGCCTTCGCGGTGGGGAGGCATGACAAGTCGGCGTGCGACCTGATTGGCTGCGCGCGGGCCAAGGTCCCGGCGAATCAGGTGGAGGCACAAGTCGATTCCCGCCGCACTACCGGCAGACGTGAGGACATCGCCGGCATCGACGTATAGCACGTCCGCTTCCACGTGGACTTCCGGATATCGCGCCGCGAGTGCTGCGGCATGACGCCAGTGCGTAGTCGCACGCTTTCCGTCCAGCAACCCTGCTGCCGCCAAGACAAAGGCGCCCGTGCAGATTGACATGACGCGCGCCCCGCGTTTGTTCGCCTTCCTCAACGCGCGGCAAAGTTCCGGCGGGACGTCCGCTTCGATACCGCGCCACCCCGGGATGATGATGGTCTTCGCCTTGGCCAGGAGTTCGAGGCCACCGTCAGCCTGTACCTGGATGCCACCCGAACCGCGCAACCTCCCCGATTCGGCGGAACAGGTCATGAAGCGATACCAGTTGTCGCCCATTTCAGGTCTTGGCAGACCGAACACTTCAACGGCGCAGCCGTATTCAAAGAGGCTCAGGCCGTCATAGACGACGACGGCAACCAGTCCTGCGTTGACAGATGATTGTGATTTGGTCTTTGGCACGATAGGGACGGAAATTGGCTTTGATGCCACTAGCAATTGATTTTGCCCCATCTGCTCTACGTCTCGCAAGACGCTCCCCCGAGTCTGTTAAAAACGGTCAACGGGCTCGAGCCATTCCAGCAGGGTCGCATCAGTGTGGACGGGGTGATGGTCGGCGAACCAAAGATCAAGCTCGCCCAGTTGCGCGCGCGGGTTGGCATGGTGTTTCAGCATTTTGAGCTGTTCCCGCATCTGTCCATTCTCGACAACCTGTCGCTGGCGCAGGTCAAGGTGCTGAAACGCCGCAAAGAGGAGGCGCAGGACAACGGCATGCGGCTGCTCGAGCGGGTCGGCCTGAAGGCCCATGCGCAGAAATTCCCCGGGCAGCTTTCGGGCGGGCAACAACAGCGCGTTGCGATTGCGCGCGCGCTGTCGATGGATCCGGTCGCCATGTTGTTCGACGAACCGACATCGGCGCTCGATCCCGAGATGATCAACGAGGTGCTGGACGTGATGGTCGAACTTGCACGCGAGGGCATGACGATGATCTGCGTCACCCATGAGATGGGGTTCGCGAAGAAGGTCGCCAACCGCGTGATTTTCATGGATAGCGGCGCCATCGTCGAAGACACCGGCAAGGAAGCCTTCTTCGGCGCCCCGAAGTCGGCCCGCGCGAAGGAATTCCTCGCCAAGATCCTGCACTGATTCACGCAGGCTCGCCTGAAGGCGGGCGGTGGTCGTGGGACGCCCAACGTCCCCGGTGACACCGCACGCCGCCTCCCCATCTTGGTCCACCTCCCCCAGAGTCAAAATTATGAAGATCTCGGATCGCCTTGCTTCCTTTGCCCGCCTCGATCTGGTCGGCGCGGTCACGCCCCTGCTGAAGCTGGATCGCCTGTCCCGGATGCTCGGGCGCGATATCTACATCAAGCAGGATGACACCACACCACTCGCATTTGGTGGAAACAAGTTGCGCAAGCTTGAGTTCCTGGCCGCTGACGCCTTGCGCCAGGGCGCCGACACGCTGGTGACAGCCGGCGCCATCCAGTCGAATCATGTCCGGCAGACGGCCGCGCTGGCGGCCCGTCTCGGACTGCGCTGCAGGGCCTTGCTGGAAAACCCGACCGGCACCACAGACTGCGATTACCTGCATAGCGGCAACCGCCTGCTGCTCGATCTGTTCAACGCGCAGGCCGAGCCGGTTTCCAATCTCGACAACGCCGACGCGCAGTTACAAGCCCTTGCGGAACGGCTGCCTGGCGACGGGCATAAGCCTTACGTCATTCCGATCGGCGGGTCCAATCCGCTGGGGGCATTGGGGTATGTACGTGCGGGCCTGGAGTTGGCGCAGCAAGCCGAAGCGATGGGCCCGACCTTCTCGGCGGTCGTGCTGGCGTCCGGCAGTGCCGGAACCCACGGCGGGCTTGCGTTGGCGTTCGCACACGCGATGCCGGATACACCGGTCGTCGGCGTTACCGTCTCGCGCAGCGTCGCAGCGCAGACTCCGAAGGTGGCAGGGCTGATCGAAGGTACCGCCGGGCTGCTCGACGTGGAGGTGCCGGCAGGGCTGAAGGTCGAGCTGTGGGACGAGTAGTTCGCACCTCGCTATGGCGAACCCAACCAGGCGGGGCTGGAGGCCATCCGCATTCTGGCAGGTGCCGAAGGTGTGTTGCTCGATCCCGTCTATACGGGGAAGGCGATGGCTGGTTTGCTCGATGGTGTCGCGCGCGGGCGTTTTGCTGGGGATGGCCCGCTGTTGTTCCTGCATACCGATGGTGCGCCGGCGTTGTTTGCGTATCGCAATGCAATCAACATGGAAACAAGGACAGCGGCTACGATGATCCCAACCACGTCTGCGTTCTGACCGATGGCGCACTAGATCTCGTCGGCGTTGCAAACGACCTGAACGGCCTTCCTTTCGATACCGAATGGCTGCTCGACGGGGCGCACATCGGGCGAATGTTGCGGTACGTCGATCAAGCTATCGCGCCTCTGGCGGATCGGCGGCTCAGGACCAACGGATGGGCATTCGAATTGCACTGGCTCGCCACATTCAAGTACATGGTGGCGAGCTAAGGCATCGCGAACGCAGCGACACAGGCGCGCTGCCGCGAAGCCTGACAATCGGCTGTGCATCGCGCACCTCGCGGCAAGCCTAGGAATTCACCGGAAGCGGGGTGTTACCACCGCAAACCACGCAGCCGGTTGTTCATGCGTGTGAATCACCCTTCAGATTCCAGTCTCCACCTAACGCGAGCAATAGGGCAATCCGCTGGTTGAGATGATCACCATGCACGCTGATGAGATCCATCTCGGCAGCCAGCAGTGCCTGCCGATCCTTCAGCAAGCTGCGCGTGTCCGAGGCGCCGATCCTGACGCGTGCCTCTTCTCTCTGTACCAATACCCGGCTCTCATTTACCCGGTCCTGCAGTTGCTTCCCGCGCTCTGCGAAGATGGATTCGGCACGCAACCCCGCTTCGACCTCACTCAGTGCTTGCAGGGCACTGTTGCCATAGGCAATCAGGGCGGCCTTCTGTTCAGCGGTGTAGTAGTCCACCCTGGCCGTGAGCTCTCCTCCAGTGAATATCGGTGCAAAAAGCGAGCCATTCAGTCCTTTGATCGGCCTGCCGGCTTGATTGAGCAGGAACACGTCGCTCCGGATGCCTGTAATGGCCGCGCTGATCGAAATGCGTGGCAGGCGTGCTGCCTCAGCCGACTGCCTCAGATCGAAGGCCGCAGCAACGCGGTGCGCCGCGGCCGTGAGATCCGGACGGCGATCAACCAGATTTGCTGGCAAGCCTGCCTCGGGGGCCGCAGGCACGGCCGGCATTTCCAGCTCCGTCGCGATTTCCCCGGCAGGGTAGCGGCCCAGCAGCAGTTCCAGGGCTTGCGCAGCATGGCTTCTCGCCAGCTCGGACTTCTTGAGCGCATCAAGATGCGCCCGGAGCGAATTTCTAGTCTCCACCAACTCAGTGTCTGGCGCTACGCCGATGTCAACACGCTGGCCCGTGATCTTCACCAGTTGCTCCTGTATGGCGACGGCCTGCCGCAGCCGATCTTCCAGCTTTTCGTACTGGATCAGCGTGAACCATGCTCTGGCAGTGGCTGCTGCGACGACGCGCTGGGCCCAAAGATAGTCGTCTGTGGTTGCAGCGTATTGGGATTCTGCTGCCCGCGATTGCGCGCGGATGCGCCCCCAGAGATCGATCTCCCAGCTCGCGCCAATGGAGAGGATCTGGGTTTCCGAATTGCCGGCCCTGCCCTTCACGCCTGCGCTCGGCAACAGACCACTGCTTTGCATGGTCACAAGCGCCTGCGCCTGCTGGACGCGAACCGCGGCGAGCTTGAGATCGCCGTTGTGCGCGATCGCTTCTTGCACCAGCCGTTGGAGCTCGGCATCCTCGAAGGTTGCAAGCCAGCCGTCTACAGGATCGCCTGCCACGGCCTCGTTCGCCCAGGTGCGCTGTCCTTCAAGCGCCGGAACAGCCTGGCGTTGCAGCTCCGCGCCATCAGGCGGCGCCTGCAGGGCGCAGCCGAAGAGCATTGCGAGCGGAAGCACCAGCAATACCGGAAAGGTCCTTTTGAGGTGAGACGACACAGACTTCCCCTTAGTGAAGCTTGAATACGAGATAGTTCAGCTTGGAACTGACGCGCAGGAAGACCATGCGAATGATGTGAAACATCTTCATATGCGCTGTATAAATGGCACCCGCGCCGACAGCCCCGACAGGAAGCATCAACCCCTTCGATTCATCACGCAGATCCAGCTTGACCGCGAATCGGTTCGGCGCGACTTCGGTAGCACCTGTGTTCGGGATCATTCCGCCCTGCGCAAACTGGCCTTGCGATTGCGCCCACACAATCGAATCCACCTTCGCCTTGATGATGTCCCCCGGATTCGTTGGCAGATAGATCTCAGCGAGATCCCCTGCCTTGACCTTGTAAAGCTCGTTCTGCTTGTATAAGGCGATCACCTCCTGCTCATTCTCCACGAAGCTGAATGCTGGCGAGAAAGGGAACGGAACCAGCATGGTGCCCACGCGCACCTGCAGATTCACAACCTTGCCGTCAGCGGGCGCCCGATACTCTGTCTGGGCGAGTTCCCATCTCGCGTTCTCAAGCGTGACTTCGGTTTCCGCACGTTTGGCACGCGCGGTGGCAATGGCGGCAAACTCCCCCTGGCTTTTGGCCGAAAGCTTCTGCCTGACCTCATCCTCGACGGCTTGCGCGCTGATCAGTTCGCCCTCCAGTTCGTGCTGCCGGGCCAAGGCATCTTCCCGGTCGAACTTCGAACCGGCCCCCGCCGCAAGCAGCGCCTCATGTTCCTTGAGCCTCTGGCTGGCAAGTGACAGCTTCGCTTGCACGGTGCTAACCCTTCCGGCCGCGCCGCGCACGGATTCGCTGAGCTGACGAGCAGCGGCCTGCGCCTCCGCAAGCGCGGCGTCGTCAGCCATCAACCTGCCCTCGAGTTGCCTGACAGAAGCCTGATAGGGCGTCGGATCGATGCGCAGCAGGACATCCCCCTTCTTGTAGCTCCGGTTACCCTCAGCCGGAAGCTCGACAATGCGCCCCCGGACCTGCGGCACTACCTGAAGAACCTTGCCAACGACCCTGACATCATGGGAGGAAGGAGCCACCACGTTGAGCGTCAGGACCAGCAGCGTCATCGCGATCACCGGAATCGTGACCACGATGACCATGGAAGTCGTGTTCCACGGCAGCCATTTGAGCTTGAAGAAGATCAGCCAGACGGCCAGCGCATAGATACCAAGCAGCAGTGCATCCATTCAGATCTGCTCCTTTGCGCCGGACATCCCGCCGGAAATGCCGTCCAGCGCGCCGTTTGCCGTCGCCAACGCCCGAAGGGTTGCGACGTTGCGGGGCCCATTTGAAACAGCATGCTCCGGCCTTGAAGCCGGCTCCGCCGTGTTATGCCCTGGCGCCTCATCGTTCTCCGGCGCCTTGTCGGTGCCATAGGCAGCCCGGTAGAACACCGGCTTGGTGTGCGCCCAGAGCCAGGCCAGCGGCCACAACAGTCCCCCAAAAAAGAGCGAAAGCAGGCACAGCGCATGGATGGCTTCCTTTTGCGGGTGCTGCTTTCGCTGAGCGACCTTTTCAGGCCAGATATGCAGCATCCAGAACAGGTAGACCCCTGCGATCGGCACGAATATCAACACCACCCAGGAAATGGCATTGGCAGCGGTCTCGAGAGCCTTTCCACTGAGTGCGGATGCGAGAGCTGGTTCACTTATTGCCAGCAGGCCAGCGCCCGTCAGCAGATATTGACGTAGTTTCATCGGGAAATATTGAGATGGAGCTCACAGGGCTCAGTGTTTGACATGCAAATCCCCGCAGTGATGCGCCAGCACCGCGCTGCTGCGGGGACTTCAGGTGAACGGTAGGGTTACGAATTGCAGTGTGCCGGCCAGGCACCCGTTGCTTCACTGTGGTGACCGCCTCCGGAAGCGCCCTCTTGCCTGCGCCCTGCAGGCCGGTCGGATATTCCGCCTGCTCCGCAGTTCTGGCACGGGCGAGCGGCCTCAGCTCCGGGCGACTGCACGCCTTCGCTCGCTGGCGCATCGTCCGCGTACAGGAGGTTGTATTTGCTCTGGCTGGAATCGCTTTCGGCACGGCAGATTGCGGAATTCGAGCCAAGACCGGCTCCTGAGCAAGCATCTCTCAGCCCCAGGCTGGGCGAGATCTGCCCGTACGATTGCCCGGCGCCGGCGATCAACAGGGCCATCACCACGTTCGCTACCCCACGGCAACCCGCGCCGGTCCACGTGCGGCGCCATTTCGAACCAACTGCGAAAAGCGCGCCCGCGCCCACTGTCGAGACAGCCGAGAGGCAGTTCTTGATCATGTCTGCAGTTTCCTTCGAAGTGAATCAGATACCGTCGACGTGCACCGGTAAGGCCGGTCACGTCTCCATAGAGCGCACACCTTATGCCGGAGGGCCGATCGCCGCTATCAAAGAAATTAGAAAGTGAGGGGGCACAAGATTGATCCGCCCCGGGTGCCGCGCAGCTTTTCGAATTCCTTCGATAGCCGCCGTGTCGAGGCCGCCGTACCCTGTCTGCCGTCGTATGCCCTCGGGTGGAGCTCAGGCTCACCTCGACTGATTAGCAAAATGAATGCCGTTTCTTCGATATCCGCGCGAGTCATTGCCCTCGCAGCCGCAAGCGCCTTGCCTGGGTGTGCGATCCCCGATGCCGGGACCTTGAGTCCGTTCCAGGACCCCTGGCCGTGGAAAAAGCTCATTGCCGTCAATCACACCGATCATGACGTGCGGGCAGTGCGCGCCGGCCACTGCGAGACCGGGCCCGCATTACGGCACTCACAGTCATCCCCATCCTTCTGCTTCCTTGGCACGAAGCCAGAGGGGCCCATCGCGATTACCTGGAGCGAAGCCAGGGCCGGTACGGAACCCAACGCCGCGTTCGGTCAAGGCAAGCAGCACGCCTTCACGGCGCCCCTGCCGCCGCTATGGCATGAAGATCCCGGTCCGGACGATGTCACAGGCAGCTTCTTGTGCGTCGTATTGCACAACGATGCGCGTGTCAATGTGGCCGCTGCCGCCAGCGCCGAAGATTGCGCTGTCCTCTAGGACGTTTCCGGCATGGCCTCTCCGGCGAGAGTGGACCGGCTACCGTCACCCCGGCCCCCTTAAGCAGGGCTTATTGCACCGATTAGCCGCGCCCCGTCATGCATGCAGGCTTGCCAGTACGACGTCAAGGCCCAATTGCAGGCCGCGCGGGCGGGGGCGCAATCATTGAACCTGGAAAACCAGCAGATCGGCGCTGCCGGCAATCTGATTAGTCAGCGTCCAGGCGCTCACACACCCGGCTGAGGCCTTGCGCGATGAAGGCGGACTGGAGTTCGACCTCATCGTCCCAGCATGCGACCTGCGCTGCGTAACTGCGCAGGTCCTCACAAAGCTCGGACAGTTCTGAGCGGCCGACGACCGCGAGGGTGCCTGAGATGCGATGCAGCAGCCGTTCCAATCGGGGCATGTCCCTCGCTGTCCGAATCGCGTCGTACGCATCCAGATCTGCCCTGGTCTGCGCCAAGAATGCTTCGGCGTACTCGGCACGGATCGGCGGCAGCTCAGGAAGATCGTCGTCGGCCGGCAACGCTGCCGCCGCCTCCTCATCGTCCGCATGCGTCATGCCGGCCGGAGCGGCGACGCACGCAAGAACCGAAGCCAGAGTCGCCAGAGACACCGGTTTCGTGAGGTAGCCCGTGAATCCTCTTGCCTGCCCTTCTGCGACATCCTCGGGCCTCGCGCTTGCGCTCACGGCATAGACGGGAATCTTTGCACCACCCTGTTTCATTTCATGGAGCAGGTCGAATCCGTTCATGACGGGCATGTCTATGTCTGTCAGAACCGCATCCACGCTCTGCTTCGACAGCGTTGCCATGGCCTCGTTGCCGTTGCCCGCTTCAACAACCCTCGCACCCAGCACGTGGAGCTGGTCCCGCAGAAGAGTTCTGTTCAGCAGGTTGTCTTCCGCGACCAGCACAGAAAGGCCCGCAAGCGGGGCGACGGATCCCTCATGCATGGCGGGGCCGGGTCGGCTTTCGTCTGAGTGCTTCGGTTGCGGAGCTTTTGTGATGGCCGCCTGCGCAGCAGCGTATATGCCGGACAGGCTATAGGCAGACACCTCCTGGCTACCATCCGGCCGCTTCGCCGCGACCAGCGGTCCCAACTGTTTCAACCAGACGACTGAGGCCGGCATTCGCCACCACGCAATGACTTCGTCCGGATCAAATGCCTCAGTCACCAGCAGGAAGTCAAAGCTATCCGCGTCAACGGGGTCGTCCAGGTTTGACCGGGCAGACGGCTGGCATGCTCCCCAGTCGAAATGGTTCAGCATTCCCTCAAGACACTCCGGCTCTCGGGACAGGACAAGCGTCCGGTTCGGCGGCAAACTCCGGCGCGCCGCGGGCCGAGCTGCATCGGACACACTGAGAGGCAAGCGGACCGTAACGCGCGTTCCGACGCCCAAGATGCTGTCCAGGGTGATGCGGCCGCTCATCCGCTCCACCAGCCGCATGCAGATTGACAGCCCAAGCCCGGTACCCCGGGCCTGGGCGAGGCGATTGTTGTCAACCTGGGAGAATGGTTGGAAGAGTCGATCCTTGTACTCTTCCGGTATGCCGACGCCGGTATCGGTAATGACGATCTCAAGATTCTCATCCACCCATTGCGCGCGCAGGACGATCTTGCCGACCTGGGTGAACTTGAAGGCGTTGCCAAGCAGGTTGTTGATGATCTGGGTCAGGCGCACCGGGTCAAGACTGAGTCGTGCCGGGATGTCCTTTCCATACACGGCAAAAAATCTCAACCCACGCTGCGCCGCAAGCGGGGCGTGCGAGATCGCGATACGACTGAGGAGCTCCGTGACGAACACAGGCTCCTCCGTAATGCTCAACGCCCCCACATCGATCTTGGAAAAATCGAGCACGTCATTGACGATCTGCAGCAGCCCCTCGGCCGACACCTGCATTGCGCTTACCCTCGCCCGCTGCTCCGGCTCCAGAGTGCCCATGGCGACAAGCTCCATGTTCCCCAGGAGAGAGGAAAGCGGCGTCCGTATCTCGTGACTCATCGACGCAAAGAAAGCCACCTTGGCCCTGGCAGCCGCATCGCTCGCGAGTTTTGCCTCGTGCAGGAGTTGCTGCGCGCGCGCTGCTTCGGCGTAAGTGCCGGTCAGGAAGCGATAGTTCCAGTAGCGGTACATCGCAAACAGCAATGCAATAAGCGCGGCTGTGATCAGGCAGATGACAAGCAGTTCCCCCCTCATTTCCTGAAACTGTTGTCCTATCGGGAGCGCAAAGATCAGGTGGCCGAAATCCGCAACGAGTGGCGGACGGCGCAGTGCCCAGCCATAGTCCTGGACCCAGTGAAACTGCGCATCCGGACGTCCCTCCAGCCTGGAGTCCAGTCGTTGTGCATTGTCCCTTGCGCCTGCCGCAACCAGGGGGATGCCGAGGCTATCGAAGAAAATTGGCTCCGGGATGGACAGGTTTGGCCCGGCAGGCCGCAGCAAGTCTTGCAGGGGGATTCGCGTCAATACGACGGCGTAGAGCTCGTTGCCTTTCGCGACCAGCGATGCGCCAACTATTTCCGGATCATCTCCGGCCACCCGCGCTGGCACTCCCAGCCAGACGACGCGCTTTTCCCTCGCCGCCTGCAGGAGATCCATATCGCGGCTCTTAAAGCGTTGAAGGACCATCCTGGTGATCACAGACGACGGTACCAGCGCATGCGCCGGCCGCGCACCTGGCGCCTCATAACGATACGTCGCGCCGTTTGCGATCGAGACCGTTTCGATCGACGGCTTCTGGCTTGCGGCAGTCAGCGTCCGGACGGATTGGTCGCAACTCTGCTGCAGAACATCATCCGGCGGAGCAGACGGTGAAACCTGCGCGCAGAGACCGTGGGCTTGCCTGCCCTGCGACAGGGGGAATGTGCCATTGGCACGCAGCTCCAGAATCAGGTTTGTCGCGGTCAGGGTACTCCGGCGTTCAAGGACGGCATCGACGACCCCCTGTTCATACAGGCGGGCCACCTGCTCCTGGGCACGCAGGGAGCCATTCAGCCGTACGAACACCATTGCCGAGGCGATCGCGATGGCGACCAGCCCCAGCAGCAGTATCACCATCGAAAACACCCGGCGTTCCCGTTGCAGGTTCCGCTCAACCGAGTGGGCGCCATGCAATGACGATTGCTGCGACGGCTCGCGTGTTCTTTGCATCAAGTAAGACCGTTCTCGCGCGCGTACGTGACAAGGTCTGCATTACCGGTGATGTTCAGCTTCCGCATTGCGGAGCGCTTTTGCGTCGCTATGGTTGCGAGGGATCGATGGAGATATCCGGCGATTTGCGTGATGGTGCTACCAGCCGCGAACATCCGCACCACCTCGATTTCCTTCGGAGACAGCGGCTTTGTGCTGCCCTCGACCAGCGCACCCGCGCTCGCCATCCGTGCCAATATTCCCGGTGAAAGGCGCTGGGCATTGCCGGACATCGCATCGATACAGATTTGCCTCAGGATGCCTGGCTCTTCATTCTTCCCCACGATGGCATCGACACCCATCTCCTTGATGCGCGTGAGCAGGCCGCCATTGGTCAGCATCGTGAAGACAACGATCGGCGTGTCGGGGCGGGACTTTCTGAGTCGATGAATAAGCCGAAGTCCATCGTCATTGCCCTGCGAACGCTCCATTGTGAAATCGGTGACGATGAGATCAGGCTGCTGGGATTCCAGCGCGGCGAAGAGCTCCTTTCCTGAAGAGCACATTGCAGAAATATGGACATTCGGGATCTCGCTCAAGGTGGTCTTGACTGCGAGCTGAATCACAGGGTGATCGTCCGCGATCACGACGGAGATGGTACGTGGCGGCATGCGCGTTAATTCTCCACACTCCAGATCGATTCTGGGAGGATATTTTCTCTTACAGCATGCATTTGATCGTACATCCGCGAGGCAGGCATGCCTCCAGATGTCTCGCGGCGCGTAGATAACTTGAGGGGCGGCGTGACCAGCGGGCGGACCAGTCTGCATAGGGGGACAGATTCTACCAACCGGCTCTCACGCCCGTTTGACGAAACGAGACGGATATTTGACCGATCGTCCCACGCCCAGCAGAGGTTTTTAGGATCGCGCGCAGCGTGTCAGGCCACCGTCATTGCATCCCTGGCGAACGCGCCGCGACGGAATTGCTTGCTTGGGTGCCGCTGAGCCGACCTGGCTAGATGGGCAAGCCGGAAAGGGCGTTCGCTTATAGCCGTTGTCTGCAGTTGCATTCAAAGCGGCCACTCAATTGAATGTGGCAAACGTCCGAGAAGCGAAACGGGACGGATTATAGCAGCCCTTGAGCAACGCATCTACAGGCGTCGGCACTGTCGTTGCCCCAACGCTGCCTCTTCTCGTGGTTCAGTATGCGCAGTGCTTATTCTCCGCAGTGAACCATCATGGCCCTGATCGACATCAATAACGCCTAGAAAGCCGCGCAGGAATTTGGCGAGGCGAGAGGCTGGAGCCAACACCACAGGCCCGAGAACCTAATGGCGCTCATTCAGCCCAGTGATGAACCCCCGGTCATAGCCCGGGCGTTCATTGTTCAGGCTTGGGTTGCGGACCGTGCCGCCGTGGCTTAGCGGGTCGTTAAGGGCACCGCGGCTTGTGCTTCATGGTTTTGCCGGCGCAGGTTCTCCGTGGTGTCGCCCTTGCCGTCCGGGCTCCAGCCCGGGGGCAGGCCCAGGTAGCTGATTGCGTCCCACAGGTTGCGTGCCGAAGCGATGTCCCGTGCCAGGCTGACCCAGTGCTCGAACTGGTTGACGATCGGGTTGTGCGTCGTGGTCGGAGTGGTCAGGCCGTAGACGCAGGGTTCGTCGGCGCGTTCTTCCACATAGGTGCCGAACAGGCGGTCGAAGATGATCAGCACGCCGCCGAAGTTCGCATCCAGATAACCGATGTTCGAAGCATGGTGCACGCGGTGGGCCGACGGAGTGTTGAACACGTACTCAAACCGGCCCAGCTTCGGGATCCAGGTGGCGTGGAGCCAGAACTGGTACAGCAGATTGAAGCTCAGGGCAGCCAGCACGACTTCCGGACGCACGCCGAGCCAGACCAGCGGGGCAAAGAACAGTGCCGTGCCGGTGAGCTTGCCGGTCCAGCCAAGGCGGTAGGCCGTGCCCAGCGTCAGTTCGTTCGGCGAGTGGTGGACCGCATGCGTTGCCCAGAAGAAGCGGATGCGGTGCGAAGCGCGGTGGTACCAGTAGTAACAGAATTCCTGGCCGATGAAGAGCAGCAGCACCATCAGCGCGCTGTTGATCTCGACCGTGAAGATGCGATGTTCCCAGGCGAACGAGAAGATCGGCGTGGCCAGCGACAGCGGAAGCAGCGCAAACAGCTTGCGGCCGGCCAGGTCGGCCAGCGACATCCAGACTTCGTGCCAGGGGTAGGCCTTGCCTTCCTTTTGCGCCTTTCGGGCCAGGACGTAGGCCTCGACCAGCGAGACTGCCACTATGAACGACGTGACGAAGAACGCGATTTGTGCAAAGTTGTGCATGTTCATTCCAATGCAGTGAGTTGGACGCGTTGTCTGCGGAAGGGCCGCGTTCGCGTCGGTGAGGCAAATGTAGTAGTCGGCCGCGCCGAACGCCATGCGGGAAATATGTCGCCGGATGTCACCGCATCCGGCCTGCACGGCGCACGGCGCCTGGCTGCGCCAGCGCTGGTGTGACCGGTGTCAGCCAGACCCTGGTGCAGCCGCAGGCGCGTGCCGACGTCATCTACGTGCAGGCTTTTGATGCCAGCCCCGACCAGGTGAAGTTGGACAGTGGCATCGCACAGAAGCTGAAGACGATGGTTAGCGGCAGTTCCTCGGCCAACGAGCAAATGCAAGCCGCACAGGCAGCACGCGAAGAGGTGTCCGACGAAATCGTGCGCCAGCTGCAGGCCAAGGGACTGAACGCGGTGCGCAGCGATGCCCCGGCGCCGGCCAACGGCAATGCGCTGATCGGCGCGGGCAACTTCCAGAAGCTCGATGAAGGCATGCGCCGCCGTCGCATGCTGATCGGCCTCGGCGCGGGCAAGAGCGAAGTCGGCGCTTCGGTCCAGCTGCTGTACAAGCCTGCCGGCAGCACGCCGGTGCTGCTGGAAACCTTTACTGCCGACGCCAACAGCGGCCATATCCCGGGCATGGCCGAATCCGCTGGTCTAGGCGCCGCAGCCGGCCATCTCACGATGACCGCAGCAGCGGCTGCGAGCGTGCACGGCGCCACGGAAGTGAAGCGCACCACCCTCTCCGGCGATGCGCAACGCCTGGGCGATTCGATTGCTAAGCAGGTGCTGGCAGCCAATGCGGCCAACGGCTGGGTCCCGGCCGCGCACGCCGAATAAGCCGTCGCTGTTCAGTACGGCTATTTCTGTTAATGGCGCCCACTAACAGCGCTAACGCGGGTGCCACACCTGCCCTGCGCGCAGGACCGCAGTGCATCATTCGATGCCATATCTCGTCGGGGATTGAAATCTGATCGACGAGCTTCCCGCCTGATTTACCCCCGGCATTCGCCTACTCCCTGTTGGTGCCGCCACCCGGCTTGCGGCGCCACCTTTCCGTTCAAAATGCCCATCCGTCTACCTGCCCGGCGCCCTTCTCTTGTGCGCCGCACCATTCACGGGCACGGTTCACGCTTCCGGCGTCCGCGCGTCCCGCCCTCTTTGCAACGAAGAAAGATCCTTATAAATCAAATATTTAGGCCCACATCACCGCAGGCTCGCACGAGGACAGGAAAGGTGGTCCGCAATTTGCGTTATCGGTGTAACTGCCTACTGTCGACAGTTGAATATCGACATACAGTCACACTATCGCCAATCCGAGGAATAAAAAAATGGGCAATAACGTCTCTTCCCGCCTGGTTCCCGCCATCTCCGAGGCTGAGCAACGGGTGCGCGAGGATCTCGCCGCCGCCTACCGCCTGGTCGCGCTATATGGCATGGACGACAGCATCTACACCCATATTTCGGCGCGTGTGCCCGGCACGGAAGACCGCTTCCTGATCAACCCCTTCGGGATGCTGTTCAGGGATATCACCGCCTCATCGCTGGTCTGCATCGACCTCGACGGGCACATCATCAGCGGGCCGCCGGGGCAGGACGTCAATCCCGCGGGCTTCACGATTCACAGCGCGGTGCACGCCGCGCGCCACGACGCAGCCTGCGTATTGCATACGCATACGGTGGCAGGCGTGGCGGTATCTTCGCTGGCCTGCGGCCTGCAGCCGTCCAACCAATGGGCGCTGCAGTTCCACGAACGCGTTGCGTATCACGACTTCGAGGGCATTGCGCTTGACCATGAAGAGCGCGTTCGCCTGATCGCCGATCTCGGCCCCGATAAGCGCGCCCTGATCCTGCGCAATCACGGCCTGGTGACGCTTGGCCGCAGCGTGGCGGAGGCCTTCATCCTCATGCACAACCTCGAGCGCGCCTGCCGCGTGCAGGTGGCGATCCAGTCGAGCGGCCAGTTGGTCAATCCGGTGCCTGAGGCCATCCGCGAGAAAACTGCGCGCCAGTACGAAAGCGGCGATACCAACCGGCTGGCCGGGTCACCCGACCCGTACACGCGTGAGTGGCGCGCCTTGCTCGAGCGGCTGGAACCCGCCGCTTCCACGTCGTTCCGCGACTGACCCCCCACCCTTTCGTCTTGCCAGTTCCACATACCAAGCCCCCAGGAGAGTCTCGCCATGAATCGTCGCCAACTGATCAAAATGGGTGTCGCCACCACCGGGCTGTCGCTCGCGGGTGTGCCGTTCCACGTCCTCGCGCAGGGAAAGAAGGGCGGCGTGATCAACGCGCTCGTGCAGCCGGAGCCCTCCGGCCTGATGATCGGCATTACCCAGAACGGCCCCACCCAACTTATCTCCGGCAACATCTACGAGGGCCTGCTGCGTTATGACGAGAAGCTGGAGCCGCAGCCGGCGCTGGCGACTTCCTGGACGGTCAACCCGACCGGTACCGTGTACACATTCAAGCTCAAGCCCAAGGTCACGTGGCATGACGGCAAGCCGTTCACCGCGGCCGATGTGGTGTTTTCCGCCGATGTGTTCCTGCGCAAGACGCACGCCCGGCTGCGGGCCAACCTGGCGGCCGTGGAGAGCATCCGCGCAGTGGACCCGCTCACGGTGGAATTCAAGCTGAAGTATCCGTTTGGCCCGTTCCTCGGCATCTTCGAAGTGGGCACCATGCCCATGGTGCCCAAGCATATCTACGAGGGCACGGATTTCCTGACCAACCCGGCCAACGCCAGGCCCATCGGCACCGGCCCGCTGAAGTTCAAGGAATGGGTGCGCGGCTCGTACATCCAGCTGGTGCGCAACGACGCGTACCACCAGCCCGACGTGCCGCTGGTCGACAGCGTGTACTTCCACGTGATTCCCGATGCCTCCGCACGCGCCGCGGCGTTCGAGTCCGGCAAGGTCGACCTGGTGCCCGGCGGCGCGGTGGAGTACTTCGACGTGGCGCGCCTGAGCAAGCTGCCCGGCGTGCAGGTCACCACCAAGGGCTGGGAATTCTTCGCGCCGCACTCGTGGCTGTGGGTCAATAACCGCAAGGCGCCGATGGACAACATCAAGTTCCGCCAGGCGCTGGCCTTTGCCATCGACCGCGATGCGATCTCCAAGGTGGCATGGCAGGGCTATGCGAAAACCGCCACCGGCCCCTTCAACAGCCACATCAAGTACGCCAGCACCGATGTGGCCAAGTATCCGCGCGACCTGGCCCGCGCCAAGCAGTTGCTGACTGAATCCGGCTACAAGGGCGAAACGCTGCGCCTGCTGCCCCTGCCCTACGGCGAAACCTGGACCCGCTCCGCCGAAATCGTGCGGCAAAACCTGCAGCAAGCTGGCGTGAAGATCGAGATGACGCCCACCGACGTGGCAGGCTGGGGCGAGCGCCTGAACAAGTGGGACTACGACCTCGCCTTCACATACGTCTACCAGTACGGCGATCCGGCACTGGGCGTGGCGCGCAACTACACCTCGGATAACATCGCGCAGGGCTCGCCTTTCAACAACGTTGAGGGCTATCGCAATGCCAAGGTCGACGAGTTGTTCCAGGCCGGCGCGCGCGAGATCGATCCCGCCAAGCGGGCGGCGATCTACCACCAGGTGCAGAAGATCCTGGTCGACGAAATGCCCGTCGTGTGGATGCACGAGCTCAATTTCCCCACCCTGTTCCGCACCCGCATCAACAATCCCATCAGTTCCGGCATCGGCCTGAACGACGGCCTCGGCCGCGCCTGGCTGGCGTGATGGCAGTCATCTTCATCTCGGGGGCAAAGCCATGAGTCGTACGCAGCGCATGCTAGGCCGGATGGTACAGGGCGTAATCGCGATCCTGGTCATCGCGACCGTCAACTTCCTGCTGATCCGGGCCGCACCGGGCGATCCGGTCTCGGTGATGGCTGGCGAGGCCGGCGCATCGGACCCGCAGTTCGTCGCGCAGTTGCGCGCGCAGTTCGGGCTGGACAAGCCGGTGCCGGAGCAATTGGCCACCTACCTCGGCCATGTGGTGCAGTTGGACCTGGGTTACTCGTACCGGCAGCAGCAGCCGGTGCTGGACCTGATCCGACAGCGCCTGCCCGCCACGCTGATCCTGACCGGCAGCGCCTTCCTGCTCTCGGTGCTGTTCGGCGTGGTGTTGGGGGCATGGGCGAGCCGGCGTGCCGGGAGCTGGGTGGATAACGCCATCACCCTGTTCGCCCTGGTGTTCTATGCGACGCCGCTGTACTGGCTGGCGATGATGGCGGTGCTGCTGTTCTCGGTGAAGCTCGACTGGCTGCCGGGCTTTGGGTACTTCACTGTGGGCGCGGACCTGCACGGCCTGGCGCTGGTGTTCGACATTGCCTCGCACCTCGTGCTGCCGGCGCTCACGCTGGCCCTGTTCTACATGGCAGTGTATGCGCGCATGACCCGGGCCTCGATGCTGGAGGTGGCGCAGATGGATTTCGTCAAGACCGCGCGTGCGAAGGGCGTGCGGCCGGGGCGTATCCAGCGCGCCCACATATTGCGCAACGCCCTGCTGCCGGTCGTCACGCTGGCCGGCATCCAGGCTGGCGGCATGATCGGCGGCGCGGTGCTGACCGAGACGGTGTTTGCGTGGCCCGGCATTGGCCGCCTGATGTTCGACGCCCTGCTGCAGCGCGACTACAACCTGCTGCTGGGCTGCTTCCTGGTCACCGCGGCCATGGCCGTGTTGTTCAACCTGTTGACCGATTTTGTCTACACGCTGGTCGACCCGCGGATCGAGATGCAATGAAAAATACTTTCTGGCGGCGTTTCTGCCGCAACAAGGCAGCCGTGCTCGGCATGGTGGTATTGGCGGGCTTTGCCGTGCTCGCGCTGTTCGGCCCGTGGATGGCGGGGAACGATCCCTGGGACATGGTGCAACAGCCGTTCCTGCAGCCCATGCAGGAGGCCGGCTTTGCCATGGGCACCGACACCATGGGGCGCGACATCCTGGCGGGCGTGATCCACGGCGCACGCATCTCACTGCTGATCGGTGTGGTGTCTACCGTGGTCTCGCTGCTGATCGGTGTGACGCTGGGCGCCGTTTCAGGCTATTTCGGCGGCTGGATCGATGCAGCGCTGATGCGCTTTACCGAGTTGTTCCAGGCGGTGCCGAGCTTTGCGCTGGCGCTGGTGCTGGTGGCGATCTTCGAGCCGTCCATTGGCTCCATCGTGGCCGCGATCGCCATCGTGTCCTGGCCGCCAGTGGCGCGCCTGGTGCGCAGCGAGTTCCTCACGCTGCGCCAGCGCGACTTTGTGCAGGCCGCCAAACTGGCCGGGCAATCGACGCCGCGCATCATCCTGTCGCAGATCCTGCCCAATGCCAGCTCCCCCATCGTGGTGATGGCGTCGCTGATGGTGGCGACCGCTATCCTGCTCGAATCCAGCCTGAGCTTTCTTGGGCTGGGCGACCCTAACCATATGAGCTGGGGCTATATGGTGGGCTCGGCACGCACGGTGCTGCGCCAGGCCTGGTGGATGGCAGTATTTCCCGGCACGGCCATCTTGCTGACGGTCCTGGCACTCAACATGGTGGGCGAAGGCCTGAACGACGCGCTGAACGCGCGGCTTGGTGGGAGCGGACGATGAGCGCACCGGTACTTGATATCCAGGACCTGAGCATCCGCCTGCCGGCCGGCGGCGACCGCGCCCTGGCGGTGCAAGGCGCATCGCTGACGCTGGAAGCCGGCCAGACGCTGTGCGTGGTGGGCGAGTCCGGCTCGGGCAAGTCCATGATCGCCAATGCGGTAATGGGCCTGCTGCCAAGGCCACATGTGGAACCGGTTGCCGGGCGCATCCTGTTCGAGGGCCAGGACCTGCTGCAGCTGGATGACGCCGCCATGCGCGAGTTGCGCGGCCAGAAGATCGGCATGGTATTCCAGGAACCCATGACGGCGCTCAACCCGGTGATGCGCATCGGCGACCAGATCGCTGAAGTGTTCGACGCGCACCAACGTCTGGGCGCGGCCGAGAAGCGCAAGCGCATCGTGGCGGCGCTGGCCGATGTCGGCCTGCCCGATCCCGAACTGCTGTACGACAGCTATCCGTTCCGCTTGTCGGGCGGGCAACGCCAGCGAGTGATGATCGCGTGCGCCATGGCGCTGGAGCCGCGCCTGCTGATTGCCGACGAGCCCACCACCGCGCTCGACGTGACCACCCAGGCGCAGATCCTGCAGTTGATCCGCGATTTGCAGAAGCGGCGCGGCATGGCCGTGCTGTTTATTACGCACGATTTTGGCGTGGTGTCCGAGATCGCCGACATGGTGGTGGTGATGCAGACCGGCACCATTGTCGAAGCCGGGCCGGCCGCGCGCGTGCTGACCGATCCGCAGCATCCCTATACGCGCAAGCTGATCAGCGCGATTCCAGGCGGCCATTTGCGCCAGCCGCCCGTGCAGGCGGAACTCAACCGCGTCCTGCAGGTGCAGGACCTGTGCAAGACCTATCGCACTGGCGGCAGCCTGCTACGGCGCGGGCGCGAGGTGCAGGCCGCGCGCAACGTGAACTTTGAACTGCTGCGCGGGCAGACGCTCGGCCTGGTGGGCGAATCGGGCTCAGGCAAATCCACGGTGGGTCGCTGTATCGTCGGCCTGGCGCCATTCGACAGCGGCCGCATCGTGATCAACGGGCGCAACCTGTCGCAGGGCAGCGGCTTGCTGCAGCGCTCCGGCGGCAAGCTCCAGATGGTATTCCAGGATCCCTATGCCTCGCTCAATCCCCGCCACAGGATCGGCGCGGCCATTGCCTCCGGCCCGATCGCCCAGGGGGTCTCGCGCGAGGAGGCGCAGGCCCGCACGATCGAGCTTCTCGGGCTGGTCGGGCTGGGCCCGGAGGCGGCCGAGCGCTATCCGCACGAGTTTTCCGGCGGGCAGCGCCAGCGCATCGGCATTGCCCGGGCGCTGGCCATGCAGCCGGAGTTGCTAGTGGCGGACGAGCCCGTCTCCGCGCTCGATGTATCAGTGCAGGCGCAGGTGCTGGAGCTGTTCGCCAAGGTGCGCGAGCAGTTCAAGCTGGCCATGGTCTTCATCACCCACGACCTGCGCGTGGCGGCGCAGATGTGCGACAAGATCGCCGTCATGCAGCGGGGCGAAGTGGTCGAATACGGCGAGACGGCCCGCGTGCTGAGCGCGCCTGAGCATCCGTACACGCGCAAGCTGATCGAGGCCATCCCGCGCCTGACACGGGCGCAGGAGGTTACCGAGGCACCGGAGCCGGACCGCCTGCAGGCGGTCGGAGGCTACGCATGACGCGCACCGCCCTCGAAGATTCAGCGGCGACATTGGACCTGAAGGACATGACGGCCGGCAAGCCACCCTGCGTGGCACTGCTTAGCAGCGTGCTCGACATGAGCTACCTGGTTCCCGCCTTCCGCGCGGCGGCGCCCGGGCTGGACCTGCGCATGGGGCCCGACCTGGGTGCGCTTGACGAGATCGATGCCGCGGTCTGCTGGGTGCCCCCGCCCGGGTTGCTGGCCGCCATGCCGAAGCTGCGCCTGGTGCAGTCGCTGGGCGCAGGCATCGACCATCTGCGGAGCGACCCGGACCTGCCGTCCGGGCCAACCGTGTGCCGCATCGTGGATACCGCGATGGCCGGCAGCATGACGGCCTACGTGACATGGGCCGTGATCCAGCACCAGCGCAGCATGGGCGCCTATCTGGCCAGCGCGGCAGCCAGACAATGGCAGGAGCAGCCCATCGTGGTGCCGTCGCGGCACCGCGTGGGCATTGCGGGGCTTGGCACGCTGGGCGTTGCCAGCGCCCGCGCACTGCAGGCGGTGGGCTATTCGGTGCGCGGCTGGAGCCGTAGCCCCAAGACTGACTTGCCCGAGGGTGTCGAAGCGTTCCACGGGCAGGGCGGCCTGGATGCCTTCCTGGCAGGCTGCGACGCACTGGTTTGCCTGCTGCCGCTTACCGCGCAGACGCAGGGTTTCTTGTGCGCCGACCTGTTCGCCCGCCTGCCGCGCGGCGCGCATCTGATCAACGTGGGCCGCGGCAGCCATCTCGTCGAGGCAGACCTGCTGCGCGCGCTGGACGAAGGCACGCTGGGCGCGGCCACGCTGGACGCCTTCCAACACGAGCCGCTGCCGGCGGAGCACCCGTTCTGGCGGCATCCGCGCATCGTGGTCACGCCGCATGTGGCGGCTCGCACCGATTCGGCTACGATCGCGCGCCAGACGCTGGATAATCTGGCTCAACTGCGCCGTGGGCAGCGACCCGCGGTGGCAGTCGATCCGGCGCGGGGATACTGATCTTGCTTAGCCCGGCCTTGCCATGCCGCTGCCCTCCCCTCCAACACACCAGACAACTACAACAGGACGTGACCTGACATGACCGTCGCCTTGCCCTCGCACGCCGCCCTTGCAGCCGACGATATCGCGGCCCATCTGCACCCCTTTACCAACCTGGCCACTCACCCCGGCGTCGGCCCGCTCGTCATCACGAAGGGCGACGGCATCTATGTGGAGGATGACCAGGGCAAGCGCTACCTGGAGGGGATGTCGGGCCTGTGGTGCAGCTCCCTCGGGTTCAGCCATGCGCGCGTGATCGAGGCTGGCGTGCAGGCCATGCGCACGCTGCCCTGCTATCACACCTTCAACCACCGCTCCAACCCGGCGGCCATCATGCTGGCCGAGAAACTGGTCGCGATGGCCCCGGTGCCAATGTCCAAGGTGTTCTTCGCCAACTCCGGCTCGGAGGCCAACGACACCGCAGTCAAGCTGGTCTGGTACTACCACAACGCCATCGGCAAGCCGGACAAGAAGAAGATCATCGCGCGCACCAACGCCTATCACGGCGTCACCGTGGCGGCGGCGAGCCTGAGCGGCCTGCAAGCCAATCACCGCGATTTCGACCTGCCCATCGACCGCATCCTGCGCGCCGGCTGCCCGCATCACTACCGCTACGGCGCACCAGGCGAGAGCGAAGCGGCGTTTGCCAGCCGCCTCGCCCGGGAGCTGGAAGCGCTGATCCAGGCGGAAGGCCCGGATACCATCGGCGCCTTTATCGCGGAGCCGGTGATGGGCGCGGGCGGCGTGATCGTGCCGCCGGCCACCTACTTCGCCGAAATCCAGGCCGTGCTGCGCCGCCATGACATCCTGCTGATCGCCGACGAGGTGATCTGCGGCTTTGGGCGGACCGGCGCGATGTTCGGCTCCACCACCTACGGCATGCGGCCGGACATTCTCACCTGTGCCAAGGCGCTGTCCTCCGGCTACATGCCGATTTCGGCGGTGATGGTATCGGAGATGGTGCACGCGGCGATAGCCGCCAACAGCGGCAAGATCGGCACCTTCGGCCATGGCTTCACTTACTCGGGTCATCCGGTCACCACGGCAGTGGCGCTGGAAACACTGCGGGTCTATGAGGACGACAGCATCCTCGACCACGTGAACGCAGTCGCGCCCCGCTTCCAGCAAGCGCTGTGCGCATACGCCGGACGTCCGCTGGTGGGCGAGGTGCGCGGGGTCGGCCTGCTGGGCGCGATCGAGCTGGCGGTGGATCCGGCGGCGCGGCGCAGCTTCGACCCTGCGCTGAAGACTGGCCCACGCCTGGCCCAGCTGGCGCAGGAGCAAGGCCTGATCGTGCGCGCCATGGGCGACACCATCGCGTTCTGCCCGCCGCTGATCGTCACCGAGGCGCAGATCGACGAACTGTTCGCGCGTTTCGAGAAAGCCATGATGGCGCTGGAGCATGAGCTCCCGGCCAGCGACAAGGCTGCGGCCTGATGACCGGCCCCGCCAATCCATCGCTACGGCTTGCCACGGCAAGCGCGCGCCGCGACGGCATCCTGCTGTTTTTCTGCGCGCTGGTGGCGTTTGCCAGCTATGACGCCTTCTGCAAGTGGATGCTGCGCGACCACTCGGCGCCCATGATGAACCTCACCCGATACGTGTCGGTGAGCGTCATCGCGCTGGTGTGGCTGGTGCGCGAAGGCGACCTGAAGCTGTGGCGCACGCCCTGCAAGGGGCTGTTACTGGTGCGCGGGCTGGCGCTCGGGATCGTGGCCAGTTGCTTCATGGCCGCGCTGGTGTACATGCCGCTGGCCGAGGCAACGGCAATCTACTTCACCGCGCCGCTGATCATGGTGACGCTGTCGCCGGCGGTGCTGGGCGAGCGGGTGGGACGCGCGCAGTGGGCTGCCGTGCTGGCCGGCTTTGGCGGCATGCTGCTGATCGTGCGGCCAGGCGGTGACCTGCCCTTCGTGGGTACGGTGCTGATGATGGTATCGGCCGTGTGCTACGCGGCCTTCCAGCTGCTGACGCGCCGGCTGGCCGGCGTGGTCGCCGGGCCGGTACTCTACGCCTGGACCGCGCTGATCTGCCTGGTGGTGACCGGCGTACCCGCGCTGGTGACGCTGCCTGAGGTCATGCCGTCCGCGCCCGATATCATGCTGATGATGGCCGGCGGCGCCTGCAGCGGGCTGGCCCAGCTCCTGCTGCTCGCCGCCTTCCGGCGTGTAGCCGCCTCCACGCTCGCGCCGCTCAATTACTTTCAATTGCTGCTCGCCGTGCTGATCAGCACCTTTGTCTTCCAGCGCCCGCCCGACGGCATCGCGCTGGCGGGCATCGTGCTGATCATGCTGTCGGGCGGCTACCTCGCATTGCGCGGGCGGCCGGTGCCATCAGGGCAGCCGGTCGTGGCCCGCCCCAAGGACTAAGCCCATGTCGGATTCCATATTCAAAGACACCTCGCCCTCCTCTCCGTTTGCCTCGATCGAGGTTTCCGACCTGGTGGCGGCGGTAGAGGCCCAGCTCACCCAGGCCATCGTCGAAGGGCGGCTGCCGCCCGGCAGCCGTATCGTCGAGGCGGACATCGCCCGCCGCATGAATGTCAGCCGCGCACCGGTGCGCGAGGCGGCCCGGCGGCTGGAGCGGCAAGGCGTGCTGATCTCGCGGCCGCGCCACGGCTTTGCCGTCCGCACGGTGACTGTGCGCGAAATAGACGACCTGTTCCAGGTACGGCTGAACCTGGAACTGATGGCGGCGTCGCTGGCGTGCAAGCAAGCGCCCGAGGCCGGCCTGAAGCAACTCCTGGCCATGGTCGAGCGCATGGTGCTGGAGGCCGACTCTTTACCTCAAATCGAGCGGGTGGCGCGCGACCTGGCCTTCCATACGGCCATTTGCGAGCTGTCCGGCAATGCCTACCTGCATCGGATGTTCTCCCAGATGCAGACGGAAATCCGCATGATCGTGGCGTTGATCGACAGCGTCTACCACGACCCGAAGGCCGTGGCGGAGACCCACCGCCCCATCGCCGAAGCGATCTCCCGGCGCGACGAAGCCGCCGCGCAAGCCGCGGTGCGCTTCCATATCGAAGACGCCTGGGTGCATGTCCGGGCGGTGTTCATGCAGAAACAAGGCGCCACCGAGGCGCCTCCGATGGAGTCCGTCCTATGAAAGTCGTCTACAGCGATCAGCATCTCGACCACGACCCGCACGCGTTCATGGTGCGCGGCAAGATGAAGCGTAGCAACGAGCAGCCAGAACGCGCCCTGCGCCTGCTGGCCGCGGTGCGCGCTGACGGCCACGACGTGATCGCCCCCGCCGATCACGGTCCGGGCCCGCGCGCCGCGATCCACACGCCGGAGTACCTGCGCTTTCTGGAATCCGCGTACGACCGCTGGCAGTTGCTGCCCGATGCCTCTGAAGAGGTGCTACCCAACATTCATCCGTTCCCCGGACAGCCCTGCACCTATCCCGACAGCGTGGTCGGCCAGGCGGGCTACCATATGGGCGACGCTGCCTGCTCCATCGGGCCCAACACCTGGCGCGCGGCGGTCGGCTCGGCCGACGTGGCCACCCACGCCGCGCAGCTGGTAGCAGACGGCGAACGTGCCGCCTACGCGCTGTGCCGCCCGCCGGGCCACCATGCCTATGCGGACCGCGCCAACGGCTTTTGCTACCTGAACAACACCGCCATCGCCGCGCAGCATCTGCGTCGCCACCATGAACGCGTCGCTATCCTCGATATCGACATGCATCACGGCAACGGCACGCAGGGGATCTTCTATCGCCGCAACGATGTGCTGACGGTGTCGCTGCATGGCGATCCGATGCTGTTCACGCCCTTCTTCACCGGCCATGCGCATGAGCGCGGCGAGGCGGAAGGGCTGGGTTACAACATCAACCGGCCGCTGGCCCGCGGCACCGGCGACGAGGCCTATCTGGCGGCCCTGCGCGACGTGTGCCAGAGCATCCGCGCCTTCGCGCCCGGCGCGCTGGTGGTGGCGCTGGGACTGGACGCACACGAGCGAGACCCGTATCAGGCACTCGCCGTCACCACGCCCGGCTTTGCCCTCATCACTGCGGAAATCGCCCGGCTTGGCCTGCCGACCGTGCTGGTGCAGGAAGGCGGCTATCTCTCCGATGACCTCGGGCCCAACCTCTCCAGCGCGCTGCGCGGCTTCGCGAGCGCAGCATGAACGGCCCGGCAAATGCGGCGCTGGCCGCCGGCCCCCAAAAGGTGGACGTGCTGAGCGAAGGCTCGCCCGAAGTCCCGCTGGCGTGGGCCATAGACTTGCTGGCGCGGCAGTACGGGCTGGCGGGCCGGCTCTCCCCGCTGACTGGCGAGCGCGACCGGAACTTCCTGCTGGAAACCCCGGCGGCAAGCTATATGCTCAAGGTCTCCCATCCCGCCGAATTGCCGCTGGTAGCGGACTTCCAGACGCAGGCGCTGCTGCATATTTCAGCGACCGATCCCACGCTCCCGGTGCAGCGTATTGTGCCGACCCTGACGGGACAGCCTTCACTGATCGCGCAGCCGCCCGGCGGGGACGCGCGTGTGGTGCGGCTATTCAGCTACCTGCCGGGCGAGCCGCTGCCAAAAGCGCAACGCTCGCAGGCGCAGGCGCGGGAACTGGCGCGCACGCTGGCACGGCTCGACCTGGCGCTGCGCGGCTTCCGCCATCCCGCCGGCGAGCTTGAGCTGCCGTGGGATATCCAGCGCGCCGACCGTGTGCGGAGCTTGCTCGACTGCGTCCCGGACAGAGCACGCCGCGAGCTAGCGACACGCGCCCTGGATCGTTTCGCCACCAACGTACAGCCCCGGCTGTCGCGCCTGCGCGCCCAGCCGATCCACAACGACTTCAATATCTATAACGTCCTGGTCGACCCGCAAGACCATGCGCGCATTGCGGGTGTGCTCGATTTTGGCGACATGGTCCATGCGCCGCTGATCGACGACCTGGCCGTGGCCGCCGCCTATCAAGTGGATCCGGCCGGCGATACGATGGCCACGCTGGCGGACTTCGTCGCCGCCTATCACGCGGTGCTGCCGCTTGAAGCCAATGAGATCGACGTGCTGTTCGACCTGGTGCAAGCCCGGCTGGTGATGGTGGTGGCCATCAGCGGCTGGCGCGCCGCGCGGCATCCGGAGAACGCCCCTTACCTGCTGCGCAACAATGCGGTCTCCTGGGACCGGCTGGCGGCCTGCGACGCCATTCCCACCGAACAGGCACGCA
This sequence comes from Burkholderiaceae bacterium 16, assembly GCA_000955785.1. GTDB lineage: Bacteria > Pseudomonadota > Gammaproteobacteria > Burkholderiales > Burkholderiaceae > Cupriavidus. Next base: position 40,608 of record JYOD01000099.1, read on the forward strand.
ACGTCCTGCGACGAGCTTGCGGGCTGGCGTGACCACGACACCAAGGAATACGATGACCCCTTCCGTTCCCGAACTGGCCGAGCGGCGTGCCCGCGTGCTCGGGCCGGCGTACCGCCTCTTCTACGAGGAGCCGCTGCACATCGTGCGCGGCGAAGGCGCGTGGCTTTACGACGCCGGAGGAGAGCGCTACCTCGACGCGTATAACAACGTCGCATCGGTCGGCCATTGCCATCCGCAAGTGGTGGAAGCCATCGCCCGTCAGGCAGCCCAGCTGAACACGCACACGCGCTACCTCCATGAAGGCATCCTGGATTACGCGGAGCGCCTGCTGGGCACCATGCCGGATGCGCTTGGCCATGCCATGCTCACCTGCACCGGCAGCGAGGCCAACGACCTGGCGATGCGCATCGCCCGCGCCCACACCGGCGCGCAAGGTCTGATCATCACGCGCTTTGCCTATCACGGCGTCACCGCATCCATTGCCGAGGCATCGCCTTCGCTCGGGCGCTACGTGAAGCTCGGCGACAGCGTGCGCACCGTGCCGGCTCCGGACAGCTACCGCGTCCCGCCGGCGCAACTTGGCGCCGTATTCGCCGAGGGCGTGCGGCACGCCATCGACGACCTGCGCGCGCACGGCATCCGCCCGGCCGCGCTGCTGGTCGACACCTTGTTCTCCAGCGACGGCATCTTCACCGATCCCCCCGGCTTCCTGAAAGACGCAGTCGCCGTCATCCGCGCGGCCGGCGGCGTATTCATTGCCGATGAGGTGCAGCCTGGCCTGGGCCGCTCCGGCGACGCGTTCTGGGGATTCCAGCGGCATGGCGTGGTACCCGACATCGTTACCATGGGCAAGCCAATGGGCAACGGCCACCCGCTCGCCGGGCTGGCTGTGCGCCCCGAGGTGCTGGAGGCGTTTGGCCGCGAGTGCCGCTATTTCAATACCTTCGGCGGCAACCCGGTCTCGGTCGCGGCCGGCATGGCGGTGCTGGACGTGATTGAGCAAACGAATCTCACGGCGCAGGTACGGCGCGTTGGCGCGCACCTGCGCGAGCGGCTGGCCGGCGTTGCGGCACGGCACCCGCTGATTTGCGACATCCGTGGGGCCGGCCTGTTCGTCGCAGTGGAATTTGTGAACGGTGGCGATGCCGGGCAGCCAGCGACAGCGCAAACCGCCCGCATCGTCAACGGCCTGCGGCGCCACCATGTGCTGGTCGGCGCCACCGGGGAACATGCCAACATCCTGAAGATCCGTCCTCCCATGGTGTTCACGGAGGCGCATGCCGACCTGCTGGCCGACACCCTGGACGCGGTGCTAACCGACGTGGCGAACGCACCCCCGACATAGAAAGTGGCTACGGGCAGGTCGCATCAGAGACCGGGCGCCACGCTACTAGTCCGAACTTTAACTTCTCAAATA